>JBNKVT010000030.1:0-139665 GCA_050299335.1 Paracoccaceae bacterium | reverse complement strand
AACCTGCCAAACAGTGAAGCTGACTAACCAGAATCATCGAGGCCGAAACCCCTATCTGGCCGACATGCAAAGCTCCAATCCGTCGAAACGAACCAAACACCCCGCATATCTCTTCGTCTTAAAATAGCAATGTCAAAGAGCGTCCCCCCGAAAGGGGAGAGACAAAAACAACCCGCGCCGCCGAACGATCTGGCGATGCTTGCTGCCACTGCCTCAGAATTTTTGCCGCCGCGCGCCTCTCGACCGCTGCGGTGGAGGGGTGTCTAGTCGCAGCGATTCCACTTCGCAAGAGGAAAATTGCGGGTGACTTAAAAAAACTTCGCCGCCCCTTGTTTTGCTGGCCCAGAGTATTGCCGCTGATCGACCGTCCCGGACCAGCACCGTTCAAGCAAACAGACAGGTGCGGCGATTTCCGGAAGGTGAAAGCGCGATGGCCCGATTCACCCCGCAGACGGCCGCCCCGGGGCAACTGCCGATGCGCGCGACCTCCCAGGGCGCTGATCCTTGACGGAGGGCGTCCTCGAAATGGTTTGTGGACCGGAAGGGGGTATTGCCTCAGGCGCCAAGCGCCCTCGCGGTCTCGGTCGACCAGCCGACCCGCACCGCGCCGTCCGGGGTCTCGATCACCGGGCGTTTGATCAGGGTTGGATGGTCGGTGAGAAGACCGATGGCCTCGGGGCCAGCCGCCCGTGCCCGATCTTCCTCCGAAAGCCCGCGCCAGGTGGTCGAGCGGCGGTTGACCAGCGTCCCGGAACCAAGCTTTTCCACCCAGCGGGAGAGGGTTTCGGGCGGCAGGCCGTCGGTCCTGAGGTCGACCACGCTATAGGCGATCCCGGCCGCCGATAGCGCGGCCTGGGCCTTGCGGCAGGTGTCGCAGGTCTTCAGTCCGTAAAATGTCGACCGGATCACGCGGTCACAAAGCCCCCGGCCTCGGGATACATGCATTTCACCGTGCCGAGCGGCGGCAGCGTGTCGATATCGGACGAGCGCACGAAGAGCCCGGATTGCACGTCATCGCGTGAGCAGGTTGGCCGCTCGGTGACGGTATAGCCCTTGATCCTGAGGCAGCGGTTGCGAAAGTTCTCCAGTGTCTCGGGGTCGATCTGCTGGGCAAGGGCAGCGATCTGGGCCTGGGGCATCGCCGGATGACCGCCGACAGCCGCGGCATTGCATTCGCTGTAATCGGCGATGCGGGTGGCGCGCGAGACGTTCTCTTTCCAGATCACCGGCGCCATGGCAACCGGACCGGGATCGACGGGGACACCGTTGGTGGGTGTGGTGCAGCCGGCAATCAGGGCAATGGCGATGAGGGAGGGCAGGGCGGAAGGGAGGGTGTGGCGCATGGGGGGCTCGCAGATCTGTCGAATTTGTGAGGTATTCGTGCGTTATCCAAGTCTATCACAGGGCTGGCGGTTCCACAAAGAGGCGATCGGTGAGACGACGTTATGCGAGTCTGGAGCGTGGCGCGTTGGCGTCACCCGTTTCTTCCGCGATGTCAGGCGCTGAGCGCATGGGCCCAGTACCACAGAAGCGCGCGCTCCTGTTCCTTGGCCTTTGCCATCCAGGTTCCGGCACCGGCAGGCCGTTCGATCCCGTCATCGGGGCTGCGCCGGGAGGGATCGGCGCTGAGGATGGCGAAGCCGAAGCGCCGTCCGCTGCCGATGGTGATATAGCCCGACAATCCCCGGATGAAGTTCATCGTTCCGGTCTTCGCCACCACCGCAACACCCGGCGGCCCGGCCTTCTCGCCGTTCGGGCCGGACAGTGGATGGTCGCGCAGGAGCTCGGCGATCCCAGAGCGCTGCGCATTGCGCAGGATCTGCACCAGTTCGGCGGCCGAGATATGCGTGTCCTCGGTCAGCCCGGAATGGTTCAGCACCCGGATCCGCGACACTCCGTGGCTGCGCCGCAGCCAGAGCGCCATTTCGCCGGCCGAGTCCCGGATAGAGCCTGCCCCGTGCCCCAGACGCTGGGCGGATGTGAGCCCGATCACCTCGGCGGTCAGATTGTTGGAGTATTTCAGCATGTCACGGAGGATCGTGGCCGATTGCGGGCTTTCCACCGCGGCGATCTCGGTTCCGCGCACCGATCCCGACAGGGTCTCGAAAGGCGGCAAGCGCAGGCCGTGGTCATAGGCCAGGGTTCGGAACACCTCGCCGGAATACCGTTCCGGGGTCCGGACCGGCAGCCAGCGGCTGCCATCGCGACCCAGCGCCTGGGCCGAGACCGTCCAGGCATCGCGCCCGCGCCGCCCCTCATAGGTGAAGACCGGTGCGACCCGGTTCACCACCTGCATATCGACCCCCTGCACCGGTGTGTCATGCCGCTCCGCCCGCGCCGTCATCGCCAGCGCATAGCCGTCCTGGCCGCGCCGCCACTGGAAATGCACCCGGTTGAAGTTCAGGTTGCAGCCCGAGATCGCCGGGTTGTAGCTGACGAATTCCGGCTGGCTGGGTTCGATCTCGCGGTGATAGGGCAGGGCGTTCGCCGCCACCAGGTAGCGCCCCGAGACCCGCCTGACGCCGCGCGCGGCCACGCTGCCCGCCAGCTCGGCCAGGCGGTCGGTATCGAGGGTCGGGTCGCCGGAACCGACCAGGATCAGATCGCCCTCCAGCGTGCCTTCGCGGATCGGGCCGGTCGCCGCCACCCGGGTATGGAACCGGTAGTCCCTGCCCAGCCCCTCAAGCCCGTAAAGGGCGGTCATGATCTTCGCCACCGAGGCCGGGGGGAGTTCCTTCGACGGATTGTGGCTCTGGATCACCTTGCCGGTGGCAAGGTCCGACAGCACGAAACCGCATTTTTCCGCCAGCCCCGAGCGGGCGAGGATCGCGGCGATGTCTTCCGTCTGCGCCCGTCCCAGCGCCTGTGGGCGCGGTTTGGGCCGTGGTTCCTCGGCCTTTGCCGCCCCGGCGACCGAGGTCGCTGCCAGTCCCGCAAGGACCATGCGCCGGTTCGGCGCTGTCGATGACCGTTTTGAAATCATGTCCCCACTATGCCCCGATGACGCCAGCCGCTCAAGACGCCGCTGCGTCGAGAGATCGGGAAATCGCCTGACCCCATCACGGTATTCCGGTGTGACGCGTGTCCGCCCCAGTCGGTCGGCGGGGCTTGCCCCTCAGAGCACCGTCCTTACCGCCGCCAGCACGTCAGCGGCTACCTCCGCCTCCGACCGCATCCCATCGATCAGCACACAGCGCTCGGAGAACTCCTTCACGAGGTCCAGGAACCCGTCGCGAAGCTTCTCCTGAAAAGCCGCGCCTTTTTCCTCGAAGCGGTCCTCGCCCGACTTCCGCGCCAGACCGCGCTTCAGTGCCAGGCCGTGATCCATGTCGATCACCAGCGTCAGCTGCGGCTCGATGGAGATCATCGAGGCGTGGAGGAGGTCGACCAGCGGTCGCAATTCCGCATGCTGGACGCCTTGATAGACCCGCGTCGAATCCGCGAACCGGTCCGAGATCACCACCTTTCTGGCCTTGAGCGCGGGTAGGATCGTTCGTTCCAGATGGTCGCGGCGGGCGGCGGTGAAAAGCAGGATTTCGGTCTCGGGCGACCAGCGCCCCGGATGGCCCTCGACCAGCAGCCGCCGGATTTCCTCCGCCCCCGCCGAGCCCCCGGGCTCGCGGGTCAGCACTACCTCGCGGCCCTCCGCCTCCAGCGCGGCCGCCAGACGCCGCGCCTGGGTGCTCTTGCCAGAACCGTCAATGCCCTCGAAGGTCAGGAAGGTTCCGAGTGCCATCCTAGTTGGTCGGCACGTTTTCGGCCGAGGCCCCATCATCGGCAACCACGCCCGAGACCTTCTCGACCCCGAAACTCAGCGCCTTTCGCATCAGCACCTGAGCCGAGGTCTCGACCCGCCGCAGGAACCCGCCACGAGCGACATCCGCCCCGGCGACCAGAGAAAAGCGGGTCTCGCCGATCTCCGGCGCCGTCACCACCAGCGTGCCCAGCTCTGCGCCCTTCTCAACCGGCGCTTCGATCGGGCCCACATAGACCACCTCGACCGCGAGATCGTCCTTGCCGAAATAGGGTACGATGGCGGCGAGATCGCGGTCGGGGACCAGCGGCACCGTCTTTTCCTCGCCCAGCCAGACCTCGGCCTCGATCACCGGTTCCCCGGCCTCGTAGAGCGCCTGTGAGAAGAATTCACGGAAAGCCCAGTTCAGCAGTTTCTCGCCCTCTTCCAGCCGTTCGCGCTCGGAATTCAGCCCCGAGATCATCAGCGTCACCCGCCGACCGTCCCGCGCTGCCGAGGCAACGAGACCATAGCCCGCTTCTTCGGTATGCCCGGTCTTCAGCCCGTCGACGCCGATCCCGAGGGTCAGCAGCGGGTTGCGGTTCTTTTGCACGATGTCGGCCCATTCGAATTCCAGCTCGCCGAAGAACCGGTAATATTGCGGGAAGTCGCGGATCAGTCGGGTGGCGAGAAAAACCAGGTCCTCGGCGCTCATCCGGTGGTCTGGATGCGGCCAGCCCGTGGCATTGGCGAAGGTGGAATGCAGCATGCCCAACTCGCGGGCCCGGACGGTCATACGATGGGCGAACTCCTCTTCCGTTCCGGCCAGCCCTTCGGCGAGAACGACGCAGGCATCGTTGCCCGATTGCACGATCACCCCGTGGATCAGGTTCTCGATCGAGACCGAGTTGCCCTCGCGGAGGAACATCTTCGATCCGCCCATCTGCCAGGCCTTGGTCGAGACCCGGAATTCGTCGTCAAGGCTGATGCGACCTTCGGCGAGGGCTTCGAACACCATGTAAAGCGTCATCAGTTTCGACATCGAGGCCGGGGGGAGCGGCTCTTCGGCATTCTTGCGCAGGAACACCGTCCCGGTATCGTGGTCGATCACCATGGCCGAGCGGGCGATGGTGTCAATGGCCAGGGCAGCGCCCGCAAGGACACTGCCCGAAAGAAGGGATATCAAGAACAATCCGGTGCGCACGCCCGCCCCCTTTGGCCCCCGGGGCCGCTACTTGGTCAGGAAGGCGTCACCATAGCCCAGTTCCTTGACCTTGGCGAGTGCGGCGGTCTGCTGCTGGGCGCTGGTCAGGGGGCCGACGACGATGCCGAAGCTGTCCCCGGACTGGCGGCTTCTGGCCTCGAGACCGGCGGCCTTCAGCCGGGCGATGGCGTCATTGGCCAGCGCCTCGCTGGCGGCGGTCGCCACCTGGATGAAGGGATATTTCAGCGGCTCGGCGGCAGGCTGGGCTGCAGCTTCGGTGGTTGCCGGCGTGGCGGCAAGGGTCGCCGCGACAAGGTCGCCGTCGATGGGATCCGCAGGATCTGCATCGGAGACGATCCCGGCCTCGGTCGCGGCGGCAAGCGCCCGCGCTTCGATCGCCGAGGCGGCGGCAAGGCGGACGGCCTCTGACGCGTGCGAGCGAGTCGATTTCATCGCATCGACCGTGGCGGTGGTCAGGGTCGGAACCTCGGCTCCGACATCGCCGACCGGCAGGGAAGCGATTTCGGTGCTGGCGGTGATCTCGGGCAGTGCCTCGCCTTCGGTGACTGCAATGACCGCCGGTTCGGTGCCATCGGCCGCATCAACCAACGCGGCATCGGCGGCTCCGGCAGAGGCGACTATGGTCTCGCCTTCGAGCGGCTCGGGGTTTGCAACCGGTGCGGGCGGCGCGACCTCTTCCTTGCGGATTGCCACGACCCTGAGATCGACGGCCGCTCCGGCCTGCATCCCAAGTTCCTTGGCGGCATCCATCGAGACCTGGATCTTCGGCCCCGGCAGATCGCGCTCGCGCCGGTAGAGTGCTGCCTTGATCACCTGGCCATTGGCGAGGTTCTCGATCCGTACCTGTTCCGGCGTCGTCACATCGGGGGCGGCGATCCATACGCCGCCGAAGCTCGGCCGTCCGTCCCAGAGCGCGCGGGCCTCGGTCGCGTAAGCGTCCGGCGCCTCGACCTCGCGGGGGCCGCCGATGTTCAGCGTGCCGCTTGCGCGCGCGCCGGTCTGTTCGCTGCCGCCGGGAAGATCGCTGCAGGCCCCCAGCGCCAATGCGCTGAAACCTGCCAGCAGGGCCGTCCGAAGCCTGAAGTCCTGTCGATGAAGAAATGCCATCCGCTTTCTCCTGATCCCATGTTTACCGCCGGTTCGCGATGGAAAACCGGACCTTTTTCAACAACATGGCACTGCTCTGCCACGAAACGCACGTCTTGCCGCGTGCATATGGGCGCAGTCTACGGGAATCCGGTGCAAAATGAAAGCGCTACGATTGAGGGCGGGAGTTGGATATGGACAAGGCGCAGCCGAAGCGTCTAGAAGACCGCTCTGCACGGGTCCGGCCCGGACCTCCCCGGACCTTTTGGAAGGGTGGCAGAGTGGTCGATTGCACCGGTCTTGAAAACCGGCGATGTGCAAGCATCCGTGGGTTCGAATCCCACCCCTTCCGCCAGCAGCCCGCCTGTTCAGCCCTCGCCGGCTTCGTGCAATAGCCCTGGGCGCGGTTTTTGGCAGATGTTTGTACGACGGCCCTGTCGCCGGGGTGCTGTCGCAACGTGCAATGGCACTGCTGTCGGCGGGGAATTCCGTCGTGCCGTGCGACCGGGGCGGGTGATCCAGCGGACGGGGGCGCGGTTGCAGAAGATGACCATCTGGCCGGAGTTCTCGGCGACCTGGTAGCCGCGGCGTTGGATTTCGGCCAGAGTGAGCCGCGCTTGGGTCGTCAGGCCCAATCAATCGCTCCAGTGGAGCGATTGAAGCGGCGAACGTCCATTCCGGCGCAGCGCTCAATGTCGCGCGTCTTGCGGCGGATGACGCCGCCTTGTTGGACGGCCTTTGACGCGAAGAGGTCCTTGAGCCAGAGGTCGGGGGAGAGGGGTGAGAGTTGAGTCTGCATGGGCAGACTATTCGCTTGGGCTGGTAAATGGTAAGTTAAGGAGAAAGTGAACGGATGATGAGTGCAGAGCACCCATCCTACGATCAGTTACACGTTCAAATTCATCAGGGCACTTAGAAGGCCTCTATCGCCCGTCAATCTATTGTGTTGGGTATTTAGTGCCGGAGAATAGAAACCAATAAGACGCCGTTCAGCTTCGGTGAACTCGACTTTCGGCTTGCTCGGAACTTTGTGCACAAGTAGGTAGCTAGCTCCCAAATTAATCGCTTCGTTCATCCGTTCATGGCCCTGCAAGCGAGTGCTGAGTGTTTCGGCGCGACCGATGTAAACTGGTTGATAACTTCTGCCATCAAACCTAGCAAATACATAGATTGCATTTGATCCATAGACGGTTGTCCCTAGAGGATAGACATCAAATTGATACTGAATACCTAATCCGTCATCGGCCCATACGCTCCCCAGTGAGGTAGCAGGTCCATTGATAAGGCTGCCGAGCAGTCCAAGTGCGTTCTTGGTTTCCATTCCGTCACCTTCGATCCCTCGAAACAAGCCAGCATAGATATAGCGGTCTGACCAGTCAGAGTTTCTCTATTTAGTAGAATGTAGCACACCTCGTCGCGAACGTAAAGAGAACATTTAAGCTACCCCCTCCCCCTCCGCACAATCCCCCCTCTCTGCCCCGGCCGTCCCGCCTTGCTGCGCCCGGCGCTCTCCGAGGCCGCCTCCACCGCCGACTGCCGGGCCAGCGGGTCGTCGGCGACGGCCAGATCGACGGCTTCGAGGCGCTTGATCTCGTCGCGTAGCCGCGCCGCCTCTTCGAATTCGAGGTTCTCGGCGGCCTTGACCATGTCCTTGCGCAAGCCGTCGAGGTGGGCCGCAAGATTGGCGCCGATAATGGGCTTGTCGACCTTGGCCGTCACGCGGGACTGGTCGGTGTCGCCTTTCCAGAGGCCCTCCAGCACATCCGCGACGTTCTTGCGGACCGTCGCGGGGGTGATGCCGTGTTCCACGTTATAGGCCATCTGCTTTTCACGGCGGCGGTTGGTCTCGGCGATGGCGCGTTCCATGGAACCCGTGATCCGGTCGGCATACATGATCGCCCGCGCATCCACGTTCCGCGCCGCCCGCCCGATGGTCTGTACGAGCGAGGTTTCTGAGCGCAGGAAGCCTTCCTTGTCGGCATCGAGGATCGCCACCAGCCCGCATTCGGGGATGTCGAGGCCCTCGCGTAGCAGGTTGATGCCGACGAGGACGTCGAAGGCGCCCAGCCGGAGATCGCGGAGGATCTCGATGCGTTCCAGCGTGTCGATGTCGGAATGCATGTAACGGACCCTGATGCCCTGTTCGTGCAGGTACTCGGTCAGGTCCTCGGCCATGCGCTTGGTCAGTGTGGTGACGAGGACGCGGTTGCCGGCGGCGGCGACCTTGCGGATTTCGTCCAGCAGATCGTCGACTTGCGTTTCGACAGGGCGGATCTCGACCGGCGGGTCCAGAAGGCCGGTGGGGCGGATGACCTGTTCGGCGAAGACGCCGCCGGATTGTTCGAGCTCCCATTTCTGGGGGGTGGCGGAGACGAAGACCGACTGCGGGCGCATGGCGTCCCATTCCTCGAACTTGAGGGGTCGGTTGTCGGTGCAGGAGGGCAGGCGGAAGCCGTGTTCGGCCAGCGTGCGCTTGCGGTTGAAGTCGCCCTTGTACATGCCGCCGATCTGGGGGACGGAGACGTGGCTCTCGTCGGCGAAGACGATGGCGTTGTCGGGGATGTATTCGAAGAGGGTGGGCGGCGGCTCGCCGGGGGCGCGGCCGGTGAGGTAGCGGGAATAGTTCTCGATCCCGGCGCAGGAGCCGGTAGCCTCCAGCATTTCGAGGTCGAAATTGGTGCGCTGTTCAAGCCGCTGGGCTTCGAGGAGCTTGCCCTCGGCTTCCATGCGGGCGAGGGTTTCGATGAGTTCCGCCTTGATGCCCTTGATCGCCTGCTGGAGGGTGGGGCGGGGGGTGACGTAGTGGGAATTGGCGTAGACGCGGACCTGTTCGAGGCTGGCGGTTTTCTGGCCAGTGAGCGTGTCGAATTCGGTGATGCTTTCCAGTTCCTCGCCGAAGAAGGACAGGCGCCAGCCGCGGTCCTCGAGGTGGGCGGGCCAGATTTCCAGGGAATCGCCCCGGACGCGGAAGCTGCCGCGCTGGAAGGCGGCGTCGTTGCGGCGGTATTGCTGGGCGACGAGGTCGGCCATGACCTTGCGCTGGTCGAATTCCTTGCCGACGATCAGATCCTGGGTCATCGCGCCATAGGTCTCGACCGAGCCGATGCCGTAGATGCACGAGACTGAAGCGACGATGATGACGTCGTCGCGTTCCAGAAGCGCCCTTGTGGCGGAATGGCGCATCCGGTCGATCTGCTCGTTTATCTGGGATTCTTTTTCGATATAGGTGTCGGTGCGCGGGACATAGGCCTCGGGCTGGTAATAGTCGTAATAGGAGACGAAATATTCGACGGCGTTCTCCGGAAAGAACCCCTTGAATTCGCCGTAAAGCTGGGCGGCGAGGGTCTTGTTGGGGGCGAGGATGATGGCGGGGCGCTGGGTGGCCTCGATCACCTTGGCCATGGTGAAGGTCTTGCCGGTGCCGGTGGCGCCGAGGAGGACCTGGTTCTGTTCGCCCGAGGTGACGCCCTCGACGAGCTCGGCGATGGCTGTGGGCTGGTCGCCGGCGGGTTCGAACTCGGTATGCAGCACGATCCGGTGACCGCCTTCGAGCTTCGGGCGGGTCAGGACCTCGGGGCGCGGGGTCAGCAGATTGGCGTTGTTATGGGGCATCGCGATTCCTCGTGCTGAGGATTTAACATGGCGGATCGGCGGAAAGACACAAGGGCGCTGCTGTCAGTTTCCGGCAGGACGGCCGGAGAGCTTTCGGATCTGTTCCGGCGTTCCGGTCAGGTAACATGCGGCTGCAACCCCGGAAAGGACGGACCGGAGAGGATTGATATCTATGGACATCCTGGCGAGGCCACGGTTGTCAACTGGCCTTAACCAGTTCTAAGATACTAATAATAAACAATTTTTAAACATACATGACTTGCCGGTACGGTAAGGTTTCGGTAAGACTTGTCCTGCAAACCGAAGAAGGAACCAGATCATCAGCGCGGAGGCGGCACTCATCCAGCCCCTCACTCCTACGCCTCCGTCTGGTGATCCGTTTTGCAATCCCCCACCATATTCCAGTGCTGCGCATCGGATCGCTGTCGCAGGATGTCCGGCAGACCGGCATGGACGGCTCGCCAGGCAGTTTGTCCGGATTGCGCTCGGCTTCGGGTCGGCAGCGACGATGACTTGCGCAGATGAAACCTATGGTTTCCGGCCCGGGAACGGTTCCATATTTATGAGAAGGGCTGAAAAAAGTTTGTTTCGCAACGGTTTGCGCGAAGACCAGCCGGGTGTAGCGGCATCACAACATTTTGCGCTAAGACGAATTCATTCCGATCCGTGGGTCGATTCCCGAAAGAAATGGTTAAGAAAGTGTTAATCGCATAGCGTGTATTTAGATGAAAAAACACAACTTTTTAGCGATTTTTGTCTTGCTAACCATGCCAATGATTTGCTAACCATGTTTCTGCAAGCAGCAATTGGATCGCCGACCGGGTGCAGCACCCACCCCACCCCTCACTCCCTTGCACCCGGTCGGTGGTCTGCTTTTTGTCCTTATTCCCTTTGATTGGACGCAAGTGCCTTGGCCCTTGCGTCCTTTTTTTGGTTTGGCGATAACATGCGCAGCGAAACGGAGATTCCCAATGACCGCCCGTATTTACCGCCCGGCCAGAAATGCCATGCAGTCCGGACAGGCCAATGTCCGCCGCTGGATGCTGGAATTCGATCGCGCCGAGCACCAGGTCGCCGACCCTCTTATGGGCTGGACGGGGTCGGGCGATACAAGGACACAGGTGCGGCTGCGCTTCGACACGAAGGATGAGGCCGTGGCCTATGCGGAAAAGCACGGGCTCATCTACAGGGTGGCCGAACCGCACCAGCGCAAGATGACCATCCGACCAGGCGGCTATGGCGACAATTTCGCCCATTCCCGCCGCGGCGCCTGGACCCATTGAGATCCCGAAGACCCCTTGGGTCAACTGGATAGGGCAACTGGCCCCACATCAGCAGGTCGTTCATGTTCCCGTTCGAGCCGCGCTCCCAGGAACGATACGGGTGAGCAAAGAAGCTTTGCGATCCCGAAGCCTTGCTGAGTTTCCGGTGATGGGAGAATTCCGGGCCGTTGTCATAGGTCAGGGTGGGGGCATTGTTGCGCGGCGGCATCAGGGCCTTCCCGATGGCATCGCGCGGTGTGTCCTCTGCATAAGCTCCCTGTTCCGAGGTTTTGGGGAAATCGCAGTCAAGCCTCTGAAAAGGCGCTCTGAATCTGGGATGGGCGCACCCCGTGAGTACAGAAACTCAGGAAACTCCCTGTTTCATCCCTGTTTATCGGGGAAATCCGGCCAGTGACAGGTTCGCGCGGAACCGGCGGCACGGCCAGGATATCCCATTCTCCGAAGCGGAACGATACCAGCCGGTTTTCGCAGGTCATTCCCAGTGACAGCACGGGTCCGGCACATCGCCTGATATCCGGCGCGATAAGCTATAACCCCGTTTCGGCCGGACATGCGCGGGGCGGGCGTGGTCACTCTTCCAATCGCAGCGGCGGCGGCGGGAGGTCGCGCCGGATGTCGGTTCCGTCGGGCGTCGGGATCGTGTCGGTCGGAATGCCGGTGGACTGGCCGGGGAGCGAGGCCTGCCAGGCGCCGGGCAGGCTTTCGCGTAGCGCTTGCAGCATTTCGAGACCTTCGGGATTTTCACCGAAGACGATGGCAAGGGTCAGGCCGACCGCCCAGCCGTTGGGATCCGCTTCCATTTCGCGGCGCAGCCGTGCCAGGTCCTCGCCGGTGCCGCGGGCGGCGAGATAGAGCGAAAAGGGGGCGCGGTCCGTCAGGCCATAGGATTCCTGGGCCGCGCGTGCCAGGCCAAGCTGCAACTCCGTGTCGCCGAGATTGAGGAACACGGCATAGGAACGGTCGAAAGTTGGGGCATCAGCGGCGGCGGCGTTCAGATCGGCCTGCAGTTGATCCACGAGCAGCTCGGGCTGGCGTTGAATGCGGGCGATGGCCAGATCGTCCTGCGGCACCCGGTCCGTCGGGAAGGCCGGTGAGGAAAGCAGCCATTCATAGGCTTCGGCCACCGTCTGGAACGGATTCTCGACCGGCTGGGCGGGGGCGGTATCGGGGTGTGCCGCGACCGACACGAGGACGGCGATGACAAGGCGACGGAGACTTCTCATGGTGCCCTCAACAGGTTGTTGCCGACCGCCGCGACCCCGGGACGCGGCGTGGTCCTGATTCTTGTCCCCGTGGCCTGCTGGGCCCGCCGTAGCGTGGTGTGGTTGGTGCTGTCGCCGGGAGCGGCACCGAGGGACGGAAAATACATGTAGCGCGGTGGCCCGCCACCATCCGGGGTGTTGGTCAACTGGTGGCCGAGTTCGTGGGGGAAGGCTCCCGGCACGTTGGCGGTGGCGCTGTTGAGGCCGACGAAGACCATGTTGACCACGGTCGCGGGGATCGGCTGACCGGCGGCGAAACCGGGCCGCCATTGCGCGGCAAAACCGGCATCCAGCGGCGGAACCATATACATGTCGACCACGTCATTGTTCGGAGACGCGTCGAGATTGACCGCGGAGCGCATGGCCGGGTGGATGGCCAGTTCGTCGGCGCTGAGCGGATTGCCCATGGGGTCGCCGAGGGCGTCCATGCGGCCCGGCAGGCTGCGGAAAAGGACCGGCCCGGGGTTCAGGACCGTCCGGCCGATCTCGTGGACCCGAATGCAATCGATGGCGAGATAGGCGCGCAGATGCAACATCTGCCGGTCGATCTGGGCGTTGGTCCAGACCGGCCCCCAAGTTCCGGCGGCGCCAAAGACTGCCGCCCCCGCGCTGATATCCATGAACGGCTCGGCGGCGTCGCGGATGCCGGTCTGAAATCCGGGGATCGCCATATCGATCCAGGGTTCGGAGAAATTGTAGATCATCACGTTCAGCCGCAAGCGGCTTTCGGGATCGCGGTTGCAGACCGGAACCGACAGTTTGGCGTCCCGGACCGCCGCCGCCCCAGGCGGCTGGTAGAAGACGGCGACCTCCCCATCGACATTCGCCCGGTGCGAGCGGTCCTCGGGAGCGTCGTCGCAGACCAGCCCGGTCACCGAACGCACGGCGAAGTCGTCATCGGGATTGTCGGTCTCGTGCAGGGTCGAGCTGTTGAGATCGGTAAAGGCCTCGCCCGCGTCGCGGCGGCAATTGCCGTTCGCATCGGTGAAAGGCTCGTGAAATACGTCCGGCCCCATGACCAGCTGCGATTCCGAAACGAAGATACCCGTGTTGTTGCCGGATTCGCGCAAGGTGATCTCGGTGCGGTCGTCGTCGGGGACGGGTGGCAGGGTGATGGTGATACCCAATACCGTGGTCTGCTCCACGGTCTCGGTCGCGATATCGGTGGTCGTGGTCTCGGCGGCGGCGGGATCGGAATTCAGCCGATAGTCGCGCAGCCGCACATACAATCGGTTGGGATCCCGGTCGATGAAATTGCTCCAGCCATTGGCCGCGTTTCCGACCAGATTGCGCACCGCCCCGCCGACATAGCCATCGAGCCCAGCCCCCGCATCCGCTCCCCAGCGGCCGAAATCGACATGGGTCAGGGCCGGATCGGTCATGTCGATGGTCCGGTCCTGGGGCGGCGGCGAGCCATCGCGGACAAGCTGCAGCAGCGCATTGCCGATTTCCGAGGTATTGTCTGCCGGATCGGTGACCGTCAGCGTCACGTTCAACCCGTCATTGGCAAGGGTTCCGGCAAAGCCGAACGTGCCGTCGGCGTTCACGGTGGCGTCGCCGAGATACTCTGCCGCCTCGTTGTCAGTGTCCTGGAACACCTCCACCCGGCTCAGAGGTGATTGGAAGATCGTGCCGCGGATCTCGGTCGCGGTGGCCTCTGTGATCACCGGCGGCTCTGGCCTTCCATTGGCGCCGCCGCTCAGCCTGATGCCCCAGCCGGTATTCGCGGTGATGATATTTTGGGTCATTTCGTTGCGGATCGCGGTGCCGCCGACAATGGCGATCCCGTCCCGGCGATTATTGGCGATGGTATTGCGGGGCCCGACGGTATTGTCGGGCGAGGCGGTGATCGCGATGCCCGGTCCCTGGTTGGCCTGGGCATTGCCGTTGCGGTCCCGTCCGATGAAATTGTTCCTAATCGTGTTCAGCTTGCCGCCCGAGACATGGATGCCGCTGCCGATGTTGAAGCCGATCGTGTTCTGATCGATGATCGCGCCCTCGGCATTGTGCAGCGCGATGCCGCCGCCTTCACCAATGGCGGGCGGCAATCCGATCACCAGCCGGTTGGTGGCGGTGTTGCGAAGGATGATATTCTCGCCGAACAGGGTGCCGTCGCCGATCCTGGGCTTGGAATCGCGCGCATAGACGCCACCGCCGGCCTCGGCGGTGTTGCGCTCCATGCGGTTGCCGAGCAGTTGGCCCGAAAAGCCGCTGAAAAACGCCACGCCGCCGCCATAGCCGCGATCGGGCAGGGGGGAGGCGGCGGTGTTCCGTTCGAAATTGTTGCCGCGTATCTCGTTATTGCCGCCCTCGACCAGCAAGCCGCCGCCATTGCCGTTGGTGGCGCTGTTGCCGTTGAAGTTATTGACATCGTTACGCTGCCGCCCGCCGATCACCGTGGTCGGCGCGTCTTTCACGAACAGCCCGCCGCCATGATCCTGCGCCGTGTTCAGGCTGAAGAGATTGCCCCGGATGATCGCCTTGCATCCAGTCAGCACTGCCATGCCGCCGCCATTGGCCGCGCCGGTTTGCGCACCGTGAATGGCCTCGTTCCTGACGATATCGTTGCCGATGAACTGCAGATCCGAATTCCCCGAACAGACCAGCCCGCCGCCGACCCCGTCCTCGGCATGATTGCCGACGAGCTTATTCTTGTCGCCGCTGTTCAGCCCGCCCACAAGGGCGGTCGAATCCACCACCGCGATGCCGCCGCCCGACGAGACGGAATGGTTCGCCGAGATCGAATTGCCGACAATCCGCGCCCGCGAGCCTTCATAGATGATGATCCCGGCCCCTAGACTGGCGCGCAGGGGTTGCCGGGAATTGTCGGCGATCGTGTTGCCGCTGACGGGAATCTCAGCCGGACTGCGCCGGAGCGACACGCCGCCCTCCTCATTGCCGCGGATGATGTTGCCGGTGATCTCGCCCTGCATCTCGTCAGACAGGCTGATCCCGCGCCCGGCATTCCCCCGGATTTCGGGATTGTTGCGGATGATCGCTGTGGCCGGTCCCAGCGCGAACAGCCCCGCCGCCCCGTTCTCGGTGATGCGGTTGTTCTCGACCAGCGCATCGGTGACAAGGTTCAGATAGACGCCGAAATCGCCGTTCCGATGCACCAGAAGCCGCCGCAGGATCAGTCGGGCCGTATCCGAGACAAAGATCCCGAGCGTGCCGTTATTGCGGATGTTGAGATCGGAGAACAGCATCCTGTTGGTGGTCTGGCGCACCGAGATGCCGCGCGCGCCGTTCCGGTCGATATCGGTGTCGATGACGCTGCCATGGGAATTGCGGGTATATGCCACGCCATTGCCGGTATTGTCCGACACCTCGCTGCGCGTGGTGCCGAGCCCTCGGATCAGCAGGAGCGAACCGTTGCTGGCATAGACGCCGTCGCCACCGGTATTGTTGGTGATCTTTCCGCCTTCGATCAGGTTCGAAGGGGAATTGTCGGCGACAAAGCCCCGCCCGGCACCGTTTCGGATTTCGAGATCGACCAGATGCGAGGTGCTGGAGGAGACGACGCAGACCCCGTCCGCTCCGGCCCCGGTCACCCGGACGTTCCTGCCGGTCAGGGTCGAACCGTTGGTCACCACGATCCCGTGCCGTGCCGCCGTGATGACCTGCACCTGTTCGAGGTTCAGCGTCGTTCGGGTGACGAAAATGCCGCTGCCACCGGCTCTGGAGACCTGGACGCGCCGCAGCGTCAGGTTCGGCCCGCTGGTCCCCGCGCCCTGCGCATAGAGCCCGTGGCTGGCCGTGTTCCGGATCACCAGATTCTCCAGGGTCACCGAGGCGGAGCTGCTGACCCGGATGCCGATATTGCCACCGTCAATTATGGTCGGTACCGTGCCCGCGCCGCGGATGGTGATCCCCACCGCGACATCGAGATCGCGCGGAACACCGGTTGGAACACCCGGTTCGCGCGCATTGAACGGACCGACAGAACGCAGTTCGATCACCGTGTCCGAGATCAGGTTGTTGCGCAGCGCATAAAGCGCGCCTTGAAGGGTCCGGAAACGCTTGGTGGTCAGGGACCGGTCAGGCGGAACGCCATTCGCCGGGTCGCCGCGATCGATCCCGGCAATGCCGTTGGTGTCGTCCTGCGCGCCCGGATCGACCACCACCAGCGCCGTGACCGGTGCTGCGGCCGCCATCAGCCAGAGGACCCCGGAAAGAAACCCTGTCAATATGCGAGACCGCATGTGAACCCCCTAAGCGCGCTTTTTCCCGGGTATTTTAACATAATTCGCCTCGGTGCCAAAAGTCCAAGGATCGAAGAAAGTCGGAAATGTCACATACCTATGAGGATTGGTGGGGTCCTGCCCGATTTAATACGAGGCCTTGCTTATGAATTGAGGCGCAAATTTGGACCGATCTTTTCAGGAATGAACATTCTTTCTGCCTCAGTCAGCCCGTTTGGACAATTCTACACCATCGCCGTGCGCTCCCAAGTCCATCAGCACCGTGCGGACACCCGATGCGGAGACCGGACCGGGCCGCGGCATATGTGCGTCCCGCACCAGGCGCCGGGCGAAAGGGACGGCTTTCAGGGCAAGACTCTGGATCGCCAATTCGCCTGTTTCCCTCGGGCGCACGCCCCTTGCATTATCGGCGCGGTTTCGCCAGCGGCAAGAAATGCGTGGATCTCCTCAGGCTTTGCCGTTTGCTTCTTGCGGTAAGGCATCGCATATTCTGCCGCATCGAATTGGGCTGAGGGTATGGCTGAGCATGAATGCACTGACCAGGGAGTTCAGGCGCCGTCAGCGCAATCTCCAGAAGAACTATTCCAGGTTGCGGCCCTGCGGCCGCGCCCGTTGCCCCAACAGCGCGCTGAAGCCATGCTGGCTGTCGCGAAAGGATGATCTCCATGAGGGGCTCAAACTGGCGGGTTATTTGCGGTCGCAATCCGGTTTGGGACGCTCTGCGCGGCTGCTGATCCAGGCGGCCAGAACCGCCGCCATCCAGGTATCGACGCGTAATCTTCTCTTGCCGGGCCGCCAGAGCCAGGACGAACTCTACGAGGAATTCGACCAATGCCTGCCGATGCGCGCCGAGCTGCTCGTCAAGGACATGTACCGGATCGATATCCACGCACTGGCTACCTGCCGAAAATCGCACAATATTCTCTACCCTTTTTGGGAACTCAGCAACATCCACCCCGACGATGCGCGCCATCTGCGGCACTTTGATACCCATTGGGCGCCGAGCCGCTTCATATTCGATCTCATCGCCAACGCCCAGCCACGCCCGGTGCACTATGTCCCGCAGCCCGTGGAGTTGCCCGAGGAGTGCAGAGCCAAGCCCTTGCCTGGCAACAGGCTGAAATGCATCACTTTCTTCGATTTCTCCTCCTTTTTCGTCCGCAAGAACCCTGTCGGCGGGATCAAGGCGTTCCAGGCGGCCTTTCCGAAGAAATCCGAGGATGTCTCGCTGGTCGTCAAGATGCACGGCAAACCGCGCGAGGAGGAATGGCAGCTTCTGCAGGAGGCGATTTCCGAGGATGCGAGGATCGAACTGGTCAACCGTGTGCTGACACGCGGCGAGATGCAGGAGCTGATCGACGATTGCGACGTCTACCTGTCGCTGCACCGCGCCGAAGGCTTTGGCTTCGGTCCGGCCGAGGCGCTGGCGTCCGGCAAGGCGGTGATCTCGACCGACTATTCCGGTACCACCGATTTCCTGAACAACGAGACCGGTTTTCCGGTGAGTTTCGATATGATCCCGGTGGCCAGGAACGAATATATCGGCGACCGGAGGGGACTGTGGGCGGATCCTTCTATCGAACACGCCGCTGAGCACCTGAAAAGCCTCTATGACAACCCCGACCAGATCCTGGAAAAGGCCAGGGCCGGACACGCGCTTCTGACCGCCAATCATTCGGCCGAGGCGGTCGGCAGGCGGATGCGGCGTCTGCTTGAGGCGGATGGCATTATCTGAGTATCCGTCCCAAGGACAGGTCGTCGAGACGGGCACAAAGGCGAATTTCAGGCATCGCGAGAAGAAGGTCCGGGCCGGAAAACCGAATCGAAAGAGAAAACCAAAGAACGGGCGGAACATGACGGCGAAGAAAGCACTCATCACCGGGGCCAGCGGCCAGGACGGGGCCTATCTGGCGAAACTGCTGCTGGAAAAGGACTACGAGGTCACGGCGGCCTTCCGGCGCAGTTCGCAGCCCGAGACGGCGCGGCTGGCCGCCCTCGGGATCGAGCGGGACGTGGCGCGGGTCTTTTGCGATCTCGGTGAGACCAACAATATCAACCGGATCATCCGCGAGACGGACTATGACGAGGTCTACAATCTCGCCGCCCAAAGCTATGTCGGCTCGTCCTGGGACCTGCCGATCTATACCTCGGATGTTAACGGGCTCGGCGTGGCCCGGCTTCTGGACGCGATCCGGAGCTATTCTCCGCAAACGCGGTTCTACCAGGCGTCGACCTCCGAGATGTTCGGCCAGGTCCGCGAGGTGCCGCAAACCGAGGCCACGCCCTTCCACCCCCGGTCACCCTATGGCGTGGGCAAGGTCTATGGGCATTTCATCACCGTGAACTACCGCGAAAGCTTCGGGATGCATGCGACCTCGGGCATACTCTTCAACCACGAGAGCCCGCTCAGGGGCGCGGCCTTTGTCACCCGCAAGATCACCCTGGCGCTGGCGGCCTTCGCCCGGGGCCGAGAAGTTCCGGTGGCGCTCGGCAATCTCGATGCGCGGCGCGACTGGGGATTTGCCGGAGACTATGTCGAGGGCATGTGGCGGATGCTCCAGCAGGAGGAGGCAACCGATTACGTGCTGGCGACCGGGGTGACGACCAGCATTCGGGATTTCGTGATCCATGCCTGCCGCGCCCTCGACCTTTCGATCGATTGGGTGGGCACCGGGCTAGACGAGCGGGCGATCGAACGGCGCAGCGGCAAGGTGATCGTCGAGATCGATCGCGCCTTCTTCCGTCCCGCCGAGGTCGATCACCTGACCGGCGACGCCACCAAGGCCCGCGATCGGCTTGGTTGGGTGCCCAAGGTTGGAGTGGAGGAGCTGGCGGCGATGATGGCGAAAGCCGACTATGACCTGATCCCGCCCGTGTGATCCATCCCGGGCAAGTAATCTCTGCCGGGATCATCCAGTCCCAGCGCGGGACCTCCTGTCACCAGCGCAGCGTCGCCGCACCCCAGGCCAGCCCGCCGCCAATGGCCTCCATCAGCAACAAGTCGCCCGGATTGAAGGTCGCGCGGGAGGCCGCGACGGACATGGCCAGCGGGATCGAGGCCGCGGAGGTGTTGCCATGGTCCTGAACGGTGACCACCACCTTCTCCATCGGGATGCCGATCTTGTCTGCCGTCGCCTTGATGATCCTGAGGTTCGCCTGATGCGGCACCACCCAGTCCACATCCGCCAGCCCGAGCCCGGCCTTTTTCAGCGCCACCTCGCCCGACACCGCCAGCTTGGCCACGGCGTGCTTGAACACCTCGCGCCCCTGCATCCTGACCACCCCGGCCTTGCCGGTGGTCGAGACCCCGCCATCGACATAGAGAAGGTCGTTATAGGCACCGTCCGAATGCAGATCGGTCGAGAGGATGCCGCGATCCGACGAAAAACCGGTACCCTCGGCGGCCTCCAGCACCACGGCACCGGCGCCGTCGCCGAAGAGGACACAGGTGGTCCGGTCGGTAAAATCGAGGATGCGCGAAAAGGTTTCGGCCCCGATCAGCAGCACCTTGCGCGCCTGGCCCGAGACGATCAGCGCATTGGCATTGGCCAGGGCGAAGATGAAGCCCGCGCAGACCGCCTGGATATCGAAGGCGTAGCCTTGCGTCATCCCCAACGCGTGCTGAACCTTGGTGGCGGTGGAGGGAAAGGTCTGGTCCGGCGTCGCGGTGGCCAGCACGATGGCGTCGATCTGGCTTGCGTCCATCCCGGCATTGTCCAGCGCCATCAGCGCGGCCTCGATGGCGAGATCGGAGGTGGTCTCGTCCTCGGCGGCAAAATGCCGACGCTCGATGCCCGAGCGGGTGCGGATCCACTCGTCCGACGTCTCGACCATGGTCTCGAATTCGGAATTTTCGACGACACGGGCGGGCAGGTAATGCCCGCACCCCCGGACCACGGCTCTGGTTACGCTCATGTTATTCGTGACTTTCCAACGACTGCCTAGGACGCCTCTGCGCTCTGTTCTTGGTTGTTATCTTTGGCCTTTGGCAGGCCGGATGCAACCCGCGCGGCAAGTTTTTCCGAAAAGCCCTTCTGCGCGAGGATAAACGCGAGCTTGATCGCTGCCGAAACCCCGGTGGCATCGGCACTGCCGTGGGATTTGATGACGGTGCCGTTCAGGCCGAGGAACACCCCGCCATTCTGCCGCCGCGGGTCCATCCGCTTTTGCAGCCGTTTCAGCGCCGGCATGGCGACGATGGCGCTGAGGCGGGTGAAGAAGGTCTCGGAAAACGCCCCGCGCAGATATTCGCGGATCAACAGCGCGGTGCCCTCGGAGGCCTTCAGCGCCACATTGCCGGTGAACCCGTCGGTGACGATCACATCGACCTTGTCCGAGGCGAAATCCGATCCCTCGACGAAACCGACATAGGAAAAATCATTGCTTTCGGCAGCGGCCTCGACCAGCCCGGCGGCCTCATGCAGCTCGGCCCGGCCCTTGTGTTCCTCGGTGCCGACATTCAGCAGCCCGACCCTCGGCTGGGCGATGCCGAACCCGTTGCGGGCATAGGAGGCACCCATCACGGCGTATTGCAAGAGGTCCCTGGCATCGGCGCGGATATCCGCGCCCATATCGAGAATGACATTCTGCCCCGAAGGATTACGCGATGGCCAGAGGACGGCAATCGCGGGACGATCAACGCCGGGAAGCTTGCGCAGCCGAAACATCGACACCGCCATCAGCGCCCCGGTATTGCCGCAGGAGACAGCCACCGTCGCCTCGCCCTCGCGCACGGTCTCAAGCGCGTTCCACATCGAACTGCCCTTGCCGTGGCGCATCGCGTGCGACGGCTTCTCGTCCATCGAGATCACCTTCTCCGCCGGGCGGATGACGGTGATCTTCGACAGGGCAGGGCGCTTGGCAAGGGCGGCCTCGATGGCCGGCTTGTCGCCATGGACGATATAACGGATATCGGCGTTCTTCTCGGCCGATTTCTCCATGCCGCCGATAACCGCCTCGATCCCACCGTCCCCGCCCATTGCGTCGATGGAGATGACGGTGCGCCTTTCCGAATTCGTCTCAGGCGTCTCGGAGGGCGTTTCGGAGGTCATGGGCTTGGCATCTGGCCTCGCTTGAGAAGGCTCAGGCGGCGTCCTCGTCGAGATCGATCTCGTCGATCTGGGCGACGATCTCGCGGTCGTCATAGTGACCGCAGGCGCCGCAGACGTGGTGAGGCCGCTTCAGCTCGCCACAATTGCTGCATTCGTTGGGATTTCCGGGTTTCAGCGCGTCATGCGACCTGCGCATTCCGCGTTTCGAGCCGGTGATCTTGCTCTTGGGGACAGCCATGTTTCAACCTCAGAAGTTCGCGGGTTCCGCCCTGGACCCCGCATCTACCAGCCCCGGCACGCTTTGTCACGCGTAACGGTGGGACCGGCAAGGGAAAATCGAAGCGCGGAACATAGCGAAAAACTTCTGCCCCGCAAGGCTTTTCTTGCCCGGTCGCGGCGATTGTGCCGGCAGGGTCGGTTTCGCGAGTAAAGCGGCGGAATAGAGCGTTCGACCTTTAACCTGAAGCATCACGTATCGTTAATTTCGTTGAAATCGTCAGATTTCAGGCAGCGATTGGTGATGCAGGTCAAAGGTCGAACGCGTTATTCCGCCAGCTTGTCGCGCAGCGCCTTCAGACCGGCGAAGGGCTTGACGTCCTCGTCGGTCATCGGTTCGACCCCGGGACCCGCGAAATCCTTCTGGTCCAGGGCCGCATCCTCGGCCCTGGGGTAATCGGGCAGGTCCAGCGACACCGCCTCGATGGCGACCCCGGCCAGGTCGAGAACCGGGGCCAGCGGTTCCATCTCGTCGTCCTCCTCGTCATGCTGGGTCCCCGGCACGAACCGGCGGCGGACGGCAGTGTCGATGCGGGTGGTGACCGGGTCGAGGGTGATCACGCAGGACTGAATCACGGTGGCCCCGAGATCGGCCTCGAGCCGCCAGCCCTCGCCATCCAGAGGTAGGAGCCGCCCGGTAAAGCGCAGCTTGCGCACCGCCCGGGCGCCGAACAGCCGGGCGAGGGCGGCGCACTCGGCCCCATTGGCCTCGATCTCGAACGGGTAGGGGGCGTTCTTGGGCAGACGCGCCAGTTCGACGGGGCGGGTAAAGGCCTCGGGCGGTGCGGATGGGGTCTCGTCGGTCATCGGATTCCGGTAGGCGCCCCGCAAATGGGCGCCGGCATGGCTTTGGGTTTCGCTTGAAAACAGACCACACCCGGTTTAGGTGAGCAAGGGAATTGCGACAGAGTAGACGGCGTGGTGAAACTGACTTTGAAGTATCTGATCCTTTTGCCCGCTGTCCTTGCCCTTGCCGCCTGTACGGCCCGGGTGACGACCCATGGCTATGCGCCGAACGAGGTCGAGCGGGCCGATATCCTGCCTGGGGTCGACACAGTGTTTTCGCTGGAGGAACGGATCGGGCGGCCGGTGACCTACGGGCTATTGGGCGACGATACCTGGTACTACGTTCAGACACAGGTGGAGCATCTGACCTATCATCCGCCGAAGGTGATCGACCGCACGGTGGTGGCGATCGACTTCGACGCCGACGGAGTGGTAACGGCGGTCAACAGCTACGGGCTGGAGGACGGGCGGATCATCAATCTCAACACGCGGGTGACAGAGAACGATTCGCAGCGACGCGGGATCCTGGAACGGCTCTTCGGGTCGATCGGCGGGTTCACGGCCGAGCAGTTGTTCAACTGACCGAGGTATTTCGCCCCGCTGGCGCGGGACGACACGCGGGGGGACGCTGTCCCCCCGCACCCCCCTGGAGTATTTGGAAAAAGGAGGTTGGGGGTCAGCCTTCTACGGCTGAGAAGATCGCGACCTGGTTCATGACCGTGCGGATACGATTCAGGAGGCACAGGCGGTTGCGGCGGACCATGTCACTGTCGGCGTTGACCGTGACGTGGTCGAAGAAGGCGTCGATGGGGGCGCGAAGGGCGGCCATGGCAGTCATGGCGGCTTCGAAGTCTTCTGCGGCCAGCGCCGGGGCGATGGCGGCTTCGGCCTGATCGAGGGCGGTGAAAAGTGCCTTTTCCTCGTCCTGTTCGGCGAGGCGGGGCTGGGGGTCGAGGGAGTATTCGACGCCGTCCTTCTTTTCCTCCGCCTGAAGAATGTTGTTGGCGCGCTTGTAGCCGGTCAGCAGGTTGGCGCCGTCCTCGGTGGTGAGGAAGGCCTGCAATGCCTTGACGCGGTTGACCAGCAGCACGAGGTCGTCCTGGCCGCCGAGCTGGAAGCAGGCGTCGATAATGTCATGCCGGATGCCCTCGTCGCGGAGGTGGACTTTCAGGCGGTCGGCGAAGAAGGAGAGGAGGTCGGAAGAAACTAACTCCGGTCGTTCGATCTTAAATGTGAAAACATCATCCAGTTCGAACATGTCATTCTCAGCGAAAATGTCCTTGCGAGTTGCTCTAAGCTCCCAGCCAGCAAATTTCCCTTCTATATCGGCGAAATTTTCAACCTTAGCGCTTTCTTTTCCATTTGTTGCAGACAGATCGCCTTGAAAAATGAAGCGCTCCATATGAAGTCGATAGGAGCTGAGAACAATTTGGATAACTGAAAGCGCGATATCATTGATTTGAGTTATGCGAATTTCTCCAAGAGCCGCCCGTCGCAGCGCAAACGGGTCTTTCGACCCAGTAGGCTTTTCGTCAATCGCCCAGAACCCTGTCAAAAGATCGATCTTGTCGGCCAGCGCCACGGTGACCGAGACCGGCTCGGTGGGGACCTCGTCGGAGGGGCCGAGGGGTTTCCAGTGGAGTTCGCAGGCGTTGGCGACTTCGGGGGGCAGGCCGGCGGCCTCGGCGTAATAGCGGCCCATGATGCCTTGCAGTTCTGGGAATTCGTAGACCATTTCCGAGGCGAGGTCGGCTTTGGCGACGCGGGCGGCCTCGGCGGCGAGGTCGGGTTTGGCACCGACCAGGGGGGCGATTTCGCGGGCCAGCGCGGCGATGCGGGTGATGCGTTCGGCTTGCGTCCCGAGTTTGTTGTGGAAGGTGACGTTCTCGAGCGGTTTGGCCATGCCCTCGAGGCCGACGGTTTTCACCGTCCTGAGGTCGTTTTCCCAGAAGAATTTCGCGTCCGACAGGCGGGCGGCGAGGACTTTGCCGTTGCCGGCGAGGATGGTCGCGCCGTTGTCGGCGGTCTCGCGGTTGGCGACGGTGATGTATTTCTCGATGCGGCCCGATTTGGGGTTCCGCACCGAAAAGAATTTCTGGTGCTCGCGCATCGAGGTTTGCAGGACCTCCGGGGGCAGATCGAGGAAATCCGCGCCGATATCGCCCATCAGGACGACGGGCCATTCGACAAGGCCCGAGACCTCGGCCAGCAGGCCCTTGTCCTCGACCAGCTCCAGGCCTTGGGCGAAGGCCAGCTGTTCGGCGTCGTGGCTTATGTGTTCGGCGCGGTCCTCGGCGGAGAGGACGACGAAGGCGCGGCGGAGTTTCTGCGCGTAATCCTCGAAGTCGGAGACTGTGAAGGCGGCGGGGGCCATGAAGCGGTGGCCTTGCGTGCTGTTGGCCGAGGCGATGCCGTCGATGTCGAAGGGGATCACGCGGGGGCCGGCCTCGTCACTGGCGAGGCAGAGAATGGAATGCAAGGGGCGGACCCAGCGCAAGGACCCATCGCCCCAGCGCATGGATTTCGGCCAGGGGAAATTGCGGATGACGCCCGGGATCACCTCGGCGGCGATGTCCTCGGCCTTGCGGCCCACCTTCACGATGGAGGCGAAATAGACCTGGCCCTTCTTGTCGTCGCGCACCTCAAGCTGGTCCCTGGTCAGGCCGACCGACCGCAGGAAGCCTTCGAGGGCCTTTTCCGGCGCATCGGTGCGCGGGCCCTTGCGTTCCTCGCGCAGGGCGGGGGAGTCCGGGGTCAGGCCCTCGATGGAGAGGGTGAGCCGACGCGGCGTCGAAAAGGCGCCCGCACTCTCATAGGTCAGACCGGCCTCGACCAGACCGTCCGTGACCAGCTTCTTCAGGTCCCCGGCGGCGCGGGTCTGCATGCGCGCGGGGATTTCTCCGGAGAACAGCTCCAGCAAAAGGTCCATCGCTCAGTCCTGAAATTTCGCGTTCAACTGCCGCCACATATACCCCCGACCGCTGGGATAAAAGGCCACAATGCGGTCGATGCCGTCGAATTCGTTTTCTTCGGCCAGAACGGCGAAGGCGCGGCCCTGGGCGAGGTCTTCGGTCAGTTCGGCGGCGTCGAAACAGTCGAACCAGAAGGGCGGGTTGAGCGGGGTTGGCGCCTGGGGCTTGGGCAGGGCCATCAGCGAGACCGGGTCGAGATCGTCGCGTTCGTCGCGGCCAAGGCGGAAACAGGCGCGGAGCTTCAGGCCCGAGGAGGTCGCGTCGATGCCGTCATATTCGTGGACCGGGACGGCCTGCCCCGCGACTGTGATCTCGCGGACGCCCGAGACCCGTTCATAGAAGGCGAAGAACTGGGTATAGATGAGGGCGAGGGCGAAAAAGATGGCGAAAAGGATGATGCCGAGGCCGAGGGTCTTGCCGCTCATGTCCGGTCTCCGAAGGCGGTGACATGGCCGCCGGTTCTCTGGATCGGTGCAGTGGGGTAGATCATGTGTCCCGACCGTGGTTCTTGCTGTCGGGACCCGGACTAGCGTCTGCGGGGGGCGGATGGCAAGACCGTGCTCAGGGATCGGCACCGAAGCAGAGAATGTTGCCATCGGGGTCGGCGATTTCGAATTCGCGCATTTCGTAGACGGTGGGGGTGATCTCGCGGGTGAGGGGGACGGCGAGGGTGTGGAATTCCTCGGCCAGGGCGTCCAGATCGGTGACGTGGAAATAGGCGCGCCAGTGGTGGTAGGCGGCGTCGCCACCATGGTGGCCGTTGATGTAGATCACGGCGTTGTCGCGACGGAAGATGCCGAAACGTGCGGGTTCACCGCCTTCCTCGAGACAGTCGAAACCGAGTTTCTCGGTGTAGAAGTCGTGGGCTGCCGGGTAGTCGGCGGTGCGCAGGACGGGGGTGGCGGATCGGATCATGGAAGGGCTCCTCGCTTGTCTGGCAGGACCATGATCCGAATGGCAGGCGGTTTTGAACCCACCTTATTATTTTGTTGATTCGGTTACAGTCAGGCGGCGTCGGCCTGCTGCGTGGCGACATAGGCATCCGCACAGGCCTTGGCCAGCGCGCGGACGCGGCCGATATAGGCTTGCCGCTCGGTGACCGAGATCACGCCCCTTGCATCCAGAAGGTTGAAGAGGTGGCTGGCCTTGATGCATTGGTCATAGGCCGGATGCGCCATGATGATGCGCTTGCCGGTCTTGGGGTCCTCGGCGGGGACGTCCAGCAGGCGGGCGCATTCTTCTTCCGCATCCTCGAAATGTTTCAGCAGCATCTCGGTCGAGGCGGCGTCGAAGTTGTGGCGCGAATATTCTTCCTCGGTCTGGCGGAAGATGTCGCCGTAATTCAGTGCAATTGGCGCCTGCGGATCGTTGAACGGCATGTCCATGACGTGGTCGATGCCGAGCACATACATCGCCAGCCGCTCCAGCCCGTAGGTCAGTTCGCCCGACACGGGCGCGCAGTCGTGGCCGCCGACCTGCTGGAAATAGGTGAACTGGCTGACCTCCATCCCGTCGCACCAGACTTCCCAGCCGAGACCCCAGGCCCCTAAGGTCGGGCTTTCCCAGTCGTCCTCGACGAAGCGGATATCGTGGGTCTCCATGTCGATGCCGATGGCGGCAAGCGAACCGAGATAGAGGTCCTGCAGATCGGGCGGGCTGGGTTTGATGATGACCTGGAACTGGTAGTAATGCTGCAGCCGGTTCGGGTTCTCGCCGTAGCGCCCGTCTGTGGGGCGGCGCGAGGGTTGCACATAGGCCGCGGCCCAGGGTTTCGGGCCGAGGGCGCGAAGGGTGGTCGCGGGGTGGAACGTGCCGGCCCCGACCTCCATGTCATAGGGCTGCAGGATGGCGCAGCCCTTCGACGCCCAGTAGGTCTGGAGGCGGAGGATGATTTCCTGAAAGCTCTTCGGCTTGTCGCTGGTCATTTGGCGCGGTCCCGGGTGGTTCTGCGGTCTCTTAGGCAATGGGCCGGATCGGGTCAATCGGGTGGTGCCTCTGGATTGTGAGGGTCCGGGGTGGCCTTGTTCGGAATAGGGAGGGTCTGGCTCAGTGCCGCCCCTCTCCCCTAACCCCTCTCCCAGAGGGAGAGGGGAACTGGCCCCTGCGGCGTGACCGGGCGCACCTATGAGGAGGGGGGCCTTCGACTTGCGCTTGGAGGGGCTTTCAGTCTATCGCGGGGACGAGCGAGGAAGACATGACGAACAGCCTGACCATCCGCCGTCCCGACGACTGGCACCTGCACTTGCGCGACGGGGCGATGCTGGTAGGCGTGCTGCCGCAATCGGCGGCGCATTTCGCCCGCGCCATCATCATGCCGAACCTGGTCCCGCCGGTGGTGACGGCGGCCGATGCTGAAGCCTACCGGCGACGCATTCTCGCTGTCCTGCCCAAAGGGGCGGATTTCGAGCCGCTGATGACGCTTTACCTAACGGAAAAGACCGATGCGGCGGATGTGGTTTCGGCCTACCGGTCGGGGCTGATCCGGGCGGTGAAGCTTTATCCGGCCGGGGCGACGACCAACTCGGATTCCGGTGTGCGGGACTTCCGGAAGGTCATGCAGGTGCTGGAAAAGATGGCCCTGGCAGGGGTGCCGCTTTGCGTCCATGGCGAGGTCACCGACCCGGCGGTGGATATCTTCGACCGCGAGGCGGTGTTCATCGACCGGGTGCTCGATCCGATCCGGCGGAGGGTGCCGGAACTCAGGGTCATCATGGAGCATGTGACCACCCGCGACGCCGTGGCCTATGTGCGTGGCTCGGAAAACATCGCCGCCACCATCACCACCCATCACCTGATCCTGAACCGGAACCACATCCTCGCCGGCGGTATCCGGCCGCATTACTACTGCCTGCCGGTCGCCAAGCGGGAACTGCACCGGCTGGCGCTGAGGGACGCCGCAACCTCGGGTAATCCGCGGTTCTTCCTCGGCACCGACAGCGCCCCCCATGCCGATCCGGCCAAGGAAAGTGCGTGCGGCTGCGCGGGCGTGTTCTCGGCCCCGGTGACGATGGCCTGCCTCGCGCATGTCTTCGAGGAGGAAGGCGCGCTCGACAAGCTGGAAGGGTTTGCCTCGCTCCATGGCCCGGCGTTTTACGGGCTGGAGGCGAATGAGGCGACCATCACCCTCGACCGGTCGGCGGAACCGGTCGCTTACCCCGAAAAGATCGACACGGATGCCGGGCCGGTGACGGTGTTCGACCCCGGTTTCCCGCTGCATTGGCAGGTACGAAAGGACTGAGATGAGCTTTATCGACAAGGCCGAGATGGCGCGGCTGACCGCGCGGATGCTTCTGGAAATCAAGGCGGTGCATTTCCGCCCCGAAGAGCCCTACACGTTCGCCTCGGGCCTGATCTCGCCAAGCTACATCGACTGCCGGAAGCTGATCTCTTATCCGCGCATCCGCTCGGCGCTGATGGATTTCTCGGTGGCGAATGTGCTGAGGAGTGCGGGGTTCGAGGCCTTCGACAATGTGGCCGGCGGCGAGACGGCGGGAATCCCCTTTGCCGCACTCATGGCCGAACGCATGGGGCTGCCGATGTCCTATGTGCGGAAAAAGCCCAAGGGCTACGGGCGGAATGCGCGGATCGAGGGCGAGATGCGTGAGGGCGACCGGGTGCTGCTGGTGGAGGACCTGACGACGGATGGCGGCTCGAAGCTGAGTTTCGTCGATGCGATCCGCGAGACCGGGGCGAGCTGCGGGCATACGAGCGTGATTTTCTATTACGGGATTATCCCCGAGACGATCCAGCGGCTGGCGAAGCATGGGGTAGAGCTGCACTATCTCGCCACCTGGCACGATGTCTTTGCCGAGGCGCGGGCGGGGAACCATTTCGACACGGCGACCCTGAAGGAGGTTGAGGCGTTTCTGGGCGATCCTCTGGGCTGGTCGGCGTCGAAGGGTGGGGTCGTCGCGACTTGAGGCAGGTGTTTCGCCCCGCTTGCGCGGGGCGATCCGCGGGGGGTGAGGAGGATCAGAACACGCTCCGGTGGAGCGTTTTCCCGACGAACGCCCCCGTCGCCATTGGTCACTCGGACCGATGGCGTTCCCAATGGCGACCCCCCGGAGTATTTTCAAGAAGGAGAAGGAATGGGGCCGGTCTTTGCGGTGGCCCTAGACCAAAATCTTTTCAGACTGTCGCAGTCTGAAAGAGAATTTTGGTCCAGAGACGTAGGCTTGAGCAAAGTCCTGGGATCAGATTGGTTCAATCTGATCCGGTTTTGCTTTAGGCGTGCCGAGGCGTTCAGCAGGCGCGCAGGAGGCGGGCGCGGGTGGCGGGGACGCGGCCGATCTCGAGGCCGGTGAAGACATGGAGCGTGCCGAGGTCGCGGTCGACCACGGCGTGGTCGGAGACCCAGCCGCCCATGAAGAGATAGGTTCTGAGCAGCGGCGGCATGCCCTGCATCGCCGCCTTGAGGTTGGGCTTGCGCATCTTCAGGCGCGCGGCGTAGCGGAAGACCGAGGGGGCCTTGACGCGCGGCAGCCAGCGTTTCGGGGCCAGGTGCCTGTCCTTCAACAGCGCGAAAGCGTCGAAATAGGCCTCCGCCTCGGTGCCCTTGAAGCTGGAGCAACCGAAGAGCATCTGAACGCCGTTGTCGTCGACATAGCGGGTCATCGCGGCCCATGCGCGGCGTAGGATATCCGGGTCGCTCCGGGCAGGGTCGATGCAGAAGCGGCCCATCTCGACCATGGGGCCTTCGAAATCCGCCAGCGAGGAGAGATTGTAGTAGCGAGCCGAATAGGATCTGCCGATCTCGCTTCCGTTTCGCAGCGGTAGGATGCGAAAGCAGCAGACGAGATCGCCTGCGGCATCCTCGACCAGGAAATGATCGCACAAGGGGTCGAAATCGTCGGAATCGAGGCCTTCTCCCTCGCCCCGGAAACTGCGGAAGCGCAGGCGCTGGGCGCGGGTGAGGTCCTCGTCCGTCCGGGCAAGGCGGACACGGTACTTCACGAGTGGCTGATCGGGCATTCCCAGAGGCACTCCATCATGATTAAGTCGCTCAACTAATCCCGGAACGTGTCGGGAAAATGACCAGATGTTAACAAGATCGGCACCCGGCGGCGGGGCTGCAAGAGGCGGAGGGTTAAGTGACGGAGAAAATCGTCAAGTCGGATGCGGAATGGAAAGCGCAGCTCTCGGATCTCGCCTACAAGGTGACCCGTAAGCACGGGACCGAGCGGCCCTTCACCCATGACAATTTCCCCAAGGGGCCGGGAACCTTTGCCTGCGTGTGCTGCGGGGCACCATTGTTCGCGTCCGGTGCCAAATTCGACAGCGGCACCGGATGGCCGAGTTTCTCTGCCCCGATTGCCCCCGGGGCGGTCGAAGAGCACAAGGACCGCTCCTGGTTCATGACCCGGACCGAGATCCGCTGCGCGGCCTGTGAGGCGCATCTGGGCCATGTGTTCCCCGACGGCCCCGAACCGACGGGTCTCAGATACTGCATGAATGGTGTGGCGCTGGACTTCGTGGCGCCGGACGCACCCGATTCCGGGAACTGACTGTCCCGGTCCCGGCGCGACGGTTTGCGAACGGTTGCAAGTTTCAGGCGCGTTTTCAGGCAATTATTCGCCGCGCGCTGCGACAGGGCTCTTGCCAAACCGGCAAATTTGTCGCATAGGGGGCGGGCTACGCTCTACTTTCGACCCACTGTCTCCCTAACCGGCCTCAGTCTATCGATCGTCCAGACTAAGCCGGGCCGTCGCATACTGCGGGCGGCAACTATCTAAGGAGACATCACGATGGCCAACGGCACCGTGAAATGGTTCAACCCCACCAAAGGTTTCGGCTTCATCGAGCCCGAAGGCGGTTCCAAGGACGTTTTCGTCCACATCTCTGCTGTCGAGCGCGCCGGTCTGTCCGGCCTCAATGACGGCCAGAAGGTCACCTTCGACCTCGAAGCCGGCCGCGACGGCCGCGAATCGGCAACCAATCTGCAGCTGGCGGACTGATCCGGACACCTCCGTCCGACCGTTTCGAAAAGACAGCGCGGGGTCCGGCAATGCCGGGCCCCGTTTCCATTCGGGCGCGCTGCGTGCCGGTTGTCCCGAAACGCCCCGGATCGTGCACAGCCGTTCCCGCCATATGGACACCGCCCCGAAGCTTGCTAGGCTGGCGCCCAATCCCCGCTTCAGGAGCCAAGCCCATGTCCGATCTCGAAAATGTCCTCGCCGCCGTCGATACCGGGCTCGATGCTTCGGTCGGACGCCTGTTCGATCTCTTGCGGATCGAGAGCATTTCCACCGATCCGGCCTACAAGGTGCAATGCCGCGAGGCCGCCGACTGGCTGGTGGCGTCGCTGTCGGAGATTGGTTTCGAGGCCGCGCGGCGCGACACGACGGGCCATCCGATGGTGGTCGCCCATTCCGGAGGCGATGGTCCGCATCTGCTGTTTTACGCCCATTACGACGTCCAGCCCGTCGATCCGCTCGACCTCTGGTCTCGCCCGCCTTTCGATCCGGCGCTCGAGGACACACCCGAAGGCAAGGTCATCCGCGCCCGGGGGGCGTCGGACGACAAGGGACAGATGATGACCTTCGTCGAGGCCTGCCGGGCCTGGAGGGCCGAGACAGGCACGCTCCCCTGCCGCATCACCATTCTGTTCGAAGGCGAGGAGGAATCGGGCTCGCCCTCGCTGATCCCGTTCCTGAAGGAGAATGCCGACGAACTGAAATGCGACATGGCGCTGGTCTGCGATACCGGCATGTTCAACGCCGAGACCCCGGCGATCACGACCATGCTCCGCGGCATGGTCGCCGAGGAGATCACCATCACCGCAGCCGACCGCGACCTCCATTCCGGCATGTATGGCGGCCCTGCGATCAACCCGATCCGGGTGCTGACGCGGATCCTTGCGGGTCTCCATGACGAGACAGGGCGGATCACGCTGCCCGGCTTCTATGACGGCGTCCCCGATATCCCTTCGGAAGTGAAAGCCCAATGGGACGCCCTCGGCTTCGACGCGAAGAAATTCCTCGGCGAGGTCGATCTCAACACCCCGGCAGGCGAAGAAGGCTATTCGGCGCTCGAACAGATCTGGGCCCGCCCCAGCTGCGATATCAACGGTATCTGGGGCGGCTATACCGGAGCCGGCTTCAAGACCGTCCTGCCGTCCAAAGCCTCCGCCAAGGTCAGCTTCCGCCTCGTCGGCGACCAGGACGCCCCCAAGATCGCCGAGACCTTCCGCCAGTATATCCGCGACAGCCTGCCACCCGACTGCACCGTCACCTTCAACTCCAAGGACGCTTCGGGTGCGACCAACATGCCCATCGACGCCCCCGCCTTCACCCGCGCCCGGGACGCGCTGACTGAGGAGTGGAACAAGCAGGCCGTCTTCATCGGCTGCGGCGGCTCGATCCCCATTGTCGGCCATTTCCGGACCTATCTCGGCATGGACAGCGTGCTCATCGGCTACGGGCTGGAAAGCGACAACATCCATTCCCCGAACGAGAAATACAATCTCACCAGCTTCCACAAGGGCATCCGTTCCTGGGCGCGGGTGCTGGCAGCCCTGAGCGCCTGAACCCTTCCTCCTTCTTCCAAATACTCCGGGGGGTCGCCATTGGGAACGCCATCGGTCCGAGAGACCAATGGCGACGGGGGCGTTCGTCGGGAAAACGCTCCACCGGAGCGTTTTCTGATCCTCCTCACCCCCCGCGGATCGTCCCGCGTCAGCGGGGCGAAACCTCTGCTCCCGGCCTCACCTTCGCTACCGGCCCCTCCTGTAGCGCCGCATACAAATCCATGATCGCATCCGCCTCCCCGCGGATCGAATGCGTCCTGACCACATAGGCCCGCGCCTTCTCCCCCAAGGCCAGCGTCCGTTCCGGATCGTCGAGAAACGGCCTCAACGCCGCCACCAGCGCCGCGCCATCCCCGGTCTCGAAAAGCCCCCCCGGCACCCCCGGCGTGATCAGCTCCGGCCCGAACCCCGCCCCCGAACAGACCGCCACTGCCCCCGAGGCCATCGCCTCCATCGGCGTCAGCCCGAAACCCTCGATCCGCGAGGCCGCCACGCAGATTGCGCAGCGCCGATACCAGTCCCGGATCGCCGCCGCCTCCAGATCGCCCAGAAACACGATCCGCTCCGCCAGCCCGGCTTCGGCGATTTTCTGCTCAAGGCGCGCGCGGAATTCCCGGTCTTCTTGCTGCGTCAGCCCGGTCAGAAACGCCGAAAAATCCGGATACTCCGGCAAGAGTTCCATCATCGCCGCCACGAACAGATCCGTCCCCTTCGAAGGCCTGATCCGCCCGAAACACCCGATCCCGTAGCGCCCCGGCAGCCCGCCCTCGGCAAAGGCCACCAGTTTGTCCGGCGGCGGGGTGAAATCATCGGTATCCACCCCGTGATTGATCACCACCGAATACCAGTCCAGAAACCCCGCCGCCCGTTTCGAGGTCGCGATCACCGCATCCATGCGTCCGATCAACCAGCGCAGGAACCACCCGTGCCGCTTGGGTGCGGCGGAAGTAAAGACCAGCCGCCATTTCTGCCAGAGCGCCCATTTCAGCAGCAGCCCGGTCAGCATCTCGACATCGCGCCTTGCGTGCCAGATGCGGTGGGTGCCGCGTTCGGGCCTGCTCCAGCCCTGCCGCAGGATATCCCAAAAGCTCCGCGTGTCGGGCAGGTCCAGCCCGCCGAGGTCCAGCAACGCCACCGCGCGCTGCTCCTGCATATGCGGCACGAGGGCGGCCACCGTCGCCGACACGCCGGTAAAGCGGAAATGCTGGTTCGCCACCACGATATCGGGAAGTTTCCTCTGCTCGGACATCCGCCAACTGCCTGTCTGCCATCTGCCCGCCTGACTAACAGCACGGCGCGGTGCTGCCAATATAGGTGACAGGCAGGCAGCCCCCATGTTAACACTTGTCCCGAGCCCCGGCATCAAGACCGGGACCGAGGCAATTACAGGTAACAAAGGAGCCGTCCATGAGCAGTTGGACCCGCCGCAGCGTCCTTTCCACGCTTCCCGCCCTCGCCGCCACCGCCGCCTGCGATCAGATCACCTTTTCGGGGTCGGAGATCGACGCACAGGTCCGTGCCAGCCGCAACCTGCTGTTCCAGAAGGTGCCGGGCACGCAGGGCCTGGCCGAGAAGGCCGCGGGCGTGCTGATCGTGCCCGACATCAAGAAGGGTGCCTTCGGCCTGTCGGCGGCCTATGGCGAGGGCGGACTGCTGATCGGGGATGCGCTGGTCGATTACGTGTCGTTCTCGTCGGTGGCCTTCGGGCTGCAGATCGGGGCGCAGCTTTATTCGCAGGCGCTGTTCTTCATGACCGAGCAGGCGCTACGCCAGTTCCGGGTCGCCGATGGCTGGGAGCTTGGCGTCGATGCCGAATTCACCGTGCTCGACGATGCCGTGGCAGTCGGAACCTCGACCAATGTCATCTCCAGGCCGGTCTATGCGATCGTCTATGGCCAGAACGGTCTGATCGTCGGGGCCAGTTTCGAAGGCGCCAAATACAACCGGCTGATCCGCTAGGCCGGGCGCTGCCGTGCCTGCCCCGCGCGTCACCATCCGCTACTGCACCCGCTGCAACTGGTTGCTGCGGGCCGGGTGGCTGGGGCAGGAACTGCTGTCGAGCTTTGCCGAGACTATCGGCGAGGTTGCCCTGATACCCGACGCCTCAGGCGGGGTATTCGAGATCCGTGTCGGAGACGACCTGGTCTGGGAGCGCGTCCGCGATGGGGGGTTTCCCGAGGCGAAGATCCTGAAGCAGAAGGTCCGCGATCTCGTCGATCCCGGGCGGGATATGGGGCATGTGGATGGGTGAAGGCCTAACGGTTTTCACTGTGAAACTACAAGTAAGGCATTGAATTTCAACATTTAAATTTCCGAGCCTTTCGGCAGGCTCCGGAGATTGGCCTCCCTTGCCGTCTCACGCGGCCTTCGCACCGGTGTCGCAAAAGCTCAGGGCTGCGGCATGGGCGGCTTGCCGGACTTCGGTTACCAGCGGACTGGCGGGCAGGGTCCGGGCGAGGATCATGCCGCCGACGCAAAGCGCGGCCATGGCCAGGGCGTCGCTGCGGGGGCTGGCGCTTTTCCCGGCGATATTGGTCTCGAAGAGCCAGACCATCGCCGTCAGCAGTTTCTCGTAGCTTGCCCGCACCTCCGGCCCGATCCGGGCCGCGTCCGAGGACAGGGCGATCATTGGACATTGGCCGTCGAGGTCTTCCAGATGGCGGCTGGAGAGATAGGCATCGACCATCCGCCGTGCCATCTCGGCCTCGCCGGCCTCCGGCTCCACCCCGGCCTCGCGCCGCCACTGGGCACCACGTCCAGTCAGGAAACTGGTCATCGCCTCGGCGAAGAGTTCCTCCTTACTGGAGAAATGGGAATAGAAGCCGCCCCGGGTCAGTCCGGCCTCACCCATGACCCCGTCGATGGTCACCCGGTCGAAACCGTGGCGGTTGAACAGCACCCGCGCCGCCTCGACGATCCGCGCCCGCGTGCGGGCCTTGTGGTCCTTTGAATAGGGCATTGGTGTCTCCTTGCAGCTGCCGAATTGTGTGTGCCGGATGGCCACCGGCGCAGTCTGGCAGATTCTTTTAATATGTTCTTGAACATATTTTATACCCGGTCACACTGGGTCCATCCAACGAGAAAGGGAGACGAAAATGCCGAATTACCTGCTTGCCTTCCGGGGTGGAATGCCGAAGACGCCCGAGGAAGGTCAGAAGATGATGGTGGACTGGAACGCCTGGATTGCCGAGCTTGGCCCGGCGATGATCGATACCGGGGCGGGTCTCGGGATGTCGCGCTTTCTGACCGGTCCAACGACCGAGGGTTCGGTTCCGGGCGCCCTGTCGGGCTACAGCGTCATCGAAGCGGGCGATATCGAGGCCGCGCTGGCCCTGGCCGGGAAATGTCCGATCTTCTCGGCCGGTGGCACGATCGAGGTCGCCGAGACCATGAAGATGTGATGGAGACGCCGCTCCTTCTCCTGCCGGTCACCTACACGTTCATCGCGCTGGTGGCCGGTGCAACCATGGTCCTGACCGGCTGGGTCGGGCTCTTGCGGAGCCGGCTGAACCTGCTGCGCGACGGCGGCAGCGATCCGGCGCTCTACAAGCGCATCCGCATCCATGGCAATTTCGTCGAGAACGCGCCGGTCCTGGCGCTGGCGCTTGGCGCCGGCGAGGCGATGGGGCTGGCGGCGGGCTGGCTATGGCTGGCGATCCTGTCCTTTGTGCTTGGCCGGGTGCTGCATGTCTTGCTGTACGACACCAGGCATCGCGGCCTTCCCATGACGCTGACCCAGGCCCCGTCGGTGGCGATCGGCCTCTGGGTGCTGGCCCGGCTCTGGGTGGTCTGATGCTTGTGTCTCTTGCGTGACCTGGCGGGGCGGGGGGTCGGCCCAACTCCGATCCCGCGCTCCGATGGGTCCCTTTGCCGGGATCAGACCTCGCCCCAGACCGCCTCGGCGACCCTGACCACCAGTTCCAGCTTGCGGCGCTGGTCGTCAGCGGTGATCTCGTTGCCGTGCTCGGTCGAGGCAAAGCCGCATTGCGGGGCGATGCCGAGCTGGTCGAGGTCGCAATACTCCGCCGCCGCGTCGAGCTGTTTGCGGATGTCGTCGACGCTTTCCAGATCGCCGGTCTTGGTGGTGATGAAGCCCGGCATCACCCGTTTCGAGCCCTTGGGCAACAGGCGCAGCGGTTCCAGGCCCCCGGCGCGCTCGGTATCGTATTCCATGAAATAGATATCGACGCTGGTCTGGTTGAAGATCGCGTCGGCGGCCAGATCATAGGCCCCCTCGGCGGCCCAGGTGGAGCGGAAATTGCCGCGGCACAGATGCATGCCGATCTTCATGTCGGCGGGCCGGTCCTTGATCGCCTCCTCCATCATCCAGGCATAGCGCCCGATCAGCCAGTCGGGATCCTCGCCCGCCGCCTTGCGTTCCGCGCGGATCTTGGGGTCGCAGAGATAGGCGAAGAAGATGTCGTCCATCTGCAGGTAACGACAGCCAGCGGCATAGAACGCCTCGACCGCCTTCCTGTAGGTCTTCGCCAGATCGTCGAACAGCGCCTGCGGGTCGTCGAGGTATTCCTTGACGTGGATGTCCTTCTTCGCGGTGCGGAAATGGGTGCAGGAGGGCCCGGGGATCGAGATTTTCGGCTGGACGCCGGTGGCCCCGGCCAGGAATTTGAAATGCGCCAGATGCGGGTGGTCATCGGGGAAATCCAAACGGTCGTGGATCACCGGATAGACCGGCGGCACATGGGCCCCCTGAAAGGCGATGCCGCTGTAATCGGGATCGGTGTCCAGCCGCTGGCCGGTCAAGAGCGACATGAAATCGAAATGCCAGAAGGTGCGGCGGGTCTCGCCGTCGGTGACCACCTTCAGCCCGGCCTCTTCCTGCATCTTCACCGCGTCGCGGATGGCGGCATCCTCGATGGCGGCCAGCTCCTCGGCGGACAGGGTCTTGTCGTCGTAATGGGCCTTGCGGGCGGCCTTGACGGTATCGGGGCGGAGCAGAGAGCCGACATGGTCGGCGCGGAAGGGGGCAGTATCGGTCATGGAAGTCCCGGTCATCTGGTTGTCATTGCGCCTCCTCGCATAGCGCAGGGGCTGGATGGGGGAAAGTGAAAGATCGGCCGAAAGTCGCAGGGCGCGTCGTCGAGCGGACGTATTGTATACACTTCCAGGGAGGACGGTGGCAGATTGACGATTACACCCGCGCGCGCCGGACTGCGCGGGGCCAGGGCGCCGGGTCGATCCGCCCCCAATCCGCCAACAGGATCGAATTTCATAGTATTCGCGAACCGGGATCCGTTCCGGGAGGCCGGACGCGACAACATGTGCGTTGTCTGGGAGATGGACGTTGTATACAATATCGCCATGAACAAGATACGCGCCCGGAAATCCTCGGAGAATCAGACGCTCGCTGCCGTGCTCGGCATCCGCGACCTGATCCTGACCGAGAAACTGGCTCCGGGCGAGCGGGTTTCGGAACTGGCGATGGTCGAGGCGCTCGGTGTGTCGCGCACCCCGGTGCGGGCGGCGCTGACCAGGCTGGAACATGAAGGGCTTCTCAGTCCCATCCCTTCGGGCGGCTACGAGGTGCGGCGGTTTTCGGATCGGGATATCTCGGACGCGATCGAGCTGCGCGGGACGCTCGAAGGGCTGGCGGCGCGGCGGGCGGCGGAAATCGGCAGCGATGCCGAGCGGATGGCGGCATTGCGCGACGCGATTGCCGCGATCGACGTGGCGCTGACCAAACGGCCCGGCGCGGTGGATTTCGAGGCCTATGTCGTGCAGAACCAGCGCATCCATTCGCTGATCATGGACATGTCCGGCTCGGACGTGATCCGCGAGCAGTATGAGCGGGTGCTGGCGCTGCCCTTCGCCGGACCCTCGGCCTTCGCCATTGCGCAGTCGGTGAATCCACTGTCGCTGGATGTGCTGGTGGTGGCGCAATATCAGCACCGGGCGGTGGCCGACGCGATAACCGCCCGCGAGGGTGTGCGGGCCGAGGCGGTGATGCGCGAACATGCGCGCCTGGCGCGGAGCAATCTCGATATCATCATCCACTCAGGCGATGTGCGGGCGGCGATGGCCGGGATGCAGAGGGCCGAGAAAGGCCGTTAGGGTGGGGGATCGGCCCCGGAGAGTGACAAAGGCAGAGGGTCCGGAGGGTCCTGCCACCAAGGGAGAGAGACGATGAGTGACGACAAGAAGGGCGCCTACTATCAGCGTGACCGCAACTGGCATCCGCCGGCCTATGTGCCGGGATACAAGACGACGGTCCTGCGGTCTCCAACCAAGTCACTGATTTCGCTCGATAACACGCTCTCCGAGATGACAGGTCCGGTCTTCGGGCACCACATGCTTGGCGAATTCGACAACGACCTGATCTCCAATTTCGCCCGCCCCGGCGAAAGCCCCATCGGCCAGCGGATCATCGTCCATGGACGGGTGCGTGACGAAAACGGACGCGGCGTGCCGAACACCCTGGTCGAGTTCTGGCAGGCCAATGCAGGCGGCCGCTACCGCCACGCCAAGGAGACCTATCTCGCCCCCCTGGACCCGAATTTCGGCGGTTGCGGGCGCTGTCTGACCGGCGAGGACGGGTCCTACCGCTTCCGCACAATCAAGCCCGGTGCCTACCCGTGGCCCAACGGCCCCAATGACTGGCGCCCGGCGCATATCCATTTCTCGGTCTTCGGCTCGGGCTTTGCCCAGCGGCTGATCACCCAGATGTATTTCGAGGGCGACCCGATGATACCGCTTTGCCCGATCGTGCGGACGATCTCCGATCAGGCGGCCATCGACCAGCTGATCGCGCCCCTCGACATGAACAACACCGTGCCGATGGACGCGCGGGCCTACAAGTTCGACATCGTGCTGCGCGGCCGACGCTCGACGATGTTCGAAAACCGGATGGAGGGGAACTGATGGTGCAGGATCTGAAATATCTCAAGGAAAGCGCCTCGCAGACGGCGGGCCCTTACGTCCATATCGGCTGCACGCCGAATTTCGCCGGGATCACCGGGGTCTACCCCGAGGACCTCGGGACGCATATGATCAATGACCAGACGCTCGGGGAACGGATCACCATTCGCGGCACGGTCCATGACGGCATCGGCACACCGATGAAGGACGCGCTGATCGAGATCTGGCAGGCCGACGCGGCGGGGCTTTATCCGTCGCCGGAAGAGACGCGCGGGCAAGCCGATCCGAATTTCACTGGCTTCGGGCGCAACCCCGGCGACATGGCCACCGGCGAATTCGTCTTCGAGACCATCAAGCCGGGGAGGGTGCCGTTCAAGGACGGCCGCCTGATGGCCCCGCATGTCACCTTCTGGATCGTGGCGCGCGGGATCAATCTGGGACTGCATACGCGGATGTATTTCCCCGACGAGGAAGCAGCCAACGCCGAGGACCCGATCCTGACCCGGATCGAGCATCAGGCGCGGGTGCCTACACTGCTGGCGGAAAAGACCGGGGATGCGGAATACAGGTTCGACATCCACATCCAGGGCTCGAAGGAGACGGTGTTCTTCGATATCTGAAGTCGGGCGATCAACGACCAGTCTGCCAGGTGTCGCAGGCGTCCCGTCGGCATCCCGCAATGGTAACACTTAGGCAAGTGCGCTCTTGTATAATACGTATGAGATACGTATGTTTTGGTAACGCGTTACCAAAGCGATCCCGGGCGTGGAGTATGCCATGATACAGTCTCAGGACTACACCGCCTCGATTGCGGAAACCAAGTCTCAGCGCAAGGAGCTGAAGCTGAAGCCTTCTGTGGCCAAGGCGGTCCGGGAGGCGGCGGAGGCTGTCGGGATGGACATGAGCACCTTCATGGCCTCGGTCTCGTATCGTGCCGCACAGGAGGTCCAGCGGTCCATGCAGGTCTCGGACCTGCCCGAGGCGCAGTTTCAGGCCTTTGCCGCAGCCGTGGACGGGCCGGGGCTGCGGAACGAGGCGCTGGCCGCGCTGATCGCCAAACGGAACGCCGTCGTGAAGGATGGCTGAGGCCCCGCTCGATATCCGAGCCTTCGACAAGGCCCTGCATGATCGCGGGGCCTTTTCTTGTGGGGTCGAGGCGATGGATCGCTGGTTCCGGCAGTCGATCTCGGACCGGATCAGGGCGAACAGGCTGCGGGTCTGGTGCGCGACGCGCGGGGGGAAGGCAGTGCTGGGCTTCTACGCGCTGCAGGCGCATTCGGTACGCTGTGACGAGGCCGGAGCGCTGCAGACGCGGCTGGACCGGCAGGAGATCCCGGCGATCTATCTCAATGCGTTGGCGGTGGATCTACGCTCTCAAGGGCAGGGGCTGGGCGGGGTACTTCTGGCTGACGCTGTTGTGCGAAGCATCGGTATCGCGGAGCAGATCGGTTGCGCGGCTCTGGTGCTTGACGTGTTAAGGGATGCGCATTTCGAGCAGAGGCGGGCATTCTATTTGGCCCACGGGTTTCGTCCTTTATCCGAAGTACGGCCAGAGAGAATGTATCTCGCGATCAGCGATGCGGTGGCCAGCCTTTGAGGGATGCGTCTTGACGGGTTCTGTCGCGTCCGGCGGCAGAGGCGGCTTCGTTCACCCTTCCGGCGCTACATGCAGCAATACCCGCTTGTCCGACCCCGCATCCCGCTTCGGATAGCGGGCCCGGACCAGCGGGTCGTGGCCGGGGATGATGTGGTCGGTGCCGGAGGCGAGGTGGCGGAGGGTGTTGAAGCCGTCGAGCATCTCCTGCAAGTCGACGACGATGGGGAAGGGGCGGCCGGTCTGGTAGTTTTCGTAGTAATGGCTGGCGTCAGAGGCCAGCACCACCCAGCCGCGCTCGGTGCGGACGCGGACCGCTTGCAGCCCGCGGGAATGGCCGCCGATGAGGTGGGTCTCGACGCCGGGGGCGATCTCGGCGGAGCCCTTGGTGAAGGTGACCCGGCCCTCGAACAGGGCGCGGACCATGTCGCAGATATGGTCGCCGGTGTAGACGAAGCGCAGATGGTCGTGGCACATGCAGGGGCCGGTCGCATAGGCCATCTCGCGCTCCTGCACCCAGAGTCTGGCCTTGGGGTAGCGTTTGAGCGTTCCGGCGTGGTCGTAGTGCAGGTGGGTCAGGATCACCGTGTCGATCAGCCCCGGATCGACGCCCATCTCGGCCAGCATGTCGGCGGGGTCCTGTTCGATGGGGCGGTCGCGATTGGCCCCCTCGGCGGCGTCGTAGCCGGTATCGACGAGGATCGAGCGGGGGCCGTTTTGCAACAGCCAGACATAATAGTCCATCGGCTGGTCCGAGGCGTGGTCGTCCTCGAAGATGAAGCTTTCATAGCGTTTGCGGGCCGTGCGCTCGGCGTATTTCAGCGCCGTGATGGTCCAGGTGTCGCTCATTTTTCCCTCCCGCAGGTCAGTCGGCGGCCTTCGGCTGCGGCCTGATAGATCAGCTCTTCCAGTTCCATGTTGCGCAGATAGTCCCGCGCCCCGGTTTCCAGCGGCGTGCCTTGGACCAGATGGTCGCGCACATGGCTCTGAAAGGCAAAGACACAGTCGCCTCCGAAATCGATATTCTTGAAGGGGCAGGCAATGAGTTCCGCTTTCGGATTGCCGTGTTCACGGCGCAGAATCATGCCCTCGCCAGTTAGGCTGAGGGTCGCGTCGGTGCCCTCGATTTCGAATTCCCCCATGGTCAGTCGCGGGTTCGAGGCGCGGTGATCGAGCAGGCGGTTGGCATCGAACTGGGCGCGCAGATCGCCGATATGAAACGTGAAGCACCCTGCGTCTTCACCGAGAATCGCGGGATTGCAACTGCGCAGATCGGCGGTCAGCGCTTCCGGCTCGCCGAAGAGGAAGCGGAACAGGTCGATGAAATGGATGCCGGTCTCGTGGATCAGGAAACGGGGCATGGTCTGGAAATAGGGCTGGCGGGAGAGATAGGCGTTGGGGCCTTGGCCGTCTCCGGGGCGGAGGGCGAAACGGGCGTTCAGGATATGGCCGAGTCTGCCGTGGTCGAGCACTTCCCGAATGCAACGGTGCCAGGGCTGGAAGCGGAAATTTTCGTGGATGATCAGCTTGGTCCCGGCCTCAGCGGCCTCTGCGACGAGGGTGCGGGCTTCGGTGAGGCTGGTGGAAAACGGCTTCTGGCAGATGATGGTCGGGACATGGCCGAGGGCGGCGCGGATCAGCGCCGCGTGGGTCGAGGGCGGGGTGGCGAGGTCGAGGATATCGGGACAAAGGGCCAAGAGGTCGGCGAGGTGACCGAAAACCGGCGCTTTCGGATTTATGCCGGTAAAACGCGCAGGGTCCCGATCGGCGATCCCGAGCAGGGCAACCCCCTCCATCCGCTGCCAGGCGGCGATCTGGAACCGGCCGAAATAACCGGCCCCGAGCGAGGCGACTCGCAAATCAGCCATCGAGGGCGCGGATGACCGCCTCGGCGCAATCCTCGGTTCCGGCGGTCCCGCCGATGTCGCCGGTCAGCGCAGAGCCATCCGCCAGAACGCGGGCCACCGCGGTTTCGATCAGGGTTGCACCTTCGCCCAGCCGCGCATCTCCCTTCTCGCCCGCCAGCCAGTCCAGCATCATCGCACCCGAGAGGATCATCGCCAGCGGGTTGGCCTTGCCTTGCCCGGCAATGTCAGGCGCGGTGCCGTGACAAGGTTGGAAGACGGCGGCGTCATCGCCGATATCTGCCGAGGGCGCGAGGCCGAGCGAGCCGCCGATACCGGCACCGAGATCCGACAGGATGTCGCCGAACATGTTCTCGGTGACCAGCACGTCGAACTCCCACGGGCGCTGGACCATCCACATGGCCAGTGCGTCGACATAGGCGGCGTCGGCGGCGATGTCCGGGAAGGCTTTTGCACGCTCGAAGAAGATCGAACGGAAGTACCAGAAGGCGCGGAAGACATTGGCCTTGTCGACGCAAGTGACCTTGCCGGGCCTGCCCTTCAGCTTGGCGCGGCGGGCGGCGAGGCGGAAGGCGAAGTCGAAGAGTTTTTCGGAGGTGGCGCGGGTGATGCGCAGGGTTTCGGTGGCGTCGGTCTCGGTGACCACGCCCTCGTTCATATGCGCGAACAGCCCCTCGGTGCTTTCGCGGATGAGGACGTAATCGATCTGCTCGCGCCTCGGATCGGCCAGCGGGCAGGGCTGGCCCGGCCAGACCTTGACGGGCCGCACCCCGGCATAGAGGCCGAGCTTGAAGCGCAGGGCGATCTGCGGGGTCAGTTCGGTGCCGTCGGGCTTGCGGATCGCCGGATCGCCCATGGCCGAAAGCAGCACCGCGTCGGCGGCACGGGCGGCGGCGACCGAGGCTTCGGGCAGGTCCTCTCCGGTCTTCGCATAATGCCCGGCCCCGGCGGGATGGGCGGTGAACCCGAGCCGTGGCAATTGCAGCCGGTCACAGGTGACGTCGAGAACACGCAAGGTCGGTGCCATGATCTCGGGACCGATGCCGTCGCCCTCGAAGACCGCGATATTGTACCTGCCGCTCATGCCCGCCTCGTGCTTTGTCGGGTTGCACCCTGTCGGTCCCTGGGCGAAAGGTAAAGTCATCCGTTTCGGCAAGGGAGGGAACGATGTTCGTATTGCTGGTCAGGTGGCAGGTGGCGGCGGCGGATCACACCGCCATGCGCGACCTTCTGGTCAAACAGGCGGCCAATTCGCTGTCGCTCGAGCCGGGCTGCCGGCATTTCGATGTCGCCGAGCGCGCCGAAGCACCGGGCCAGTTCGTGCTGTACGAGATCTATGCCGATCAGGCGGCGCTGGAGGCGCACCGCCAGACGCCCCATTTCGCGGCCTTCACGGCAGCGGCGGCGGCGATGACAATCGACAAACAGGTCGAGACCTGGCGCCTCTGCGCTTGACAGCGCAAAAGTGATACCGGCCTCCCGGGGCCGGTTCACAAAGCGGTTGCGGCTGGTCTATGGTTGGCGGGGAGAGCCCAACCGATTGAAAGAGTTCACGAATGCGCCTGCTTCAAACCCTCATCGCCATTTCCGCCCTCGGCCTGCCGGCGCCGGTTTCGGCCCAGAACCTGCCCGCCCCCTGCCTGGACCCATCGCCATATTCGATCACGGTGCTGAAGGACGTTCTGGAGGAGACCCGCAAGGAGGTGCCGCTCGGCGAGGTGGCGCTCTGCCGGTCCTATCAGGTGCCGAACGCCTATGCGATCCCGGTCCCGGTCTACCAACTGAACCCCTGGGGGCAGCCCGTGGCGCTGTTGGGGTTCCAGCATTTCATGTATTACAATCCGCTGTTCATGGGGCAGCTTGATGTGTCGCGGAACAACAAATGGGCGCAATACGGGGTCTTTGCCCATGAGGTCGGACATTTCGTCGATGCCGAGGCGCAGGCGAGCCAGGCGATGAGCCAACCGATGGCGATGGCCTTCAGTTTCGACAGCCCCTGGTCAAAGGAACTGTTCGCCGACCGCCATGCGGGGCGGATCCTCGCAAGGATGGGGGCGACGGCGCAGGATGTCGAAGAGGCGCAGCGCTTCATGTTCACCCTGCACGGCTCGCCCACCCATCCCGATACGGTGTCGCGGCTGGGGGCGCTCTATGAGGGCTATGCGGGCGGCGGCGGGGATGTGTCGCAACTGCCGAGCCCGGATGCGATCGCACAAGGCATTTTCGAGCAGGTTTCGCGCTGGTAGCCTTGCCACATTGCCGGATGCTGCGAGCCTGCCTAGATTGAAAGCATCGCGGCACAGGGAGCACGGCATGCTGAACAGGTTTTTCGGCGCGGGAAAACGCGATTTCGACAGCCTCTCCGAACAGGAGGTGCTGGCGCTGGCCATTGCCGCCGAGGAGGACGACGCGCGCATCTATCGGGCCTATGCGGACGGGCTGCGCGAGGCTTTTCCGGCCTCGGCGAAGATCTTCGAGGAGATGGCGGTCGAGGAGGATGGCCACCGCCAGCGGCTGATCGACCTGCACGTGAAGCGCTTCGGCGAGACCATTCCCTTGATCCGGCGCGAGCATGTGCGCGGCTTTTATGACCGCAAGCCGGACTGGCTGGTGCGGCCGCTCGGCATCGAGAAGACCCGCGACATGGCCGAGCGGATGGAGGATCAGGCGGCGCGGTATTACGAGGCGGCGGCACAGCGGACCACTGACGCCGATACCCGCAAGCTGCTCGGCGATCTGGCTGCGGCCGAGCGCGGCCATATCCGGCTGGCGGTGCGGTTGAGCGAGGCCCATACGCCCGAAGAAGTGAAGGACGAGGAGGCCCATGCCGAGCGGCGGCAGTTCATCCTGACCTATGTACAGCCCGGTCTGGCCGGGCTGATGGACGGCTCCGTCTCGACCCTGGCGCCGATCTTTGCGGCAGCCTTCGCCACCGGCGACACGTTCCAGACCTTCCTCGTCGGCCTCTCCGCCTCGGTCGGGGCGGGGATCTCGATGGGGTTCACCGAGGCCGCGCACGACGACGGCAAGCTGTCGGGGCGCGGCTCGCCCGTCAAGCGCGGGCTGGCTTCGGGGATCATGACGACGGTGGGCGGCCTCGGCCACGCGCTGCCCTACCTGATCCCGGATTTCTGGACCGCGACTTCGGTGGCGATTGCGGTGGTCTTCGTCGAGCTTTGGGCGATCACCTGGATCCAGAACCGCTACATGGAAACGCCGTGGCTGCGGGCCGCGTTGCAAGTCGTGCTCGGCGGATCGCTGGTGCTGGCGGCGGGAATCCTGATCGGAAACGCCTGAGGGGGTGGTAAATCAGCTGCCCTGATCGTCCGGCCCCGGATCGGCGAAGCGGGCGGCCACGATCAGGCGTTCGCTCAACAGCGCCTGCGCCGCCTCCAGATCGCCCATGAGCGCCACGGTATGCGCGCCGGCGCGCGGAACGTCTCCGGCCCGGAAATGCACGGCCGTGACGTCGGCATGGCGCGCCGCGCGGCGCAGCGCTTGCGAAATGGCCTCGTAGGCGACTGCTGCGTCTTCTCTTGGGTTGCTCACCTGTCCTGCTCCTTCTGCCCGAATAGCACTTTCTGCTCGTCTTTCGTCCGCGTCCCGCCTCGCAGCTCGATCTTCAGCTGCTGGCCCTTCCGGACGGCGGGGCGGGAGCCGACGCGGGCGAGCCAGGCCTCCATGTTGGGGAACTGGGCGATATCCTGCTGCTGGCCCTCCCAGAGTGAGGCCCAGGGCCAGATGGCCATGTCGGCGATGGAATAGTCGCCCGCTACATAGTCGCGGTCGGCGAGGCGCCGGTCGAGGACGCCGTAGAGCCGCGCCACCTCGTTCCGGTAGCGGTCTTTGGCATAGGGCAGGTCGTTGGGCGGGTCCATCGCCGGGGCGTATTTCAGGAAGTGATGCGCCTGCCCGGCCATCGGGCCGAGGCCGCCCATCTGCCACATCAGCCACTGATCGACCTCGACGCGATCACGCTCTGAGGCCCCGTAGAACTTCCCGCATTTGCGCCCAAGATATTGCAGGATGGCGCCGGATTCGAAGATCGAGATCGGGGCAGCGTCGGGGCCGTCGGGATCGACGATGGCGGGCATTCGGTTGTTGGGGGCGATCCTCAGGAAGGCGGGATCGAACTGGTCGCCCTTGCCGATATCGACCAGGCGAAGATCGTAAGGAAGGCCGAATTCCTCAAGTGCGATGGCGATCTTCCAGCCATTGGGCGTGGGCCAGTAAAAGAATTCGATCGGCTGGGTCATCCTGTCCTCCTGATTTCGGTCCCGAATGCGCGCTCGGCGGATTGCGCCAGTGTGTCATACCGCGAGGTCCCGGGACAGGTGACGTACCGGGATCCCTCCCCTCCTTGCAGCGTCACGACCTCCATCATCTTGAAGCCGCCCGCAATCATCCCGACAAGCCGTTCTCGACCCAGCGGCGTCGGTCTGGCATTCTTGTGCATGTTCATTCGATCCCTCCGAACAAGGTTGTTGCGTGGTAACTCCAACCAACTCGATTGGGATCGAATGGACAACCTGTTGAAAGCTCACAACTAGCGCTGCGCGATCAGGTCCAGAAATTCCCGCCGGGTTTCGCGGGTGGACCGGAAACTCCCCAGCATCATCGAGGTCACCAGCGTCGTGCCTGGCTTCTGGATGCCGCGCGTGGTCATGCATTGATGTTCGGCCTCCAGGACCACACCCACCCCGAGCGGCTTCAGCACTTCGGCCAGGGTATTTGCGATCTGGGCGTTCAGCTTTTCCTGTACCTGCAGGCGCCGCGCATAGATCTCGACCAGCCGCGCCAGTTTCGACACGCCGATGATCCGCTTGTCGGGCAGATAGCCGACATGGGCCACCCCGGTCATTGGTGCCAGGTGATGCTCGCACCACGAGGTGAAGCGGATGTCGCGCAAGACGATCATCTCGTCATAGCCCTCGACTTCCCTATAGGTGCTCTTCAGCATTTCTTCCGGATCGAGCCCGTAGCCCGCGAACCATTCGCCATAGGCCTCGGCCACCCGGGACGGCGTTTTCCTGAGACCTTCGCGCTCGGGATCGTCGCCGGCCCATTCCAGCAACACCCGGACCGCCGCCTCGGCATCCTCGCGGGTCGGTCTGTCTGCCATATCCGCTTCCTTTCGCGTCGCGGGCGCTCAGGCCAGTTTGAGCGCCTCGCGGATATCCTTCAGCAAATCTCCGCCATCTTCCAGCCCTACCGACAGCCGTACCAGCCCCGCGCCGATCCCGAGGCTCGCCCGCTGCACTTCGCTCAGCCGCTGGTGAGTGGTGGTGGCGGGATGGGTGATGATGCTCTTCGCGTCGCCGAGATTGTTGGAAATCTTCACGATCTTCAGCCCGTTGAGGAACCGGAAGGCCGCGTCCTTGCCGCCATGCAGGTCCAGCGACAGGATGGTCCCGCCGGCGCTCATCTGCGATTTCGCCAGCGCATGGTCGGAATGCGAGGCCAGCCCCGGATAGAGCACCCGAGCCAGCTTGTTATGCCCCTCCAGCGCCTCCGCCAGCATCTGCGCTGTCGCCGCCGCCGCCCGGCAGCGCAAATCCAGCGTCTCCATTCCCTTCAACATCACCCAGGCATTGAACGGGCTCAGAGCGCCGCCGGTATGTTTCAGATACGGCTCCAGGGTCTTGCGGATGAACGCCCGTGTCCCCAGAACCACGCCGCCGAGACAGCGCCCGCCGCCATCGATATGTTTGGTGGTCGAATAGATCACCACATCCGCGCCCAGTTCCAGCGAGCGCTGGAAGATCGGCGTGGCGAAGACATTGTCCACCACCAACAGCGCCCCGTTGCGATGGGCGATCTCGGAGACCTTGCGAATGTCGATCACCTCAAGCGTCGGGTTTGACAGGGCCTCCAGAAACACCAGTTTGGTGTCGGGCCGCACCGCCGCTTCCCACTCTTCGATACTGGTTCCGTCCACCAGCGTCACTTCGACCCCGAAACGCGGCAGAATGGTCTCGACGATATAGAGGCAGGACCCGAAGAGCGCGCGCGCCGAGACGATATGATCCCCGGCCTTCAGGCCGGACATCAGGGCCGCATTCACCGCTGCCATCCCCGAGGCGGTGGCAAAGGCATCTTCCGCCCCTTCGAGATCGGCGATGCGCTCTTCGAACATCCGCACGGTTGGGTTGCCGTACCGGGCGTAGATGAAATCGCTCTCCGTGCCGTTGACGAAACGGTCTTCGGCCGCCTCGGCGTTCGGATAGACGAAGCCCTGGGTCAGAAACAGCGCCTCCGACATCTCGCCATGCTGCGAGCGGGTGGTTCCGGAATGGACGAGCTTGGTGCGTGGATGCCAGTCTGTCATTTCATACAAGCCGCTCTCGCGGCCTCCTTTCGCAAAACAAAACCCCGACCGGGGCAATTCGATCGGGGTCATCCTGCGACGGGACCGCGACCTCTTTAGCGGCATGTTTAAAGTGGCCCGCAATCCGGTTCGACAAATCACCACTGATGTCCGTTTAGGTCCAAAACCCGTCCCGGTCAATCGTACTGTGATCAAAGTGCCGTTGCTCTGTCGGGACACGCGGGGATATTGCGGCCGCGGGACCCGTCCCTTGGGTTGAGGGCAGCTATCGCCCAGCCCAGCCCGGCACCTCATCTCAAATCTTCAGCCCCCGCATTTTTTCAAAAAATGCGGCCGAAATTTTCGAAAAATTTCGGTTCCCGAACTTGCCGCCTTCCGGCTCTGACCTTCCCCGGTCTCAGTCGCCCCGGAATTGCGGGTCGTTGGTGATCCGGCGTGTGCTCTGGGCGATCTCGTCGATGCGGCCCTCGAGCGTGTCGAGACGGGTGCGGTGATCTTCGCGGCGGTCGGCCTCGCTCAAGGCCCGGAGAGACGCCGAGACCTTTTTCAGGGGTTCGGTGACCTCTTCGGTCATCAGTGCCCGAAAGCGCTTTCGGGCTGCGGTGTCCTCTGAGGATTGGCGGATCATCCGGGCCATTTCGGCATTGCGCAGCGTGACCATATCCTCCAGCGCATCTCGGGAGCGGGTGACTTCCGCGATCGTGGCCAGCCGGTCCTGTTCGGAGGCGTGAAAAAGCTGGGCAACGACGATGAGGATGAAGAGATAGAGCACGGCCTGGGTGACTTGCGGGTGGTCTATCTGGCCCACGCGGGTGATGAGCATCCATAAAAGCGGACAGGCTCCGGCGAAGGTGACGATCGCGCCGGGCAGCGAATTGGGCTGCTTGGCGATCCAGAGCGCCACCGGCAGACCAAGAAGCAGCATGAGACCCGGTGCGCCGGGGGCCGAGATATAGGGCAGGAGGGCTACGAAGCCGATAAAGGCGATCATCATCGCGAGCGAAGTCCCCACCCCCTGGCGCCAGAGCCCGGGAACGCGGCTGATCTCGGGAATATTGGCCAGGATGGCGACGACCATCTGGATCGACAGCATCAGCCCCAGGGCCGCCAGAAGCATCGAGGAAAATTCCGGAATCGCGCCATGGGCGAGCCACTGCATCACCGAGTTCAGCCCGACCCAGATCAGCGACGGCGCCACAACACCGAAGCCGAAAAACGAGGCCCACTCCAGGACATGTGAGTGATCCGAACCCCGCCGGTGAATCGTCCGCATGGCCATTGCCGCGCCGAGGGCCACGACGGCGCGGAGGGTGGCGTCGGGGATCGCAGGGGTGTCTCCGAACAGTGTCGGCAGGATCAGATAGGCCACGAAGGCCGCGACAGCGCCCCGGACCCGCCAGATCAGCGTCATCATCAGCGCGATCCCGGCGCCGGGCTGCAGGGCAGCCACCATGCTGTTGGAAAAGCCGAGTTGTCGAAAGATGTATTCCAGCCCCGCCAGCAACAGCGCGGCGGCGGCGAGGCGCATCCAGTCTGCGCCGGGAAAAGATTGCGACATTGAAGGCACGGACACCAATCACTCGTCTGACTTCGGGAATACGCAAACGGAACGGACGCGACAGGGATGACGGTTACGCAAAACTCGACCCAACCTCTTCCATCTAGGGGCCAAATGTGTCGTGAAGATGGGGAAAATCGGGCTTTTGGGTGCGGCATTTACCGGTCGATAACCTCGCCTTGATTGGTTGACCTTGCCGAATGCGGAGAGTATCGAGTGACAAACCCGGATGCCGGGGCCGCGCCCCCCGGACAGGCAGGAAGGAGACCCCCTTGGAAGAGCTTTTACGCGAGTACCTGCCGATCCTGGTTTTCCTCGGCCTTGCCATCGTTCTGGGCCTCGTCCTGATCCTTGCCGCCCTCGTCATAGCTGTGCGCAACCCAGACCCTGAAAAGATCTCGGCTTATGAATGCGGTTTCAACGCCTTCGATGACGCGCGGATGAAGTTCGATGTCCGGTTCTACCTCGTCTCGATCCTGTTCATCATCTTCGACCTCGAAGTGGCGTTCCTGTTCCCCTGGGCGGTGTCGTTCCAGGAAAACGGCGTCTTCGGCTTCTGGTCGATGATGATCTTTCTCGCCATCCTGACCGTGGGCTTCGCCTATGAATGGAAAAAGGGTGCGCTGGAATGGGAGTGAGCTGGCATGGCGGCTTCTGAGGACACGATCGAAGTACTGACCCGCGAAGGCAAGCCCTGGCGGGTGAACGGTGCCAAGTTCGAAGCAATGAAAAAGGCGCTGATGAAAGTGCTGCCGAAAGGTGCGCCGGGGCTGAAGGTGGCGGAGGCCAAGGCGAAGCTGTTGCCGCGTCTGGATCAGGAATTGTTTCTGGGCGGTGAAAAGGCCGGCTGGTGGCTGAAGGCGGTGCAGCTGGATCACGAGGCGCGCGGGATCATCGCGCGTGAGGATGGCAGCCCGGTGCGGCTGTACAGGGTCTGAGCGATGCGGTGTGACGAAGGGCGAGACAGGATGACAGCGACCAGAAAGGGAGCCATGGGATGGGTGTGAGTACTGCGCAGAACGACGCCGGGACCGATACCGAGGTAGTCGCCCATGACCTGAACGCGCAGTTGCAGGAGAAGGGGTTCCTGCTGACTTCCGCCGAGGATGTCATCAACTGGGCGCGGACCGGGTCCCTGCACTGGATGACCTTTGGGTTGGCCTGTTGTGCGGTCGAGATGATGCATACCTCGATGCCGCGCTATGATCTGGAGCGGTTCGGGACGGCGCCGCGGGCGTCTCCACGTCAGTCGGACCTGATGATTGTTGCCGGGACGCTGACCAACAAGATGGCCCCCGCACTTCGCAAGGTCTATGACCAGATGCCCGAGCCGCGCTACGTGATCTCGATGGGGTCCTGTGCCAATGGTGGCGGGTATTATCATTACTCCTACTCGGTCGTGCGTGGCTGCGACCGGATCGTGCCGGTGGATGTCTACGTCCCGGGCTGCCCGCCGACGGCGGAGGCGCTCTTGTACGGTATCCTGCAATTGCAGCGGAAAATCCGCCGGACGGGTACAATCGTTCGCTGAAAGGGGCCGGAATGGACCACGAAGCTCTCACTGAACTCGCCAATGTGCTGGAGGTCAGGCAGGAAGACGCGGTCGTCTCTGCCGGGACCGACCGCGATATCGTCGCCGTCCAGGTGGTGCCGAACGCGATTGCGTCCTTCCTGCAGTTTCTCAGGACGGACATGAACTGCCAGTTCACCACGCTGATCGATATCACCGCCGTCGACTATCCCGACCGCGAAAAGCGCTTTGATGTGGTCTATCATCTGCTGTCGATGCGCGAAAACCAGCGGATCCGAGTCAAGGTCGAGGCCCGCGAGGGCGAGATCGTGCCCTCGGTCTCGGGAGTTTTCCCGTCGGCCAACTGGCTGGAGCGCGAGGTCTACGACATGTACGGGATCGAGTTCTCGGACCATCCCGATCTGCGTCGTCTGCTGACCGATTACGGGTTCGAAGGCCACCCGTTGCGCAAGGATTTCCCGACCACGGGCTATGTCGAGGTGCGCTATGACGAGGTCGAGAAACGGGTGGTCTACGAGCCGGTGAAGCTGGTACAGGATTACCGCCAGTTCGACTTCATGAGCCCCTGGGAGGGCGCGGAATACATCCTGCCGGAGGAAAAACCCGGCGATGCGTGACGGCAACGGCGATCCGCCGACCCTTCTGATCTGCGCCGGGGTCCCCAAGGCGGGGACGACCTGGCTTTACGAGTATCTCAAGTCCCATCCCGATTGCCATATCCGCGAGATCAAGGAACTGAACTACTATAACGCCCGCGATCCCGATACCTGGGCGCGGAAGTCGAAAATCCGTCGCGGGCAGCGCAGGGAAGCCGAGCGGGCGCTTGAAAAATGTGGCTGGCGCGACCGCGCGCGCCGACGCTGGCTGAAGAAGCGGATCGAGGCTCTGGACGACTGGTTGAAGATCGATCCCGACGCCCCCGAACACGCCGGGTTCCGCGATTATCTGTGTACGGGGCGCAAGGGTCAGCGCCTGGTGGCCGATCTGACGCCGGAATACATGATGCTCGATACCGAGACCCTGCGCGACATGTCCCGCACGGTGCCGGATGTCCGCTACCTGCTGCTCTTGCGCGATCCGGTAGACCGGGCCTGGTCGCATCTCAGAATGCGCAGCAACCGCAAACAGGAAACTGAGGCAGAGTTCGAGGCGATTCTCGACAAGTTTCTGAAGCGGTTTCTCGATGGCGGGCTGGCGGGACTCTGGGAGCGCTCGGATTACCCCAAGGTCCTGCGCAATCTGACCGAAGCCGCGACCCCCGGAAGGTTGCACGTGACCTTTTACGAGGAGCTCTTCCATCCGGACCGCGGACCGAAAACCCTGCGCGACCTGACGGATTTTCTCGGTATCACACCCCATCCCGGGGCCTTTGGGCGGATCGAACACAAGAGCCCCGAACATCCCCTTGCGCCAGAGCAGCGTCGCCGCCTCTATGAAGCGCTCGCGCCGCATTACGCGTTCTGCAACGACTGGTTCGGCGGTGACCTTCCCGCCCGCTGGCATGACACCATGGCGATGGAGGCGGCGTGACGGCGATGGCGGACCCGACCCTTCTTCTTGGTATCGGCGCGCAGAAATCCGGCACGACCTGGATGTATGACTATCTGTCGAACCATCCCGACTGCCATTTCCGCCCCATCAAGGAAATGCACTATTTCAACGCCATCTGCGGCGATATTCCGATGCCGGTGCACGAAAAGCGCGTCCAGAGGTTCGAGGAACTGGCCGCGCGGCAGAAACGCGACTGGTACCGCCATCCGGTGCGCTTCCTCAAGACCCGCAAGCGGGTGGAGACTCTGTGTGACTATTCCGCCATCCGGCCAGGCGAGGATGGCGATCACTCGGACTATTTCCGCTTTCTGTGCAAGGGCAGGGGCCGCCGCAAGGTGGTGGTCGATATCACCCCGGTCTACATGGCGCTCGACGGGCACCGGTTCGAGGAGATGCTGGCGATCACCGACGATGTCCGTTTCCTGCTGATGCTGCGCGATCCCGCCGACCGGCTGTGGTCGCAGATCCGCATGGATGCGGGCAACGTGGCCGGCAAGGGCGCGGAGTTTGATGAAAAGGCGCTGAAGATGGTCGACCGGTTCCTGAAGGGCAGGAAAGAGAACGCCAATCTGCGCTCGGACTATGCCGCCGCTCTGGACAATCTCTTTCGCACTATTCCCGAGGCCCGGCGGCATGTGATCTTTTACGAAGACCTCTTCCGCTCGGAACACGGCGCCGAGACGCTGCGGGGGGTCACCGATTTCATCGGCATAGCCCCGAAGGACGGCGCGCTTGGGAAACAGGTTTTCACCGGCAAGTCGTTGAAGCTTGACGAGGACAGGCTGACGCGTGTTATCCGGGAGTTGCAGCCGCAATACGACTTCTGCAACCGGTTCTTCGAGGGCCGCATCCCCGAGCGCTGGAAGCAGAACATGGCAAGGATCGAAGCGACATGAGCACCAAAGGCGACACCCTGACGGCGGCACAGAAGATCCGCAATTTCAACATCAACTTCGGCCCGCAACACCCTGCGGCGCATGGGGTTTTGCGGCTGGTTCTGGAGCTGGACGGCGAGATCGTGGAACGCTGCGATCCGCATATCGGCCTGTTGCATCGCGGAACCGAAAAGCTGATGGAAAGCCGCACCTATCTGCAGAACCTGCCCTATTTCGACCGGCTGGATTATGTGGCCCCGATGAACCAGGAGCATGCCTGGTGTCTGGCCATCGAGCGGCTGACCGGCACACCGGTGCCGCGCAGGGGGTCGCTGATCCGGGTTTTGTACTCGGAGATCGGGCGGGTGCTGAACCACCTTCTCAATGTCACCACGCAGGCGATGGACGTTGGCGCGCTGACCCCGCCGCTCTGGGGCTTCGAGGAGCGTGAGAAGCTGATGGTCTTTTATGAACGGGCCTGCGGGGCGCGGCTGCATGCCGCCTATTTCCGCCCCGGCGGGGTGCATCAGGACCTGCCGCAGGATCTGGTGGATGATATCGCCAAATGGGCCGAGGCGTTTCCGGCCAGGTTGCAGGATATCTACGACCTCCTGACCGAGAACCGCATCTTCAAGCAGCGCAATGTCGATATCGGCGTGGTGACCGAGCAGGATGTCTATGACTGGGGCATGACGGGCGTGATGGTGCGGGGCTCCGGTTTCGCCTGGGACCTGCGCCGGGCGCAGCCTTACGAATGCTATGACGAGTTCGAATTCAAGGTGCCGGTGGGCAAGAACGGCGATTGCTACGACCGCTATCTCTGCCGGATGGAGGAGATGCGCGAGAGCACGAAGATCATCCTGCAATGCGTTGAAAAGCTGAACGAATGTAAAGGGGCCGAGGTGATGACGCGCGGCAAGACCTCGCCGCCGCCGCGCGCCGAGATGAAGACCTCGATGGAGGCGCTCATTCATCACTTCAAGCTCTATACCGAGGGTTTCCACGTCCCAGCCGGCGAAATCTACGCCGCCGTCGAGGCGCCGAAGGGCGAGTTCGGGGTCTATCTGGTCGCCGACGGCACCAACAAGCCTTACAAGGCCAAGCTGAGGGCGCCGGGCTTTGCACATCTGTCGGCGATGGATCACCTGTGCACGGGGCATCAGCTGGCGGATGTGTCGGCGATCCTGGGCTCGCTGGATATTGTTTTTGGGGAGGTGGATCGGTGAGCAATCGCGCAACCGGGCAGTTCCCCTCTCCCTCTGGGAGAGGGGTTAGGGGAGAGGGGCGACGGTGCTTCTCCCGGGGGCCGGGTATGACCATCCGTGCGCGATACTTGCGTGCGAATATGACAGACTCGGAGGTAAAGCTTTGGGATGTGTTGCGTCGGGATGCGCTGGGCACGCGGTTTCGCAGGCAGGTTGTCTTTGAACAGTCCTATATTCTGGATTTCTATGCGCCAGCATTGAAACTGTGCATCGAAGTCGATGGCGGGCAACACGCCGTATTGCCGGAACAAGACGAAGCGCGCAGCCGGGACCTGAATGCCTCCGGCGTTACGGTTTTGCGGTTCTGGAACAATGATGTGCTGGCGAATATCGAAGGGGTTACCTTGGCCATTCTGGATGTTATCCGATACCTGGAGGGAGCCTCCCCCCTAACCCCCCTCCCAGAGGGAGGGGGGAACTGCATCGCTTTGTCGGAGCGGTTTCAAGGCCTCAGGATCAGTTTCGGGAGGGAAATGTAATGCTCCGCCGTCTTCACCACGCCCAGCCCGACAGTTTCGCGTTCACCCCGGCCAATCTCGACTGGGCGAAGGCGCAGATGGGGAAATATCCTGAAGGGCGGCAGGCGTCTGCCGTGATCCCGCTTTTGTGGCGGGCGCAGGAGCAGGAAGGTTGGGTCACGAAACCGGCCATCGAGTATATCGCCGACATGCTCGGGCTGGCGAAGATCCGGGTGATGGAGGTGGCCTCGTTCTACTTCATGTTCCAGCTGCAACCCGTTGGATCCGTTGCGCATGTCCAGGTTTGCGGCACGTTGTCCTGCATGATCTGCGGGGCGGAGGATCTGATTGCGGTCTGCAAGGACAAGATCGCGCCGCGGCCGCATGAACTGAGCGAGGACGGGAAGTTCTCGTGGGAAGAGGTCGAGTGTCTGGGGGCGTGCTCGAACGCGCCGATGGCGCAGATCGGCAAGGATTATTACGAGGACCTGACGGAAGAGAAGCTTGCCGAGATCATCGACGCCTTTGCCCGTGGCGAGGTGCCCGCGCCGGGGCCGCAGAACGGGCGCTTTGCGGCGGAACCCTTGAGCGGGCTGACCTCGCTGACCGGGGGCAAGAAGGCGCATGATCTGAACGCGTCGGCTTCGCTGGCCGCCGAGCTTGGCGACACGGTGAAGCGGATCACCGGCGACGAGGCCCCGGTGAAGGTGCGCAAACCCGCGAAACCGGCGCCGAAGGCGAAGGCGGAACCGAAGCCCAGGCCAGAACCGGCTGCGAAGGCGCCGGAGACCAAATCGGCCGCCTCGGCTGAGGCGAAGCCCGAGGGTCTGAAGGCGGCGCGCGGCGGCAAGCCGGACGATCTGAAGAAGATCAAGGGCGTGGGGCCGAAGCTGGAAAAGCTGCTCCATTCGATGGGTTTCTATCATTTCGACCAGATCGCCGCCTGGAGCGCGGCGGAAATCGCCTGGGTCGATGACAATCTCGAAGGCTTCAAGGGGCGCGTGACCCGTGACGAATGGGTGGCGCAGGCGAAGGCATTCGCCGCAGGGGAATGAAGGGGGAAGAGATGAGCGACAAATCCCAGATTGAAAGTGCGCGGTTCTGCATCCTGATGTGCTGGGTCGGCGGCATCGTCGGCGGACTGATCCTGGCGGTGCTGGTGGTCAAGCTGGCCGGCTTCCACCCGCTGGCGGGGCTGTTCCTCGGGTTTCTGGCCGCCATGACGCTGGCCTTCCTGTTCTACTGGCTGTTCTGCGACGAGGAGCGTGACGCCGCGGCGCGGGCGGCGAATGCCTGGGTGGAACCGGACGAGTTGCCGGAAGCGGACGAGTTACCCGAAGAGGCGGTAGCCGACACGGTGCCCGAGGTGGCGGATGCAGGCGAGGAGGACCCGGTCGCGGCGGAGGCTCCGGCCGAGGCGCCTGATCCGGCGCCGACGGCGACCACAGCGCCTGAGACGGCGGCTGCTGCAGCGCCCGAGACCAAATCGGTTGTGCAACCGTCCAAGGCGCTGGCGGGCGAGGCTGATCTGGCGTCGCGCAAGGGGGAATGGCGCTACGGCGAAGAGGCGGCTCCGACGGCGAAGGCATCTGAGGCGAAAGCCCCTGCGGCCGAGGCTGCTCCGGCGAAGCCAGCGACAGGGGAGGCGGCGCAGCCGCAGGCTCTGGACGGGGCGCGTGGGGGTAAGGCGGATAATCTGAAGGAAATCAAGGGTGTGGGGCCGAAGCTTGAACAATTGCTCAACTCGCTCGGCATCTATCATTTCGACCAGATCGCCGGGTGGAACGCTGACGAAGTCGCCTGGATGGACGACAATCTGAAGGGCTTCAAGGGGCGGGTCAGCCGTGACGACTGGATCGGGCAGGCGAAGGTCCTGGCCTCGGGCGGCGAGACCGAGTTTTCGAAACGGGTTGAGGATGGGGACGTCTATTGACCGGAAAAGCCGCCATGTCTGAGGACCGGAACCGCGCCCAGATCCGCCGCGCCGCACAGGTGATCTTCGGCGCGATGGTGCTGTGGATGCTGGGGTCCTGGGCCGGTGGCGCGCTGGGGATCGCGCCGCGCTTTGCGTTCCTGTTGGACATGGCCTGTCTGGCGGCGCTGTTCTGGGCCTTCGTGGTGCTGATCCGGGCCTGGATGCGGATGAGGGAGGAATGAGCATGGAAGACCAGCTTTCCCCCTCTGACACGCAGCCACAGGGGCGTCCGCTGTCCGAGCGGCAGAAGACCTATCTGATCAACCGGCAGTATTCGAAATTCTTCGCCGTGCTGATCGTGCTGGGCCTTGGCTATCTGTTTTTCCTCGGCCAGCTCATCGGCTTGTGGGCCCCGGCAAGCGGGGTTCCGCCTTACGGGCTGGACCAGCTCACGGCCTATCGTCTGGTCGGCTGGATGGGCCTCTTGCTGGCGGGTCTCATTGCCCTCGCCATATGGCGCATTCTCATTCTCGGGATCAGGAGGGTTCACGATGCACGCCGGTAAGGATCACATCTCCTGCATTACGCACGCGTGGCACAACTGTCTGGTGATAACCGCGCAGATCGCCCGTGCTTGCGGGCGCGGGCAAGGCGAGGAGGCGGGCCGATGACGCGCGAAGTCGGATTTAATACCGCCAGCGATCAGATCGAAGCCGATCCCACGCCGGAAGAAGCTGAACGTCTTCTGAAGAGGGCTTTCACCAAGTTCTTTGTGGTGCTGGGGATACTCAGTGCCGTGTTTCTGGCCGCGATGACATTCCTGGTTGGCGCTTATGGAACACCCGACGGCAGACCTGCATTCGGACTGACCTACGATGACGCTTACAAATACCTCGTGGCTGCAGCAGTCCTGTTCGTCGTTCTCGGGATGGCAGTCTATTTCCTGATCGTGTTTCCGTTGCTAAGGAAGGTTCACAATGCTCGAAGATAAGGACCGTATCTTCACCAATATCTACGGGATGCATGACCGCTCGCTGAAGGGCGCGATGGCGCGGGGGCATTGGGACAAGACCGCCGATCTCATCAAGCTGGGCCGCGACGAGGTGGTCGAGCGGATGAAGGCCTCCGGCCTCAGGGGGCGCGGCGGGGCCGGGTTCCCGACCGGGCTGAAATGGTCGTTCATGCCGAAGGAAAGCGACGGGCGGCCGCATTATCTGGTGGTCAATGCCGACGAGTCGGAACCCGGCACCTGCAAGGACCGCGAAATCATGCGCCACGATCCGCATTCGCTGATCGAGGGCTGTCTGATCGCGGGGTTCGGGATGGGGGCGCATGCGGCCTATATCTATCTGCGCGGCGAATATATTCGCGAGCGTGAGGCGCTGCAGATTGCCATCGACGAGTGTTATGATGCGGGGCTGTTGGGCCCGAATGCGGCCAAGTCCGGTTGGGATTTCGATGTCTATCTGCATCATGGGGCCGGGGCTTATATCTGCGGTGAGGAGACGGCGCTCTTGGAAAGCCTCGAGGGCCGCAAGGGGATGCCGCGGCTGAAGCCGCCTTTCCCGGCCAATACCGGGCTTTATGGCTGTCCGACCACGGTGAACAACGTCGAGAGCATCGCGGTGGCGCCGACGATCCTGAGGCGCGGGGCGGAGTGGTTTGCCTCTTTCGGGCGGCCGAACAATGCCGGGACCAAGCTGTTTGCGATCTCGGGCCATGTGAACAACCCCTGCGTTGTGGAAGAGGCGATGTCGATCAGCTTCGAGGAGCTGATCGAGAAGCATTGCGGCGGTATCCGGGGCGGCTGGGATAACCTCAAGGCGGTGATCCCGGGCGGGTCCTCGGTGCCGTGCGTGCGCGGTGAGAACATGCGCGATGCGATCATGGATTTTGACTATCTGCGCAATGATCTCGGCTCGGGACTGGGGACGGCGGCGGTGATCGTGATGGACAATTCGGTCGATATCATCAAGGCGATCTGGCGGTTGAGCGTGTTCTACAAGCACGAAAGCTGCGGCCAGTGCACGCCCTGCCGGGAAGGCACCGGCTGGATGATGCGGGTGATGGAACGGCTGGTGCAGGGGGATGCCGAGCCCGAGGAAATCGACATGCTGTTCGACGTGACCAAGCAGGTCGAGGGCCATACGATCTGTGCGCTCGGTGATGCGGCGGCCTGGCCGATCCAGGGGCTGATCCGGCATTTCCGCGACGAGATCGAGGACCGGATCAAGGCCAAGCGGACCGGGCGGGTCAGTGCGGTGGCGGCTGAATAATTGCGCGTGACGAGTGGATAACAGCCATGTGGCAAGAATAATCAGGGGAAGGACGAGACAGTGAGAACGCATTTGACTGTACTGGCACTGGCGCTTGCCGGCTGCTCCACCGGTGGCGGGGCACCTGATATGCCGGGCTATTTCCTCGATGCCGGGTTCGAGATCGGCATGGCGCAGACTACGGCTGATGTCTGCACTTCGGTGCGCTACCGTGAGGATGCGGCGAACACCCGCCAGCAGGCGGTGGCCGAGCGCTTCATCGCCGAGGGCCGCCGCCCTGACGAGCTGGAGGATTGGCTGAGCTCGCCCGAATACGAGGCCTGGGCCGATGAACGCACCCGTACCTATCTGGCGGCCAAAGGCATCGATCCCGATATCAGCCTTGGCGCGGCCGAAGAAGACGCCTGCCGGATCGCCGAAGAGGAAATCGCCGCAGGGTCCGGGATCGGGCAATTGCTGGAAAAGGTCTGACCGGATGGACTCGTACCTTGTGTCCTTCATTATCCAGGCGCTCGCGGGACTCTTCACATCGGTCTGCTGGGTCGTGCTGTGGCTGAAGACCGGTCACGGCGCGGGATGGGCGGTACTGGGCATCCTGCCGCTGGTGTTCAGTCTCGGACCAGGTCTGATCATGTCAACCAGCTTCTGGGCGCTTGAGTATTTCATGGTGTTGAACATGAGTGGTTCGCTTCTCTTCATGGCTTATCTGGCGTTCTTCACCTTCAAGCGCTGGCCGATCCAGAACTGGAAAGACGCGGCGGAGGCTTCCGAATGACCCGCCATCTGGCAGAGCTGAATGTCGGCCGTTTGCTGGCCCCCACCGACGATCCGCGCGTCGCCGAATTCATGGCCGCGCTCGACCGGATCAACGGCATGGGCAAGCGGATGCCGGGCTTTGTCTGGATGATGGAGGGTTCGGGCGAGCCGGGGACCGGCAACACCGAAACCAAGATCGGCGGCGACCCGCAATTCGTGGCCAATCTGACGGTCTGGGAAAGTGTGGAGACGCTGGAAAACTTCGTCTGGAACACCGTGCACCGGCAGTTCTACGAGCGCCGCCGGGACTGGTTCGAGGTGCTGGGCGCGCAGCATTTCGTCATGTGGTGGGTCGATGCGGGCCACCGCCCGATGCTGGACGAGGGGCTGGAGCGGCTGGAGATGCGGAAAGCGCGCGGCGACGGCGAGGAGGCCTTTGGCTGGGAATGGCTGAAGGAAGCTCGGCTGTGGCGGACGAAGAATTGTTCGGGGTTGGCCGCTGAATGACCTCCCAACCCGCCAACCACCACCTCGCAGAGCTGAATTTCGGCACCCTGCGCCATGACTGGGATGATCCCCGGGTGCAGGGCTTTGTCGATGGGCTCGATCTGGTGAACGGGGCGGCGGCGCGCAGTCAGGGCTTTGTCTGGCGGCTGCCGGACGACGAGATGGAGGCGGTGCAGACCGATCCCGAGGGGCCGTTCGGCGACAATCCGCGGATCGCCGCGACCCTGTCGGTCTGGGAAGACGGGGCGAGCCTCGACCGGTTCGTCTGGAACACCGTGCACCGTCAGTATTACGAACGGCGGGCAGAATGGTATGACGCCATCGGCAACGCCAATCTGGTGATGTGGTGGGTGCCGGTCGGACACCGACCGAGCGTGGCCGAGGGCATGGCGCGGTTTCGGCATCGTGAGGCCCATGGGGACAGCGACGAGGCTTTCGGCTGGGAGTGGCTGACCGAGGCGCGGCTCTGGCGGGTGCGGAATTGTTCGGGAGTGGCCGCGGAATGAGATTTGCGGGCGAGATCATGCCGAGAAGTATATTCAAGGACCGGATCGCGCTGGTGCTGGTCATGGCGCTGGCATCCTCCTGTGCGTCGCCGGAGGACACCGACCGGCGGGGGGCGGAAATCGCCTCGTCGACCCAGGATTACGGGGTCGACAGGCTGATCGCCCGTGTCATCGGCCGCGATTGTTCGGGCCTCGCCTTCAACAAGCTCGGGGCGGACGTGCTTTGGCGCGGCATTGCCGGAGACCTGTCGGACGAGGGCTATACGCGCGCCGATTTTGCCGCTCTTGAAGGCCATATCGACCAAGACGCGCTCTATGAAGGGGTGGATGCCTATTTTGCCCGCAACAATCTGCGCTCGCGCGCGGCGGTCTGCCGGGCCGGACAGCGCGAGATCGCGGCCGGATCGCGGATCGGCAAGATGCTGGAGGCGGTGTGAATGGCTGACACGGGGCGACCAGAGACAAGGAGAGACCTGCGATGATCAATATCGGCCTGCCGGGGCTGCTGATGCTTCTGATCTATGGCGGCATCATCGTCATTCCCTTCTATCAGCTGTGGAAGCGCAGCGGTCACAATGGCTGGATTGCGCTGACCATGCTCGTGCCCATCGTCAATCTGGTGATGCTCTACGTCCTGGCCTTCAAACGCTGGCCGGCCCTTGAAAGCAGCCCCAATGTCGCCGAGAGGTTCGAATGAGCGAAGAACGCAAACCCTGCCCCCGCTGCGGCGGTTCGGGCTTTCGGCGCTGTAACGAGTGTCGGGGCACCGGCGAGTTGAAGGACGGCAAGACCTGCCACCAATGCGGCGGCGGTGGCGAAATTCCCTGCGAATGTGGCGGACAGGAGAAGGACTAAGGTTATGGAAATCCTGCAGACGATACTGTTCTTCCTGCCGATTCTGGCCTCCGCGGCCTTCCTGCCCATATTGGTGCGCAAGCTTGGCCATGGAAGGCCGATGACGGCGCTCGGTTGGTTGCCGCTGATTCTTTCGGGCTCTTCGATGGCAGCGGTCCTTCTGGGGGAACGCGGGCTGACCCTGGGATCGACTGGTCTCTGGTCGATAGCCGCCGTTCTGGGCGTTCTTGTTTTCTATTCCGCACCGGCTGCGGAGATCTCCAGTCAAGAGGATCGCGCATGACCGATCTGAGAAAAGTCGTCATCGACGGCACCGAGGTCGAGGTCGACCCAAGGCTGACGCTCATTCAGGCCTGCGAGGTCGCCGGGGTCGAAATCCCGCGTTTCTGTTATCACGAGCGGCTGTCGATTGCCGGGAACTGCCGGATGTGCCTGGTCGAGGTCGTGGGTGGGCCTCCGAAACCGGCGGCCTCCTGTGCGATGCAGGTCAAGGACCTCAGGCCCGGCAAGGACGGGGAGCCGCCCGAGATCAAGACAACCAGCCCGATGGTCAAGAAGGCTCGCGAAGGGGTGATGGAGTTTCTGCTCATAAACCACCCGCTCGACTGCCCGATCTGCGATCAGGGCGGGGAGTGTGACCTGCAGGATCAGGCGATGGCCTATGGGGTCGATTTTTCCCGCTACCGCGAGCCGAAGCGCGCCGCCATCGATCCCGATCTGGGGCCGCTTGTCGATACGCAGATGACACGGTGCATTTCGTGTACCCGCTGTGTGCGGTTCATTACTGAAGTCGCCGGTGTGCCGGAGATGGGGCAGACGGGCCGGGGTGAGGATAGCGAGATTACGTCTTATCTCGGCCAGATGCTGACCTCGGAGATGCAGGGCAATGTGATCGACCTGTGTCCCGTAGGGGCGCTGACCTCGAAGCCCTATGCCTTCACCGCCCGCCCGTGGGAGTTGAAGAAGACCGAGAGCATCGATGTGATGGATGCGGTCGGCTCGAATATTCGGGTCGATACCAAGGGCCGTCAGGTGATGCGGATCCTGCCGCGCAATCATGACGGGGTGAATGAGGAATGGCTCGCGGACCGGTCGCGCTTTGTCTGGGACGGGCTGAGGACGCAGCGACTGGATCAGCCCTATGTGCGGCGCGACGGCCAGCTGGTTCCGGCCAGTTGGGGTGAGGCGTTTGCGGCGGTCTCTGCTGCCGTGAAGGGCAAAAAGGTCGCCGGGATCGCTGGGGCTCTGGCCCCGGTAGAGGCGATGTTCGCGCTGAAGCAGCTGATTGATGGGCTGGGGGGCATCACCGAATGCCGGACCGATGGCGCGAAGCTGCCTGGCGGCAACCGGTCGGCCTATGTCGGGACGGCGCGGCTTGAAGATATTGACGACGCCGAGATGATCCAGCTGATCGGGACCAATCCACGGCTGGAAGCCCCGGTGCTGAATGCCCGCATCCGCAAGGCCTGGGCGAAGGGGGCGCAGATCGGGCTGGTGGGGGAAGCCGTTGATCTGACTTATGATTATTTCCATGTCGGCACCGACCGCGCCGCGTTGCAGAGCCTTGTCGACAAGAAGATCGGCGAGGCGAAGGACAAGGCGACGCTCATCATCCTCGGGGCTGCCGCCCTGACCGGTGAAGATGGGCCTGCGGTGCTGGCGGCGGCGCAGAAACTGGTCGAGAACACCAATTCGAAATTCCTGATCCTGCACAACGCCGCCTCGCGGGTCGGCGGGATGGATATCGGGTTCCGCAACGATGGCGGGATCAAGGCCGCACTGAAGGCCGAGGTGATCTACAATCTTGGTGCGGACGAGATCGACATCCCCGAAGGCCCGTTCGTGATCTATCAGGGCAGCCATGGTGACCGGGGCGCGCATCGGGCCGATGTGATCCTGCCGGCGGCGACCTATACCGAGGAAAGCGGCATCTTCGTCAATACGGAAGGCCGCCCGCAGATGGCCAACCGGGCCGGGTTCCCTCCCGGGGCGGCGAAGGAGAACTGGGCGATCATCCGGGCGCTGTCGGCGGAACTGGGGGCGGTGCTGCCGTTTAACACTCTGGCCGAGTTGCGCGTCGCACTTTTCAAGGCGCATCCGCATCTGGGTCAGATCGACGTGGTGCCGGAAAACGACTGGAAGGCGCTGCCGATGGGCAATCTCGGCAAAGCAGCGTTTGCCAATCCGGTCACGGGCCATTATCAGACGAACCCGATCCTCAGGGCATCCTCCGTCATGGCTGAAATGGCCCGTCTGGCGGCGGAACGTACCCGAGCCATCGCGGCAGAATAGGCGAGAGCGGACATGGAATTCTTCGACAGCGGTTTCGGTCTCTTCCTCCTGATCCTCGGGCAGTGCCTGCTGGTGACGGTGCTGATCCTCGTCGCGCTTGCCTTCCTGATGTATGCCGACCGCAAGGTCTGGGCGGCGGTGCAGATGCGCAAGGGGCCGAACGTGGTCGGGGCCTTCGGGCTGCTGCAGAGCTTTGCCGATTTCATCAAGTATATCGTCAAGGAGGTCGTGGTTCCGGCAGGGGCCGACCGGACGGTGTTCTATATCGCCCCGATGATCTCGTTCGTCCTGGCGGTGATCGCCTGGGCGGTGATCCCCTGGGGCGATGGCTGGGTGATTTCGGACCTGAATGTGGGGATTCTCTATATCTTCGCCATCGGGTCCTTGGAGGTTTACGGCGTCATCATGGGCGGCTGGGCCTCGAACTCGAAATATCCGTTCCTCGGGAGCCTGCGGTCGGCCGCGCAGATGATTTCCTACGAGGTCTCGATCGGGTTCATCATCATCGGGGTCATCATCACGACCGGTTCGCTGAACTTCACCGAGATCGTCGAGGCGCAGCGCGGGAGCTTCGGGTTCTTCTCGTGGTACTGGCTGCCGCATCTGCCGATGGTCGTCCTGTTCTTCGTCTCGGCGCTGGCCGAAACCAACCGGCCCCCGTTTGACCTGCCCGAGGCCGAGGCGGAACTGGTGGCGGGCTACCAGGTCGAATATTCCTCGACCCCGTTCCTTCTGTTCATGATCGGCGAGCTGATGGCGGTCGTCCTGATGTGCGCCCTCATCACGCTGCTGTTCTTCGGCGGCTGGCTGAGCCCGGTGCCGGGGCTGCCGGACGGGCTGTTCTGGATGGTCGCCAAGATGGGCTTCTTCTTCTTCATGTTCGCCATGGTGAAGGCCATCGTGCCGCGCTACCGCTATGACCAGCTGATGCGGCTGGGCTGGAAGGTCTTCCTGCCGATGAGCCTCGCCTGGGTGGTGATCGTGGCGGCGCTGGCTGTCTATGAAGTGCCCGGATACGCGAGGTTCCTCGAGGGATGATCCGGGCCGTCGCCATATGTCTGCTGATGGCCAGCGGGGCCGAGGCCCAGGATGTCGCCGATTTCGATGTCATCAAGGGCTGCGCGACCGCGCCTATCGGGTCGGAGGGCTGCGACGGGGACAAGCTGGCGGAAAGCCTTGGGTTTCTGGACTGGAACGACATGCGGGAATTCAGGTATGTCGGCATGGAAAGCTACGCCGTCCTGACCGCCTTGCGCTACGGGGCGTCGGCGATTGACTTCATGGCGTATGACGAACCCTGCGCGGCCGAGGAAAACCGGTATGCGGCAGTGGAAATCTGGGATCTCTGGGTGAAGCTGCCCGAGGACGCGCCGGATGTGGCCCGGGAGCAATTCGAGATATACGACGCCGTGATCGAGAATATCCGCGACATGGAGATCAGGTGCTGAGATGTTGTCGCTGAATCCGTTTAAAAGACCTTCTGCAAAGCCTCTTGCGGCTATTCTGGAAGCTGTGCAGAACGATATGGGTCCACTCAAAAGTGAAACGCTGAGCTCGGTTGTTGGCTTTCAGAACGGGGGGCCGATAAACATGATCGAAGCCGAAGATGAATCGTATTTCGTGACGAGCGAGATGTGCCAACCCAAGGACTTCGCCCGAAGCAAGGAAGGCTTGCGGTACGAACTAGCGCTGAACGTTGCCTGTGGACAGAACTACGCCAGAAGTGCACTGACCTTTCTTGCAGGACATTTCATCAGAATCCCGATTGGCTCAGGTGAAAGAATTTCGCTTGGCGAGATAGACAGCGTCCCCCCATTGGAAGCTTCAATTCGCCTAATTTCTGCGAAAGCCAAGGGACTTGGCTGCTATGTGATAGAGCCTCGTAATCCGAAAATATTTGCCGCGGAGAACACATGACCCAGATCGACTGGCAACGTGCGACGAAATATTTCCTGCTGGCGGACTTTTTCGGCGGCTTCAAGCTGGGGCTGAAATACTTCTTCGCCCCCAAGGCGACGCTGAACTATCCGCATGAAAAGGGACCGCTCTCGCCGCGCTTCCGGGGTGAACATGCGCTCAGGCGTTATCCCAATGGCGAGGAGCGCTGCATTGCCTGCAAGCTTTGCGAGGCGATCTGTCCGGCGCAGGCGATCACCATCGATGCCGAGCCGCGCGAGGATGGCAGCCGCCGGACAACGCGCTACGATATCGACATGACCAAATGCATCTATTGCGGCTTCTGCCAGGAGGCCTGCCCGGTCGATGCCATCGTCGAGGGCCCGAATTTCGAGTTTTCGACCGAGACCCGCGAGGAACTGTTCTACGACAAGGCGAAACTGCTGGAGAACGGCGACCGCTGGGAAGCCGAGATCGCCCGCAATATCGAACTCGACGCACCGTACAGGTAAAGGATCAGCGACATGGGCGCCTGGGGAACGGGAATATTCGAGAACGACGATGCCGGTGACTGGCTGTGGCAGTACGAGGACAATGGTGCTTCGGCGGTGGAAACGGCGTTGAAGAACGTTCACGACGCCGCGTCATCGGGCATGATCACTGCACCTGCGGGTTCCATCGCGCTTGCCGCGGCGGAAGTCGTGGCAGCCGCACTCGGAAAGCCTGCTTCCGGGCTTGATGACGAACGTCTTGCCTCACTCATGGCCCATGCGCCTGCGGTGAAGGCGCTTGACGATATCGCCAACCGTGCCATCAAGGCGGCGGTCACGGTAATGGGCCAGACGCCCGACGGCCAGCAAGTCATGTCGGAGCTGCCGATGCTGTGGATGGAAGACGGCGTGGACGAGGCGGATTTCCAAAGCTTCATGGCCGCAGTGAAGGATCTGGGATTGCGTCTCAAGGCCGCCGCGTCGGAGGAGAACTGAATATGGGATTTGCCACCTTCGCCTTCTACCTGTTCTCGATTGTCGCCATCGTGGCGGGGTCCTTCGTGGTGCTCAGCCGCAATCCGGTGCATTCGGTCCTGTGGCTGATCCTGACCTTCATCTCCTCGGCGGGGCTGTTCGTGCTGCTGGGGGCGGAGTTCGTCGCCATGCTGCTGGTGATCGTCTATGTCGGCGCGGTGGCGGTGCTGTTTCTGTTCGTCGTCATGATGCTGGACGTCGATTTCGCCGAGCTGCGCGGGGAGTTGTCCCGCTATACACCCATCGGCCTGCTGATCGGGGTGGTGATCCTTGTGGAACTGGGCTTTGCCTTCGGGGCCTGGGAAATCTCCGAAACGGCGCTGTCGATGCGGGATGCGGTGACCCCGGCACCGGAGGATCTGCATAATACCGCAGCCCTCGGCGAGCTGATCTACACCAAATACGTCTTCCTCTTCCAGGCCGCCGGCCTCGTGCTGTTTGTCGCCATGGTCGGGGCCATCGTCCTGACCCTGCGGCATCGTCCGGATATCAAGCGGCAGAGCATTCTGGCGCAGATCTACCGCGATCCGGCGAAATCGGTCGAGCTGGTCGATGTCAAGCCGGGGCAGGGGATATGATGCCGCTCCTGCCTGCCATACTGGCGTTTCTGCTCCTCGGCACCGGAATGGTCTGGGCGCAGACCCTGCCGGTCAAGACCTACCGCGAGGGCCGGAGTTTTCAGGGCGATACCCGCTCGGTGATCCCGGTTCCCGAGGCGCCGGAGGCCCGCTATTCGCTGCTGTCGGCCTACAAGGTCGCGCGCCGGCCCTGGGCCGATATCGTGGTGCGCCGCGATGATGCGAACGGGACCTGGTATCTCAGCCGGACCTATCATTGCGATCAGGATATCATGCGCGATCTGGGCGAGGGGGAGAACACCCGCAGGCTGAGCGAGCACACGCGTTCCGGCCAGGCCGCGGCGCAGAGGCTGGTTCCCGGCACCATCGAATATTCCATTGCGCGCTATGCGTGCGGATTGTGAGGGGCGGGATGATCAGACAACAGAATCTGTTGAGATTTTCCGGCATCTTCTCTGCCGTAGTCGCTTTCGGTTGCGCCACGACAACCGGTGCGAAGGAATGTGACCTCTGGACGCCACACGCGTCTTTTACTGAAACCGACGACTTGGGCAGCGGATTTGTCTCGTTTCGCATTGATGAATTGCGAAGGGGAACTGGGTTCTTCGGAGGCTTGCAGATTCAGGATGGGACAGAAACTTCATTTGTCATTTTCGACTGTGAAAAAGGTGATGCGCTCAACCTGACTTCAGAAATGAGGCGGCAGGACGGGTCGGTAAAACTCAATATGGAACAGGAGGTACAAGCGTTCTTGAACTTTGTACCTCATCCGGATGAGGCTGCGACCCTCGTCTACCTGCAAGAAAGAGCGGACGAATACGGTATACCAAATGATTTCTCATCATATTCGGGTGAGGAGACCTGCGGCTGCAAGCTTTTCTATCCCGAACTTCGCGGCGACAAGACACCCTATGAGGCGGAAACATGATCGGCATTGAACACTATCTCACCGTCGCGGCGATCCTGTTCGTCATTGGCGTCTTCGGCATCTTCGTGAACCGCAAGAACGTCATCGTCATTCTGATGTCGATCGAACTGATGCTGCTGGCCGTGAATATCAACTTCGTGGCTTTCTCGGCTTTCCTCGGCGATCTCGTCGGCCAGGTCTTCACCCTGTTCGTGCTGACCGTCGCCGCCGCCGAGGCCGCGATTGGCCTCGCCATCCTCGTCTGTTTCTTCCGCAATACCGGCACGATCGCTGTCGAAGACGTCAACGTGATGAAGGGCTGATCCATGCCGACACTCATCCTCTTCGCCCCGCTCATCGGCGCGCTGATCTGCGGCTTCGGCCACAGGTTCATCGGCGAGAAGGCGGCGATCATCACCGCGACGTCGCTGCTGTTCCTGGCGGCCCTTCTGTCCTGGATCGTGTTCTTCGGCCATCACGGGCAGGTCGAGAAGTTCCAGGTGATGCGCTGGATCGTGTCCGGGTCGATGACCTCGGACTGGGCGATCAGGCTGGATACGCTGACGGCGGTGATGCTGGTGGTGGTGACAACGGTCTCGGCGCTCGTGCATCTCTACAGTTTCGGCTACATGGACCACGATCCGCAGTGGAAGGAGGGCGAGAGCTACAAGCCGCGCTTTTTCGCGTATCTGTCGTTCTTCACCTTCTCGATGCTGGCGCTGGTCACCTCGAACAACCTGCTGCAGATGTTCTTCGGCTGGGAGGGGGTTGGTGTCGCATCCTACCTCTTGATCGGCTTCTACTACCGCAAGCCCTCGGCCAATGCCGCCGCGATCAAGGCCTTCGTCGTGAACCGGGTCGGCGATTTCGGCTTTGCGCTGGGGATCTTCGCGCTGTTCTACCTGACCGACAGCATCGAGTTCGACGTGATCTTCGGCCAGGCGCATCACCTGTCGGAGACCTCGATCAATTTCCTCGGCCATGATTTCAACGCCGCCGAGACCGCCGCGCTCTTGCTGTTCATCGGCGCCATGGGCAAGTCGGCGCAGCTGTTCCTGCATACATGGCTTCCGGACGCGATGGAGGGCCCGACGCCGGTGTCGGCGCTGATCCATGCCGCGACCATGGTCACCGCCGGTGTCTTTCTGGTCTGCCGCATGTCGCCCTTGATGGAATACGCGCCCTGGACGCTGATGTTCATCACCGCCATCGGCGCGTCGACGGCGTTCTTTGCCGCGACGGTGGGTCTGGTGCAGAACGATATCAAGCGCGTGATCGCCTATTCGACCTGTTCGCAGCTCGGCTACATGTTCGCCGCTGCCGGGGTTGGCTTCTATCAGGCGGCGATGTTCCATCTGTTCACCCATGCCGCCTTCAAGGCGATGCTGTTCCTTGGGGCGGGGTCGGTTATCCATGCGATGCATCACGAGCAGGACATGCGGAATTATGGCGGGCTGAAGGACAAGATCCCCGTCACCTTCTGGGCGATGATGATCGGCACGCTGGCGATTACCGGCGTCGGCATTCCGCTGGTGCATATCGGCGAGATGCCCCTCGGCTTCGCCGGGTTCGTGTCCAAGGACGCGATCATCGAGGGGGCCTATGCGGGGCATTCCGCCTACGCCTTCTGGATGCTGGTGATTGCGGCCGCCCTGACCAGCTTCTATTCCTGGCGGCTGATCTTCATGACCTTCTATGGCGAGCCGCGCGGCGACAAGCACACCCATGAGCACGCCCATGAAAGCCCGCGCACCATGACCGTGCCACTGATCGTGCTGATGGTCGGTTCGGTGCTGGCCGGAATGGTTTTCTTCGGCGATTTCGTCGGCCACCATGCCGAGGAATTCTTCGGCCCCGCCATCTATATGAACCACGAAACCAACCACGTGTTGCACGACGTTCACGAGGTGCCGGTCTGGGTCAAGCTGGCCCCCTTCGTCGCCATGCTGCTGGGGCTCGGCCTTTCCTATCTGTTCTACATGGCCCGGCCCGAGCTGCCCGGCAAGCTGGCCGAGGCCAACCAACCGGCCTACCGCTTCCTGCTCAACAAGTGGTATTTCGACGAGATCTACGACTTCCTCTTCGTCCGCCCCGCCTTCCGCATCGGCCGGTTCTTCTGGAAGAAGGGCGATGGCGGCACGATTGACGGCGGCATCAACGGGCTGGCGATGGGGATCGTGCCCTACCTGACCCGGCTCGCCGGTCGCGCCCAGTCGGGTTACATCTTCCACTACGCCTTTGCGATGATCGTCGGTCTGGCCGCGCTGATCACCTGGCTTGCAATCCGGGGAGGCAGCTGATGGAAGGCCTGCCACTGCTTTCACTGATTACTTTCGTGCCGCTGATCGGGGCTGCGGTTCTGATGTTCGTCCTAAGGGGCGAGGATGAGGCGGCGCAGAAGAACGCCAAATGGGTGGCGCTGATTACCACCGGGTTCACTTTCCTGCTGTCGCTGGGGATGCTCGCCGATTTCGACGCGTCGCAGCCCGGTTTCCAGCTGGTGGAAGAACGGGAATGGCTGGGCGGGCTGACCTACAAGATGGGCGTGGACGGGCTGTCGATCCTGTTTGTCTTGCTGACCACCTTCCTGATGCCGATTGTCATCGGTGCAAGCTGGGATGTGAAGCACCGGGTCAAGGAATACATGATTGCCTTTCTGGTGCTGGAAACGCTGATGATCGGTGTGTTCTGTGCGCTGGACCTGATCCTCTTCTACCTGTTCTTCGAGGCCGGCCTGATCCCGATGTTCCTGATCGTCGGCATCTGGGGCGGCAAGGAACGCATCTATGCGGCGTTCAAATTCTTCCTCTACACCTTCCTCGGCTCGGTCCTGATGCTGGTCGCCATGGTGGCGATGTATGTGCAGGCGGGGACGACGGATATCGTGGCCCTGCTGGATCACCGGTTTGCCTATGACACGATCACTGTCTTGGGCTTCCATATCATCGGCGGGGTGCAGACGCTGCTGTTCCTGGCGTTCTTTGCGAGCTTTGCCGTGAAGATGCCGATGTGGCCGGTGCATACCTGGCTGCCCGATGCGCACGTTCAGGCTCCGACGGCAGGCTCGGTGGTGCTGGCGGCGATCCTTCTGAAAATGGGCGGCTACGGGTTCCTGCGGTTTTCCATCCCGATGTTCCCGGTGGCCTCCGACCTGATGGCGAATTTCGTCTTCACGCTGTCGGTGATCGCCATCATCTACACCTCGCTGGTCGCGATGGTGCAGGAGGACATGAAGAAGCTGATCGCCTATTCCTCGGTCGCCCATATGGGTTTCGTGACCATGGGGATATTCGCGGCCAACCGGCAGGGTATCGACGGGGCGATCTTCCAGATGCTGAGCCACGGGTTTATTTCGGGCGCGCTGTTCCTGTCGGTCGGCGTCATCTATGACCGCATGCATACTCGCGATATCGAGGCCTATGGCGGCCTCGTCATCCGCATGCCGGCCTTTGCCCTCATTTTCATGCTGTTCACCATGGGCAATGTGGGGCTTCCCGGCACATCCGGCTTCGTCGGCGTGTTCCTGACCATGTCCGGAGCCTTCCAGGCCAATACATGGGTGGCGTTCTTTGCCGCGACGGGGGTGATCCTGTCGGCGGCCTATGCGCTTTATCTCTACCGGCGCGTGGTCTTCGGCGACCTCATCAAGGAGAGCCTGAAGCAGATCAACGACATGACCCCGCGCGAGAAATGGCTGTTCGCGCCGCTGGTGGCGGGGACGATCATTCTCGGGGTCTACCCGGCGCTGGTGCTCGACCTGATCGGGCCGGCGTCGCAGGAGCTTGTGGATACCTACACGGCGGCGCTTGAACAGGCCGTCCCGGCGACCGAGTTCGCTGAAACCGGGCATTGAGGAGAGCAAGATGATTTCCCAGAACCTCTCCGTCGTTCTTCCCGAGGTCAGCCTCGCGGTCTATGCGATGGCCGCCCTGATGGTCGGGGTCTATGCCAAGGTCGACCTTTCACGGCTGATCCTCTGGGCCACCGTTGCGGCGCTGGTCCTGACCGGCTTCTGGGTCGGGCTGATGGCGCCGGGCGAGAAGACAGCCTTCGAGGGCAGCTTCATCAATGACGGGTTCGCGCGGTTCTCCAAGGTGATGATCCTCTGGGGCGCGGCGGCGATCCTGACGCTGGCACAGGATTATCTGGACCGCTACGGGCTGTTGAAATACGAGTTTCCGGTGCTGATTACCCTGTCGGTGATCGGCATGATGACCATGGTTTCGGCCGGGGATCTGATGGTGCTGTATCTGGGTCTGGAACTGCAGTCGCTGGCGCTTTATGTCGTTGCGTCCTTCCGCCGGGACTCGTTGCGCTCGACCGAGGCGGGGCTGAAATATTTTGTCCTCGGGGCGCTGTCCTCGGGCCTGCTGCTCTACGGCGCGTCGCTGACCTATGGCTTTGCCGGCACCACCACCTTCGACGGCATCGCTTCGGTGATCCGCACCACCGAACACCTGTCCTTCGGCCTCTTGATCGGGCTCGTCTTCCTCTGCACCGGCATGGCCTTCAAGGTCTCCGCCGTGCCGTTCCACATGTGGACGCCGGACGTCTACGAAGGCTCGCCGATCCCGGTCACCGCCTTCTTTGCCACCGCGCCCAAGGTCGCCGCCGCGGCCATGTTCGCCCGCGTCCTGTTCGAGGCCTTCGGCGGCGCGGTCGCCGACTGGCAGCAGATCCTGTCGCTTCTGGCCATCTTGTCGATGTTCCTCGGCGCTATCGCCGCCATCGGCCAGACCAATATCAAGCGCCTGATGGCCTATTCCTCGATCTCGCATATGGGTTTCGCGCTGATGGGGCTGGCGGCGGGGACCGAGCAGGGGGTGCAGTCGCTGCTGATCTACCTCGCCATCTACGTCACCATGAATATCGGCGTCTTCGCCTTCATCCTCAACATGAGCCGCGACGGTACGCCGATCATGGATATCTCGTCGCTGGGAATGTATTCGCGGCGCGAGCCGGGAAGGGCGTTCGCGCTGGCCGTGCTGATGTTCTCGCTGGCGGGCGTGCCGCCGCTGGTCGGGTTCTTTGGGAAGTATTATGTGCTGCTCGCCGCCGTCGATGCAGGGCTGACATGGCTAGCCATCGGCGGAGTGATCGCTTCGGTGATCGGAGCCTACTATTACCTCCGCATCGTCTTCCTGATGTATTTTGGTGAGGAGTCGGATGTCCTGAACGGCCGTATCTCGCTGACCCATTGGGTGTTCCTCGGCGGGTCGTCCTTTGCGATGCTGGCCGGGGTCATCAACCTCTTCGGGGTTGACGGTATTGCGGCGATTGCCGCCGCGACGTTGGTCAACTGATGCAAGGCAACTGGCCGCCCGATACCGGGCGGCTGATCTTCGACGAGCTCGACTCGACCATGACCGAGGCTGCCCGCCAGATCGCGGACGGGGCCGAGCTGCCGCTGTGGATCATGGCCCGCCGCCAGACCGCCGGGAAGGGTCGCCGGGGCAATGCCTGGAGCGATCCGGTGGGAAATTTCGCTGCTACCCATGTGCTGAGGACCCATGGCGATCCGGTGGCGGCGGCGCAGCGGTCCTTCGTGGCCGCACTGGCGATGCGCGATGCGCTGGTGGGGCTGACAGGGCGCGAGGATGTATTCACGCTGAAGTGGCCCAATGATGTGCTGCTGAGGGGGCGCAAGCTGGTCGGCATCCTGCTGGAGAGCCACCGCGACGCGCAGGTTCTTGCCATCGGCATGGGGGTCAACCTGCAGATGGCCCCGCCGCCTGCGCCCTCTGACCGCACCCCGCCCTGCGCGCTGAAGCCGGAACTGGGGATCTCGGTCGGCCAGGTGGATTTCCTCGACCATCTCGCGACCGCCTTCGCCGCCCGCGAGGCGCAGTTCGGGGACGGTTTCGCCGCGATCCGCGCCGACTGGCTGGCCCATGCCGCGCGGCTGGGCGAAGAGATCACCGCAAGGCTGCCGGGGCGCGAGATTACCGGGCGATTTGACACGATCGACGATATGGGGTCTCTGATCCTGACCGAAGGCCGGACCCGGCATGTGATCCCCGCCGCCGAGGTCTATTTCCCGCAACCCCAGGGGCATATCTGAGGGCAAGCCCATGCTTCTCGCCATTGATGTCGGCAATACCAACACCGTCTTCGCGCTGATCGGCGAGGGCGTGCGGACCTTCTGGCGTTGTCAGACCAATCATGGCCGCACGGCGGATGAATATTTCGTCTGGCTGAAGCAGCTGATGGAGCATGAGGGGATCGAGGCGGAGGTCTCGTCGGTCATCATCTCGTCGGTGGTGCCGCAGGTGGTCTTCAATCTTCGGGTCCTCTCGGACCGCTATTTCGGCACCCGACCGATGGTCGTCGGCAAGCCAGAGGTCGATCTCGGCGTGCCTGTCCGGGTCGATCGCGATACCCATGTCGGTGCCGACCGGCTGGTCAATACCGTCGCCGCCCATGACCTGTTCGGGGGCAACCTCATCGTCGTCGATTTCGGCACTGCCACAACCTTTGACGTGGTCGCCGGGGACGGGGCCTATGTCGGTGGCATCATCGCGCCCGGGGTAAACCTGTCGCTGAAGGCGCTGTCGGATGCCGCCGCCGCGCTGCCCTATATCGATGTCACCCGGCCCGAGCAGGTGATCGGCACCAATACGCGGGCCTGCATGCAGTCGGGGATCTACTGGGGCTATATCTCGATGATCGAGGGGCTCTGCGCCCGGATCGCCGCCGAGCATGGGGCGGAGATGAAGGTGATCGGCACCGGCGGGTTGTCGACGCTGTTCGACCAGGGCACGGATATCTTCGACCATATCGACACCGACCTGACCATTCACGGGCTGGAGCTGATCCATGCCCGCAACAAGAAAGACTGACCAATATGAGCAGTGAAAAACTCACCTATCTGCCCCTGGGGGGCGCGGGCGAGATCGGCATGAACATGTATCTCTACGGCTACGGGCCGGTGGGGGACCAGCGCTTCATCCTCGTCGATGTCGGTGTGACCTTCCCGAACATGGAGACCTCGCCCGGCGTTGATCTCATCATGGCCGATCCCGGTTTCATCGCCGAACGGGCCGACCGGCTGGAGGCGATCTTCATCACCCATGCCCATGAGGACCATGTCGGGGCGCTGGGGATCCTGATGCCGCAGTTGCAGGCACCGGTTTATGCGCGGAAGTTCACGGCGGCCATTGCGCTCGACAAGCTCGAACGCACAGGGGCCTATCAGAACATGATCAACGAGGTCGAACCCTGGCCGCATATGGTCCGGGCGGGGCCGTTTCAGGTCGGGTTCGTGCCGATCTCGCATTCGATCCCCGAGACCTCGGGGCTCGCCATCGACACTCCGGCGGGGCGGATTTTTCATACGGCGGATTTCAAGATCGACCATACGCCGCTGGTCGGCGAGGCCTTCGACGAGGAGGTGATGCGCGAGGTGGCGAAACCGGGGATCAAGGCGCTGGTCTGCGATTCGACCAATGTCTTCTCGCCTCACAAGGGCCGGTCCGAGGCCGAGCTGGTGGGGCCCTTGAACGCGCTGATGAAGACGACGAAGGGCATGGTGGTGGCGACGACCTTTGCCTCGAACGTGGCGCGGCTGAAGACGCTGGCGCAGGCAGCCCATGATCAGGGGCGCTCGGTGGCGGTGATGGGCCGCGCGATGAACACCATGATCCAGAACGGGTTTTCGACCGGGGTCTTGGAGAACTTCCCGCCCATCGTCGATGACGAGGACGTGGACAAGGTGCCGCGCGACAATCTTTTCGTGCTGGCCACCGGCTCGCAGGGCGAGCGGCGGGCGGCGACGGCGCAGATGGCGAACGGAAGCTATCGCGGGCTCGACCTGCGCGCGGGCGACACGATGCTGTTCTCATCCAAGACCATTCCCGGCAACGAGACCGGCGTGGCGCGCATCCTCAACCAGCTTTCGGAACTGGGGGTCCGGGTCATCGAGGGTGACGACCGCTATCACGTCTCGGGCCATGCAAACGCCCCCGATCTGGAGGCGATGCACGCGCTGATGAAGCCCAGCAACGTCATTCCGATGCATGGCGAGCACCGGCATCTGGTCGCTCATGCCGACCTGGCGCGGCAGGGCGGCTATCATGCCGTGGTGGCGCCGAACGGTGCCATTGTCGATCTGACCGGCGAGACGGCGGAGGTGATCGACAACATCGAGACGGGGCGCACCTATCTCGATGGCAGCGAACTGATCGGGGCGCTGGACGGGATCGTGCGCGAACGCATCCGCATGGCGCTGCGGGGCCTTGCGGTGATCTCGGTGATGCTGGAAAGCGACGGCAGCCTGATCGACGGGGTCTGGATCGAACTGATGGGCCTGCCCGAAACCGGGCGCGACGGTGACTTGGTGACCAGACTGGAACAGGCGCTGGAGGAGGAGATCGAAGGCGCGGCCCCGCGTGTCGTCGCCGATGACGAGGCACTGGAGCGGCTGGTTCGCCGGGTCTGCAATACTGAATGCAACGAGCAGATCGGCAAGAAGCCTCAGGTCGTTGTCCTGATCAATCGCTTCGAGTGACCGACCGGCCGGGCGCGGAGGGTTGCGACCTTCCGGCCTGGCCCTCGAGCGGCGCGCGGTGCCGCGACATATCGGCGATTTCCGCGGCGCGCAGGGTGGGTGACTTCACCCACCGTGCCCCGCGGTCAGTCCCGGGTCAGCCGCCGCATCAGCGAAGAGGTGTCCCAGCGACCGCCGCCCATGGCCTGGATCTCCTTGTAATACTGATCGATCAGTGCCGTTCCCGGCAGGAGCGCGCCGTTGTTCTCGGCCTCCGCAAGACAGATGGCGAGGTCCTTGCGCATCCAGTCGACGGCGAAACCGAAATCAAACGCGTCGGCCAGCATGGTCTTGCCGCGGTTCTCCATCTGCCACGAGCCCGCCGCGCCCTTCGAGATCACGTCGAGCACCAATTCGCCGTCAAGCCCGGCGCGTTTGGCGAAGTTCATACCTTCGGCCAGCCCCTGCACCAGCCCGGCGATGCAGATCTGGTTGACCATCTTGGTCAGCTGACCCGCCCCGGCCGGGCCCATCAGCTTGCAGGATTTGGCATAGGCGGCGATCACACCCTCGACCCGGGCATAGGTGTCCGGATCGCCGCCGCACATCACCGTCAGCGCCCCGTTCTCGGCCCCCGCCTGGCCACCCGAGACCGGCGCGTCGATAAAGCCGAACCCCTTCGCCTTCGCCGCCGCCTCCAGGTCGCGGGCGACCTCGGCCGAGGCCGTGGTGTGGTCGACAAAGACCGCCCCCTCCTCGACCCCGGAAAAGGCTCCGTTCTCGCCCACAGTGACCGAGCGCAGATCGTCATCATTGCCGACGCAGCAAAAGACGATCTCGGCGCCGCTGGCCGCCTCGGCGGGTGTCGGTGCGTGGCTGCCGCCATGCTCTTCGGCCCATTTCCCGGCCTTGGCCGCGGTGCGGTTATAGACCGTCACCTCATGTCCCTTCGCCTTCAGATGCCCTGCCATCGGGTAGCCCATGACCCCCAGTCCGATGAATGCCGTGCGTGCCATGATCCGTTCCTCCGTCGTCGCGCAATTGTCTCTCTGGTGATGGCCTGCTATCCCGGGCGGGTCAACCGGTCTGAAAGGATTACCCCCCGCGTGCTGACCCTGTTCAAATGGCTGTTGCGGGCCTTCGCGCTGGTCGCTCTGCTGGCGGTGGGGGCCATCGGGCTGGCCTATCACTTCGCCTCCGGATCGCTGCCGGATTACAATGCCGATTACGCCGTGGCCGGGATCGAGGCACCGGTCGAGATCGTACGCGACAATTACGCCATCCCGCATATTTTCGGCGGCACCGATCATGACACGCTTTACGGGCTGGGTTTTGTCCATGCCCAGGACCGGCTGTGGCAGATGACCATGCTGCGCCGCGCAGCCCAAGGGCGGCTGTCGGAACTGTTCGGGGCCGAAACGCTGGCTACCGATGAATTGCTGCGTGCCCTGGGGCTTTATACCTATGCTGTCGAAGCGGAGAAGCTGCAAACCCCCGAGGTCAAGGCTGAATTGCAGGCCTATGCCGACGGGGTCAATGCCTGGCTAAGGGTGGTCAACGAACAGGCGCTGGGGCGCGGGGCGCCGGAGTTTTTCCTGTTCACCAAGCAGATCGAGCCCTGGACCCCGGCGGATTCCATCGCGGTGCTGAAGCTGATGGCGCTTGATCTGACCGATGCCGGCCGCCGCGAGGTGCGGCGCGCCAAGCTGGCACTGCGCCTGCCGCCGGCGCGGCTGGACGATATCCTCCCCCAGGCGCCGAAAACGGTGCTGGACCTGCCGGAATTCTCCTGGCTGCGGGAGCCGTCGGACCATGAGATCGTGACGGTGGAGCCCGACTGGAACCCATTGTCGCCCCTTAAACCGCTGGGCTTGGCCGGGGCGTCGAATGCCTTCGCTGCCGATGGCAGTCGCACCGCCTCGGGCCGGCCCCTGCTGGCTTCGGACCCGCATCTGGCGCTGTCGGCCCCCTCGATCTGGTATCTCGCCCGGCTGGAACTGGATGGCGGCGGGGCGATCGGCGCGACGATCCCGGGGCTGCCAGGAGTGCTGGTGGGACGCAACACGGCGATTGGCTGGGGGTTGACGGCCTCGTATCTCGACGATCAGGATTTCTATATCGAAAAGCTCAACCCCGAGAACCCGGACGAATACCTGACCCCGGACGGTTACGCCGCTTTCGAGATCACTGATACCATTATCGGCATCAAGGGCGCGCCGGGCGTCACCCGCCATCTGCGCCGCAGCCGTCACGGTCCGGTGATCCCCGCGCCGTATTTCCGCCTCGGCCCGATCATCCCCTCGGGGCATGTCGCCGCCCTGTCCTGGACAGCACTCAGTTCCGAGGATCGGGGCATCGAGATGGTGCTGAACATGATGCGGGCACGCTCGGTCGACGAGGCCCGGGCCGTCGCTCCCTTGCTCAGGGCACCGGCGCTGAACCTGGTGGTGGCCGATGGCGATATGGTGGCGATCCAGACCATGGGCCGCGCCCCCGACCGGCAGCGATCCCATGTCGGCGAGGGGTCGATCCCGGCAGCGGGATGGCTCAAGGGCAATGACTGGCTGGGACTTCTGCCCTTTGAGGATAATCCGGTCTCGGTGGCACCGGTGGGCGGGATCGTGGTCAACACCAATAACCGGGTCTCGGACGCGCCCTATCCGGCGCACTGGACCCATGACTGGGGCGATACCCAGCGGATCGTGCGGGCTGAGCGGCTGCTGAATGGCCGCGAGTTCCACACGCTGGACAGTTTCATCGAGATCCAGACCGATATCGTCTCGCAGCCCGCAAGGACGCTCTTGCCGCTTGTGGGGCGCGACCTGTGGTATACCGGCGCGCCGGCAGAGCGGGGGACCCATGCCGAGCGGCGCCAGATCGCTTTGGAGGCGCTGGCGGCCTGGAATGGCGAGATGAGCGAGCACAGTTTCGAGCCCCTGGTCTACGTGACCTGGATGCGGGCTCTGCACAGGCGGCTGGTGGTCGACGAGATCGGCGCGCTGGAGGGCGAATTCTCGCGGCCCGATCCCCTGTTCCTGGAGCGGGTGTTTCGCGATATCGACGGCGCGGCCACGTGGTGCGACGTGAAGCCCTCGACCGCGATCGAGACCTGTTCGGAAATGGCGAGCCTGGCGCTGGACGACGCGCTGATCGAGCTGGAGGAACGCTTCGGCCCCCGCATCGACGCCTGGCGCTGGGGGGCGGCGCATCAGGCGCTGCACAAGCATCAGGTGTTGGGCGATATCCCAGTGTTGCAATGGATCGTCAACATCGTGCAGGACACGGCGGGCGGGGATTTCACCCTGATGGCCGGGCTGACGCCGGGACGGGGCCCGAACCCCTATCAGAACGTCCATGGGGCGGCCTATCGGGGGGTCTATGATTTCTCGGACCCGGACAATTCGGTGTTCATCATCTCGACCGGGCAGAGCGGGCATCCCCTGTCGCAGCATTATGACGATCTGTCGCTCCTGTGGCGGCGGGGCGAGTATATCACCATGTCGCTTGACCCGGCCCATGCAAGGGGCGGGGCGGACGGGATCACCATGCTGACGCCGAAATAGCCGGGGGCGTCTTGCAAGGAGAGTTTGAACCTGGCTCGCGCATTGGCCAAGACATATCCCGCAGCGTAGGGCGGGGTTAACCCCGCCCTACCACAGGGATCAGGCATCGAGCATCCGCACCATCATGTGATCGTCCACCGCCACACCGTCGCGCAGGATCGCGCGTGGAATTGTGCCGACCCGCCTGAAGCCATGCCGCCTGTAAAACGCCTCTGCCCGCGGATTTGTCGCCGCCACTTCGAGATGCAACTGCAAAACGTCCGAAGGCAGATCATCGATCACTGCCTGCAGCAACGCATCGGCCACGCCCTTGCCTTGCCAGGTCTTGCGCACATAGACCGCGATGATCGTTGCCCGGTGCCGCTGGGCCGTCAGCTCGCCGATGAAATACCCCATCGATGCGATCGGCTCCCGCCCGTCGAAGGCGACGAGGATCGTCGTCCGGGTCAGCGCCTCGGCCAGTTCCGCATCCTTCCTCGCGGCCACATCCGCAACCTGGGTCATGAAAGCGTCCGGATATGCAGCAAGCCCTTCCAGCCTGATCTGCCGCCAGATCGCGGCGTCCTTGGCCGTCAGCCTGCGTATGATCATTGGTCTTCGGGATGATATGGTGCGGTCCTCGCGCGGGCGAGATAGGGTTTCGAGACGTCCTGAAGCCGGATATCCAGACATTCCACTCCGGCCCGGATCGCCCCGTCGCCGGAAAAGACCAGCATCACCGCCCCGGCCCCATCGGCACCGGGCTCGAATTCCAGCGACAGAAGAGACATCACCAGCGACTTGTCGGCCGGGTCCAGGCCGCTGGCCTCCACTTTTTCAACCCCGTCGATGACCAGCACCGACTGCACCCGCTCGAAAGGCCGTCCCTGCCGTTCGGCGGTTTCGCGGTCTTCCCAGCGGAAGCGGTTCAGCAACAACGCCAGCCGGTGGTGCTTCGGCATCCACGAGATTTCCGAGCTCTGCGCCACCGCATCCTGCACCAAGGCCGAGAGGACCGGCAAATCCTCAACCGTTTCCGCCCGGAGGCGCAGGGGCGCCTCATCCGCGTCCTCGAACCGTGCGTCGCTCAATGGTCGGCCACCCTTTCGATCCGCGCGCCACAGGCACCCAGCTTTTCCTCGACCCGCTCATAGCCGCGATCCAGATGATAGACCCGGCTGACCAAGGTTTCCCCCTCCGCCGCCAGCCCGGCGAGGATCAGCGAGACCGAGGCCCTGAGATCTGTCGCCATCACCGGCGCGCCCTTCAACTTAGGCACCCCGGTGACTTTCGCAACCCCGCCATGGACGTCGATATCCGCCCCCATGCGCATCAGTTCCGGGGCATGCATGAAGCGGTTCTCGAAGATTTTCTCCTCCAGCACCGAGGTGCCGTTGGCCAGGGTCAGAAGCGCCATCATCTGCGCCTGAAGATCGGTCGGGAAACCGGGATAGGGTTCGGTGGTGACATCGACGGCATGGATCTCGCCATTCTTGCGGCAGACTTTCAGCCCTGTTTCGGTCTCGGCCACCTCGATATCGGAGGCCTCCAGCTTGTCGGCAAAGGCCGCCACCAGATCGCGCCGCCCGCCGATCAGTTCGACCTCACCGCCGGTTATCGCCGGGGCCAGCATATAGGTGCCAAGCTCGATCCGGTCGGCGATCACCGGATGCGTCGCCCCATACAACCGGTCAGCGCCTTCGATAACGATCTCCGACGTGCTCTCGCCCTCGATCTTCGCCCCCATCGCCTTGAGGCAAGTGGCCAGATCAACGATCTCCGGCTCGCGGGCGGCATTCCGTATCACCGTCGTCCCCTTGGCAAGGGTCGCGGCCATCAAGGCGTTCTCGGTCGCTCCCACCGAGACGAAGGGAAACTCGACCACCCCGCCCTTCAGCCCGCCCGGGGCCTTGGCGTGGACATATCCATCGCGCAGGTCCAGTTCCGCCCCAAGGGCCTCCAGCGCCTTCAGATGCAGATCCACGGGCCGCGCCCCGATGGCACAGCCCCCCGGCAGCGAGACCACCGCATGACCGTCGCGGGCCAGCATCGGGCCAAGGACCAGGATCGAAGCACGCATCTTGCGGACGATATCGTAATCCGCCGTATGGTTCGAGATCGCCTGGGTCCCGATCGCCAGCACCCGCCCGTTCTGCAAGCTGGCCACCTCGCAGCCGAGCGATTCCAGCAATGTTGTCATGGTCTTGATGTCCGACAGCCGCGGTGCGTTGGTCAGGGTCAGCGGTTCCTCGGACAACAACGCTGCAGGCATCAACGTCAGACAGGCGTTCTTCGCCCCAGAAATCGGGATCTTCCCTTTCAGCGGCACCCCGCCCTCGACCCGTATGCTGTCCATCCCGTTACTCCTGCTCTTTGCCTGTCTTGGGGCTATCCCCAGGGGCTGAATCCGGGCCTGTACCCGGGCCCATCCCAACTTGCCTCGCCTTGGCCTGCCGCTTGCGCCTCTTGAGGTTCTCGCGCAGGGCCTCGCGCAGCCGTTCGGCCCTGTCCTGCTTGCCCTGACCGGGTTTCTGCCTCTTCTCCATGGCCCTGTCCTAAGCCAGAGCCGCGCCCGCGTCCATATCCCGGCGGTTCTCTGCACAAAACCTCCTCAAACCCGGCAAATTTGAGTTGCACTCCGTCCCACATCGGCTAAAAGCCTGCGAACGCCCCGGCGCTGCTGTAGCTCAGAGGTAGAGCACTCCCTTGGTAAGGGAGAGGTCGAGAGTTCAATTCTCTCCAGCAGCACCATTTTTCCAAATTGGGTAGTTTCAGGACCTGTGATGGCCTCTAACGCCTTGAAAGGAAAAGAAATATCAATAGTTCCATACCCCTCGTTAGGGGTGTATTTAGAGGCCGCGAAAACGCGAGCCGGAGCACCGTTTGGCGCACGGAGTGCGACCCGTTTTTGTAGATTTTCCAAAGCCTTGAGAGGAATTGAAGGGATAGTTCCATTCATTCCTCAAAGCTGGCCCGTTTCTTTGTAGGCTTGGCAGCCTTCTCTTCCAGCAAAGCCCGTTCCTGTTCGAGCTTCGCAATCCGCTTCTCGTAAGCCTGGTCGGCCATAACTGCCAAGAGATAGGGCGAACTGTTCGCGGATGTGCGCCAAGATCACCATATCCTTGCGTTGGCTTTGGCTCAGGGGACGGCTGCGGTAAGCACGATACCCTCTCGGGCTGACATCCATAATCTGGCACAGCCGCTCGATGGGCAACATGTCGGCGTTCCTTGCGATGAATGCGAACCTCATTTGCTTCGCTCCGCAAAGAACTGGGTAGCCTTTTTTAACACCTCCCTCTCCTCCCGGAGCATGCGGTTCTCTTTCCGCAGCTCGGCGACCTTGCGCTCGAGATCTTACTGGGCGGTTGGTTTTTCAGGATTGCGCCGATCCTGCTGTATCCAACGGCTCAGCGTCGAGAAGCCGACGCCAAAATCTGCTGCCTCCTGCTTACGTGGCAGCCCGCTGGTTAACGCTACCCGTGCGGAAAAGATCGACTCCGGATCTGAGGCGATCCTGCGCGGCCTGACGCCTTCGGAGACCATGCTCACCATCGCAACCTCGATGCTGAAAGACGCGTCCGATCAGCGGGCGGATCAGGCCACGCAGGGAAGGCGGCCCTCAGGCGCCAGATCACCGAAATGGACAAGCAGCAGGACGCCTTGCTGGAACGCTTGGTTGAGACCTCGAATCCAAAGGTCATCGGCGCATTCGAACCAAAGATCGCCAAGCTGGAAAACGACAAGCTCTTGCTGGCCGATAAACTGGCACAGGACACGCAACCGGCACTGCCCCTCGGCAAGATTATCGAACTCTTGCGGGACTTCCTGTCAAACCCCTGGAATATCTACGAAAAGGGGTCACTTCTTGCACGCAAAACCATCCTGAAAGCGTCCTTCCGAGCCCCATCGGCATACAACCGCAAAACAGGTTACCGAACTCCGCAAACCTCTGCAATCTTTCGGTTTTTGGGTGATTTGAAGGAAAAATGTGAAATGGTGCCCAGGAGAAGACTCGAACTTCCACGTCCTTTCGGACACTGGCACCTGAAGCCAGCGCGTCTACCAATTCCGCCACCTGGGCAGGCACCGTTACGGCAGGCCTGCGATGTATACGCGAGGCAATGGGCTGTCAACGGGGCTTTTGACGGGTATTGGCGGTTGGATACGAATTCTCAATCTTGTTCGCCGAAGCACAGGCAGGTATGGCTGGGAGGAGATCAGATGAAGGAACCACGTGCATGACGACCTCAGCCCCCCTCGTGACCATTTTCGGCGGCTCGGGCTTTGTCGGCCGCTATGTCGCCCGCCGCATGGCAAAGGCAGGCTGGCGGGTGCGGGTGGCGACGCGCAGGCCCAATGAAGCGCTTTTCGTGCAGACCTACGGCACCGTCGGGCAGGTGCGGCCCGTGCTGGCCAATATCCGCTACGAACAATCCGTGCGCGAGGCCCTGCGCGGTGCGGATGCGGTAGTGAACTGTACCGGTATCCTCGCCGAGGCCGGTCCACAACGCTTTGGCGCTGTCCACGGCGAAGGGGCAGGGGTGATCGCTGAATGTGCGGCCGAGGAAGGCGTGCGCAAGCTGGTCCATATCTCTGCCATCGGCGCGGATGCCGACAGTCCCAGCAAGTATCAGCGCAGCAAGGCCGAGGGCGAGGCGCTGGTGAGCGCGGTCTTCCCCGATGCGGTGATCCTGCGGCCTTCGATCATCTTCGGCACCGAGGACTCGTTCTTCAACCGCTTCGCGACCCTGGCCAAGATGACCCCGATCCTGCCGATCTTCGGTGAGGACACCAAGTTACAGCCGGTCTGGGTCGATGACGTGGCCGCTGCGGTCGAGGCGGCGCTCCTGAAGGGGGCCGAGCCGGGGGTCTATGAACTCGGCGGGCCGGAGCAGGAGAGTTTCCGGGGGCTGATGAACCGGATGCTCGGCATCATCGGTCGCAAGCGCTGGGTGGTGAACCTGCCCTGGTGGATTGCGCGGATGAAGGGCAGCACGTTCGATGTGATGTCGAAAATGTCCGCGGGTCTGTTCAAGGCCCCGTTCACCCGCGATCAGGTCGAGGCGATGCAGACCGACAACGTGGTCTCCGAAGATGCGCGGGGCCTTCATGATCTCGGGATCGAGGCGACGCCGATGGCGGCGGTCTTGGAAAGTTATCTCTATTCCTATCGGCCCTCGGGGCAGTATGCCGAGATTACCGCCTCGGCGAAGAACCTGCGCCCTCAGGAATAGGCGATCCACAACAGCGTGACCCCGAGGATCATCCGGTAAATCACGTAAGGCATGAAGCTGACGCTTTTCAGCAGGCGCATCATCAGGGCGAGCGCGGCCAGTGCGGCAACAAAGGCCATGACCGCACCGATGGCCGCGTCTCGTGCCAGTTGCCAATTGGCCTCCGCCACGACATCCCCGGCCAGCAGCACTCCCGAGGCGATGATGGTGGGGATCGACATCAGCATGGCGAGCCGCGCGGCGTCCTCGCGGCTGTAGCCTAGGGCGCGCGCCCCGGTGATGGTGGTGCCGGAGCGCGATGCGCCGGGGATCAGCGCTGCGGCCTGCCAGAGGCCCATGATGAGCGCGTCGCGAATGGTCCAGTCAGGGGCGGTTCTTGTGGTGCCGCCTTTGCGGTCGGCCAAGTAGAGGACACCGCCGAAGAGGATCGTCGCCCAGCCGATGACGGCGATGGAGCGCAGCGCATCGACGGCACCTGTCAGTTTCAGGATCAGCCCCACGAGCACCACCGGAATGGTGGCAAGGATCAGCATCAGCGCGAGGCGGGCATCGGCGGAATGGGTGTCTCCGGTCAGCAGGCGCAGCCCGCCCCTGATGGCACGGGCGACGTCGGCTCGGAAATAAAGCATGACCGCGCCCAGCGTTCCGACATGGACGGCGACATCGAGAACGACGCCCTGATCCTCGGCTCCGGTCAGCAGCGGGAAGAGGATCAGGTGGGCCGAAGAGGAGACCGGCAGGAACTCGGTGATGCCCTGGATCAGGGCAAGCATCCACAGATGCATCCATGTCATGAAAAGCCTGCGCCTTTTTGCTATGATTCGCTTGCGCCGGAGGGTACGAATCGGGGACGGAAAAGCCCAGAGCGACAGATAGGTCACGTCTGTTTACTAATTTCCGGTCATTTTGACCGATTTTGTGCGCTGCACACTAAATTTTTCGAATAATAGGTCAGTGCTTTTTACTTTATTTCCTCCCGCGTGTCGGTTAATCATGCGCACTCGCGAGAGACTTCCGACAATTCCAAGACGTTCCGAGGATGCCATGGCCAAGCAGCCGATGCTGAAATTCACCGATATCGCCCGTTCGATGCCCGAAAAGCGCAGCTCGGACGACCGGCGCGACGATTTCGGCGAGATCTACCGCGAATTCGCCGAGGCCAAGGCCGCCGAACAGGCCTCCCGCTGCTCGCAATGCGGCGTGCCCTATTGCCAGACCCATTGTCCCTTGCACAACAACATCCCCGACTGGCTGAAAATGACCGCCGAGGGGCGGCTCGAAGAAGCCTACGAGATCAGCCAGGCCACCAACACCTTCCCCGAGATTTGCGGTCGCATCTGCCCGCAGGACCGGCTCTGCGAAGGCAATTGCGTGATCGAACAGTCGGGCCACGGCACGGTGACCATCGGCTCGGTGGAGAAATACATCACCGATACGGCGTGGGAGAAGGGCTGGGTCAAGCCCGTGACCCCCATGGCCGAACGCCCCGAAAGCATCGGGATCATCGGCGCTGGCCCCGGCGGGCTGGCGGCGGCGGATGTGCTTCGGCGGCAGGGCTTCAAGGTCGTGGTCTATGACCGCTATGACCGAGCCGGGGGCCTGCTGACCTACGGGATTCCGGGGTTCAAGCTGGAAAAGGACGTGGTGATGCGGCGGATCGACCAGCTTGAGGCTGGCGGCGTCGAGTTCGTCTATAATTGCAATGTAGGCGAAACCATCTCCTTCGCCGAACTGCGCGAAAAGCACGACGCGCTGCTGATTGCCACCGGCGTCTACGAGTCCCGCGATCTCGGCGGGCCGGGGGCGGGGCTGAACGGCATCGTCCGGGCGATTGATTATCTGACCGCTTCGAACCGCAAGAGCTTCGGCGACGCGGTGCCGGAGTTCGACAGCGGCGAGCTGAACGCCGAAGGCAAGCGCGTGGTGGTCATCGGCGGCGGCGATACCGCGATGGACTGCGTGCGCACGGCGATCCGGCAGGGGGCTACCTCGGTGAAATGCCTCTACCGCCGCGACCGGGCCAACATGCCGGGCTCGCAGCGCGAGGTGGAAAACGCCGAGGAAGAAGGCGTCGATTTCGTCTGGCTGACCGCGCCGAAGGGCTTCACCGGTGAGGATTCCGTCAGCGGTGTCCGCGTCTCACGTATGCGCCTCGGTGCTCCGGATGCGACCGGACGGCAGAGCCCCGAGGAAATCCCGGGCGCGGACTACACCGAGGACGCCGATCTGGTCATCAAGGCGCTGGGCTTCTCGCCTGAAGACCTGCCGGCCCTCTGGGACGTGCCGGAGCTGGAGGTGACCCGCTGGGGCACCGTAAAGGCGGATTTCGTCACCAAGCAGACCGCCATGGAAGGCGTCTTCGCCGCCGGAGACATCGTCCGCGGCGCCTCGCTGGTCGTCTGGGCGATCCGCGACGGGCGCGAGGCGGCGGACAGTATCGTGAAGTTCCTCGACGGGGCTGCGGCAAAGGTGGCCGCGGAATGAGAATTTCCTGCAAATATCTGGCAGGAGGCGGGGTCAGTCTGGCCCCCGCGCCGCTATTGGCGCGGACCAATTGGGGAACCAGACCATGACCAGAACCGGACACTGCCTTTGCGGCGCCGTCAAATTCACTGCCGACCCGAACCCTGAGCTCGGTGCCTGCCATTGCGGGATGTGCCAGCGCTGGTCGGGCTCGGCCTTCATGACCGCGACCGTGCAGCCCGGCACGATGCAGATCGAGGGCGAAGACAAGGTCACCCGCTACAAGTCCTCCGACTGGGCCGAACGGGCCTTCTGTGGCACTTGCGGAGCAGGGCTCTATTACGAGGTGACGGCCCCGGGGCCGCATCACGGCATGCGCTACGTGGCGGCGGGGCTGTTCGACGACAAGGACGGCATGGCGCTGGAACACGAGATCTTCCACGACCGCCGCTCGGGCGTCTTCGCCTATGCCGGCGAGACCAAGAAAATGACCGAGGCCGAAGTGATGGCCATGGTGGGAGGCTGAATGAGACGGTGCGGGCAGCATAGCGGATACCTGGCGCGAGGGCTTCTGGCCATCGCAGCTACCCTGCTGCCTGTTGTCGCGCTGGCCGGGACCTTCTCGCCCCCCAAGGGCTGCACCGGCTACATGACGGTGCAGATGCGCTCCTGCCTGGTGGCGAACTATTACCGCTGCGATTTCGACAACCCCGGCGACCAGCACTACGTGGAATTCGGCGAGGAAGGCCTCACCAGCTTTGGCAAGGTCGATGCCGAATATCAATGGCTGGAAACCTGGAACTTCGCCCTGGAAGAGGTCGAATTCCTGCAGACCCCGGCCCTCGACCCGGCGAGCTTTTCGGGCCTGCTGGCGACCGGGGCTGATGCCTATGACTTCACCATGGAAAGCGAAAGCGGCGTGCTGATCCGCTATACCGGGCAGGATACGCTCAGGGGCCGCACGGTCGAGATCGACGGGGTCACCCTGGAAGAAACCGATTTCGACATGCTCGAGACCTATGTCGGCGTCGAGGAAGCTTGGCGCGGCCGGGGGCAGGATTATATCCACCGCGACTGGCGGATTTTCCTCGCTGGCAAGGGCGCCTGGAGTTCGGGCGCGGAAAGTGTGGACTACGACTACACCCCCGTCACCTTCGCCTTCCCCGGCGAGGACGGCTTCTTCACCACCGACCCGCAATATGACTGCGGCGCAACCATGGCCTCGGCCCCCCTCTGGGAGGCCTTGCGATGAGCCGCAGCGGAGGATGCCTTTGCGGCGCTGTCCGCTTCACCGCCTCGGAGGTGCCTGAGACCTTCGGCACCTGCCATTGCGAAATGTGCCGCCGCTGGACCGGCTCGGCGCTGTTGGGCGTGACCGTGAAGACGGAGCATCTGATCTGGGAGGGCGAGGACCATATCGCCACCCGCCAGACAAGCTCCTGGGCCGAACGGGCCTGGTGCCGGGAATGCGGCACCGGTCTGTGGTTCAAGGTGACCAACCGCGAGACGCCCAATTGGGGCGATACCGAGATCCCCATCGGGCTCTTCGACGATCCGAGCGGCTTCGAGATGAAGAGCGAAATTTATATCGACCACAAACCGGACAGCTTTGCCTATGCCGGCGAGGGGCGGAAACTGCTGACGCGGGCGGAATGTGTTGAAAAATTCAGCCTGCTGGACGGCGACTGAGACAAGGACCTCCCGGGCTCGAAAGCCCGGGGCGGGATGAGGAGAGACAAGATGACTGCCTACGACAACACCTGGGCCTCTGAACACGAAGCCGCGCGGAAGAAGCTGGCGGAGACCGGGCTTTATGCCCTTGAGGACGAGAAATCGGCCTGTGGGGTGGGGCTGGTGGTCTCGGTGGACGGCAAGGCCCGGCGGCAGGTGGTCGAGAACGGGATCACGGCGCTGAAGGCGGTGTGGCATCGCGGGGCCGTGGATGCGGACGGCAAGACCGGCGACGGGGCGGGGATCCATGTGCAGATCCCGGTCGAATTCTTCCATGACCAGATCCGGCGGACCGGGCACGAGCCGGACGGGAACCTTCTGGCCGTTGGCCAGGTGTTCCTGCCCAGGACGGATTTCGGGGCGCAGGAGGCGTGCCGGACGATTGTCGAAACCGAAATCCTGCGCATGGGCTACTATATCTATGGCTGGCGTCACGTGCCGGTCGACGTCTCGGTACTGGGCGAGAAGGCCAATGCGACCCGGCCCGAGATCGAGCAGATCCTGATCTCGAACATCAAGGGGGTCGACGAGGAGACCTTCGAGCGCGAGCTTTACGTCATCCGTCGCCGGATCGAAAAGGCGGCGGCGGCGGCACAGATCGCGGGGATGTATGTCTGTTCGCTGTCGTGCCGATCGGTGATCTACAAGGGGATGATGCTGGCTGAGCAGGTGGCGGTGTTCTACCCCGACCTGATGGACGAGCGGTTCATCTCGGCGTTCGCCATCTATCACCAGCGCTACTCGACCAACACCTTCCCGCAATGGTGGCTGGCGCAGCCGTTCCGGATGCTGGCCCACAATGGCGAGATCAACACTCTGAAGGGCAACCTGAACTGGATGAAGAGCCACGAAATCCGCATGGCGTCGGAGTTTCTGGGCGAGCACTCCGAGGATATCAAGCCGATCGTGGCGTCCGGGTCGTCGGACTCGGCGGCGCTCGATTCCGTCTTCGAGGTGATGGTCCGGGCAGGCCGCTCGGCGCCGATGGCCAAGACGATGCTGGTGCCTGAAAGCTGGTCGAACACCGCGACCAAGATGCCGCAGGCCTGGGAGGACATGTATAATTACTGCAACGCGGTGATGGAACCCTGGGACGGGCCCGCTGCCCTTGCCATGACCGACGGGCGCTGGGTCTGCGCCGGGCTCGACCGCAACGGGCTGCGGCCCATGCGCTATGTGGTGACCGGCGACGGGCTGGTGATCGCGGGGTCGGAGGCCGGGATGGTGCCGGTCGACGAGATGAGCGTTGTCGAGAAAGGCGCGCTGGGGCCGGGGCAGATGCTGGCTGTCGATATGGCCGAGGGCACGCTTTATCGGGATACCGAGCTGAAGGACAAACTGGCCGCCTCGCGGCCCTTCGGGGACTGGGTCGGTTCGATCACCGATCTCGATGCAGGGGAAGAGGCGATTGTCGAAAAGCCGCTCTATGAGGGGGCGGAACTGCGGAAGCGGCAGGTCTCGGCGGGCTATTCGCTGGAGGACCTCGAAAGCATCCTCGCCCCCATGGCCGAGGACGGCAAGGAGGCGATTGCCTCGATGGGGGACGACACGCCCGCAGCGGTGCTGTCCGAGATGTACCGCCCGCTCAGCCACTATTTCCGCCAGAATTTTTCGCAGGTCACCAACCCGCCGATTGACAGTCTGCGCGAATACCGGGTGATGAGCCTTCGGACCCGCTTCGGGAACCTCAAGAACGTGCTGGACGAGGACAATTCCCAGACTGAAATCCTGACCCTCGAAAGCCCCTTCGTCTCGAACGGCAAGTTCGAGACCATGGTGGCGGTCTTCGGCGACAACGCCACTCATATCGACTGCACCTTCCCCGCCGATGCAAAAGGCGGGGCGCTGATGCAGGCGCTGGAGCGCATCCGCGCCGAGGCCGAACAGGCGGTTCGCGCCGGGGCCAATCATATCGTCATGTCGGATCAGGGTCAGGGGCCCGACCGGGTGCCGATGCCGATGATCCTGGCAACCTCGGCGGTGCATTCGGGGCTGACGCGCAAGGGGCTTCGGACCTTCTGCTCGCTCAACGTCCGTTCCGCCGAATGCATGGACCCGCATTATTTCGCCGTGCTGGTGGGCTGCGGGGCGACGACGGTGAACGCTTATCTGGCCGAGGATTCACTCGCCGACCGCATCAAGCGCGGCCTTCTGGACATGAGCCTAGAACAGGCGGTGACCAACTACCGCGAGGCGGTCAACCAGGGCCTTTTGAAGATCATGTCGAAAATGGGGATCAGCGTGATCTCGTCCTATCGTGGCGGGCTGAATTTCGAGGCCGTCGGCCTCTCCCGCGCCATGGTGGCGGAATATTTCCCCGGCATGCCCAGCCGTATCTCGGGCATCGGCACTGTCGGCATCCAGAAGCAGGTCGAAAAGGTCCACGCCCGCGGCTGGAAATCCGGTCAGGACGTCCTGCCCATCGGCGGCTTCTACAAGGCGCGCCGCTCCGGCGAGACCCATGCCTGGGGCGCTCAGGCGATGCATGTGCTGCAATCGGCCTGCGACCGGGCGTCCTACAAGCTGTGGAAGCAGTATTCGGACATGATGCGCGCGGCACCGCCGATCCATCTGCGCGACCTGCTGGACTTCAAGCACGAAAACAAACCGATCCCGTTGGAGGAAGTCGAAAGCATCACCGCGATCCGCAAACGCTTCGTCACCCCGGGAATGAGCCTCGGGGCGCTGAGCCCGGAAGCGCACAAGACCCTCAACATCGCCATGAACCGCATCGGCGCGAAGTCGGACTCGGGCGAAGGCGGCGAGGACCCGGCACATTTCACCCCCGATCCCAATGGCGACAATCCGTCGGCGAAGATCAAGCAGGTGGCCTCGGGCCGCTTCGGGGTGACGGCGGAATATCTCAACCAGTGCGAAGAGCTGGAGATCAAGGTGGCGCAAGGGGCAAAGCCCGGCGAGGGCGGGCAGTTGCCTGGCTTCAAGGTCACCGAGTTCATCGCCCGGCTGCGCCATTCCACCCCTGGCGTGACCCTCATCAGCCCGCCGCCGCATCACGACATCTACTCCATCGAGGACCTCGCCCAGCTGATCTATGACCTCAAGCAGATCAACCCGCGCGCCAAGGTCTGCGTGAAGCTGGTGGCACAGTCGGGGGTCGGCACCATCGCGGCGGGTGTGGCCAAGGCCAAGGCCGATGTGATCCTGATCTCGGGGCATAACGGCGGCACCGGGGCCTCTCCGGCGACCTCGATCAAATATGCGGGGCTTCCGTGGGAGATGGGCCTCACTGAGGCGCATCAGGTGCTGGCGCTGAACAAGCTTCGCGACCGGGTGACACTCAGGACCGATGGCGGGCTTCGGACGGGGCGCGACATTGTCATCGCGGCAATGATGGGCGCCGAGGAATACGGCATCGGCACCGCCGCCCTGATCTCGATGGGCTGCATCATGGTCCGCCAGTGCCAGTCCAACACCTGCCCGGTGGGCGTTTGCACCCAGGACGAGCGGCTGAGAGCGAAGTTCACCGGCAATGCTGACAAGGTGGTCAACCTGATCACTTTCTACGCCCAGGAGGTGCGCGAGGTGCTCGCCTCCATCGGCGCGCGGTCGCTGGACGAGGTGATCGGGCGCGCCGACCTCCTGACCCAGGTCAGCCGGGGGGCGGCGCATCTCGACGATCTCGACATGAACCCGCTTCTGATCTCGGTCGATGCCGACGAGGATATCGTCTACGACCGCACCAAGCCGCGCCAGGCGGTGCCCGACACGCTGGACGCCCAGATCGTCGAGGATGCGCAGCCGTTCTTCAAGGATGGCGAGAAGATGCAGCTCAGCTACGCGGTGCAGAACACGCACAGGACGGTGGGGACGCGGGTTTCCAGCCATCTGGTGCAGCGCTTCGGGATGCGCAACGAGTTGCAGCCGAACCACCTGACCATCAAGCTGCAGGGCTCTGCCGGGCAGTCGCTGGGGGCATTCGGGGCACCGGGGCTGAAGATCGAGGTCTCGGGCGATGCCAATGACTATGTCGGCAAGGGCCTGTCGGGGGCGACCATCGTGGTGCGCCCGCCGCTCGGATCGCCGCTGAAGGCCGAGGAGAACACCATCATCGGCAACACGGTGCTCTATGGCGCCACCGACGGTTATCTCTTCGCCAATGGCCGCGCTGGGGAACGGTTCTGCGTCCGAAATTCCGGTGCCCAGGTGGTGGTCGAGGGCTGCGGCTCGAACGGCTGCGAATACATGACCGGCGGCGTGGCGGTGATCCTCGGGCCCATCGGCGACAATTTCGGCGCCGGGATGACAGGCGGGATGGCCTATCTCTACGATCCAATAGGTGAGGTCGCCGAGCGGCTGAACCGCGAGACGATCATCGCCCAGCCGCTGGCCTCTTCATACTGGGAGGGCAAGCTGAAAACACTGGTCGCGCGCCACGCAGAGGAGGCCCGCAGTGTCAAAGCCGGCGAAATTCTGCGCAATTGGGAGGAGGAATCGGGCAGGTTCCTGCAGATCTGCCCCAAGGAAATGCTGGAACGGCTGGAGCAGCCTCTCTCGGAAGAAACTACACAGAAAACTGCCTGAACAATCACTTGCCTGCCGCATTCTGGCCTCAGACTGCGGCTAGGCAAGGCCAGGAGCGGTCCGGGGTCCGGGGTTTGTTGGGCGCCAGGGCGAAGGAACGGGTTCTTTCGCGCGTTACCATTGCCTATTGTAGTGAAGCACCCCCAAATGCAGGAAACCTGCACGTCCATGGCCATTGCCGACGCGACAAAACTGAACAAGCCCAAGCGGCGGCGGCGCAAGCGCAAGTCGAAGGCCAAACGGCAGGCCGCCCGGCCGAGCCTCTGGCGCGCGCGCCTGAGGCGGGTTTTTGGTGTGGCCGGCAAGGTGGTGGTCAATCTGGCGGTGGCGCTGATCCTGATTGTCTTCGCGCTGCGCTTCGTCAATCCGCCGATCAACTATCTGATGGCGACAGAAAAATTCCGCCTCGGTGCGATCAAACATGAATGGGTCGGCATCGGGAGCATGGCCCCGCATGTGCCGCGCGCGGCGGCGGCGGCGGAAGACGCGAATTTCTGCCGGCATCTTGGGTTCGATTTCACCGCCATCCGGGCCGCCCTCAGCGATGACAGTCGGCTCAGGGGCGGCTCGACGATTTCGCAGCAGACAGCGAAGAACGTCTTTCTCTGGCCCGAGCGCAGCTGGCTGCGCAAGGGGATCGAGGCGGGGTTCACCGGCCTGATCGAGCTTCTTTGGGGCAAGAAGCGGATCATGGAGGTCTATCTGAATGTCGCCGAATTCGATGAGGGCGTGTTCGGGATCGCAGCAGCCTCTCGGCATTATTTCGGTGTCACCCCGGCCCAGCTGTCCCCGACCCAGGCCGCGCGGCTGATGGCCATCCTGCCTGCGCCGCGCACGCGTTCGGCCATCCGGCCGGGGCCGTTCACGCGCTGGCGAGCGACGCAGATCCAGGCCGGAGCGAACACGATCCGGCAGGACGGGCGGGCGGCGTGTTTCGAGTCGTGACCAGGCGGGGCGTTCCGGATCGCACGACCGGGGCGGGCCTTGCGTTTCCTCGATCCTGCGCATCCCGGCTATTGAAGCACGATCTCGACCCGGCGGTTGCGCGCCTGGCCTTCTTCGGTGGTGTTGGGTGCCCGGGGGGCAAGAAATCCCGCGCCCGCCGCGCTCAGCCGCCCAGCATCGATGCCGTGCGTGGTGACCAGCCCCTGGCGGACCGCCTCGGCGCGGCTTCGTGACAGGGCGATATTGGCCTCGAGCGAACCGGTATTGTCCGAATGGCCGACGATCAGGAGGGAGAGGTCGGGATCTTCGATGAGAAATTCCGCCAGCGCCTCCAGAACCGGGCCGCTCTCCTCGGTCAGCCGCGCCTGGCCGGTCTCGAAATTCACCCCCTCCAGCACCGCGCGGCCCCTGGTGGCCAGATCGGCGGACCAGTCGGAAGGCGGCAGCGGGGCCGGGGAAGGATCCGAATTTCCGTCACCGGGCACAGGCGGTTCCTCCAGCGGCAGGTCGGTCTCGGCCCCGGAAATCTGGATGATCTGCACATAGCCCATGGACCCCGAGCGGCTGACCAGCAGGGTCAGGTGGGCGGGATCCGGGCTCAGGCGCTCGAAGGCGGCGAAGTGGAAGTCTTCGAGATCGACCTCCATTTCGGGCGGTGGCAACACCTCGATCCCGAAGCGGAAATCGAAGCCGCCGCAGATCGTGTCCGAACATTGGAAAAGCGGGATGAACCCGGCCTCGCCCAGCGTGTCGCGCACCGTGGTAAAAAGCGCGAACTCGTCCACCCGGTCCAGCGGCATCCGGTAGGCCCAGCGGGACACCACCCCCTCGACCCGCCGCGAGGGCTGCGCCTCGGCGCTGTAGGGGCCGGTGGGCAGATCGTGAGATCCGGCCTCAGGCGGCTGGCTGAAGGTCTTCACCGCACCGGCGGGCAAGGGGACGGGCTGGGCGACGGAAGCCCCTGCCAGAAGCACAGCCACAAGGCTCGAAAGCGCCGGTCGGCCCACGATCCTTCGCCATGCTCCCCGTTTCAGATATCCCCTCACCGGAGGCGATCCTGCAGCGCCCGCAATCACCGAGACCGCCTCAACGTCCCTGCCCATGATATTCTCCGTTGGGCTGCATCGCCACCGCTGAGGCCATCCGGTTCGACATGTTGAAAAAGGACGCCACCGAGGCGATGTCCCAGATATCGCGGTCCGAGAACCCGGCATCGCGCAGAACCTGTCGGTCCGGCTCCTCGATCCGGTGGCTGGCCTCGGTCATCAGAACCGCGAAATCCAGCATCGCCCGCTGGCGCCTATCCAGATCGGCCATGCGGTAATTCATCACCAGCGCCTCGCCCAGTTCCGGCATCCCCGCCAGTTCCCGTACCGCCGCGCCATGGGCGACAAGGCAGTAGAAGCAGCGGTTCACCGACGAGACCACCACCGCGATCATCTCGCGCTCCAGCTTTGACAGCCCGCTCTCGCCCAGCATCAGCTCGTTGTACATCGCCGCGAAGGCGTCGAGCTTGCCGATGTCGAAGGCGTAGGATTTCAGGACATTGGGGACAAGACCCAGCTTTTCCTCGCAGATGGCGAAATATTTCGCCGTCCGCGCGGGCAGGGGATCGACGGGGGGCAGGTTCAGGGCAGTGGGCGGTGTTTCGGGCATTGGCGGGCCTCCTCAGTCGAGCATACGGTAATGATACCGCCCCGCAATGCCCATCCCCATCGCCTCATAGAGCCGCCTTGCGCTGATATTTTCTTCCGTCACCAGAAGCGCCAGTTCCGCCGCGCCCTCATCCGCCGCCCAGCGCGCCGCCGCCCCGGTCAGAAGAGCGCCGAGCCCCATGCGCCGCGCCGAAGCGTGGACTTCCAGCGCATGCAGCATCGCCACCCGGCCCGAAAGGGCCACGAAGGCGGTCGCCACGGGCCGGTTGCCGAGCCCTCCGAGGAGCCAGGTCCTTGTGCCCCGGACCCGTTCCATCACGGCAAAGCGCGGCGGCTGGACATGCCCACCCGCCACCCAGATGTCGCGCTGGACCTGCAAAAGCATTTCCGAGAAGAACACCAGATCGCCCGGGTCCGGCGATCTGGCCAGTATGGTTCCAGGGGAGGCCGTCAGCAGCACGACCTCGAAACATTTCCGGTAGCCGCGCCGCGCCAGCACCGCGTCCAGCGCCGCCTGTCCCGGGCGCACGGCAAAGGATGGCACCTGTCCCATCCCACGCATCCGCGTTTCGGCAGCGACAATATCGGTCTTTGCCCACCCCTCCCGCACCGAGGCCGAGGACACCCGCATTCCGGCGCCTTGCGCCCGGCGAAGGGTGACCGGACCGAGGTCGAACACGTCCTTTGGGGGCCATGTCTCGTCGATGGCTGTAAAATAGCGCGCCAGTTCCGCCTTGGTCTCACCGCTCAAGCCGTGACGTCCAGATGGCCGAGATCCGCCTCACCCAAGTCCATCCGATCGATCCGGTGCGGATGGGTGGCGACCGGTGTCGGGGGCTCTCGCAGAGGCGCGCCGATTGCCCCGGCGGCGGCGGTCGGTGATAGACGTTTGAACTGTGCCATGCGCCCGGTCCCATGCGTTTGCACCGGAGACAGGACCATATCCGATCGGTGATTTCCAGTGCGGTCCTCCATGAGAACCGGATTCCCGCAAAAACCCTGAACCTGCCGCGTCGCGCCTCCCCTCTCCCCCTCAGGGCTATCGCATATGAAAGTATTGCGTCTCCTTCGCGTTCATTTTGCCCGCCCTGATCCTGCACCTTCCGGAAACCTGCCCTGCCGGGACTTCGAAATGAGGGCAAAGCCCGGCCCAGGGTGGGCGCTGTCCGGAGCCCTCTGCGGACCACTTTATGGCGCAGTCACTTCCGAGCGGGCCGCTCTCAGCATGTGTCAGCAACGCGCCCGCCCCTCGGATGGGTCGGGCTTGGCTTAGGTCGCTGGTCGCACCGTGCGGGTGTGGAGCGGGGAGAGATGGGGACGGCGGGGCTATGGATTTGGGGCGGGATTGGCGGTTGGCTCGAATGGAGGAAACCGAACCTCAGGCGGTTTCCCATGACAGGCGGACCCAAATGCAATTTCCCTCCCCTCTCCCCCTGGGAGAGGGGGCGGGGGAGAGGGGGCCGACCGCCCCGACCCCTGGCTAGACCGGACAGAGATCGTGCCCCATCCCGTCCCACCCCAGCATCTGCCTGAGCAGCGCCCGCGCCCGGCTGAGCCGTGACAGGACGGTGCCCAGGGGAATATTCAGCCTTGCAGCCATCTCGGCACAGGTCATCTCGCCGGGACCGGCCATCAGCAACACATCGCGATATTCCTTGCGCAACCCGGCAATCGCCGCCAGCACCTGCTGGCACGTCATCCAAAGGTCGGGGCTTGCCGCGGCGGTCTCGAGGCTGTCGCCGTCGATATCCACCGTCTCGGGTTCCCGGCCCCGGCGGCGGAGCTGGTCCATGCGTAGATTGTGCATCACCGACATCAGATAGGCCTTCGGCCTGTCAACCCGCTGGCCTTTCGCGGCGGCCTTCAGCGCCCGCTGCCAGGTTTCCTGCACGAGGTCTTCCGCCTCGCCCCGTTCCCGAACCAGCGCCCGCGCGTAGCGTCCGAGCGCTGCAAGATGCGGCAAGAACCGCTGCGTTTCGTCCATGATGGCCCCCATCAATTGGCTGATTTCACCTGGGTCCCACTGACCGTCCTCATTGCCTCGCGGCTGGTGATCGCAGAGCTTGGATTTCCGCACCAGAGGCTTTCACCGGAGTTCTGAGGATGAGCCAAATTCTGCGCAAAACCCCAATAAAACAAGGGCGATAATCCGCCGACGGCAGGAATCCACCGATCACATTTCGGTGTTGGAAGCTTCGCTGCGACCGCGTCGTCTATCCCGGTGAAGGCCCGACAATTCGTGCCTTCCCGGGCCCTGGCCGACGCTGTTCGGCCTCAGGTCCGGCCATGGATCAAACTTCAGGAGATCGAAGATGAAGTCACGTATCACAATCGCCCTCGCCGCCGGATTGATTGCCACCGCCGGCACGGCTTTGGCCGCGTTCAGCGATATCGACACCGATGGCGACGGGGCGCTCTCGGGCGAGGAATTCGTTGCGGCCTTCCCCGATCTGACCGGCGAACATTTCGTTACAATCGACCTCAATGCCGACGGGGCGATCACCGAGGACGAGCATATCGCCGCCGTCGAGGCCGGGCTGCTGCCGGCCGAGTAGGACCGTCCCGGTCCCGGTCGTGTCGGCGGCGCCAGTCTGCCTCTGTCCCGGAAGCGCCGCCGGCACGCCAGATGGGCGTTGCAGAAGAGTGAGGACTCCTCCCTCGGACGGAAAAAGACCCGGAAGCCTTGGGGGCCCCGGGTCAGGTCTGAGGGAGGAGAAAAAAGTTACCGTTTACCAAATACCGGGATCACTCGCGGTAGCGGCGGTGGCAGGCCGAGCAGATCTCGCCCATGCGCCTGATCTCACCGGCCAGCGCCTCGGGGTTGCCGATCGCGGCGTCCAGCCGCTCGGTATAGGCAGCGAGATTCTGCGACAGGTCGACGAATTCGTCCCAGTCGCTCCAGATTTCCGGCTTGGCCTCGGTCGGGGCCGAGAGGTCCTGTTCCTCGAACAGTCTCGGGGTGTTCAGCGCCACATTGCGGATCAGCGCCACCGCCTCGCGGGCCTGTTGCGGGCTGACCTGCTGCGAGCGTGTCCGCAGATTGAGCCGTTTCAGCGCCGCGCCCACCGATTCCATCGCGTCCATGCGCTTCTTGACGGCTCCATTCGCCCCGTCATGGGCGCTAGTGGCTGAAGCGATGCTCAGCGCTGCGGCAAGGGCGGCCATGGCGAGTGTCCTGTGGGTCATGTCATCTCCGTTGCAGGCTGTGTCCGGTCGGTTTGGTCATCCAACGTCTGGGCATGGCCGTTTATTCGCCACCGGCTTCCGGAAGCGCCGCCGCAGAGTTGCCATTGAACATTGCGGGGAGGACCTTGGTGAAGAACTGGGTGCAAGGCGGGTCTCAGAGCCCGAGCACGTCCAGCATCGAATATTGCCCCGGTTTCTGACGGTTCCCCCAAAGGGCGGCCTTCACCGCGCCCTTGGCGAAAAGCAACCGGTCAGTGGCGACATGCTTCAGTGAAATCCGTTCGCCGCCACCGGCAAAGACGATCTCGTGTTCGCCAATCACATCGCCGCCCCTGAGCGCTGCAAATCCTATATCGCCACGCCTGCGCGCCCCGGTGATGCCGTCGCGGCCCCGGTCCGAGACCTCGCCCAGTTCCACCCCGCGCCCCTTCGCCGCCGCCTCGCCCAGCATCAGCGCGGTGCCCGAAGGGGCATCGACCTTGTGGTGGTGATGCATCTCGACGATCTCGATGTCGTAATCCGCATCCAGCGCCGCGGCCATCATCCGGGCTAGTTGCGTCATCAGGTTGACGCCGAAGGAATAATTCCCCGCCCGCACGATCACCGCGTGGCGCGACGCCGGTTCCAGCCTGGCCAGTTGTTCCTCGCTCATCCCCGTCGTCCCGATCACATGCACCAGCCGCGCCTGGGCGGCCAGGGCCGCATGGGCGACGGTCGCCTCGGGCGCGGTGAAATCGAGCACGCCCTCTGCCTCGGCAAACACCTCCAGCGGATCGTCGGCGACCATGATCCCCGCTTCGGCCAGCCCCAGACAGGTGCCGATATCGCGTCCGATCCAGTCATGTCCCGGCCGTTCGGTGACACCCGAAAGCACCGCATTCTCGTTCGCGTTCACCGCCGCGATCAGCATCCGGCCCATGCGGCCCGAGGCGCCTACCACGGCAATCTTCATCTTGTCGGACATCCGCGTCCCCTTGTGTATTGTTCCATCCCGTTTACCGCCTCGCGCACGGGTTGGCAAAGCCCCTCCTCTCGCCTAAATGAAGCTCCAGTGAAAAGGAATCCCCCCATGGGCAAAACCAGCTTCAATGAAAGCCGCGGGCCGTCCCAGCGGCAATTGCGCGTCGGCGAGGTGATCCGCCGCGCGCTGTCGGAGGTGCTGATGCGCGGCGATCTGCACGATCCGGACCTGGCCCATGTCTCGATCACCGTCTCCGAGGTCCGCATTTCGCCCGATCTCAAGGTGGCGACGGCCTTCGTGCTGCCTCTTGGAGGGGTAAATGTCAGCGAGGTTCTCGAAGCGCTCAACCGCAACAAGGCCGAGCTGCGCCGGGCGGTCAACAAGGCGGTGACGCTGAAATTCTCGCCCGAACTTCGGTTCCTCGAAGACACCAGCTTTGACCAGATGGACCGCACGCGGACGCTTCTGGCCGCCGAAGAGGTGCGCCGCGATCTGGACCGGTGGGGCGAGCCCGAGTAGGCTCGGCAGCAACCGGGCCCCGCCGCCCGTCCGTCACGCAACTGATCAGCAAGGGCCGCGCATGGCGTCGCTTCTGTCCCGACTGAAAAGCCTCGTCCCCGGTGCTTCCGGGATCGGCCCCGACGACCCGCGCCATCCCCGCCATGCGCCGGTCGAGGGCGCGCCGCACAGTGCCGAACTGTTCACCACGCGGCGCTACCCGCTCTACTATCTGTCGATCACCAAATGCGGCTGCACCTATCTGCAGAACCTGGTCTACCATCTCGATCACGATCGGATGCACCACGACCCGGGCAATATCCACGATTATCGCGGCGACATGGTGAAGGCGGGGGAGGTGCCGGATGACACGATCCGCGCCTCGGAATTCGGCTTCGTGGTGGTGCGCGACCCGGTCGAGCGGTTCATGTCGCTCTATTTCGACAAGATCTGGAACGACCGCGCCGGGGATTTCTCCTCGATCCGCGAGATGCTGGTCCGCGAAGAGGGACTTGTCACCGGGCCCTCGGCCACCCGTGCGGACCATACCGCGAATTGCGCGCGTTTCATCGACTGGGTGGACCGGAACCTGAACAAACAGACCGATATCCCCACCAACCGCCACTGGCTGCGCCAGAATTGGCGGCTGCGCTACGCGCGGATGTTCCGGCTGCACGCGCTGACCCTGGACGGGCTTGATTGGCAGCTGCCCCGGTTCCTTGACCCGCTGGTGCCCGAAGTCGCAGCACATATGCAGGCGGTCACGGTCCGTAACACCGCCCACCGGCCCTTCGCGACCGACGAAGTTCTGAGCGATGAGACACGGGAGCGGATCAATCTGCTTTACGCCAATGACCGCGAGACCTATGACACCGCCGCCGCCGCCTGGGAGACGATCCGGGCGGGAGACGCGGGGGCGGGCATCCTCCGACTGGAACCAAAGAAGACATAGGACCCATGGCAAGACGCAAGAAGGGCCGTCCGGTCACCGGATGGCTGATCGTTGACAAACCGGCGGGGATGACCTCGACCGCGGTCGTGAACAAGGCGAAATGGGCGCTCGGGGCGCAGAAAGCGGGCCATGCCGGGACGCTCGACCCGGCGGCGACCGGGCTTCTGGCGATTGCGTTCGGCGAGGCGACCAAGACGGTGCCTTACGTGACCGACGATCTGAAAGCCTATGAATTCACTGTGCGCTGGGGGCAGGCGACCAGTACCGACGATGCCGAGGGCGAGGTGATCGGGACTTCGGACAAGCGCCCCTCGGCGGAGGACATCCGGGCCGCTCTGGCGGGGTTCACCGGTGAGATCATGCAGGTGCCGCCGCAATTCTCGGCGGTGAAGATCGACGGTGAGCGCGCCTACAAGCTCGCCCGTGACGGAGAGGAGCTCGAGATCGAACCGCGCCCGCTCTGGGTCGAAAGCCTCGAACTGCTTGAGGTGCCCGATGCCAACCACGCAAGGCTGGAAATGGTCTGCGGCAAGGGCGGCTATGTCCGGTCCATCGCCCGCGATCTGGGGCAGGCGCTGGGCTGCCTCGGCCACGTCACCGAACTGCGCCGCACCTGGTCGGGGCCGTTCACGCTGGAGGGCGCCATCCCCTTCGCCGAGATCGAGGCGCTGGAGAAGACGCCCGAACTGGACGCCCACCTGCTGCCGCTGGCCGCCGGTCTGACCGAGCTGCCGGAATTCCCTTGCCGCCCCGAAGAGGCCGCCCGGATGCGCAACGGCAACCCGGGCGAGGTGCTGGCCGCGAACGCCGAATACGGCGACACCGGCTGGGCCTCCTGCGACGGCGAGCCGGTCGCCATAGGCACCTATCGCGCCGGCACCCTGCACCCGACCCGGGTCTTCGTGGCCGAAAGAGGCGATTGACCCCGGCTCCGGATTGGCCAGACTGCCCGCAAACCGGGAGGAGACAGATGACCAATCCGCTGAAACAGGCCCTGAAGGCGGGCAGGCCCCAGATCGGCCTCTGGTGCTCGCTGGCAAATCCGTTCTCGACCGAGCTGATGGCCGGGACCGGGGCGGACTGGCTGCTGATCGACGGCGAGCATTCGCCCAACGATCTGCGCTCGGTGGCGGCGCAGCTGCAGGCGGTTTCGGCCTATCCGGTCGAGCCGGTGGTGCGCATCCCGGTCCACGATCCGGTGCTGATCAAGCAATATCTCGATATCGGCGCGCGGTCGCTGATGATCCCCAATATCCGTTCCGCCGAAGAGGCCGAGCGGGTCGTCGCCGCCACCCGTTACCCGCCCGACGGCTTCCGGGGCTATTCGGTCGCGTCTCGGGCGAACCGCTACGGGCGGGTGCCGGGCTATCACGCCAGGGCCCATGACTACATCCTGCTGGTCCTGCAGATCGAGGACGCCGATGGTGTCGCGGCGGCAGGCGAGATTGCGGCGACGGACGGGGTCGACAATCTGTTCATCGGCCCCTCGGACCTCTTGGCCAATCTCGGCCATATGGGCAATCCGGGTGCTGCGCCGGTGCAGGCGGCCATCGTTAAGGTAGTCGAGGCGGCGCGCCATGCCGGGGTGACCTCGGGCATCCTCGCCCCCGTCGAAGCGGAGGCGAAGCGCTATCTCGATCTCGGGGCGACGCTGGTCGCGGTCGGCGGCGATGTGGGGATTCTGGCGAAGAATGCCGATGCGCTTGTCGGCAGGTTTCGATAGGCCGCGACCGCGATTCCCGTGATGCGCGACAGACCCGTGTGACCGTCGCGTCAGCCTTTCTCCGCCCCGGCTGAGCCTGTGGTCCTGGAGTCCTCTGGGGCCGTGTGAATGACGATATCGCGATGCGGATAGGGAATTTCCACCTCGGCGTCCTTCAGCGCATCCCAAAGCGCGAGGAACACGTTTCCCCGCACATTGGTCAGACCGCCCGAGGGGTCGCGGATCCAGAAACGCAGGATGAAATCGATCGAGCTCTCGCCGAAGCCGGTGATGTGGCAGACCGGCCGCGGCGCCGCCACCACCCGTTCGACCGTCGCGGCCGCCTCGACCGCCAGCGCGCGCACCTCGTGCGGATCGGCCTTGTAGCTGACCCCGAAATGGATATCGAGCCGCACCAGATCCGAGGAATGCGACCAGTTGACGACCTGGGAAGTGATCAGATCCTCGTTCGGGATCAGGTATTCCTTGCCGTCGCGGGTGATGACCGCGACGAACCGCGCGTTCAGCTCGGTGATCCAGCCGAACGTGTCTCCCAGCGAGATCACGTCGCCGGGCTTGATCGACTTGTCCATCAGAAGGATGAATCCCGACAGGAGATTCGAGAACACCTTCTGCAGCCCGAAGCCGATCCCGAGACCCACCGCGCCCGAGAACACCGTCAGCGAGGTGAGGTCGAAACCGAGGCTCTGCAGTCCGACCACGAGCGCGATACCATAAAGCACGATACGGACGATCTTTTCCAGAAGCACCCGGATCGAGGGCGAGATATCCTCGACCCCCTTCAACTGCTTGCCGGCCTGGTTCGAAATCCAGGTCGCGGCAAAGACCAGACCGGCGAGATAGACCAGCCCCTTGAGCAGGATCAGCAGCGAGAACCGCGTCTCGCCGATCGAAAAGCCGATGAGATCAAGGAACGAGACCACCTCGTCCTGCTTGTCCAGAACCCAGATGGTTATCAGCGCCCAGGCGCTCCAGCGCACCAATGTCCGGATGGTGTTGTTGCGGATCAGCCGCGAGGCGATGGCGACGAAGGTCCAGCCGGCTGCCAGCATGGCGACGATGGCGATGATTTGGCTCCGCGACGGCCAGATGCCGTAATTCACCCGCATGAACTCGGTCTGCATCGCCGCATAGACCAGCCCCGCCAGCACCGAGAACAGGATGCCGCGCATCCGCCTGTTGAAGACGATCATCGTCCGAAGCTGCCAGGCCTTCATGCCTTCCAGACCGCGCATCCAGTCCGTGATCCGGGGACGGGCCCAGCGGGCGATCAGGTGGGCAATGGAGAATAACGCCAGAAGCAGCAGAACTTGGTAGAGCCGGATCGGCACCAGCAGCCCCAGCAGGAAGCCTGTGAACTGCGCCCAAAGGTCGCCGAGATTGGCCAGGATATCTTCCACGCGATCCTCCTTGTCGGCCAGCTTCGCCGAGAGGGGCGGGCAAGTCCATCATAATGCCGTTGATTCGGGAGGTTTTCGGGCCCAAGCGACCGGAACGGCACGGGACCTCGCGCTGAACCTCAGGCGGAGCCGCAGCGTCTCAGATCTGCAGGACGGCACCGGTTGAGCCTCCATGGCCTTCCCTCTCCTCCGTCCCAATCCGGGGAGGCCGTTCTGCGCCCGCTCTGCTCCTCTCGCTTCCGCGCGCAATCCGCGCGGCGCAAGTGATCCGGCCCGGTGTCGGGTTTCAGAAGATCAACGAGCGGTGAACCGAGGCCCCGGTGAATGTCCCGTGCGCGACGGCCAGCGCCACGGAATGCGGGAAACTGGCAGCGTCCCCGGCGGCGTAGACCCCAGGAACCGACGTTTCGCGCATCGTGTCGGTGGCGATCTGCGATCCGGTGGCGATGTCTTCGAAGCGGCAACCCAGCGTGGCGGCGATGGGGGGCGGGGCACTGACAGGGGCGGTAAAGAGCCCAGCGAAGGGCAGGGCGCGGTCGTCCGCCAGGCGGATGGTCGCGTGGTCTTCGATAGCGGCGATGGGAGTTTCCTCGATTGTGATGTTGTGGGCTTTCAGGTCCGTACGGGTGTCGACGTCGGGGGTGTAGGCGGTGTTGGTGAGGAGCGTGACTGTTCCCCATTCCGGGAGCATCAGGGCCTGGTGCAGCGAGGCGGGGCCGGTGGCGATGACGCCGATTCCCCCCATGTCGAGCTCGTAGCCGTGACAATAGGGGCAATGGGCGATGGAGCGGCCCCATCGCTCGGCGAGGCCGGGGATGTCGGGCAGGGTGTCGACCACGCCGGTGGCGAGGATCAGGCGGCGCGCGCCAAGGTTGGTGCCGTCGGCGAGCGTGATCTCGAAGGCGTCCTTTGTTCCTGCCAGGCCGGTGGCCTCGTCCTCGACCCGGATCAGGGTCGTGTAGGCCTGCAACTGGGCGCGGGCGATGGCGAGGATGTCGGCGGGCGGCAACCCGTCGAAGCCGAGAAAGCCGTGGGAGCGGGGCGTGGAGCGGTTGCGGGGGCGGCCCGCGTCGATGATGAGCACGGAGCGGCGGGCACGCAGGAGCTGGAGGGCAGCCGCCATTCCGGCGAAGCTGCCCCCGATGATGGCGACATCGGTGGTCATGTTCTGGTCCTTTTAGGGTTCGGGCGTCCGGTGTCTGGGATGCCTTTGGGAGAATTCGCGGGCGAGGCTAGCAAGCGTGACCGCGGCGAAACGGTCGAGCAGGAGGGTCTCGGCCTCGGCGAAGGCCTCCGAAAGCGTGGCGTTGACCGCCTGTTCAACGAGACAGTCCGGCGCATGGTTGCGGTGGCCGATGGCGAAGAGGCCAGGCGCGCCGAGCGCCTCGTGGAGATCGCGCAGGGTGACGGTCTCGAGATCGGTGGCAATGGACCAGCCGCCCGCATGTCCCTTCGCAGAGGTCACGATGCCCTTGTCGCGGAGGAGCCCCATGGTGCGGCGGACCACGACCGGATGTGTGCACATGCACTCGGCGAGGCGATCGGAAGTGATCGGCATGCCCCGGTCGGCCATGTGGAGGAGGGCGTGGAGAACGGAGGAGAGGCGGCTGTCGTGTTTCATGCAACTTTAAATATTACGTAATAAGTAAAGTTGCAAGAGATTCGTTTGCACGGGGGCGCAATTGGGAATCGATGCCCCTTGGAAAATTCGGCACGGTCGCCGGGCGTCCGAGGGCCTGTCAGCCGCGCGGAACCTTGGCGTTCAGGATCGGATTTCCGACGGGGATCAGACCTCAGTTGGTCTTCCGGTTGCCCCATGGCAGTGGCGCCACCGGGATACCGTCATCGATCAGCTTTTTGGCCTCGCCGACTTTCGCCTGTCCAATGATCGAACGTTCCGGGGCCTCGCCATTGTGAATCCGCCGCGCCTCCTCCACGAAGCGCTCGCCGACATTCTCGGACGAAGCCTCGATCTTGCGGCGCAACTCGGCAACGGCCTGTTCGGCCACCGACGCCGGGGCGCTGAGCGGTCTGTCAGGAGCCGGCGTGTCGGAAACATGGTCGGGCAGGGAGGTGCCGGAACTTTTGGTCACGCGCGGTGCCATCACCGCCTTTTCGACCCTGGTGCTGCCGCAGACCGCGCAACTGATCATGCCGGCCCCGTGCAGCCGGTCGAAATCGGCGCTCGATCCGAACCAGCTTTCGAACGCATGCCCGTCCGTGCAATTCAACGCATACTTAATCATGTTCCCCTACCTAAACCCTTGCCACTCAAGGTTAAAGCCCTGGCTTCACGGAACTGTCTTCTTTCCCGGAGTATAACCTGTTACTTTTTAACGAAAAGACAACGCCCAAAAGCAACGCCTGAGGCCGAGTTTGCCGTCCCGTCCCCCTTATCTGGCGATTTTCGCCGCTGTTACCGCCGTATCTGCCGCCATTCTGGGCAGTCTCGCTGTCGCCTGGCCGCTGATCCTGCTGGCAGTCCTGGGGCTCTTTGCAGCTTATGGTTTCGTGACCGGCAGGAGCCACCCGCCGCAGCCGGTCGAAGAACAGCCCGATTCCTCCGAACAGGCCTTCCCAGTCGGCTTCGGCCAGACGCTGCTGCGGCAGATGCCCGCCGCCCTCATCGTCATCTCCTCCTCGGGCCGCACCACCTATGCCAATCCCGCCGCGCTGGAGCTTCTTCCCAATTACACCGAAGGGGTGCATTTCTCGGCCCTCATCCGCGCCCCGGCCTTTATCGACGCCATCACCGAGGTGACGCTCGACGGACGTGACCGGACCTTCACCTTCACCACGGTCCAGGGTCGCGAGCGCTATTTCGAGGCCCAGGCCACACGCCTGCCGGACGGCAGCGATCTCGGGCCCGACGCGCAAATCATCGTCCAGATCACCGACCGCTCGCGCGACAGGATCGCCGCCCAGTCCCGCTCGGACTTCATCGCCAATGCCAGCCACGAGTTGCGCACGCCGCTGGCCTCGATCCTTGGCTATGTCGAGACCCTGCAGGGCCATGCAAGAGACGATCCCGAGGCGCAGGCGCGGTTCCTGAAGATCATGCAGTCCCAGGCCGAGCGGATGCAGCGGCTGGTCGACGACCTGATGTCGCTCAGCCGGATCGAGATGAATGTCCATGTCCGGCCGGTCGAGATCATTGATCTGAACAAGATCGGGCTGGAGGTTACGTCGGCTTTGTTGCCGCTGGCCCGCAACGAGAAGATCGCCCTGGTCTGTGACATCCCCGCCGACGCCGAGCCGCAGAGCGTGCGCGGCGATCATGACCAGCTTTGCCAGGTGTTCACCAATATCATCGACAACGCGCTGCGCTACTGCAACGAAGGCCAGGAGGTCCATGTCACCATCGCCGAGCCCTCGCCACTCCATCCCGGCCAGGTCGGGATCCGCGTCACCGATACCGGCCCCGGTATCCCGCGCGAGCATCTGCACCGGCTGACCGAGCGGTTCTACCGGGTCAATGTCAATACCAGCCGGGCGCGAGGGGGGACCGGGTTGGGGCTGGCCATCGTCAAGCATATCCTCAACCGGCATGGCGGGGCGCTGGACGTGGATTCGCGCCTCGGAGAAGGCTCGGCATTCACCGTCTGGCTGCCGAAGGTAAAGAATGACGATTCTCGTCAAGAAATGACGCAACAAATGCCGCAAAACGGGAAATAACTAAAGATAATATAGGCTTGAAGTGTCATGCAAGTGTCGTCAAACCGTTATAGTTCTGCATCAGCCCGGACGTAGGGTGGCCGCGCGTCAGGGGTCTCGGGCCTCTGAGGACACGCATCCATAGCGACATACGGAGACTTATCGTGAAACGAATCCTTGCCCTCACCGCAGCGACCCTCGCCGTCGCCGGGGCCGCCACCGCGCAATCGCGCGACCAGATCCGCATCGTCGGCTCGTCGACGGTCTTCCCGTTCTCGACTGCGGTTGCCGAACAGTTCGGCCGCACCACCGATTTCGCCACTCCGGTGGTCGAGTCCACCGGTTCCGGCGGCGGCATCAAGCTGTTCTGCGCCGGTGTCGGCACCGAACATCCCGACATCACCAACGCCTCGCGCCGGATGAAACTGTCGGAATTCGAGACCTGCCAGGAGAACGGCGTCACCGACATCACCGAGGCCGTGGTCGGCTTTGACGGTATCGTGGTCGCCAATGCCAAATCAGGTCCGGCGTTCTCGCTGACCCGCGAACAGCTGGTCACAGCACTTGCCGAACAGGGCCCGAAGCCGACCCTGTGGAACGAGGTCGATCCCTCGCTGCCCGCGATCAAGATCGAGGTTCTCGGGCCTCCGCCGTCGTCGGGCACCCGTGACGCTTTCGAGGAACTGGTCATGGAAGAAGGCTGCGAAGGGGCCGGCATCGACTGCGAAGGCATCTCGATCCGCGAGGACGGCGCCTATGTCGAAGCCGGCGAGAACGACAACCTGATCGTGTCGAAACTGGAAGCCAACCCGAACGCCCTCGGCATATTCGGTTTCTCGTTCCTCGACCAGAATTCGGACGTCATCAAGGGTGCGGCCATCGACGGTGTCGATCCGACCTTCGAAGCCATCGCCGATGGCGACTATCCGGTGTCGCGCTCGCTCTACTTCTACATCAAGAAGGCGCATGTGGGCGTGGTTCCGGGGATCGAGGAATATGCCGCTGAATTCTCGTCGGACGCCGCTGCCGGTGAAGACGGCTACCTGGTCGACAAGGGCCTGATCCCGCTGCCCGAAGACGCCTTCGAGGAAAACGCCGCGCGTCTGTCGGGTCTGACCTCGATGACCGCACAGGACTGGCAGTAAGCCGGACCAATCCCCGGGCGGGGCCGCCGCGGCCTCGCCCGATCGCTTGCCGAGGGGCCGAAAATGCTGTTCGTGACATTCCTGCTGATCTTCGGCCTTGCCGCGTTCTTTTTCCAGTTCAACGCCAGCCGGGCCCGCGCCGTGGCCGGAGGCAATCTCGCGGCGCTCCATTCGCGTCCGGCCTATCACGGACTTTATGCATTTCTCTGGGCGGGCCTGTCCGGCCTCATCGTCCTTGTCACCTTCTGGGTTCTGGGCGGCATTCTGGTCGAACACCTGCTGATGGGCGATATCGTCGCCGCAGCCCCCGATCTCCCGGAAATACAGCATTACCTGATCCTCAGTGACGCCGCCGCCATCTCGGGTGGTAATATCGCCTCCGCAGACGACCCATTGCGCCACGAGATCGCCGCCCGTTACGGCCAGCTGTCTGCCCTGCATCTGTGGACCACCATCTGCGCGGCCCTCGGTATCGCAGCCCTTGCGGGCTGGCGGGCAAATCGGGCCGTCGCTCCGGAATTCCGGGCCCGGAACCGGTCCGAGACCATCATCCGCGCCGTGCTCTTGGTCGCGGCCGCGCTGGCGGTCCTGACCACCATCGGCATCGTCCTGTCGCTGATCTTCGAGACCCTGAGCTTCTTTTCCAATATTGGCTGGCGCGTCGACCAGTTCCTCTTCGGCACCCGCTGGAGCCCGCTTTCCGGCGTTCATGACGGGATCATGGATCCCGACAAGGTCGGCGCGGTGCCGCTGTTCGTCGGCACGCTGCTGATCACGCTCATCGCCATGCTGGTCGCGGTGCCCATCGGCCTGTTCGCCGCGATCTACCTGTCGGAATTCGCCACCTCGAAGACCCGCGCCTGGGTCAAGCCGATGCTGGAAATCCTCGCCGGGATCCCGACGGTCGTCTACGGCTTCTTCGCTGCAATCACCGTCGCCCCCTTCATCCGCCGCAGCGGCGAGGCGCTGGGGCTGAACGTCGCCTCCGAATCCGCCCTCGCCGCCGGGGTCGTCATGGGGATCATGATCATCCCCTTCATCTCGTCGCTGTCCGATGACGTCATCAACTCGGTCCCGCAAAGCTTGCGCGACGGTTCCTACGGGCTTGGCGCCACCAAGGCCGAGACCATCCGGCAAGTCGTGCTTCCGGCAGCCCTCCCGGGCATCGTTTCCGCCGTCCTCCTCGGCGTGTCGCGGGCCGTCGGCGAGACCATGATCGTGGTCATGGCGGCGGGGCAAGGGGCCAACCTCACGGCCAATCCCCTGGAGGCTGTCACCACCGTCACCGTGCAGATCGTCATGCTTATCACCGGCGATACCGAGGCCAAGGTCGCCGCCGGTCCCGCCTTCACCCTGGGGTTCACGCTGTTCTGCATCACTCTCATGCTCAACATCTTTGCGCTGCGTATCGTGCGCAAATACCGCGAACTTTACGACTAGGAGCGCCCCATGGTCACGATGTCCGATCTCTCCGCGGTCCACGGCTCCGAAGCCTCCACCCGCCGTCTGAAACGCCGCAAACGCGCCGAGATACGGCTCCGCGCCTACGGCATGGCCGCCATCGCGCTGGCTGCCCTGGCGCTGGTGGCGCTGCTCTGGTCGGTGGTCGGCAAGGCTGGCGGGGCGCTGACGGAGACATATATCACCCTGCCAGTGACCCTGTCGGCGGATGAGATCGACGCCACCGATCCGGGAGCGGCCAACTATGACGGTCTGACCAAGGACGTGCTGAAGGAAACCTTCCCCTCGGCCTCGGGGCGCAGCGCGCGCCGCGAGCTTTACGATATTGTCAGCGCCGGGGCCTCCTTCGAGCTGCGCCAGCGGGTCATTGCCGATCCGGGGCTGATCGGGCAGGAGGTCGAGCAGCGATTCCTCGCATCCGACATCGCCGATCTCTATTTCAAGGGTGACTTCGGTCGGTTGGAGGCCAGCCCGCATCGTGGCACCCTGTCGGTGCTGGGTGAGGATGAGGTGACGATCTCGAATACCTCCAACGACTTCGCCGATATCCTTGCTGAAGTTAAACTGAGCCTTCTCGACCAGGCCGACTGGCAGCGGAATCAAGCCCGGCTGCAGAACAATGGCTACGAGATCATGCTGGCCCGCGCCGAACGCGCCGACACCGAGGAGGAGCGCGCCACGCTGCGGGCCGACGCCACATCACGGGCGACCGAGCGTGACCGGCTGATCGCCATTGCAGAGGATCTGGAAGCCCGGGCCGCGACCGAGGGCGGCACGGAACCCCTGAGCGACACCACGTCCTCGGTGCTGCTCAAAGTCGGCGACGGCTGGGTGAAGATGACCGAGATCAGCGCCATCGGCGGGCGCGGCGAGGTCATCGTACCGCCCACGACCGCCACTGAACAGCTGGCGCCAGAGGATTGGGGCTACTATATCAACCACGTCCCCGAAGCCTCGCGCAAGATCACCGACCGCCAGATCGTCTGGCTGGAGACCCTGCAGAAGGCCGGTGCTGTCGAGCGGGTGTTCAACTGGCGCTTCTTCACCTCCGGGGACAGCCGCGAGCCGGAGCTTGCCGGGATCTGGGGCGCGGCCGTCGGCAGTTTCTGGACCATGCTGGTCACCTTCTGCCTGGCCTTTCCCATCGGGGTGATGGCGGCGATCTATCTGGAGGAATTCGCGCCGAAGAACCGCTTCACCGACTTCATCGAGGTCAATATCAACAACCTCGCCGCCGTGCCGTCGATCATCTTCGGCCTCCTTGGGCTCGCGGTGTTCATCACCGTCTTCGGCGTGCCCCGCTCCTCACCGCTGGCGGGCGGTATCGTGCTGGCGCTGATGACGCTGCCGACGATCATCATCGCCTCGCGGGCGGCGATCCGGGCCGTCCCGCCCTCGATCCGGGATGCAGCCCTCGGTTTGGGCGCGTCGAAACTGCAGACCACGACCCACCATGTCCTGCCGCTGGCGATGCCCGGCATCCTCACCGGCACCATCATCGGTATGGCCCAGGCGCTTGGCGAGACAGCACCCCTCATCATGGTCGGCATGGTCGCCTTCATCGTCGATATCCCCACCGGGATCACCGACAAGGCCTCGGTCCTGCCCGTCCAGGTCTATTCCTGGTCCGACTTCCCCGAACGCGCCTTCGAGGCGCGCACCGCCGCCGCCATCTGCGTCCTTCTGGCTTTCCTTGTCATCATGAACGCCCTGGCGGTATTCCTGCGTAAACGTTTCGAGCGTCGGTGGTAATCATGCTTCAAGGCCGCGAGGAACCCGAAATGACGAATATGAAAATGACCGAACAAGGCCTGTCTCAGCGCGACGTGAAGATCGAGGCGCGCGATGTCGATGTCTTCTATGGCGCGACCCATGCGATCAAGGGGGTCAATGTCGATGTGCTCGAAAACACCGTGACCGCCTTCATCGGACCGTCGGGCTGCGGCAAGTCGACCTTCCTGCGCTGCCTGAACCGGATGAACGACACCATCCCGATCTGCCGGGTGACCGGGTCGATCACCATGGACGGGCGGGATATCTATGATAAATCCGTCGATCCGGTGCAGCTACGCGCCCGTGTCGGCATGGTGTTCCAGAAACCCAACCCGTTCCCGAAATCGATCTACGACAACATCGCCTACGGCCCGCGCATCCACGGGCTGGTGGATAACAAGGCCGATCTCGACGCGGTGGTCGAACAGTCGCTGCGCCGCGCGGCGATCTGGAACGAGGCCAAGGACCGGCTGGACGAACCAGGGACCGGACTGTCAGGCGGCCAGCAGCAGCGGCTGTGCATCGCGCGGGCCATCGCTACGGCGCCGGAAGTGCTGCTGATGGACGAGCCCTGCTCGGCGCTCGATCCCATCGCCACGGCGCAGATCGAGGAACTGATCGACGAGTTGCGCGAGACGTTTTCGGTGGTCATCGTCACCCACTCGATGCAACAGGCCGCACGGGTCAGCCAGAAGACGGCGTTCTTCCATCTTGGCGATCTGGTCGAATACGGCGATACCCAGAAGATCTTCACCAATCCCGAGGACCAGCGCACTCAGGATTACATCACCGGCCGCTTCGGCTGAGGAACGGGCACATGGCAGACCATATCGTATCGAAATTCGACGACGACCTGATCCATATCCAGGCCAAGATCGCCGAAATGGGCGGGCTGGCCGAAGAGCAGCTCTCAAAGGCGCTGGAAGCCGTGCGCATGGGCGACGCGGCGCTGGCCGAGAAGGTGATCGACCTCGATGTCCGTCTTGACGGGCTGGAATTCGAAGTTGAAGAAGCTGCGACCACGACCATCGCGCTGCGCCAGCCGATGGCCAACGACCTGCGCGTGGTGATCTCGGCCCTGAAGATCGCCTCGACGTTGGAACGGATCGGCGATCTGGCAAAAAACATCGCCAAGCGCGCCCTGACCTTTTCAGGCAAGCGCCCGTCCCGGATCACCAATTCGATCGCGGCGATGGGCGAAAAAACCTTGGGGCAGCTTTCGACAGTGCTGAACGCCTATACGTCGAAGAATACCGAACAGGCCGTTGCTGTCTGGAACAAAGACATCGAAATCGACGAAATGTATAATGCCATCTTTCGTGAAGTTGTCACATATATGATGGAAGATAACCGCACGATCGGACTGGGCTCGCAATTGTTGTTCATCGCCAAGAACCTCGAAAGGATTGGCGATCACACCACGCATATCTCGGAAATGATCTACTATATAGTCGAAGGCGAACCCCTCGGCGACGACCGGCCAAAAGGGGCGCCGCACGGTCTTGATCTCGAGACCAGCTGAAGAAGGCAGAGCGGAACATGGCAAAAGTACTCGTGGTGGAGGATGAGGAGGCTCTCAGCCAGCTTCTCACCTACAATCTCGGCAAGGAAGGCTACCAGACGGCGACCTGCATGGACGGCGACGAGGCGCTGATGGCGGTGGACGAGGAGCGCCCCGATATCGTGCTGCTGGACTGGATGCTGCCCAACACCTCCGGCATCGAGGTCTGCCGCCAGCTGCGCTCGGGCACCGCCACCCGGGATATCCCGGTCATCATGCTGACGGCCCGCGGCGAGGAAGAGGATCGGATCCGCGGTCTGGAACTCGGCGCCGATGATTATGTCACCAAGCCCTTCTCGATGTCGGAACTGGTGGCGCGGATGAAAGCGGTCCTGCGTCGCACCCGTCCGACCATTGCCGGGGATGTCGCCACCTTTGCCGATATCACCCTCGACCGCGAAACCTGCCGCGTCCGCCGCTCGGGCCGTGACGTTTATCTCGGGCCGACCGAGTTTCGTCTGCTGGATACGCTGATGCAGCGCCCAGGCCGCGTCTTCACCCGTGAACAGCTCCTGGACCGGGTCTGGGGGACCGACGTCTATGTCGAGATCCGTACCGTGGACGTCCATGTCGGGCGCCTCAGAAAGGCGCTGAACAAGCGCGGCGAGAAGGACCCGATCCGCACCGTCCGTTCCTCGGGCTACGCGCTGGACGAGACCTACGGCACCCGATCTGCCTAAGGAATGGCATCCGAACGCGCCACGCCGGTCAGGACCCGGATCAGGCCGGATAGGAGCCCTCGTAGATCGGGCCGAGCGTATCGTCGTCGAAAAGCGACGAGACCGAGGTGCCGTTGGCGATGTTCAGGATCGCCTGGCTGAGGATCGGGGCGACCGGGACGATACGGATATTCTTGCAGGATTTGACCGCCGGGGTCGGTTCGATCGAGTCGGTAATGACCAGCGTCTTCAGCGCTGAGGCCTTGACACGCTCGACCGCCGGGCCGGACATCACCCCATGGGTGATATAGGCATGGACCTCGCTGGCACCCATCTCCTTTATCAGTTCAGCAGCCTTGCAAAGCGTTCCGGCGGTATCGACCAGGTCATCGACAATAATGCATTTGCGGTCCTTCACATCGCCGATCACCGTCATCGAAGCCACTTCGCCCGGGGCCGAGCGGCGCTTGTCGACGATGGCGAGATCGGCGCCGATGCGTTCGGCCAGCTCTCGGGCGCGGGCGACACCGCCGATATCAGGTGAGACAACGGTAACCTTCGACAGGTCCTTGAAATGGTACTTGACGTCGAGGGCAAACACGGGGGCCGCATAGAGATTGTCGACCGGAATATCGAAGAAGCCCTGGATCTGGGTGGCGTGCAGATCGAGCGTCAGGACGCGCTCGATCCCGGCCCTTGTCAGGAGGTTCGCCACCAGTTTGGCCGAAATCGGCGTGCGGGCCTTGGTGCGGCGGTCCTGGCGGGCGTAGCCGAAATAGGGAATGACGGCGGTGATGCGCGCCGCTGACGACCGGCGCAGGGCGTCGGTCATGATCAGCAGTTCCATCAGGTTGTCATTGGCCGGGTTCGAGGTCGACTGGATGATGAACATGTCCTCGCCGCGGACGTTCTCGTAGACCTCGACGAAGATCTCCTGGTCGTTGAACCGCTCGACGCGGGCTTCACACAGTTTGACCGGCTCGCCGCGGTGAAAGCCCATGCGGCGGGCGATCTTCTCGGCGAGTGGGCGGTTGGAGTTTCCGGAGATGAGTTTCGGCTGGCTCATGGGACGGGGCCTCGTTCCAGGGGGGCGCTTGCCAGCCCCATAGCATCCGCATTCGCCCTTGCAAAGGTTTCGTGAACCGCGATGATCGGCCCTGTGGCACCATAACGCATGAGGGAGGCCCTGCATGGCGCGGATCGACTACTATTTCTCGGTACTTTCACCCTTTACCTATCTGGCGGGCGACAAGCTGGAACAGATCGCGGGCAAGCACGGGGCGGATATCGAATACAAGCCCTTCGACATCATGAAGGTCTTCAAGATGCAGGGCACGCCAAGCCCTGCCGAACGGCACGAATCGCGGAAATCCTACCGGCTGCAGGAATTGCAGCGGATCTCGAAACACGAGGACCGGCCGATCAACCTGCATCCCTCCTACTGGCCGACTAATCCGGTGCCGGCCTCCTGTGCGGTGATTACCGCGCAGATGGCAGGCGGCGGCGACCTTGGCGGGTTGGTGCGCGGGTTCCTGACCGCCTGCTGGGCCGAGGAAAAGGATATCGCCGAGGATCATGTGGTCCGGGCGCTGCTGGAGGCGAACGGGTTCGACGCGGGGCTGGCAGACAAGGACATGCTGAGCGCGGTGGAGATCTACGAGAAGAACACCAATGACGCGCTGAACGGTCATGTCTTCGGCTCGCCGACCTATGTGGTGGATTCGCATGTTTTCTGGGGGCAGGACCGGTTGGGCTATCTCGACAAGCATCTGGAGAGCGGCGACTGGTAGGACGGTTTCTCCCCCAGTTTTTCACCTGCCGTTCTCAATCATCCCCGCTGTCGACGGCGGCCGGTTTCGGTCTCGAAAAGCGCTGCGAGTTGTTCGGTCATGGCACCGGCCAGTTGCTCGACATCGGTGATGGTGACGGCCCGCTGGTAATAGCGAGTGACGTCGTGGCCGATGCCGATGGCGATCAGTTCGACCTGGCGGCGGCGCTCGATCATGTCGATGACGCGGATCAGGTGGCGTTCGAGATAGGAGGCGGGGTTGACCGACAGGGTCGAATCGTCGACCGGGGCGCCGTCGGAGATGACCATGAGGATGCGCCGCGCCTCAGGGCGGCCGGTCATGCGGCGGTGGGCCCATTCCAGCGCCTCGCCGTCAATGTTTTCCTTGAGTATCCCTTCCTTCATCATCAGGCCGAGATTGGGCCTTGCCCGCCGCCAGGGCGCGTCGGCGGATTTGTAGATGATGTGGCGGAGGTCATTCAGACGGCCCGGATTGGCCTCGCGGCCCTCCTGCAGCCAGAGCTCGCGCGCCTGGCCGCCCTTCCAGGCCTTGGTGGTGAAGCCGAGGATCTCGCATTTGACCTGGCAGCGTTCCAGCGTGCGAGCCAGCACATCGGCGCAGATGGCGGCGATGGAGATGGGCCGTCCGCGCATGGAGCCGGAATTGTCCAGAAGCAGGGTGACGACGGTGTCGCGGAACTCGGTGTCCTGCTCCTGCTTGAAGCTGAGCGGTGTGGTGGGGTTTGCGACGACGCGCGCGAGGCGTCCGGCATCGAGGGTGCCTTCCTCGAGATCAAATTCCCAGGAGCGGTTCTGCTGCGCCTGCAACCGGCGCTGCAGGCGGTTGGCCAGCCGCGAGACCGCGCCTTTCAGCGGCTCCAGCTGCTGGTCGAGATAGGCGCGGAGGCGTTCCAGTTCGATCGGGTCGGCAAGGTCCTCGGCGCGGATTTCCTCGTCGAATTTCGCTGAGTAGACCCGGTAATCGGGATCGGCCTCGGACCACGGCGCGGGGGGCGGGGCCTCCTGCGGGGCCTCGCCTTCCTGTTCGCGCATCTCCTCGGTGAGCTCGGCGTCGTCATCCTCGTCGAGCGAGACCTCGGCGACCTGCTGGTCGGTTTCCTCGGTGGTCTGCTCGGTGGAGGTTTCGGCGCTGTCATCCTCGTCCTGCTCGCCGCCTTCCTGATCCGCCTGATCCTCGATCTCCTCGGCTTCTTCGCCGGTTTCGTCGGGGTCTTCCTCGCCGGGGTCGTCGCCCAGCTGGTCGCCATAGCCGAGATCGCGGATCACCTGGCGGGTGAGCCGGGCGAAGGCCTCCTGATCGGCGAGGCAGGTGTCGAGGTTTTCGAGGGTCTCGCCGGCCTCGGATTGCAGCGCCTCGCGCCAGAGCTTCATGACGTTGTCGGCCCCGGGGGGCAGCGGGCGGCCGGTGGCGAGGTGGCGGACGAGGTAACCGGCGGCGGCGGCGATGGGCGCGTCGGCGGCGTCGGTGATGTTGGCATAGCCGAGGCGGCGGGCCTCTTCGGCGAGCTTGGCGTCGATATTGCCGGCGGTGCCGGGCATGGCGCGGGCGCCGACCGCCTCGCAGCGGGCAGTTTCCATGGCGTTGTAAAGTGCCAAGGCCAACTCCCCCTGGGGCGCGTAGCGGCGATGGGTGCTGTCGTTGTGGAAGCGGCGGTTGAGCGCATAGGCGTCGGCGGTGCCGCGGGCGAGCAGCACTTCGTCGCGGGTCATGCGGCGGGTGATCTGCGGCAGGCGGGCGAGGTCGTTGGTCAGCGAGGGCGGATCGACGGAATAGGCCACCGACAAGTCGGGGTCGGCGGCCATGGCGCGGGTCGCCTCGCCGAGGGCCTTCTTGAACGGATCGGCCGGATTATCGCTTGGCTTGCTCATGGGCAGGGATAAAGCACCGGAAAGGGTCGGTGGCAAGGGGCTCGCGAGCTGTGCCATGAGACTCGATCCGGGCGTAGGGTGGGTAATTTCACCCACCGTTCGAGGGCATAAATGGTATGGCGTACGGGTAGAGGAGGCATGGCTTCGGCAGGAAACCGAAATCTTTCGAAGATTTCGGCCGTTTTCATTGAATGAAAACGGGATGCGGCTGCCACCGGGTGGGGTGGCAGCCGCCCCGGCGAGTCTCAGCGGCGGGCGTTGACGAGGCCGTAGACGCCGTAGCCGATCATGTAAGGCAACGCATAGTCGGGAAAAGCCTTCGCGGCTTCGTCCTCGATGGCGCTGTAATGCGCCCCTGCCGCTTCGCCGCCAAGCTCGTCCGTCTTGTCGCCGAGTCCGGCGATATAGACGTCCACCAGTTTGGCCATGCCGTCGAGATAGGCGGTTTCGGCAGCGACAGCCTCGGCCACCGGAACACCCTGTTCGCCGCGTCCGCCATAGACCGTGGATCCAAGAGCGGGCAGTTCGGCCAATGCGGCTTTCCAGGCGTCGAGATCGACCTGGGTCGCCCCATCGGCGATGCCGCCCTCCAGCCAGGCATGGGCCTTGTGGTGAACAAGGTCACCGACAATCAGATCGCCGGTGGCGTCGATCCGGGCAACGGTCTGGGTGGTGGAAACGCCGCTATGGGCGAGCTCGATCAGGGTGATGGTCTCGCCGGAGGCCAGTTGGATGATGTGCTCGCCAGAGAAGGTCTCCATCACCGGCTCGATCGACGGGTAGGTGTCGTTGGTGAAGGCCCCGGCGATCTCGACCCAGTAATAGCGCTTGTAGGCATCGACGCCTGGAATGGCGTCGGCGGTGGCCTTCGAGGCAATCGAGGTGGCGCCGATCTCGTGCATCAACGCGATGCCGTTGAACTTGTCGGGGTTCGGGTGGGTGATGACCAGCCGTGTCACCGGGCTTTCGGTCTCGGCCGCGATCTTGTCGAGCATGGCTTCAGTCAGCGCCGGGACGAACTGGGTGTCGAAGACCGTCACCTCCTGGCCATCGTCGTAATAATAGGTGTGGGTGTCGAAGCCGTTCACGTCAGAGGTGAAACTGCCGAGCGTCCCGGACTGGGCGGTTCCGGCGGCGATCAGGGCGGCGGCGGTGGTGGAAAGAAGTTTGGTCATGATCAGCATCCTTGCTTTGCGTTGCGATGCGCTTGATTTAGGCCGGTTTGTTGTGGCAATCTTTCGACTAATCGACGAAAAATATCGAAATTCGGCCAAAGATGCGGATCGAGACCCATTCGGAGATTTTCGACAACGACACCCGCGACTGGCACACCCATGACCGCGACCAGTTGCTCTATGCCTATTCTGGTGTCATGCGCATCGCGGTGGATGACGGCGAATGGGTGTTGCCGCCGGAGCGCGGCGTCTGGATCGCGCGGGATTGCGCGCACCGGTTCGTGGCGGCGAAACGGATCGAATTCCGGACGGTGTTTTTCGACGGCCTGCCCGAGACCCGCGCGACCGGCGTCTTCCACGTCTCGCCGCTCCTGCGCCAGCTGATCGATTTCGTCGCTTCCGAGCCAGATCACCCGGCCCGCATGCAGGCGGCCGCACTGATTCCCCTGCTGGTCCGCACCGCGCCTGCCGCCTCGCTGATCGCCGAAAGCCTCTCCGACCGACGTCTGATCCGCCTCAGACGGCTCGTCGTATCAGACTTTTCCGACACAAGAACCCTGCCGGAGCTTGCCCGCGAGATCGGGGCCGGTGCCCGCACAATCTCGCGACTGTTCCAGACTGAAACCGGCACGTCGTTCGAACGTTGGCGACGCAACCTTAAGATGCATAAAGCGCTGGAATTGCTGGGAGAAGGCGAAAGCGTCACCGAAGTGGGCTTTGCCCTGGGCTATGCCTCGACCTCAGGCTTCATCCATGCGTTCCGCGAGATATTCGGCACCACGCCCAACCGCTATTTCACACGACAGATGGCAATTTAGTTAAAATTTAACCAAATTTTACAAAGACTTGAAATTAACCAGACGTTACCATTTGCGTAGAATTTTACGGGTATTCGTGACAGTTTTTCCTCATCGGGTTTCGATTGTGGAGTATGTCAGATGATCACCCTCAGGGCGACAGATAGCGGGTTCTACAACCTCGCGCCGCTGGACCGGGCGATTGCGCCGAATGCATTGCTCACCACGAGGTTGAATATCGACGGCACGATGGCGCTGGTGGATGGCGAATGGGTGACGCTGGAGACGCTGCGTTACGCGGATTTCGGTATCATAATTGAAACAGATTTCGACGCGCGGCCCGCGACACGGGTCGGTGCGGAGGCTGAGATCACCGTCACGTCGGTGAGCTATTTCCGTGTCGAGGATGGCGAACGGGTGGAAATCGGCCGGCTCGACCTGCCGGACGGGATCGAACTCACCGCCTGGTGCGACCGGATGGGGGTCGATGGGGCGCTGACCTGGCAGGCGGATCTTGGCGCTGTGCTGGAGGATGCGATCCAGGAGACCGGCTTTCGTTTCATCGGTGGGGACGGCGACGATATTTTCGCGCCGCATCTGGCGCTGTTTCCGATCCGCGGGCGGATGGTGATCGATGGCGGTGACGGCGATGACCAGTTGACCGGCTCGTGGGGGAACGACACGATCCGGGGCGGGACCGGGGATGACGTGCTTTTCGACGAACGCGGGACCAACCGGTTGAGCGGCGGCAGCGGCGATGACGAGATATCGCTGGGCTGGGCCTCGGTCGGGTCCATGGCGCGTGGCGGTCGCGGCGACGACGTGCTGCGCTCGGCGACCGGGGACGATTTTCTCTTCGGCAATTCCGGGCGCGATACGCTCGAGGGCGGCGGTGGTGCCGATCTGCTGTCCGGCGGCCGCGGGCGGGATGTCCTGGATGGCGGCAGCGGGGCGGATGTGATTGAAGGCGGTCGCGGAGACGATGTGCTGACCGGGGGCTATGACGCCGATATCTTCCGCTTTCACAAGAGCGACGGACGGGACCGGATCACCGATTTCGAGCTGGATCTGGACCGGATCGAACTGGCGCATCTGGACGGGTTCGGTGATCTCGACCTGGTCCAGATCGGCAGCGACGTGATGGTCATGCTCGGCGGTGGCGACCATATCCTGATCGAGAATACCGAGGTCACGGACCTTACCGCCGATCATTTCATTTTCTGATCCTGCACCCGGGGCGCCCGGAATTCCGGGCCAAACGGGAATGAGCATTTCGGATAGCTCGATGCTGTTTGTGTTGCCCCGCCCATCTTCAGTGGGCACAGGAGCCATAGCACCCTGCAACAGCAAAACCGGATCAGATTGAACCAATCTGATCCCAGGATTTTGCTCAAGCCGACGTCTCTGGACCAAAATTCTTTTTCAGACTGCGACAGTCTGAAACGATTTTGGTCAAAGTCGTTCGCGCTCAAACACCCGGGTTGATGCTGCGCTGCAGCAGGCGGTCTTTTCTTTTTAACGATTCTGCGGCAGACTGAGTCGAAACAGGCTACAGGTGTTTTCCCATGTCCCGCCCCGTCGTCGGCATCCTCGGCAATGTGCATCTGATCAACGAACAGTACCCGGTCCAGGCGGTCGGCACCAACAATCTCGAGGCTGTCGCGGAAGTCACCGACGCCGTCCCGGTCGTCGTCCCGGCCATTCCCGGGCTGGCCTCCATCGGAGATCTCCTCGACACCTGCGACGGTTTCGTCCTGCCGGGTGGGCGGCCCAATGTGCATCCCTCGCTCTACGGCCACGAGGAAACCCCGGCCCACGGTGCCTTCGACCATGACCGCGACACGGTGGCGCTGGCGCTGATCCGCGAATGCGTCGCCCGCGGGGTGCCGATCCTCGGCATCTGCCGGGGCTTCCAGGAATTCAACGTCGCCTTCGGCGGCACGCTGCATCCCGAGATCCGCGACCTGCCGGGCCGCATGAACCATCGCATGCCCCCGGATGGCACGCTGGAGGAGAAATTCGCCCTCCGCCATGTGGTCACGCTGACCCGGGGCGGCCGTTTCGCCCGCATCTTCGGGACCGACGAGGTGCTGGTGAACTCGCTCCACGGGCAAGGCATCGACGAGAAAGGCGCGCGGATCGTCATCGAGGGCCACGCCCCCGACGGCACGCCCGAGGCGATCCACGTCGAAGGCGCACCCGGCTATGCCATGGCCGTGCAGTGGCACCCCGAATGGAATGCCGCCGCCGACAAGGTCTCACGCCCGCTCTTCGAATCCTTCGGCCAGGCGCTGCGCGCCCAGCGCCTCCGCCAGAGCGCCTGATTTCCCTGTCGCGCTGGACGGGGCCGGACCCCTGGCCCATGTGTTCCGAGGTCCTCGACCCCGGCGAAACGAAAACGCCTCTCACCCGGAATCCGAATCTTTCCCTTCGCCCTGTTCAGCCCGCTGGACCAGCACCGATACAGCGTTCCGCCCTTTTCGTGTCACATCACGTTTTACCAACCCGCGTTGAAATCGATGGATTTCCGCGCAGCGATTGGGGATGCACGTCAAAGGAAGATTGCGTGAGGTCTTGGCATTTGTTCAGGAGGCAATAATCAGCCGGACGACTCCCAAGCCGCCGGTTTGGGTCAGACCCGGACGGCCGTCGGATGCCCCCCCCCGCGCGTCTCGAGACTGCTTCAGGGTTTCACGCAACCAGTCCCAAGCTCCCTTCCCAATCCGGACCTGGCCATCCCCTTCACGCCTGCACGGTACGACCATCGGTCTGGCCAAGCCCGTCCTTCCGGCGCTTCGCGCGTTCGTCGCCGAAAACCTTGACCCAGAAGGTTTTCCGGACGCTCCTCACCCTCGGGACGGCCGCGTTGCCAACGCTTGCTCCGTGCTGCCGCACCGGGAATGACTGCACCATATAGCGGTCCGGACAGGTCGAAGCCAAACCTCATGCCCCAGGCAATGGCAATGCGGTGTCGTCCTTGAGCTGCTCCATGACGATCTGACTATGCACCCGACCGATTGCCGGATGCGGCAGGAGACGGCGCTGGATGAGCGTGTTCAAACGCGGCAGATCCGGGCAGAAAACGCGAAAGATATAGTCGGCCTCGCCGGTCAGGGTCCAGGCGGCGACGATTTCGGGATTTTCGGCGATCAGATCGGCGATGGCCCCATGGGTCTGCGCGGTTTGCGCTTCCGTCTGGATCTGTATGAACGCCTGCACGTTAAGTCCGAGCAGGGCCGCGTTCAGACGCGCGGGCGTGTCGACGATGTAGCCATCCGCCTCCAGCCGCTGCTTCCGGCGGCCGATCTGCGATGCCGACATGCCCAGGGTTTCGGCAATTTCCTGAGCAGGCGCCTGGGCGTTAATCTGCAGAGCGGCCAGAAGCGCGATATCTTTGGAATCAAGGGCAGTCATGCGGAAATATTGCATCAATCAGCATGGTATTGCAAACAGAGCGCGAAAAATGCGCTCAGGGCACCGAAGTTCGGTCACCGATTGCATCGGCCTTCGGGTAGAATCACGGCGAACAATTGGAGGTGACCATGGGCCCGTTCCCGCATGACGCGCCAAAGGCGAGGATCTCTGACGAGAACCCGGCCGGTACCGATGGCTTCGAGTTCGTGGAATTCGCCCATCCCGAGCCCCAGGCGCTTCGCGACCTCTTTGCCACCATGGGTTTTACCCATTCGGCCAACCACAAGACGAAGGCTATCGAGCTCTGGCAGCAGGGGGACATCACTTATGTGATCAATAACGAACCGGCCAGTCATGCAAAGGCGTTTGTTGACGCGCATGGACCCTGCGCGCCGTCGATGGCGTGGCGGGTCGTGGATGCCCGGCATGCCTTTGACCACGCGGTCAGGCAGGGGGCGACGCCTTACGATGGCGACGGCAAGACCATGGATGTTCCGGCCATTGTCGGGATCGGCGGGTCGCTGATCTATTTCATCGAGGATTACTACGAGTCCAATCCTTACAACGCCGAATTTGACTGGATATCCGCGGCGCATCCGGTCGGGGTGGGATTCTACTATCTCGACCACCTCACCCATAATGTTCACAAGGGAAATATGGATGTCTGGTTCCGGTTCTATGGCGACCTGTTCGGCTTCCGGGAAATCCGCTTTTTCGACATCAAGGGAAAATACACCGGCCTTCTGAGCCGTGCGCTGACATCGCCTTGCGGCCGCATTCGCATCCCGATCAACGAAGACCGGGGCGAAACCGGCCAGATTGTCGAGTATCTGCAGCGCTACAAGGGGGAAGGCATTCAGCACATCGCTGTCGGCTCGCGGGATATCTACGCGTCGACCGATGCGATCGCGTCGCGGGGCCTGAAATTCATGAAGGGGCCACCCGAGACCTATTACAGGCTCAGCAAGACCCGCGTCCCCGGCCATGAGGAGCCGCTGGACCGGATGATGAAACACGGCATCATGATCGATGGCGAAGGGGTTGTGGGGGGCGGTGAGACCCGCATTCTCCTGCAGATATTCTCGCGCACCGTGATCGGCCCGATCTTCTTCGAGTTCATTCAGCGCAAGGGCGATGAGGGATTCGGGGAGGGGAATTTCAAGGCTCTGTTTGAAAGCATCGAAGCCGACCAGATCGAACGGGGCGTGCTGGAGACGGGGCCGTCCTGATTAGAAGGTATTGCGCAAGATCGGATTCACCAATTCTTTTCGACCCGCAAAGCAGCGTTTGCGAGGCAAGTGCGTCTAGACCAAAATCGTTTCAGACTGAATCAGTCTGAAAAAGAATTTTGGTCCAGAGACATAGGCTTGAGCAAAACCGGATCAGATTGATTCAATCTGATCCGGTTTTGCTCTAAAGGACTGGAATGAATTCGGTTTGGCGCGACATTCTCTAACGAGAAATCTTCAACAATTCATCCAGATCGACATGCCGCTCAAGATGCGCCGCCAGCCCGTCCAGCGCCGCTTCCACGCTCGCCCGGTAGCCGTAGCCCGCCCCGGCTCCCAGCCGAGCCAGATACGCGGTCCGGAACCCGTCATCGGCAAAGAGCCCGTGCAGGTAGCAGCCGAGAATACGTCCATCCGGCGACGCCGCCGATCCCGTCCCCTCCAGCCAGGCCCGCGCAGTATCCGGGCCCGCCGTCCGCCCGATATGGATCTCGTAGCCCTCGGTCTCGTGCCCCGAGATCACATCCCGGGCCCGGATACGTCCCAGCCGCTTTTCGGGCAGCATTTCCGTCGCAACATCCAGCCACCCGAGCCCCTCGACCGCCGCCGCCGACCCCTCGATCCCCTCCGGATCGGCCACGGACCTGCCCAGCATCTGGTAGCCACCGCAGATCCCCAGCACGTGCCCGCCCCGGCGGATATGGGCGTGCAGGTCGATATCCCAACCCTGGGCGCGGAAAAACGCCAGATCGCCGATTGTCGCCTTCGTCCCGGGCAGGATCACCAGGTGCGCGTCCCCGGGCAGGGGCCGACCGGAGGGCACCATCTCCACCCGCATTCCGGGATGGGACTTCAGCGGGTCGAGATCGTCGAAATTGGCGATCCGCGACAGGACCGGCACCGCGACCTTCAGCCCGCCTTCGCCGTCGGAGCGGATATCAAGCGCGTCTTCGGCCGGCAGGCGCGCGGCGGCGTCGAACCAGGGCACAAGCCCAAGCGATGGCCAGCCCGATTGCCGCGCGATAGCGCGCAAACCATCGCTGAACAGTGTAGGATCGCCCCGGAACTTGTTGATCAGAAATCCTTTTATTCGGTTCGCATCCCCGGCCTCCAGCACCGCCCGCGTGCCGACAACCTGCGCGATCACGCCGCCGCGGTCGATGTCGCCGATCAGGATCACCGGCAGATCGGCTGCCTCGGCGAAGCCCATATTGGCGATATCGCCGCGCCGGAGATTGGTTTCGGCTGGCGATCCCGCCCCCTCGACCAGTACCAGATCGGTGCCATCGCGCAGCCGGGCGAAACTTTCCAGCACCTCCGGCAGCAGCCGTGCCTTGAGCCCCTGATATTCCCGTGCCCTGACCGAGCGCAGACGTTTGCCGCGCAGGATCACCTGGGCGCCGGTCTCGGTCTCGGGCTTCAGGAGCACCGGATTCATGTCGGTGACCGGCGCCACACCGCAGGCCAGCGCCTGCAAGGCCTGCGCCCGCCCGATCTCGCCGCCATCCTCGGTCACCGCGGCGTTGTTCGACATGTTCTGCGGCTTGAACGGCCGGACCTTGAGCCCGCGCCTTGTGAAGGCGCGGCAGAGGCCCGCCGTGATCAGGGATTTGCCGGTATTCGACCCGGTCCCCTGCAGCATCAGCGCCCTGGCAGTCATGGCAGAGCCCGGGGTTGCGCCGGGAGCGCTCCGCGCAGGAGTATTTGCAAGAAGGAGGAGGAGGTCCGGATTCCGCGGCGCATCAGGCGAGCGAGGCGAGGAAGCGATCGACAAGCGCGCGGGCCTCGCCGGACTGCGCCAGGGGGTCAAAGACGGTGTCCCAGTCTATGCCGGGCGCAGTGCGGGATTCGAGCACCGCACGAAGATCGTGTCCCGAGGCGGCGGCTTCTCGGCAGGCCTCCTTGACCAGCGCCTGGGCTTCCGGCCGGGGCATGGTGGCGGCGAGCGCGAAGGACGCGGCTTCGGCGAAGATCAGGCCGTTGGTGGCCTCGATATTGCGCCGCATCGCTTCGGGCTGCGCCTCGAGGCTCTCGGCCAGACGCTGGGCATGGGCAAGGGCCGCCGCCGTGGCGATGAGGATCTGCGGCAGGCTGGCCCATTCCAGCGCCCAGGCCGCGCCGTCGCGTTCCTGCGCGTGGGGCAGGGCGCCGGCAAGGGTGCCCGACAGGCCCGCCGTCAACCGCCCGATGGTCACCAGCGCCTCCGCGCCGACCGGGTTGGATTTGTGCGGCATGGTCGAGGACCCGCCTCCGGCGCCGATCGAGACCTCGCCGGTCTCGGACTGGGTCATGGCGATCAGGTCGGTCCCGAGCTTGGCGAGACTGCCCGCGATCAGCGCCGCGATCTGGCCCAGCTCGACGACGCTGTCGCGCGCCGCGTGCCAGGGCAGGTCCGGCACACCGAGATCCAGCTCCCGCCCCAGCCCTTCGGCAACCTCGCGCCCGCGCCCCTCCAGCGCCGCCAGCGTCCCCGAGGCCCCGGCCAGCGAGACCTGCAGCAACCTGGGGCGGAGTTCGGCGAGGCGGGCGCGGTGGCGGGGCAGGGGGCTGGCCCAGACCGCGATCCGGGCCCCGAAAGTGGTCGGAGTGGCAATCTGGGACCGGGTGCGGGCGGCCATCGGAATGTCGCGGTTGAGGCGGGCCTTGTCCGCCAGCGTGGCGGTCAGCGCCACGAGGCGGGTGTCGAATATCTCGATCACCCGGCGCAAGCGCAGCACCAGCCCGGTATCGGCGATATCCTGCGAGGTCGCGCCCCAATGGAGGTATTTCGCGTGTTCCGGCGCCTTGAGCGCGTCGCGGAAAGCGGTGACGAGAGCCGGGACCGGCACGCCGGTCTCCGTGGTGCCTTGCGTCAGCAGTGCCGCGTCGAGCGGGGTCTCGATGGAGGCCCGGTGCAGGAACCGGCCCGAGGTCTCGGGGATAATCCCGAGCGCGCCCTGGACCTTGGCCAGCGTGCCCTCGACCAGCAGCATGGCGCGGATCTCGGCGCTGTCGGTAAAGAGCCCCGCCAGTTCCGCATCCCCGAACAGGCCGCCGGTGATGGTGCTGTCGAAGGGGGTCGCGGGCATCGGCTCAGGCGGCCTTCAGGCCGAGGATGGCCCTTGCCTCGGAGGGCGTGGCGACGGGGCGGTGGTATTTCTCGCAAAGCGCGGTGACCCGCTTCACCAGCGCGGCATTCGACGGCGCCAGCGTATCCTTGTCGATCCGCACATTGTCCTCCAGCCCGGTCCGCGCATGGCCGCCCATCTCGACGCACCATTCGTTCAGCACGATCTGCCCCGCCCCGATCCCGGCGGCGCACCACTGGGCATCCGGAGCGAGGCGGTTGACGGTCCTGACGTAATATTCGAACACGTCGCGGTCGACGGGCATGGCGTTTTTCACCCCCATGACGAACTGGATATAGAGCGGGCCCCTGAGCCGCCCGTCCTTCGCCATCGCAACTGCCTGGTGGATATGGGAGAGGTCAAACGCCTCGATCTCTGGCTTCACGCCGTATTCCAGCATCTCCGAGGCCAGCCAGTCCACCAGATCCGGTGGGTTCTCGTAGACCCGGGTCGGGAAGTTGTTCGATCCCACGGTCAGCGAGGCCATGTCGGGTTTCAGAGGCAGCATCCCGCCGCGTGCTTGACCGGCCCCCGACCGCCCACCGGTCGAGAACTGGACGATCATGCCGGGGCAGTGTTTCTGCAGCCCCTCCTTGAGACGGGCGAATTTCTCGGGGTCCGAGGACGGGCTCTCGTCGTCATTGCGGACATGGCAATGGGCGATGGTGGCCCCGGCTTCGAAGGCCTCCTGGGTGCTCTCCACCTGTTCTTGCACAGTGATCGGCACGGCGGGGTTGTTGGCCTTCCTTGGCAGCGAGCCGGTGATGGCGACGCAGATAATGCAAGGATTACTCATTCATCCATCTCCGAGAGGGTCTGCTTGACGATCCTGATGGCGGAATTGGCGTTCGGCACCCCGGCATAGACCGCGACATGCAACATGGTTTCCATGATCTCCTCTGGGGTCGCCCCGGTATTGCGGGTGGCGCGGACATGCATCGCCACTTCCTCGTGATGGCCCCCGGCGGCCAGAAGCGCTAGGGTGATCAGCGAGCGGTCGCGTTTCGACAGCCCATCGCGCGACCAGACCGAACCCCAGGCCCCCTCGGTGATGAAGGTCTGGAAGGGCGCGTCGAGCGGGGTCTTCGCGGCCTCGGCGCGATCGACATGGGCGTCTCCCAGTACCGAGCGGCGGGTGGCCATGCCGGTTTTGAAACGGTCAGCCAAGGGCGTTCTCCTTCATGAAACCTGTCAGCAGACGGGCCACCTCCTCGGGCGCCTCCACGCACGGCAGGTGACCGGCGCCGTGGATGATCTCGAACCGCGCGCCTTTGATCAGCCCGGCGGTCTCGCGGACCAGGTCGGGCGGGGTGGCGCCGTCCTCGGAACCGACGAGGCAGAGCGTCGGCAGGCTCAGCCGCGCGGTGCTCTCCATCAGGTCGGTATCGGCGATGGCGCGGCTGCAGCCGGTGTAGCCTTCGACAGGCGTTCGGGTGAGCATATGGCGCCAGGCGGCCAGTTCCAGCGCGCGATTGTCGCGGAAATCCTTTGAAAACCAGCGTTCGAGGATCGGCTCGGCCAGAGCCTCGATCCCGCCCTCGCGGACGGCGTCAATGCGGGATTGCCACATCTCCTCGGTACCGATCTTGGCGGCACTGTCAGCGATGACCACGGCGCGGATCAGATCGGGGCGTTCCGCCGCCAGCCCCTGAGCGATGATCCCGCCGATTGAAAGCCCGACAAAGAGCACGTTTCGGACCCCGAGCGTGTCCATGACCCCGGCGGCATCTTTCACCAGATCGCCCATATGGTAAGGGGCAGGGGGGGCGTCGCTCAGCCCGTGTCCGCGCTTGTCATAACGGATCAGCCGCAGGCCTTGGGGCAACAGGGGCACCATCGCGTCCCAGAGCCTCAGATCGGTGCCGAGCGAGTTGGCGAACACCACCGGAAACCCGTCCCTCGGTCCCTGGTCGGAGACGTGCAGCCGCACGCCATTTGTCTCGATCATCTGCATGGGGCTAGCTCTAGCCGCTTTGCGCCTGTTGTCAAATGCTAGCGGTGGGAAAGGGCGGGAGGGTTAGTTGAGTTGAGGGAAACCGGAGAGTTACTTTTATACGTATAGGTAAGGAGATTCCCATCCCGAACGTCTCTATTTCGCGAATACCCCTCATTTCCCCGCTCAGAACTTGCACGGTGCGCCCAGCAGCCCAAGCAAAGTCCGTCCCACCCCCGGGACGGGCGCGTCGCATCCACAGGACCGGGCGGCCCGCTCCGCAGTGTCTTCGCCAAAAAGCTGTCCAGCGGCAAGCCCCGTGCCGCGCCCACCCCGGGCCAGGCTTGGCCCTCAACCTGCAGCGGCGACCTATTTTGGAAACAATACTTTCATTTCTATCCCGATACGCCCCCAGCCCCACCCTTTGCCCAATGTTCAGGCACTTCTTCACAACATCACCCCTCCAACCCACGCAAATTATTTTACCATTTGATAAAAAAATTGACCTGTGCCAGAGTTTCTCGCATCAGAACAAGGGCAGGGGAGAGGTCCATGGCACCCAGTACACACGCTCCGGGCATTGTCGCAGGCCGGCTCACCGCGCCCGACTACGAGAGTAATTTCGCCGACCTCCACCCGGCCCTCGACCCCCATGAAGCCCTCGTCGCCGCCGACCGCTGCTATTTCTGCTTCGACGCGCCCTGCATGACTGCCTGTCCTACGAGTATCGACATCCCGCTCTTCATCCGCCAGATCGCCACCGGCACCCCCGAGGCGGCGGCAAGAACCATCCTGTCCCAGAACATCCTCGGCGGCATGTGCGCCCGCGTCTGCCCCACCGAGACCCTCTGCGAAGAGGTTTGCGTCCGCGAGACCGCCGAGGGCAAACCCGTCGAGATCGGCCGCCTGCAGCGCTACGCCACCGACACAATGATGGCCGCAAACGCCCACCCCTTCACCCGCGCTCCCGACACCGGAAAACGCATTGCCATCGTCGGCGCCGGCCCCGCCGGCCTCGCCTGCGCCCACCGCCTCGCGATGAAGGGTCACGGCGTCACCCTCTACGACGCCCGCCCCAAGCCCGGCGGCCTCAACGAATACGGCATCGCCTCCTACAAGACGATCGACAATTTCGCGCAAGCCGAGGTCAATTGGCTCCTCCGAATCGGCGGTATCACCCTTGAGACCGGCAAGATGCTCGGCGACCAGATCACCCTCGACAGCCTCAAATCCGGTTTCGACGCGGTCTTCCTCGCCATCGGCCTCGGCCGCTCCAACCAGCTCGGCATCCCCGGCGGCGAGACCCAGGGCGTCGAGGACGCCATCGGCTTCATCGCCGATCTCCGCCAGGCCTCCGACCTCGCGGATCTCCCCATCGGCCGGCGCGTCGTTGTCATCGGCGGCGGCATGACCGCCATCGATGCCGGGGTGCAGGCAAAGCTGCTGGGCGCCGAGGAGGTCACCATCGTCTACCGCCGCGGCAAGGACCGCATGAGCGCCTCCGAATACGAACAGGACCTCGCCACGTCGAAAGGCGTGCGTCTCCTATTCAACGCCCAACCCGTCCGAGTCACCGGCAACGGCGCCGCGGCTTCCATCGAACTCGCCTATACCGAGGACACGCCCGAAGGCCTCGCCCCCACCGGCGAGACCTTCACCCTTCCCGCCGACCAGATCTTCCGCGCCATCGGCCAGAAACTCACCGGCGCTCCCGACGGCCTTGCGCTCGAAGGCGGTAAGATCAAGGTCACCGGCACCGGCCGCACCTCGCTTGACGGTGTCTGGGCCGGCGGCGATTGCGCCACCGGCGGCGATGACCTGACAGTCACCGCCGTCGCCGAAGGCCGCGACGCCGCCGAGGACATCCACAAGGCCCTCTCGGGATGATCCGCACCGCCACCCTCTCCCTCCTCCTCGCCACCCCGGCAGCCGCCGAGCCAGGCATCTTCGGCGAGTGGTGCGGCGAAGGCACCGCCATCGGCATCGAGGCTGCCGGTCTCGGCAATTTCGAACACACGTTCTGCAGCTTCGACACGCCCCAGACCGACGGCCCCGCAATTGAGACGGAAATGACCTGCCGCAGCACCTTCCACGACGAAAACCTCGAACCCGTCATCATGCAGGAATTCCGCACCCCCATCGCCGCCCGCCTCGTCACCCCCGACACATTGTCCCTCGACTACAAGGACGGCCGCACCCCCCTAACCATGGAGCGCTGCGATGATTTCTGACCCGCGCCCGATCCCCCCTGCCGCACGTCCCGGACAAATATCCCACCTATCGCGGTCCCCATTCGCCTCCGCTCAGAGCCTGCACGGTGCGACCAGCACCGAGCAAAGCCCGTCCCACCCGAGGGACGGGCGCGTTGCCTCAACAGGACCTGGCAGCCCGCTCCGCAGTGTCTTCGCCATAAAGCAATGTAGCAGAGAGGTCAGTGCAGCGCCCATCCTGGGACGGGCTTTGCCCTGCGTTCCTAGCCGGAAGACGAAAGGAAGCGGACTACAAAGCGAAAGAAACTCTCTCCGCACCCTCGCCACCCTCACAACCCTCCTCGCCGCCTGCACCACCCCGGCGACCGGCGAGGCCGTCCACAGCCTCTGGTGCACCGCCTCCGGCGACAAGCTCCTCATCGAAGCCACCGAACTCGCCGACTTCCAAGGCACAATCTGCCGCTTCCCCGGACCGATCCCCGATACCGCCACCCTCGACACCGAAGCCCAGTGCGACCGCCTCGCCCTCACCGGCTTCGACGGACTCGAGGTCACCGACACGCGCAGCGCCCGCATCACCGCCCGCCGCACCGCCAACACTCTCGAACTCACCCTCGCCCCCAACCCCAACCGCACCTACAGTCCTTGCGAGACCTGAGCGATGTTCACCCATATCAACTTCCAGTCCATCGGTGTCCTCGACCAGGACCGGGCACTCGCCTTCTACCGCGACACACTCAGCTTCGAGGTTGAACGCGACGTTCCCTACGAAGAAAACTTCCGCTGGATCTTCCTCAAACTCCCCGGCGCCCGCACCCTGATCCACTTCTCCCAACGCGCCTCCGACGCCCGCAACGACAAGCCCGACCTCGTCCTCGTCACGCCGGACGTCGACGCCGCCTGCGAGACCCTCAAATCCCGCGGCGTCGAGATCGCCAGAGGCCCCGACGACGCCCCCTGGAACCCCGGCACCCGCTGGGCGATCTTCTATGACACCGAAAACAACATGATCCTGATCCAGACCATATGAGCACCCCCTTCACCGGCACCCTGAAACTGGCCATGGACATCGTCACCCCCTCCGGCGATGTCCCTGCCCACCTGCTGCCGGACCACAAGGGCCAGCCGCACCCGACCTGCACGTCGGTCTACCTGACGAACTGCACCGGAGACCTCCCCCTCCCCGGCGCTCTCGCCGCCGGAACCGAGCTCTTCGGCATCCGCCGCATCACCGAACCTGTCGATGCACGCGACCGCCCCGACCACGCCACCCTCGCCGCCACAGGCAATCTAGGCCTCTGGCTCGACTATGGCAGCGGCGCAAAACTGAAACCCTACATCGACCAGCCGCTCACCATCCTTCCCGCAACGCCCGAGACCGCCCCCGACCGCTCCCCCCAGACGCCGACCGCCTGGGGCACACTCGGCGATGTCTTCAACATCAAGGGCCGCGGCACCGTCGCCATGATCCGTGATTGGGAAGGCGAAATCGCCCCCGGCGACACCCTCACAATCGGCTTCCTCACCAGCACGATCACCGGCTGCGACCAGCCGCGCGGCGCCGATGACGACCTCGCCCTCACCCTCGCCGAAGACCGCCGCACCGAACTGACCCCGCTCACGGGCCACCCGGTCCAGATTTACGCCAAAGGAGGCTGACATGGCCAATCTCGCATCCGACTTCGTCGGCATCAAATCCCCGAACCCGTTCTGGCTCGCCTCCGCCCCGCCCACCGACAAGGAATACAACGTCCGGCGCGCCTTCGAGGCTGGTTGGGGCGGGGTCGTGTGGAAAACCCTCGGCATCGACCCCGAAATCGTCAACGTCAACGGTCCCCGCTACGGGGCAGTCTGGGGGGCGGACCGCCGCCTCCTCGGGCTCAACAATATCGAACTGATCACCGACCGTCCCCTCCAGACCAATCTCGACGAGATCAAGGTCGTGAAACGCGACTACCCCGACCGCGCCGTCGTCGTCTCCCTCATGGTCCCCTGCGAAGAGGCCCCCTGGGAATACATCCTCAAAAAGGTCGAGGAAACCGGCGCGGACGGCGTCGAACTCAATTTCGGATGCCCCCACGGCATGTCCGAACGCGGCATGGGCTCGGCGGTCGGCCAGGTCCCCGAATATATCGAAATGGTCACCCGCTGGGCCAAGGCCCACACGCGCATGCCCGTCATCGTCAAGCTGACCCCCAACATCACAGACATCCGCAAACCGGCTCAAGCCGCGATGCAGGGCGGTGCCGACGCGGTGTCGCTCATCAACACCATCAACTCCATCACCGCCGTCGATCTCGACCTCTTCGCGCCCGAGCCCACCATCGACGGCAAGGGGGCCCATGGCGGCTATTGCGGCCCGGCGGTCAAACCCATCGCGCTGAACATGGTCGCCGAAATCGCCCGCAGCCCCGAGATGCGCGACCTGCCGATCTCGGGCATCGGCGGCATCACCACCTGGCGCGACGCCGCCGAATTCATGGCGCTGGGTGCGGGCAACGTCCAGGTCTGCACGGCGGCGATGACCTACGGCTTCCACATCGTCGCCGAGATGATCTCGGGCCTGTCGCAATATCTCGACGAGAAGGACATCGGCCTCTCCGACCTCATCGGCCGCGCCGTGCCCAACGTCACCGACTGGCAGTACCTCAACCTCAACTACGTCACCAAGGCCCGCATCGACCAGGATCTCTGCATCAAATGCGGCCGCTGCTTCGCCGCCTGCGAGGACACCTCCCACCAGGCCATCGCGATGAACGAGGGGCGCGTCTTCGAAGTCAAGGACGACGAGTGCGTCGCCTGCAACCTCTGCGTCAATGTCTGCCCGGTCGAGAACTGCATCACCATGGAGCGCCTCGCCCCGGGAACCATCGACGCCCGCACCGGCAAGATGGTCGAGGCCGACTACGCCAACTGGACGACGCATCCGAACAACCCGGCGGCGAAGGCGGCGGAGTGAGGAGCGCCCGGAAATCCTTCCAGTGGAAGGATTTCAGCGACGAACGGGCGGAACTCCGGAGAGCTCGAAATCCTTCAAGGATTTCGACCGTTTTCGTTGAACGAAAACGGCGCTTCTTCGTCCCGTAGGGTGCGGGAATTCACGCACCTTTGGAGGGGAAATGCGGCACTGGTGCCGCGTGTTGCAATGGCTTCGGTGGGTGAATTCACGCACCCTTGTATCTTCCGAATAGGGTATAGATTGGCCATGCAGGGAATGAACACCTCGGGCAAATCCGGGAACTCAGCCCCGTGAAGCCACCGCTTGCGTGATGCAAGGGCTGTGACGGACAAAATTCTCACGCTCTGTGTCAGGGCTGAAATCCCACCTGCCGAAAACCCGGCAAATTCTCGCCTGCTTGTGAGGCCGGGCGGCTGGCGGCCCGCAGGAAAGCGACTATATTGAGGGCATGAAACGACGCACTCTCCTTTCCGGTCTCGCCCTTCTGCCCCTGGCAGCGGCGATGCCCGCCCAGGCCCAGGATCAGCGGACACTGACCGAGGTCTCGAAATATCTCAACCAGTTGCGCTCGGTGCGCGGGCGCTTCACCCAGGTGAATTCCGACGGCTCGCGCTCGGCGGGGCAGGTCTACATGGTCCGCCCAGGGCTGATGCGGTTCGAATACGATGGCGGCGTGGCGCTGGTCATCGCCGACGGGATAAATATCGGGGTCTTCGATTCAAAATCCAACGCACGGGCTCAGAAATACCTGCTCAGCCAGACACCGCTGCGGCTGCTTCTGCAGGCCGATGTCGATCTCACCGACCCCGGCGTCGCCCGCTCGACCAGCAATGACGGCACCCATACCAGCGTCGTGATTGTCGATCCAAAGCGGCCCAATGACGGTGACATGACCCTGGTCTTTTCCAACCGCCCCCCGGCGCTGACCCGCTGGACGGTCCGCGAAAAGACCGGCGAGCGCACCACGGTCATCCTCGATTCGCTGGAAAAGGTCTCCGGCCTCAATCGCCGCCTGTTCAACATCGAATGGGAACAGCTGCAGCGCCAGTAGTCCTGGGAGCCGGCGCGCCTGGCTCCTGCCTGTCCCTCTACCCCCGTCCCCCGTCCCCCGTCCTCCGTCCTCCATCTTCCAAATACTCCGGGGGGTGGGGGGGGGGGGGCCCCCCCC
>JBNKVT010000029.1:0-22893 GCA_050299335.1 Paracoccaceae bacterium | reverse complement strand
TCTGCGTGTCAGCCCACTCGTCAGCGCGATACGCACCGCATCAGCACGGAATTCGTCTGTCCGTTTCAGTCCCATAGTTCGTCTCCTCTGTTGCAATAAATGCTATCAAAGGAGCGGCATCAAACCGCGACATGTCCAGTTTCCTGCACTGCGCTTCGTAGTCGAGCGCCTTGCGCATGAAACTAACCGAGAGATAGGGCGGGGGAGGAGACCCGAAGACCTCCTCCCAGGCCGTGCACATCGTTCCGCGTTCGGGATCAGGCTTTCCCGGCATCGCCCACCTGCGGCTCTGACGTGATCCGGTAACGTGAGGGCTTGCCGCTCTCCGGCTTTTCCGCCGCGATTCCGTAGCCGGCCTGCCGAAGCCCGGACAACGCCGCCTGTGTCGTATGGGCCTGCCTGCCGAGCTTCTTGCTGATCGTGGCGACATCTGCGCCTCCGTTCGTGCTCAGCATCCCGATCAGTTGGTTCTTCTTGGTGCACGGGGCAGGAGGCGGACGCCTCCTTTGGCCACTGGCGGACCCAGACCTTCATCGTGGGCCTGCGCGTCGATGCGTTGACCGAGCCCCGGGGTGCTGGATGGCCCGATGAACCGGTGCGACATACTCAAAATTGACGACGCTCAGACCGTTTCTGGGCTTTTCCGGGCGCTCCGGCGGCGACGGGATCCGGCTCCTGCTCCGTCGTCACGATCCGCCGCCGGTGCCCCGGGGGACGTGGGCAGGCGGCGGCGGACGAGGGTGGCGATGTGGGGATGCGCCACACAAGCGGGCCGAAACCCTTCAGCCCATCATCTTGGTTCCAAGGTCCTGGCCCGTCGCGGCGACAGGCTCCTTGCGGGCATTTCGAAGTTCCTCCACCGGACGGGCAGCGCGGCGGGCGGCCCCCATCCAGTCGCGGGTGGCGACGCGGGGGCCGGACAGGCGTTCGAGCGCGCCCGGAATCGCCTCCCCGTACTGGGGCAGCCAGTCGGCCTGGGCCACGAGCATTTCATCAACCATCTGCCAGACCTCCTCGGGCGTGCAGATCGCGCCAACCAAGGGGTCGTGCAGCACCGCCTGTTTCAGAAGCTCGACATCACCGGTGACGGCGGCGCGGACGCTCATGCGCTGGACATCCACCGAAGCCTGGCAGGTCGCGGCGCAGGCCAGGGGCAGCTCGATCCCCTCGACCATGTTGATACCGAAGCGATCGACGAAGCCGGGGCTTTCGATGATGCAGTCCTCGGGCAGGTTGCGGATGACGCCGCCATTGCGCAGATTGAAATGGCCACGATAGGTCCGCCCGGTTTCGAGCGCCTCGAGGATGTGGCTGGCATGTTCGTCGGTGCGCTCGTGATCGGCGAGAGGGGCGTCGGCATCGGCGAGGAAGCGGGGGAAATCCTCTTCGAACCAGTTGCGGTTCTCGGTGCAGTAGCGCAGATAGCCGCCGGTCTCGCCATGGATCCAGTCATCCATGCTGATCCAGTTGCCGATCTCGTCCGGGCGTTTGCGGTACCAGGGCAGATATTCGGACAGATGGCCGTTGGATTCGGTCGAATAGAAACCGAAACGCTTGAGCACGTCGATCCGGACCTTCTCCTGTTCGGAAAACACCGGATGCGCCTCGAAGGCGGCGACGAGCTCGTCGTGAGCAACCTGGCGGCCCCGCACCCGGATATCGAGATACCAGGTCTGGTGATTGATGCCCGAGCAGACGATATCGACATCCTCGAACGGCTCTTTCAGGGCGCGGGCGATCTGGCGATGCCCGTTCTGCACGCCGTGGCAGAGGCCCACCGTGTTGACCTTGCCGTATTCCAGCGCCGCCCATGTCATCATCGCCATCGGGTTGGCATAGTTCAGCATGAGCGCGTCGGTCTCGGCCACTTCCCTGATGTCGCGGCAGAAATCCAGCATCGCGGCGATGCCGCGCTGGCCGTAGAGGATGCCGCCGGCGCAGATTGTGTCGCCGACGCACTGATCGACCCCGTATTTCAGCGGAATGGAGATATCGGTGGCGAAGGCCTCCAGCCCGCCGATCCGGACGCAGTTCATCACATAGCGCGCGCCCTCAAGCGCCGCGCGGCGGTCGGTGGTGGCGGTGACACGGGTCTTCAGCCCGTTGACCTCGACGATCCGCTCGATGATCTGGCGGATCATGTCGAGATTATGGGCGCTGATATCGGTCAGCGCGATCTCGATATTCTCGAACTCGGGCACCTTCAGGATGTCGAGGCAGAGTTTCTTGGTGAAGCCGACGCTGCCGGCGCCGATGATGCAGATCTTGAAAGCCGTCATGCGACTCGCTCCGTGGTTAGGGACATGAGATATTCGCGGTGCGGCAGGCAGCGGCCCGCGGCGCGCCGGTATTCAGAGACCAGGCCCGCATGTGCCTTGCGCAGCACCGCCCGCTGTTCGGGCGCGGCGGCAAGTGCCGATTTGGCGGCGGCGCGGTCGAGCAGGCCGAGCCCGTCGAGGACCGGGATGTAGAGCTGTTCCTCGACATGGGGCAGCCCCATCGGGAAATCTCGGAAATCTGACCGGGAAGGAAGCCGGTCGCGCCAGGCCGCAAGTCGGTCGCGGACAGACGCGGGATGGCTTTCCGCCAGATCGCGCCAGAAGGGGGTGTCGCGCCGCTCGCTGACATAGTGAAGGCGGATGAAATCGCGAAAATCGTCCACCTGAGCCGCGACGTCGCGATTGAAGCTGTCGCGCCGGCCGGGCGTGCCCAGTGCTGCGGCGAGCAGCTGGAGCTGGACGATGGTGCCGTGGATTGAGGTAGCTTCGAGCGGTTCGAGAAAGGAAGAGGACAGCCCGACCGCGACGCAATTGCCGAGCCAGACATCCCTCAGCCTTCCGGCGTCGATCCGGATATCGTTGCGCGGTTCGATCCTGCGGCCGAGTGCCGCCTCGATTTCGGCCTTTGCCGCGTCGGGCGTGGTATGGGCGTCCGAATAAACATAGCCGCAGCCATAGCGGTCGCGGGTCGGGATCCTCCACATCCATCCGGCACCCTGCGCCCAGGCGAGGGTGAAGGGGTCGATTTCCTCGCCCTCCTCGAGCTCGATCCAGAACGGCATGGCGCGGTTGACCGGAAGCACATCGGCATAAGACAGCCATTCGGCGCCAAGGGCCGAGATCAGCACCCGGCGAAACCCGGTGCAGTCCAGCCAGAAATCCGCCTCAAGCTGCCCGCCGCCTTCCAGCGTCAGGGCGGCGATACCGCTTTCGCCGGTCTCGACGCCCGAGACCTGGTCATCGACCAGCCGGATCCCCGCGGCCTTGGTCTTGAGATAGCGCCCGGCAAGCGACTGGTCGAAGTGAAAGGCATGATGGAATGGCCCGGCGGGCAGCTGGCGGCCTGCGACCCGCGCCACCGGGGCACGGCGGCGGTTCATCAGGTGCTGGAAAAGATGCGCCTCGCCCACGCTCTTGCCCGCAGCGACCGCGTAGAGGTCCAGGTCTTGTCCGGCCACCGACCGGGGATCGTCGATCGGGCCGTCATAGAGATGCCCCAAGCGGCGCCAGTCGCGGTGGCGGATGCCGTATTTGATCGTCGCGCCGGTTTCGCGCAGGAATTCCGCCTCATCTAGCCCGAGATGGCGCAACATCTGCCGGAACACCGCCGTCGAGCCCTCGCCGACCCCGATTGTGCCGATCTTCGTGCTTTCCACGACGGTGAACCGGGTCGCTTGGCCGCTCCGGCGGGCGGTATCCTGCAAGAGCAGCGCCGAGAGCCAGCCGGCGGTGCCACCGCCGATGATGGCGATATGCCCAGGCCAGTCCGTCACGATGCCGCGCGCGTGCGCGTTCGGGCGAAATCGGGCAGCCACTCGTCATGCGCATCCAGAAGATCGTCCACAAGGGTCCAGATCTGTTCGAGATCGAGCTCCGCCCCGGTATGCGGGTCCAGCATCGCGGCATGATAGATGTAGTCGCGGTTCTGCTCGACCAGCGCGCGCACGGTCAGGTCCTGCACGTTGATATTGGTGCGCATCAGCGCGATGAGCTGCGGCGGGATGTCGTGCACCACCGTGGGCTGAAGCCCGCTGGCATCGACCAGGGTCGGGACCTCGACGGCGCAGCCTTCGGGCAGTTGCGGGATGAGGCCGCGATTGGGCACGTTGCCGTAGATCATCGACGGCGCGCCGGTTACCACCGAATTGATGATTTCCGAGGCGTATTCATGGGATGGCGCGACTGTGATCTCGTTGGCCTCGCGGTATTCCTTGGCCTGTCGCTCCCAGCGGGCGATCTGTTCGACGCAGCGCTTGGGATATTCGTCCAGCGGGATGCCGAACTTGTCGATCAGGTCGGGCCGGTCGCGCTTGATGAACCAGGGCACGTATTCGGCGAAATGCTCAGAGGATTCGGTGACGAAATACCCCAGCCGCATCAGCATCTCGTAGCGCACCTTGTTGGGGCAGCGTGGATTCCAGGATGACGGTTTCGGAATACGCCCGGCGCGGTAGCCCTCGCGCAGCGCCGGATAGAGATCGCGGTAGCTGCCATCCGGCTGGCGATGCTCGAAATGCAGGTAGAAGGCCATATGGTTGATCCCGGCGGCGCGATAGCGGATCTCGTCCACGGGAATATCGAGATCGCGGGCCAGCTCCGCGGCGGTGCCCTGCACGGAATGGCAGAGACCGACCTGCCGGATCGCTGGGTATTTCAGGCCGATGGCCCAGGTGTTGATCGCCATCGGATTGACATATTGCAGCATGATCGCCTTGGGGCAGACCTGCATCATGTCCTCGCAGATCGACCAGAGATGCGGCACCGTCCTGATCCCGCGCATGATGCCACCGATCCCGAGCGTGTCGGCGATTGTCTGGCGCAGCCCGAGCCTCTTGGGCACCTCGAAATCGGTGACGGTGCAGGGCTCGTAGCCGCCGATCTGAAAGGACACGACCACGAAATCCGCCCCGTCGAGGGCGCTGCGCTGGTCGGTGAAGGTCTCGACCCGTGCCTTGGACCCGAGCGTCTGCGCCAGTTTGCCGACGACGATGGCCGATTCCTCAAGCCGCTTGGGGTCGATATCCATCAGCCGGAAGGTCGCGTCCTTCAGCGCCTCGCGGTGCAGGATGTCGCCGGCGATGTTTTTGGTGAAGACGGTGCTCCCGGCACCGATGAAAGCGATTGTGGTCATGTTGCTATCTCGAAAGCTGCGCGGACAAGCCGCTTTGTGTAGTCGGTTTCGGGGTTTGTGAGGACCTGATCGACCGGGCCCTGCTCGACGATCTTGCCGTGCTGCATCACCATCACGCGGTGGCAAAGGGCGCGCACGACCTTGAGATCGTGCGAAATGAACAGATAGGACAGACCTTTTTCGCGCTGCAGCTTCCGGAGAAGCTCGATGATCTGGGCCTGAACAGAAAGATCAAGGGCGCTGGTGGGTTCGTCCAGCAGGATGAACTCCGGTTCCAGCGCGATCGCACGGGCGATGGCGAGGCGCTGGCGCTGGCCACCGGAGAATTCATGAGGAAAGCGCGCCGTGATGGTGTCGGGGAGGCCCGCGTCGCGCAGCGCCTGCTTGACGCGCTCGAAGCGTTCGCCACGCGTCCGGCCGATACCGTTGATCGCCAGACCCTCCTCGATGAGCTGACGCACCGACATGCGCGGGTTCAGCGACGAGAAGGGATCCTGGAACACGATCTGCATCCGCGACCGATGGCGCTGCATCTCCTTGCGGCTTTTCGCTTCGATGGGCTCTCCCAGAAAACTGACCCGCCCGCCATCCATGTGGATGAGCCGCAAGAGCGACAGGCCGAACGTGGTCTTGCCCGATCCGCTCTCGCCGACAAGGCCCAGGGTCTCGCCGCGCTTGAGCTCGATATCGAGTTTGTCGACCGCCTTGAGCAACTCGTACTTGCCGTGGAAGAAACCGCCGCTGCGCAGCATGAACGCCACATCCACTCCGCGGCCTTCGAGCACGGTCTCGCTGGCATCGGCGATGGGATTGGCGTGACCGCTGGGTTCGGAGGCGAGGAGCCGCCTTGTATACGCATGCCGCGGCGCGCCGAAGATCTGCGCGGTCGGCCCTTCCTCGCAAACCTCACCATGCTGCATGACATAGACATGGTCGGCGAATTGCTCGACCACGGTCAGGTCATGGGTGATCAGGATCACGCCCATGCCGAACTTGGACTTGAGATCGTCGATCAGGTGCAGGATCTCGGCCTGCACGGTGACGTCGAGCGCGGTGGTCGGCTCGTCGGCGATCAGCACATCCGGACGGTTGGCGAGCGCCATCGCGATCATCACCCGCTGCCGCTGACCACCGGACAATTGGTGCGGATACTGGTTCACGCGCGCTTCGGGATTGGGGATGCGCACCTCCTCCAGCAGTTCGACGGCCCGCTTCCAGGCCTCTTTCTTGTTGAGGTTCTGGTGCAGCATCAGCACTTCGACGATCTGCGTCCCGATCCGGTAGATCGGGTTCAGTGAAGACATCGGCTCCTGGAAGATCATGCTGATCCGGTCGCCGCGCAGGCGGCGCATCTCGGTCAGCGACAGATGCGCCATGTCCTTGCCGTTGTAGAAGATGCGGGTCGCGTCGGCGACGCGGGCGCGTTTCGACAGAAGCCGCATCACCGCGCGGGCGGTGACCGACTTGCCCGAGCCGGATTCGCCGACCAGCGCCGTGGTCTTGCCGCGATAGAGCTGGAAGGACACGTCGCGCACCGCCTCGACGGTGCCGCCATCGACGGTGAAGGTGACGCCGACATTCCGGGCATCGATCAGCGGAGCTTTCTGATCCTGGTGCTGATCCTGATCTTGGGTCGCGGTCATGGACACCTCAATATGGGTCGATGGCGTCGCGCAGGCCGTCGCCGAGCGCGTTGAAGGCGAAGACGGTCAGCAGGACGAAGACCACCGGAGACAGGATCCACGGGTAGGACCCGATCACCGAGAACGTGCCGGCATCCTGGAGCATCAGCCCCCAGGAGATCAGAGGCGGCTTCACGGCGAAACCGAGATAGCCGAGGAAGCTTTCCAAAAGGACGATGGTGGGGATGCCCAGTGTCACCGCCACGATCACATGGCTCATCACGTTGGGCAGGATGTGCCGAGTGATGATGCGGCCGTCACCGGCGCCGACCGCCATCGCGGCGCGCACATAGTCGATCTGCCGCAACGCCAGCGTCTTCGACCGCACCTCGCGCGACAGCTGTGCCCAGCCGAGGCCGACGATGACCAGGACCACGAAGGTCAGGAAAAGCTGCGAGGGCGCGGTCACCGGGATCAACGTGGTCAGCGCCAGATAGAAGGGCAGTTGCGGGAAGGCGAGGATGATGTCGACAAAGCGCTGGAACCATAGGTCGAAACGGCCACCGATATAGCCCGAGGTGATGCCCGCCAGTGTGCCAATGATGGTGATCAGCGTGATCGATGTCAGCGCAATGGCCAGCGAGATCCGGCTGCCGACGATGCCGCGCGACAGGATATCGCGGCCGAGCTTGTCCGTACCGAGGAAATGCAAAGGCGTGCCGTCGGCGGTGCCGATGAAGTGACGGTTCATCGGGATGCCGAGAAACCGGTAGTCCCACCCCTTGACGAACAGTCGGATGCCGCGGGGATTGTCGAAATCCGGCCCGGTCAGCGGCTGGAAGGTCACCGGGTCCAGCTCCTCTTCCTCCGAGATCGGGAAGGCGACAGGCAGCAGCCGCCAGCCCGCCTCGGGGCCGTCGCCGGGCACGTACCAGCTGATCTTGTCCGGCGGCTGAAAGCTTTCGCGGGGCAGTTTGGGATCGACCGGTGCGAAGAAATCCGCAAACAGCGAGACGGTCAGCAGAAGCGTGACCAGGACCAGCCCGAGCATGCCGGGAATGGACCTCCGGAACCGCCGCCAGACCAGCGAGAGATAGCTCTGGCTTTCGGACGAACCGGACACGATCCGCGTATCCGCGCCCTCTTCCATCGGGTCCGACGCGGTATGGTCTTCTTCCACCAGCGGAGTCTCCATGTCGGCCATGATCCGGTCCGGCTTGGTTTCGTTGCCGGAAATATCGGCTGGGTACTTCTCTTCCTGCGTCATTTGCCGACCCTTATCCTGGGATCGAGGGCCGCAAGCAGCATGTCGGCGATGATGTTGCCGATGATCAATGTCGCGCCGAGCACCAGCAAGAGCGTCGATGTCACGTAGGCGTCGCCGATCGTCATCGAGCCGACGATGGCCGGGCCGACCGTGGCCAGGGAAAAGACGATGGCGACTTCGATCTCGCCGGTCAGCATATAGGGCAGGATGACGCCCTGATAGGCGACCAGCGGGTGCAGCGCGTTCGGCACAGCGTGGCGCAGCACGACGGTGCGCGGGTGAAGTCCCTTGGCATGGGCGGTCTCGACATATTGCGCGTTCAGCGTATCGAGCAGATTCGCCCGCATGACGCGCATATTGTAGGCCAGCCCGCCGAATGTGGCGATCAGGACCACCGGCCAGATATGCTGGATCAAGTTCCAGAGCTTGGCCCAGTTGAAATCGAGGAAGCCGAACCAGAAGGGCTGCCCGCCATAGCGGCTGGAAAAGAACGAGCCCAGTTCCTGCACATTCAGCTTGAACGCGAGCACATAGAGGATGATCAGGGCCAGCAGAAAGCGCGGGATCGTCATGCCCAGGAAGGAGATGAAGCTGAGCACGGTATCGATCCAGGAATATTGCCGGGTCGCGGCGATGATGCCGAAGGAGATCCCGAAGAGACTGGCGAAGAAGTGGCAGGTCAGAGCGAGAAGGATCGTGCGTGGCAGCCGCTCGCCCACCACTTCGGCGACGGGGCGATTATAGAGATAGGAATGTCCGAAATCGCCGCGCGTGACGATGCCCCAGACCCAGCGGCCATATTGCACCACGACCGGGTCGTTCAGCCCGTGCGCCTCGCGGTATTGCTCGGCGAAGGCGTCGGCGGCCTCGAGCGAGGCGCCGCCCTGGCTGATCATGTTGCTGCGGATATAATCGGCATAATCGCCCGGAGGCGCCTGGATGATGGCGAAGGTGATCATGCTCATCACCAACAGAACCGGCACGGCCTGCATCAGTCGTATGGCTAGAAAGCGAAGCATCTGAATGTCCGGTGGCGATGTCTGTTCAGGAGGCGCGGCGGTCGCCTCGGTTCAGGATGCGCGGGCCCGCTAGGTTCGGGCGGGCCCGCGCGAGGCGTGCATCATCCGGCGGTCATCGGACCGTCAGGCGAGGGCAGGGTGCCGGGATGCAGCTCGTTATCCTGCTGCAAGTCCGCCGGAACATAGACCCGTTCGCGGATGATATTGTCCTCGGCCCAGTTATACATGAAGATCGGCGCGCCCAGCGGGATGTTCGCGAAACGCTTGTTGATGATCAGAGCACCGGGATATGCCGTCAGGCCAATGCCGTAGACATTGTCGGTGTAGAGGTTCTGATAGGTCTTCATGAGCGCGACCCGTTCCGCGGGTTCGCGGCTGTTGATGAACGCGTTCACAGTGTCCACCATCTCCTGCTCGAAGGGCAGAAGATCCAGTTCGCCGGCCCCGTTGGCGCGGTGCGAGTTCCGGGCCGTGGTCTTGCCGATCGGCGCAAGCTGGTCGGTCTGTTGGACCACCGTGATCAGCTCCTTGTCGTTGCGGAACAGGTTGAAGTCGAACGTGCCCGCATCGCGCTTGGCGTCGCGGTCATTGCCGTTGACCGAGTCGAGCGTCGCCCTGATCCCGGCCTGTTCCAGCATCGCGACCACCCCTTCGGCGAGGTTCTTGTCGGTCTGATAGTCGACATTGTTCAGGATCGTGATCTGGAGGTCGCCGGAACCGGCGGGAGACCCTTCGGGCCAGTTCAGAAAGCCGTTTCCGTCCGTATCGGTGACCCCGGCCGCCGCGCAATGCTCTTTCGCGCTGTCGAGGCTGTAAGGATAGTAGACGGTGCTTGCGGCATCGTAATAGGACGTGCCCGGAAGCAGGCCGCCAGGATAGGGCACGGTGAAGGGCCCCTTGACCAGGCTCTCGCCCAGCCTCTGACGGTCAATCGCCTGGGAAATGCAGATCCGCCAGTCCTTGTTGCGGTTCAGCTCGCGGACCGCCTGCGCGCGGTCATCCGGTTCCCCCCAGCCGTTGCCGGACAGGTTGGGATAGAGCGAATAGCTGATCGTGCGCGGACCGAAGGCAAGACGCGCCGGCGCCGACTCGTCCGCCGAACGGCGCAGTGACTCGACATAATTCTCGGCCTGTTCGAGGTTCGAGAAGTCGCCCGTACCGGCCACCGCCTGCACGTCACGGTCGGCCCAGGTGGACAGCCGGTAGTGCATCTCGTCGAGATAAGGAAGCTGGTTCCCGGCCTCGTCGACCTTCCAGTAATACGGGTTCCGTCGCAGGACGACGATGTCGTCGGGACGGTACTCGACCGGCACCCAGGCGCCCATGACCGGGAAGCCCAGCATCGACGGCGGGAAGCCGTTGCGGAACGCGTCATAGCTTTCGCCGCCATGGCTCGGATGCAGCGGCTTCAGGACATGGCTCGGTCCAGGGCAGAAATTGCCATAGGCGAAATTGTAGAGCACGCTTTCGGGGTAGGCGGTGTCGAAGGTCATCGTGAACGTATAGTCGTCGACAATCTCAAGGCTTCCGCCCGCATAGGTGGCCTGGCTCGCGCCCATCAGCGGGGTCAGTTCGGGGTCGAGGACAACGTCATTCCAGTAAAAATCTATGTCCTCGGTGTCGAAGGGATCGCCGTCCGACCATTTTGCCCCCTCGATCAGATGAACGGTCAGGGTCATGCCGTCGTCGGACCAGTCCCAGCTTTTTGCCAGGTTGGGCATCGGCTGGAGGTCGTCGGGCTTGATCATGAACAGCGGACCGGTGCGCGTCAGGCATTCGGTCATCCCGATATCGATGCCACCCCAGCCCTGCGTCTGACCGCCCCAGAAGTTCCAGCCCTCGGGACGTCCGCCGATCACATGGCGCATGACGTCGCCATAGACGCCGACGCCGTCGGGCATGTTCGCGGTCTTGTAGACCATCGGCTCTTTCGGCAGCCGCTCGGCGACCGGCGGCAGCTTTCCGGCATCCACAAAGGCCTTGACCCAGTCGGGTTCGCTATAGCTGTCGAGTGCCCGGAATTCGAAGACGTCGTCCCGGTTCACGAAGATCGGTTCGCCCAGGGCATCGAACTTCGCCGGTTCGGGCGGTGTGGTCGGCGCCACCATCTCGGCGGTAAGCGCCGAAGCGGATACGCCCAGCATCAGGGCTGCGAGCCCTGTGCGTTTCAGCATTTTCATATTTTCCTCCCTGCAGCCCTTTTGGGCCATTGGTATCGTGCGGTGCGCATCCCACGGATCTTGCCAGCGCGACCGGCTCGAATTTTTGCCCTCATCTTTGTTTCAGGCAATCCCGAAAAAAGATATTCTCTTCCGGGAAATTAAGATTGGACCGAAAATGAAAATGCCAGCCGGACAGCCTGTATCGCTTGCAGCGCCCAAGCACGAACGGAAATTCTACTCGTTGAGCCGGGCCATCGGACGCTTTGGAATTCGGCTTTTCGAGCCCCAGATCATGGGCAGCCCACATTGGCACGGTCATATCGAGGTCAATTATCTTACCGGCGCATCAATGACTTACGATGTGGATGGCACGAAGGTGACGGTGCAGCCGGAGCAGCTTGTGATCTTCTGGGCGGGTGTTCCGCACCAGCTGGTCGGGATCCACCCCGAGAGCGACGAGGCGCCGAGACAGGCCAATATCTATCTGCCGTTCGATTCGTTTCTGAATTTCGGTAACATCGCGGAATTGCAGATTGCGCTTCTGAGCGGCGCGATCCTGAGCCTGCGCCATCCGCCGTTCATCATGGAGCAGATAGAGCAGTGGTACCGGGATTATCGGACCCATGATTTCCAGCGGACCGAGGTGATCCGCATGGAGATGAACGCGCTGTTCCGCCGCGCGACGCTGGACGGGTTCGACTATCTTCTGACCCCGCGCTCCGACCGGCAGGACCATGGCGAGTTCGATCCGGCGGGAAACCGGCATGTCGTCTCAATGCTACGCTTCATCCTCGAGAATCTCGACCAGCCGATGACCAATGCCGATATCGCCGGGTCGACGGGCCTGCATGCGAATTACGCCCTGACGCTGTTCTCGCGCGCGATGCGGATGCCGCCGAAGCGCTTCGTGATCCGCATGCGCCTGCTCAGGGCCCGCGTCCTGCTGCTGGAAAGCGCCTTGCCGGTGGCCTCGATCGCCGGTGTTTCGGGCTTTTCTTCGGCCAGCCAGTTCTACAGCCATTTCAAGGCAACCTACGGAATCGCACCGAACGCGCTGCGCGAGACCTACCGCGCCGACGGTTGACATGGAGACGGGCAGGGGGCGGAGGCACTTTCATCCCGCAGAGCCAGCGCCATCGTTTCGCGGAACAGCACCATCGTCCTGTCTGACACGATCCAGCCGAGGCGTCGCTTCTCCGGCGGGCTACTCTGTCGCCCGTGTCGCCTCAAGGGTGTGGTGCCAGCGCAAGAGGCCATCGGGTTCGGGGCGCGCCGAAAAACGCAGCACACCCTCGAAGCGCCGCACCTGCCCCGGCGGGACATCGACCCGCGCCGTGGTCAGGGCATCGGCGATGATCGCGCAGCTCTCCAGTTCCGCCTCCGGCGCGGGACAGTCATGCAGCGTGACCCGGATTTCCATCTCGCGCAGCCGGAAAAGCGGCGATCCGTTCGCGACCCGTCCGCTCAGGCGCGCCACCCTCGGATCGTCGCTGAAAACCAGGTCCGATAGCGTGACCTCGTCGAGCCCGATCCGCTCCGCCTCGCGCGCCGTCTCGTTGCCGGACATCAGCCAGGCACCGGCGAAGATCACCAGAAACAGCATCAGCACACCCAGCGCCAGGGCGCGAAGATGCGGGTAGAGCCAGGCGATGGCGATCGCGCCGGCGATCAGGAGGAATATGATGACAACGGGCATGCGGTCTCCGGACAGCGGTGGCTGTCTTTATGTAGGGTGCGGCGAGCCGGGGCGCAAATCAGTCGACCACCACCACCTCGCGCGGGGTGACCGCAAGGCACTCGGCCGGGCCTTCCTCGTGGATCAGGATGGTCTCGGTGATCTCGATCCCCCAGTCGTCGAACCAGAGGCCGGGCATGAAATGAAAGGTCATGCCGGGTTCGAGGATCGTGTGATCGTCGGCACGGAAAGAGATGGTGCGTTCGCCCCAGTCCGGCGGATAGGACAGGCCCACCGGATAGCCGCAACGCGACTCCTTCTCGATCCCGTGGTGACGGAAGACACCGCTTAGCGCCGCCGCGACGTCCGCTGCCTCGGCTCCGGCGCGGGCAGCGTCGATCCCGGCCTCCAGCCCTTCGAGCAGCGCCTGCTCGGCCTCGCGGAACGGCTCCGGCGGCTGGCCGAGATAGACAGAGCGGCATTGCGGGACATGGTAGCGCCGGTAACAGCCGGCGATCTCGAAGAAGGTGCCTGCCCCACGCTCCAGCGTGGTGTCGTCCCAGGTCAGATGCGGCGCGGAGGCCTCGATACCGGTGGGCAGCAGAGGCACGATGGCCGGGTAGTCGCCGCCATGGCCGTCGGCGCCGGTGATGCCGGTATGGTAGAGGCCGGCGACGAGGTCGTTCTTGCGCATGCCGGGCGCGATGGTATCGGCGATGTGGCGGTGCATTTCCTCGACAATACGGGCGGCGCGGCGCATATAGGTCAGCTCCTGCTGGGATTTCACCGTGCGCTGCCAATTCACGAGGCCGGTGACGTCGACCAGCGTCTTGCCCTCTAGATTGGCCTGCAGCACCGCATGGGCCTTGGCCGAGTAGTAGTAGTTGTCCATCTCGACGCCGATGGTCCGCGCGCCCTTGACGCTCAACCGGTGAGCGAGGTCTTCCATCGGGTGGGCGAAGGGGGTCTGGACCAGCTCGTCGGAATAGCCGAAGCAGTGTTCCTCGCCCATCCAGCAGGTGAGGACCGCACCCTGGGCGTCCATGTTGCGGCCCCAGAATTTCGGGTAATCGTCATGAGAGACGAGGACGCCCTGGTGGACATAGAAGCTCCAGCCGTCATAGCCCGTCAGCCAGTTCATGTTGGACGGGTCGGTGATCCAAAGCAGGTCAATCTCGGCCAGTTCCATGGCCATGCGCACCCGCGTCAGCCGGTCTTCGTATTCCGCGCGGGAAAAAGGCTGAACATACATTCAGCCTCCTAGCCGGGGCTCATGCCGCGCAGCCGTTCGGAGCGGCGGCGCAGGAGTTCCAGTGTGAACAGGAGTGCAATCGAGATGGAGACCAGAAGGGTCGCGACGGCAAGGATGGTCGGCGATATCTGCTCGCGCAGCCCGGTGAACATCTGCCAGGGCAGTGTCTTCTGGCCCGCCGAGCCGACGAAGAGCACCACCACCACCTCGTCGAAGGAGGTGATGAAGGCGAAAAGCCCGCCCGAGATTACGCCGGGCAGGATCAGCGGCATCTGGACGCGCCGGAAGGTGGTCACAGGATTGGCCCCGAGACTGGCCGCCGCCCGTGTCAGGGAACGGTCGAAGCTGACAAGCGTGGCGGTCACCGTGATGATGACGAAGGGGATGCCGAGGACGGCATGGGCGAGGACGACGCCCCAGTAGCTGCCCTGAAGGCCTATACGGGAATAGAAGAAATACATGCCCGCGGCCGAGATGATCAGCGGCACGATCATCGGCGATATGAGGATCGCCATGATCGGGCCCTTGAACGGCACATGGGGCTGCGACAGGCCTATTGCGGCCAGTGTCCCGAAGGCGACTGAGATCAGGGTCGCCATCGGCGCGATCTTGATCGAGTTCCACATCGCCTGCTGCCAGTCGGAATTGGTGAAGAAATCCTCGTAATGCTTCAGCGAATAGCCCTCGGGGCTGAGACGCAGCATCTCGGGCGTGAAGGTGAAGAAATTCTCGGCGTTGAACGACAGGGGGATGATGGTCAGGATCGGGAAGATCAGGAAGAAGAAGATCAGCCCGCAGATCACCCGAAAGGCGTAGTACCAGAATTTCTGCAAGGGCGATGCGTAGGGGGCGAGGGCCATGATCTATCCCAGCTTCACGTTATCGATGCCGACGATCTTGTCGTAGACCCAGTAGAGCAGCAGCACCACCACCAGAAGGATCGAACCAAGGGCAGCGGCGAGGCCCCAGTTCAGGCTCGACGAGATATGGTAGGCGATGCGGTTCGAGATGAAGATGCCGGAGGTGCCGCCGACCAGGGCCGGGGTGATGTAATAGCCGATGGACAGGATGAAGACGAGGATAGCCCCCGCGCCGATGCCTGGAATGCTCTGCGGGAAATAGACCCGCCAGAAGGCGGTCCAGTCATTGGCGCCGAGGCTTTTCGCTGCGCGCAGATAGCTGGGCGGGATGGTCTTCATCACCGAATAGAGCGGCAGGATCATGAAAGGCAGCAGGATATGGGTCATGGCGATGATGGTGCCGGTCTGGTTGTTTATCATCGCCAGCCGCCCGTCATCCGAGACGATATGAAGCGCCACCAGAATGTCGTTGATGACGCCCTGGTTCTGCAACAGCACTTTCCAGGCCGAGGTGCGGACCAGAAGCGATGTCCAGAAGGGCAGAAGGACCAGGATCATCAAGAGATTGGCCTGCGAGGCCCTCAGATTGGCCAGAAGCCAGGCCACCGGATAGCCCAGAAGGAAGCACATGAAGGTGATGGCGAGGCTCATCACGAAGGTGCGCCCGAAAAGCGTGAGGTAGATGCGTTCGTCCTCGGGCCGTTCTTCGATCCCGTCCGGGGTGCGGGCGAGGTCGGCGGCGGCGAGGAAATAGCCGTCGGTGTATTTGGGCGAGAAGGTCTGGATGATCGCGAAAGGCTCTTGTGTGACCCATTCTTCGTCGATCTCGGCAAAGCCGTCGCGGAAGCTGGGGAAACTGGCCTCAAGGGCTGCGGCCTGGGCGGTTTCCAGTTCGGGTTTGAACGGGCCGTCATAGGCGGCGAGGTCGGCGGTCAGCAGGTCCTCGTAGAGGGCCGAATGGACCAGTGCCCAGGGGCGCTCGTCGGCGAGGTCGTCTTCTTCGTCGAGGGTGAATTCGGCGAAGGCGGTGTAGGCCTTTGAGGTCGCGGGCAGGGTCGCGGCGGCGGTATCGGACAGGATGAAAGCGGGCTGGCGGGAGGCGTCGGGATCGGCGGCCCAGGTCTGGTGTTCGGCCAGCCAGGCAGGGGCTCCCATCAGTTCGACCCAGCGTTCCGGGGCACGCCAGTCGGCATCGAGGTCCTTGAAGAAATCCTCGTATTCATCAGCAATATCGCCCACCCCGCGCCCGGTCTGGCGGAAGAGCGACGAGATGCCGGAGCTTTCGTAATTCAGGCGGGTACCGAGCCTTGTGTGGATCTTCTTCTCGGTGGCGACGAAAAAATCCTCGTAAAGCGCCTTGTAGACGGCCTCGGGCGGTTCCGCGCCGCTGTCGGCGTCCCAGCCGCGCAGCTCGACCACGGTTTGCGGCAGGGTTTCGGCAACAATCTGGTTCTCGATCGAGCGGAACAGCATGTCGCCGATCGGGAAAATGAAGGTAATCATGACAAAGAGCAGCAGCGGCGCCACCAGCCCGAAGGCGCGGATTTTCTGCCGTCTGAGCGCGCGCGCAAGGCTGCGCTTCAGGGGCGTGCCATCGGCGGCGAGGACGGGGCCGGTATCGGCTGGAAGGGCGGATGTCTCTGTCATCGGAAATAGGTCAGGCGGGGCCCGGAAGCCCCGCCCGGTATCTGCTTACTGAGCCAGCCAGGCCTGGAACTTGGCGTCCAGGTCATCACGGTGATCGGCCCACCACAGGTAGTTGTTCACGAAAGTGTTCTCCGCGTTGTTCGGATCGGTCGGCATATGCGGACCCATGGGGATCCCCAGTTCGGCATGCTCGCCGACCAGCGGGGCCGAGGAAGCACGGGCCGGACCGTAGGAGATGTATTTCGCCTGATCGGCCAGCCGCTGGGTGTCGGTGGCGTAGTAGACGTATTTCAGCACCTCTTCGAGACGGTCATCCGGAAGGCCCTCGGGGATCACCCAGCCGTCGAGGTCGAACATCTGCCAGTCCCAGGCCATGCCGACGGGCTGTTTCTGCTCTTCGATCACCGAGAACAGACGGCCATTATAGGTCGAGCCCATGAAGATCTCGCCATCGGCCAGAAGCTGCGGGGTCTCGGCGGCAGCAGACCACCAGATGGTCTCGTCCTTGATGGTGCCGAGCTTGGCCAGGGCGCGTTCGACGCCCTCGTCGGTTTCGAGCATGTCATAGACGTCCTCGTAAGCGACACCGTCGCAGAGAAGCGCCCATTCCACATTGGCGATCGGACGCGCGTTCAGGGCGCGCTTGCCGGGATAGGTCTCGAGATCGAAGACGTCGCAGGCGCTGGTCGGCGGCTCGACGCCATCGGGAACCATGTCGGTGCGGTAGCCGAAGGTGGTCGAGAAAACGATCTGCGGGATGAAGCAGTCGGAAACCAGCATATCGCCGAAATCGTCCGAGGCCGAGGTGCCGTCGGGTGCCGGGGCGAGTTCCTCGTCCACGTCCATCTCGCGGGCCAGACCCTCGTCGCACAGTCGAATGGCGTCGGCGGCCTCGACGTCCACGAGGTCCCAGGTGATGTTGCCGGCCTCGTTCATGGCGCGGAGCTTGGCCACGGCCTCGGCGGAGCTTTCATCATTGATGATGTTCACATCCGGGTTCGCGGCCATGTAAGGGTCGTGATAGGCGTTCTGCTGCGAGGCCGAATAAGCCCCGCCCCAGGAAACGATGGTCATGTCGGCGGCGAAGGCGGTGCTTGCCATCGCGCCCAGCGCAACCGAACCCATCAGAATCTGCCGTGTTTTCATATCTTTCTCTCCTGTTGTTGGTAACTCCCTCCGATCCTGCGGAGGGCCTTCGAAAGGCTAGCCGGCGTCAAGCGCGCGGGCATCCTCGGGTAGCCATCCGATCTGGATTTCTTCGCCCGCCTTCAGCCGTACCTGATCGCGCGCATTGCGGTATTTCATCACGAAACTGTCGTTGCCCGCGACACTCATCCGGGCGCGGAACGTGTCGCCCATGTAGATGAATTCCTCGACCTTCGCCGGGATCATATGCGAGCCGGGACGTAGGCGGTCGGGATGGAATTCCACCCTCTCGGGCCGGATCGAGACCTTGGTGCGCTCGCCCGGGGCCCTGACATTGATCGGGATCGCATCGATCACCGACCCATCATCCAGTTTCACCAGCGCCCGGTCGCCGTCGATGCTTTCGATCACCCCGTCGAGCGTGTTGTTCTCGCCGATGAACTGGGCGACGAAACTGTTCTGCGGCTCCTCATACAGCTCATCTGGCGGGGCCAGTTGCTGGATGCGGCCATCGTTGAAGACCGCAACCCGGTCCGACATGGTCAGCGCTTCGGACTGGTCATGGGTTACATAGACCACGGTGATACCAAGATTATCAGCGATGCGCTTGATCTCGAACTGCATGTGCTCGCGGAGCTGTTTGTCGAGGGCTCCGAGCGGTTCGTCCATCAGCACCAGTTCCGGCTCGAAAACCAGGGCGCGGGCCAGGGCGACGCGCTGCTGCTGGCCGCCGGAAAGCTGCGCGGGCCGCCGTCCACCGAACTCGCCCATCTGCACCATGTCGAGGGCGCGGGCGACCTTGGCCTCGCGTTCGGACTTGTCGAGCTTGCGGACCTCCAGCGGGAAGGCGAGGTTCTCGGCCACGGTCATGTGCGGGAAGAGCGCGTAGTTTTGGAACACCATGCCGATGCCGCGCTTGTGCGGCGGGATGTCGTTGATCGACACACCACCGAGGCTGATCGTGCCGTGGGTCGCGGTCTCGAATCCGGCAAGCATCATCAGACATGTCGTCTTGCCCGAGCCGGACGGCCCGAGCATGGTCAGAAACTCGCCTTTCGAAATCGTGAGGTTGAGGTCCTTAACAACGAGGGTCTCGCCGTCATAGCTCTTTTGTACATGTTCGAACGCGACAAATGCGTCCGCTGCGGACACCGCCATACTTGTTCCCTGTTTTAGTGCGTCTTAAGCGCTTTGAGGCCAGCTAAACAGACCCGAACCCGGGTGTAAAGCGTTGTTCGCCCGGGTAGGATCTACTTGCTGAATTTCAGACTGTCGCTTCGACTTTAGTTTCTGGTGCATGAGATGCTCCTTCCGGCGTTGATCGCGGCTCAGGAAGGCCGGAGGGCAGCGAAAGGGCGAGGCAAAGCGGTTCTCGACCTTTGGCGAGGGGATGTTGGTTTCCTGTTCCCTGGACCAGATGTCCAACGACCGCGAAAAAAGAAAGGAAACGGCCCGCGCCACCTTGTCGGGCTGCGAAGACAAGCAATAAGGGGATCTGGGAATCCTGCGAAGACCTAGGCTTCCGGCCCGTCCAAACCAGGCAGACGTGCAAGGTTGTTCCGGTACGGGAACATTGGCTGTGTTCTGTACGATCCACCTTCGGTGACGCAAAGCGAGGCCTTTGATCTTAACTTGAGGTCATGATCGGGCAGATTGAACCAGGCTGGAATCAGACCGAATCCTTTCCGGTGGAAAGTACTACCGATCTATGGTTGAAGAAGCCGTCCCATAAAAGTCGATCCTGATCGAAATGACGCGCATAGAAACACGGAGCCGCGAATGCCTGCGTTCTTGGTAGGTTCTCTGAAAGCCTCCAAATTTACAGCCGCATTCATCTGATCCTGGCGCCTGTATTTGGAGGAGCCATTGTTCAGCGTGTAGCCTGGCAGGCCCCACCCCGTTATTTCGGAACCGAGGGACCTGCCGCGTAGCCCGGCGGGGCTCTCATGAAGCCGAGATCGCAAAGCTGGCGACTGTCGCAATACCGCTTGGATCCCTCGATATAGGCCGTCATGAAGCGCCCCTTCTTTCCTGGACACCCATCGTGGACAAGTCCGCAACCCAATTCACTCCTGCCTCGCGCAACATGATCACGAGACTGAGCCCCCGGAAGCTTGTCTTGGCGTATCTTCCGAACTGGGAGTCAGCAAAGAAGAGGCTTGATGCAATGGTCGAGGCTATGACGGCAGAGTGAGTAATGCATGTATCTTAATCACCAATCCAGCAGCTGACTCGACGATATCTCGACGAAATTCTATTCCCGCTGTGTTTGGCCGGTGTTTGACCGAAATCGATCTCATCAAGAAACTGTGGTCAAGTCTATAAGGTATTGAATATAATGGATTATTGGTAGCGGAGGAGGGACTTGAACCCCCGACACGCGGATTATGATTCCGCTGCTCTAACCAGCTGAGCTACTCCGCCACGACAGAGGCGCTGTTTAGGGGCAGGCAGGGATTGCGTCAAGCCCCGTTTCGGCGCTGCATGTGGCGCTTCGAAAGGGCCTCCCGAAGCGCTTGCGGCCAGTGGTGCTTGCACCTGTCCGGGGCGGGCGCTAAACCACCCCGGATACCCATCTGGCCGGAGACGACATCGCATGTCCATCGACAAGGAAACCGCCCGCAAGGTCGCGCATCTGGCGCGGATCGAGGTGTCGGAGGATCAGCTTGACGCGCTGGCAGGCGAGCTTTCAGGCATCCTTGCTTTCATGGAGCAGTTGAACGAGGTCGATGTCGAGGGCGTCGAGCCGATGACCTCGGTGACCCCGATGGCGCTGAAGCGCCGCGACGATGTGGTGACCGACGGCGGCTATCCGGACCGGATCCTTGCCAATGCGCCCGACGCCCGGGAGGGGTTTTTCGCAGTGCCCAAGGTGGTGGAGTAAACGATGTCCGAACTGACCCGCCTGACGATCTCTGCCGCCCGCGACGGGATGCGTGCCGGTGATTTCACCGCCGCCGAGTTGACCGAGGCCTGTATCGCCGCCGTCGAAGGGGCAGATGCGCTGAATGCCTTTGTCTTCAGGACCCCGGATATGGCCCGCGAACAGGCAAAGGCCGCCGATGCGAGGATTGCCGCTGGGGACGCGCCGGGGATGTGCGGCATTCCATTGGGGATCAAGGATCTGTTCTGCACCGAGGGGGTGCCGAGCCAGGCGGCTTCGAACATCCTGAAAGGGTTCAGGCCGGAATACGAGTCGACGGTGACGCGGCAGCTTTTCGAGGCCGGCGCGGTGATGCTGGGCAAGCTCAACATGGACGAGTTCGCGATGGGCTCGTCGAACGAGACCTCGTGCTACGGCAATGCGGTGAACCCCTGGCGGCGCGGCAATGACGAGACCGCGCTGACGCCGGGCGGCTCCTCGGGTGGCTCGGCGAGCGCGGTGGCGGCGGATCTGTGCCTGGCGGCGACCGGGACCGATACCGGCGGGTCGATCCGGCAGCCGGCGGCCTTTGTCGGCATCACCGGGCTGAAGCCGACCTACGGGCGGGTGTCGCGCTGGGGGATCGTGGCCTTTGCCTCCTCGCTCGACCAGGCCGGGCCGATGGCGAAATCGGTGCGCGACTGCGCGATCATGCTGGGCGCGATGGCGGGGCACGATCCGATGGATTCCACCTCGGCCGATCTTCCGGTGCCGGATTTCGAGGCGGCCCTGACCGGTGACATTCGCGGCAAGGTGATCGGGATTCCGAAGGAATACCGGATGGAGGGCATGCCCGAGGAGGTCGAGGCGCTCTGGGCCGAGGGGCGGGCGATGCTGGCGGATGCGGGCGCGAAGATCGTCGATATCTCGCTGCCGCACACGAAATACGCGCTGCCGGCCTATTACGTGATCGCGCCCGCCGAGGCCTCGTCGAACCTCGCACGCTATGACGGGGTGCGCTACGGGCACCGGGCGAAGCTCGCCCAGGGCGACGGTATCACCGAGATGTACGAGAAGACCCGGGCCGAGGGGTTCGGCGCCGAGGTGCAGCGGCGGGTGATGATCGGCACCTATGTCCTGTCGGCGGGGTTCTACGACGCCTATTACAACCGTGCGCGGCGGGTGCGGGCGCTGATCAAGCGCGATTTCGACGAGGCTTTCGCGGGCGGGGTGGATGCGATCCTGACGCCGGCGACACCGTCGGCCGCCTTCGGGCTGGGCGAGATGGCCGATGCCGACCCGGTGCAGATGTATCTCAACGACGTGTTCACGGTGACGGTGAACCTCGCGGGGCTGCCGGGCATCGCGGTGCCGGCGGGGCTCGACCGGGAGGGGCTTCCCCTGGGGCTGCAGCTGATCGGGCGGCCCTGGGAAGAGGCCGATCTTCTCAACACCGCCCATGCGCTGGAGGGCGCGGCGGGCTTTGTTTCCAAGCCCGGGAAATGGTGGTAGGGTCCCGCGCAACAAGATGAGCAGTCGAGGCGACAAGCGATGAAGCATGTGCTGATCCCCGCCCTGGTTCTGGGCCTGGCGGCCTGTTCCCCCGAGGTGCCGGACTCGGCCTCGCAGCGCGGCGTGGGGTTCGGCAGCCCGAGCGACTATTCCGACGACGCGGTGCGGCGGCAGGCGGCGCTCGAGGGGCGGTCGCTGGAGGTCGGGCCGGTGATCTCGACCGAGCGCTCCGGCAGCGCGTCCGCCGGGTCGGTGGACATGGCGGCGCTGGAGCCGGGGGCGCAGACGGACAGCGGCGGCAGCAGCGTGGGCGGCGGCCGGGTGGCGACCAACAATCCGGGCATCTCGGACGAGCAGAGCTTCGAGGCGGTGACCGGGCGCGAGACCATCGAGAGCGACAAGGAGCGGCTCGCGCGGCAGCGGGCGGCCTATGAGGAAGTGAAGCCGGGCGCGCTGCCGAGCCGGCCGAACAATTCCGGGCCGAATATCGTGGAATACGCGCTTTCGACGACGAACCGGCCGGGCCAGAAGCTCTACAAGCGCTCGCCGGTCAATGCCGAGGCGCGCTACGAGCGGGCCTGCGGGCAGTACAGCTCGGACGACCTGGCGCAGGAGGCCTTCCTCGAGATGGGCGGGCCGGAGAACGACCGGAAGGGCATGGACCCCGATGGCGACGGCTTTGCCTGCAAGTGGGATCCGACGCCGTTCCGCACGGTCCGGCGCTGAGCCGTTTCCTGC
>JBNKVT010000028.1:0-1977 GCA_050299335.1 Paracoccaceae bacterium | reverse complement strand
ATTCAGGAAATGGTCAATCGTGACCGCTGCAAGCAGGATAGTGCCGCGAATGATGTCCTGCCAGTAGACCGAGACATCGAGGAGCGCGAGGGAGCTGGAAACAAGCGACAAGAGGACCACGCCCAGGATCGCGCCGAGGATCGAGCCGGACCCGCCATTGAGGCTCGCGCCCCCGATCACGGCCGCGGCTATGACGGTCAGTTCCAGCCCGATGCCGAAGGTCGGCTGGGCGGAGCCGAAGCGGGACATGTAGATGATGCCAGCCACGCCGCAAAGGGTCGAGCAAAGCGTGGTGGTCAGGAAGATGACTTTCTTCGTCTTGATGCCCGAATAGGCCGCCGCTTTTTCGTTGCTGCCGGTGTAGAAGACCTTCCGGAACATCACGGTCCGCCGCAGCATGAAGTCGAAGGCGACGACGAAGACTACGAAGATGAGGATGACAACCGGGATAGGGCCGACCGACCCCTGCCCGATGAACTTGAAATCGGGTGGCAGGGTGAACAGCCCGATGGGTCGCCCGCCGGTGCCCAGAAGACAGATGCCGCGCGCGATGACCATGATCGCAAGCGAGACGATGAAGTGATGCAGCCCGACCTTTGTCACGAAGAACCCCATGACCGCACCGATCCCGGCGCAGCAGGCAATCGAAATCAGCGAGGCCAGCCACGGATCGACGCCCGCATTCAAGAACAGCCAGCCCGCGATCACCATCGCCAGAGCCGTGACTGAACCGACCGACAGGTCGATCCCGCCGGAAATCAGCAGGATCGTCATGCCGATCACGATGATCCCGTCCACGGCAAAGGCGACCGACATGGCCCGCATATTGGCCCAGGTCAGGAAATAGGGCGAAGCGAAGGACATCAGCACGAAAAGCGCCAGAATGATAAGGACCAGCCCGGTTTCACGCATCCGGAACAGCCTGCGGATGAGTCCGTCTCCCATGCCGCCTGCTTCAAGCGGTGCCTTTTCGATCTGAACGGTATCGCTCATCTCGCGCCCACCCTTATCCTGTCCTCGTCGTCCACGACCGATGCCAGCCGCATGATATCCCGCTCGGTCAAGGTCTCGCCCGAGACCTCGCCGCTGATCCGGCCCTCGCGCACCACCAGAACCCGGTCGCAAAGACCGATCAGTTCGGGAAGCTCCGACGAGATCACCACGATGCCGACACCGGAATTCGCGAGCTCGCGCAGGATGCGGTGAATCTCGGACTTCGCGCCCACGTCCACGCCCCGCGTCGGCTCGTCGAGGAAGATCAGCTGCGGATCGACGCTCAGCATCTTGGCAATCGCGACCTTCTGTTGGTTGCCGCCCGAGAGCGACGAGACCGGGTCGGAAAGCGATCCGCATTTCAGATTGAGCTTGCCGCCAAGCGCCCGCGCCTGCGCCATTTCCTTGCGTGACTGGATCAGCCCCAGCCCGTCTGCCACCTGTTCCACCCGCAGGGCGGAGATATTGGCGGCAATCGGCATGTCCAGAAAGACACCGTCGCCCTTCCGGTCCTCGCTCAGATAGACGATCCCCTGCGCCGCGCAGTCCTGATATGTCCGCAGGTCCAGCTTGTTGCCGTTCAGAAAGACCTCGCCCGTCATCTTGCCTTCCAGCCGGCAGATGCCACGGGCGATCTCGCTTCTCCCTGCTCCGATCAGACCTGCGATGCCCAGAACCTCGCCTTTGCGGAGCTGGAAACTGACATCGTGGAACCGGGTTTCCTCGTTCAGGCCGCGCACTTCAAAGATGATCTCCTCCGAGACATCAGGTTGTTTCGCGGGATAAAGCTCGTCGATGACCCGCCCGACCATCGCATTGACCACATCTGACGGGCTAATCTCGGACACGTTGCGCGTGGTGATATACTGCCCGTCCCGCATCACCGTCACGCGGTCGCAATTCTCGAAAATCTCCACCATCCGGTGCGAGATATAGATGATGGAAATCCCCTGGTCCGCCAGCTTGCGCATGATGCCGAACAAC
>JBNKVT010000027.1:0-6042 GCA_050299335.1 Paracoccaceae bacterium | reverse complement strand
CGTCGGCAATAGCGGCTGGATCACCGACCACTCGAAATCTGTCAGATCGAAACGCGCCATAACTGCCCCCTGCTCTTTTGCAGAAGTGAATCACAGCCCAGCCCCCTTGGGAATCCCTTTTATGAGTATGTGACCTAGAGCAAAACCGGATCAGATTGAACCAATCTGATCCTGGGATTTTGCTCAAGCCTATGAATCTGGACCAAAATTCTTTTTCAGACTGATTCAGTCTGAAACGATTTTGGTCTAGCGAAGTTCGGCACGCACATGCATCCCCTTCTGTACACCTGTCCTCGCTCCCGGCGACAGCAGCGACAAGCAAGGGAAATACCCCGCTCACCTTTTGCTGCGAAATGCAACAAAAGTACTCGCAAGCGTGATGGGAAGTTACGGCAAAGTTAACGGGGGCGTCTGACTTGGACGATACTGTGGCGAAAACGGTTCACCATACCCCGATCACAAGAAAGTTTTCAGCACGATTCACGATAATCTCGCCCGGGTAAATTTATTGAAAAACAATGATATGAACCGTGAACTTAATGTGTCATTTCTCCCACGCCCCAAAAATTCCTGTCACCGGCCACAATTTTTTCAGGTTTTGCTGCGTTATATTGATGCAGCTGGAGACGCAGTTTGCCGAGTGTTCGAGAGGAGTTCATGACATGCTTGGAACAGCAGAAACCGCGCGGAGCGACTTCATCAGTGCCTGGGTTGCCTACCAGAGCAAGGCGAAGTCGAAGCAAGGCGACGATCAGGACGACAAGAGCCTCGGTCCGGTCAACAAGCACGGGCGTCCCTACGAATAGGACACGCCTGGCACGCGAAAGAGGCCCGCTCGGCCGGTTCAGGCCGCGGGCGATGGTGATCCGGCGGCCCGTGCGGCGGCGGTGATCACGCGCCAGGACAGGCGCCCTGCCTCTAAAACGGCACCGACACCCCGGAAATGCCACCGGGCGCTGACGCCGGTGAGGTCCCCTCTCTCCCCCGGAACCGCTTCCCAATTCTACGGCATCCCCCCCGATCTCAAATCTGTCGCCCCGTGCGCAATGCCGCAGCATTCGGGGGTCTCGCCCCCCGGGTATCACTGCGGAAATTCTCCGGAAACGCCACCACGCCGGTGATCCGCAGCCACACGCGCGACCAAACGACCGGCACCCGGCGTGGTCACATTCTCAAGGCTCCGACGCCGTTCAACCCCGGATCGTCTCCAGCATGGTCGCGACATTCTCCGGCAGCGCGTCCGGGGTGATGCCGTGGCCGAGATTGAAGATATGCGCCCCCCCCGAAAACGCCTCGACAATCCGCCGGGTCGCGGTACGGAGCGCCTCGCCGCCGGTAACCAGAAGAAGCTGATCGAGATTGCCCTGCAGGCAGGTCAGCGGCTGCAATTCCCGCGCCGCCCAGACCGGATCGACGCTCGCATCGAGGGCACAGGCCTGCACGCCGGTCCCTTCGATATAGGCGCGGAGCGCGTTCCCGGCCTGACGGGGAAAGCCGATGACCGGGATCCCGGGATGGGTCTCGCGCAGGGCCGAGACGATGCGCCGGACAGGGGCGATGCAGACAGCCTCGAAATGCGGCCCGGGAACGGCGCCGGCCCAGCTGTCGAAGAGCTTCACCACCTCGGCTCCGGCCTCGATCTGCGCCCTGAGATACAGGATCGTCGCCTCGGTGATCAGGTCGATAAGCCGGGCGAAGGTGGCGGGTTCGCGGTACATCAGCGACCGCGCCGGTGCCTGATCGCGGGTGCCGCGCCCGGCGATCATGTAGGTGGCCACCGTCCAGGGCGCCCCGGCAAAGCCGATAAGCGCGGTCGCGGGCGGCAGGGCGGCCCGGACCTGGCGCACGGTCTGATAGATCGGAGCCAGGGTCTCGTGGATGGCCTCGGCGGGTTTCAGACCCGACATGTCGGCCTCGTGCTGGATGGTCGACAGCCGCGGGCCCTCGCCCTCGACGAACCACAGATCGGCGCCGAGCGCCTGGGGGACGAGCAGGATATCGGCGAACAGGATCGCGGCGTCGAAACCAAAGCGGCGGATCGGTTGCAGGGTGACCTCTGTGGCGAGATCGGGGGTGTAGCACAGATCCAGAAAGCTGCCGGCCCGGGCGCGGGTGCGCTGATATTCCGGCAGATAGCGCCCGGCCTGGCGCATCATCCAGACCGGCGGCGGGCTCAGGGCCTCGCCGGCCAGAACCCGGAGGAGCGGCTTGTCGCTGGGGGTCATGCACTCACCTTTCACGCCCCGGTGTCACGCCCCTTCTTCAGGCACGGGATCCCGGAACTGTTCGCCGCTGCTAGTTATGCGATTGCGGGGGCGGCGTGCAAGCACTAGGGTCCGCGCCCATGATCCGCCCGTTTCCCGTTCCACAGACACCGCTTCGCATCGGCACCAGGGGGTCTCCGCTGGCCCTTGCCCAGGCCGAGGAGACCCGCGACCGGCTGATGGCGGCCCATGGACTGCCCGAAGCAGCGTTCCGGATCGAGGTGATCTCGACCACCGGCGACCGGGTCCAGGACCGCGCCCTGCGCGAGCTTGGCGGCAAGGGCCTCTTCACCAAGGAGATCGAGGAGGCGCTGCAATCGGGGCGCATCGACATGGCCGTGCATTCGATGAAGGACGTGCCGACCGCGCGGCAGGCGGGGCTGGTCCTGGCCGCCTATCTGCCGCGCGAGGATGTCCGCGATGCGCTGGTGAGCCCGGATTACGCGGCGATTGCCGATCTGCCGGCGGGGACCGTGGTCGGAACCTCGAGCCTCAGGCGGCGGGCGCAGCTGCTGGCGCGGCGACCGGATCTGAAGGTGGTGGAGTTTCGCGGCAATGTGCAGACCCGGCTGAATAAGCTTCATGACGGCGTGGCCGGGGCGACCTTTCTCGCCATGGCGGGTCTCAAGCGTCTGGGACTGACCGGCGGCATCCCCGCAACCCCGGTCGCGCCGGACGAGATGCTGCCCGCCATAGCCCAGGGCGCCATCGGGATCGAGTGCCGGGCGGCGGACGCGCCGCTCCGCGCATTGCTGGAGGCTGTCTCGGACACCGCGACCGGGACCCTGCTCGCCTGCGAGCGGCGGTTTCTGGAGGTGCTCGACGGCTCCTGCCAGACGCCGATCGCCGGGCTGGCGCGGCTGGATGCGGGACGGCTGGACTTTACCGGCGAGATCATCCGCCCCGACGGGTCCGAGGTCTTCCGGCACCGGGTTTCAGGCGATCCGTCCGACGCCGCGTCCCTCGGCGAAGAGGCCGCAAGGGCGCTGATCGCACGCGGAGGGAAAGGTTTCTTTTCACATTTGTAAAAAATCGTTACTATCTTCTCAGTAGAGGGCGTTATCCGTGGGGGAGAACTAACGATGACGATGGTATTCGAAGTGGACAAGCCAGCCGGGGCCGACGCTTGCGTGCAGGTGGTGGACTCGCCGGCCGTGGCCGATCTTCTGGTCTACAAGGACGAAGGCAAGGTTTCGTCCCTGCATAATGAAGGGGTCTGGTACTTTGTCGGCGACAGGGCGCCCTCGGCCAAGAAGATCCACTTTACCAAAAAGCCCGGATACAAGAACCTGAAGGTCTGTTTCGTACCGTCCAAGGGTCTGAGCGGCTGGCTGAAACATCACCAGCTCAAGGGTCGGCTCTGAAATAAGGCAGCCCCGGGCTTTGAGATCAAGGACCTGATTTCGCTGGCTATTTTCCAGGAATTCCCGGCTCGTCGCGGCCCGGATTGTGGCCGCCTGCACGCGCAATTTCACAAAATCGCCGCTTCTTAACCCTGATTCCCGCGCATTTCCCGGGCTTAACGATTTCGTGACAGAGACGGCGGTAATGTGGCCCCCACGCCGCCAACCGGGAGTAGAGATCATGTCCGTTTACGCCTTTTTCGCCTTGCTCGTTGCCGCCGCAGGTGCCTTCGGAATGGTGCGGTCGCGGCGCCAGTAAGCCCTGCGGCCTGCTGTCGCGATTGGGCTGAAAAGCCCGATAAGACGTCGCCAAGTTAGCATTTTCATGGCAATACTGGCCTCCGAATCGCCTAGCCAGGAATAGCCATGGATTTCGAGCACCTGTTCCGGACGCAGCTTGACGCCTTGCGCAACGAAGGGAACTACCGGATTTTCGCCGATCTGGAACGTTCGCGCGGCAATTTCCCGCTTGCCAGGAAACATGACGGATCCCAATCGCGGGACGTCACCGTCTGGTGCTCGAACGACTATCTCGGCATGGGACAGAATCAGGCCGTCCTGACGGCCATGCACGAGGTTCTGGATGCCTGCGGCGCCGGGGCCGGCGGGACCCGGAATATCTCGGGAACCAACCACCATCACGTGCTGCTCGAGCGGGAACTCGCCGATCTGCATGGCAAGGAGGCGGCACTTCTGTTCACCTCCGGCTATGTCTCGAACTGGGCCTCGTTGTCGACGCTTGGCGCGCGGCTGCCCAACGCGGTGATCCTGTCGGACGCGCTGAACCACGCCTCGATGATCGAGGGGATCCGCCATTCCAAGGCCGACAAGAAGATCTGGAAGCATAACGATCCCGAGGATCTCGACCGCAAACTTTCCGAATGCGATCCCGACGCGGCCAGGATCGTCGCCTTCGAAAGCGTCTATTCCATGGATGGCGACATCGCCCCCATCGCCGAGATCTGCGACGTCGCCGACAAGCACGGGGCCATGACCTATCTCGACGAAGTCCACGCGGTCGGCCTCTACGGGCCGCGCGGTGGCGGCATCGCCGAACGTGAGGGCGTGATGGACCGGATCACCCTGATCGAGGGCACGCTCGGCAAGGCCTTCGGGGTGCTGGGCGGCTATATCACCGGCTCGGCCGCGCTCTGCGACTTCATCCGCTCCTTTGCCTCCGGCTTCATCTTCACCACCGCCCTGCCCCCGGCCGTGGCCGCGGGCGCGCGGGCGGCGATCCGGCATCTGAAGGTCTCGGACGCCGAGCGCATGGCGCAGCGGCGCAATGTGGCGCTATTGCGGAGCAAGCTTGACAAGGCGGGCATTCCGCATCTGCCGAACCCCAGCCATATCGTGCCGGTGATGGTCAAGGACCCGGTCAAATGCCGGATGCTGTCGGATATCCTGCTCGACCAATATGGCATCTACGTGCAGCCGATCAATTACCCGACGGTGGCCAAGGGCACCGAACGGCTGCGTTTCACTCCGTCGCCGCTGCATTCCGAGGCCGATATCGATCATCTGGTGAAATCCCTCGGCGCCCTCTGGTCGCAATGCGCCCTGGCCCGGGCCGTCGCCTGAGGCGGCTTTCGCGCCGCCCCGGATAGCCTGCCTGAAGACACGCCGGACCGCGTCGAAATCCCCAAAGCCCCCGCAAGGGAAACCCGTCAACGCGCCGCCATCCGACGATTGGCCCGGCCCCTGCCAAAGGCTGGGACCCGCTTCCCCTCCTGCTGTCTGGGAGGACAATCGCATATGAGATCATCGCACCTGTCACCAGAACCCCGTCCGCCCCGTTCACCCCGATCCGGCGTCTTTCCGGGACCGTGTTTCCGATGCCCCCGCTCCGAGGTGAGGGCCAAACCCGCCCTCGGGTGGGGCGCTTTCCGGGCTCCTCTGCGGACCGCCTTATGGCCAAGGCACATCATGGCGGCCCGCTCTCAGCCCATGGCAGCAACGTGCCCGCCCTTTGGGGAGGGCAGGCGCGACCCGGTGCTGGTCGCACCGTGCGGGGGGCGAGCGGCGTCCCGGAAACGCTCCAGTGGAGCGTTTCAGCCGCGAGCGGGCGGAGCCCTGGTGAGCGGTGCGAAATGGGGGGTGGGGGCTGTATTGAAGCGCGATTGGCGTGTGGGCGGGTGCGAACCTCAGGTTCGGATGGTGGCTTCTTGGACGCTATCTGCAACAGCCCTCCCCCTGTCAGGGGGAGGGCAATTGCATTTGGGTCCGCCTGTCTCGGGAAACCCGCCTGAGGTTCGGTTTCCTCCATTCGAGCCAACCCCCAATCCCGCCCCAAATCCATAGCTTCGCCGTCCCCATTTCTCCCCGCTCCACACCCGCACGGTGCGACCAGCACCGGGCCAAGCCCGACCCATCCG
>JBNKVT010000026.1:0-5059 GCA_050299335.1 Paracoccaceae bacterium | reverse complement strand
CCGCAAGACGCTGCCCGCCGATGTGAAGGAAAAGATGACCACGCTGGTCGACAACCTTTACGAGACCGATCCGGACTGCGCCTATGGCGTGGCGGCGGGCGATACTCTCGGCTTCGATCCGATCACACACGACGCCTACATCTCGGTGATCGAGGCCCGCAAAGCAAAGATCGGCGGCTAAGCCAATCATTGGGCCCTTCCGGCCGGAGGGGCCCAAATCTCCTCCGGGAGATTTCCAAGAGCCTTCCAGGGCTCTTTTTTTCGGGGAATCAGACATGGCAGAAACAACGGCGGGCAGCGGCACAGTCGGCATCGCGCAGATCCAGACGTCTTACATGGAGATGGTGCAGCGCAAACGCCTCTACGGTGGCCTGACGTTGCTGATCTTCGTCATCCTGATGGTCTCTGGGTTCATGGTCGCCGACGACCGCAACGCGGGCGGGTTCTGGGACGGGATCGACAATGTGGGCGACTACCCGGCTGCGGTTCTAAGCGAAGCCTGGGCACATCTCAGCGATCTGCCGGGTCTCATGGTGAAGTATTTCCCCGCGCTCATCGAGACCATCAACATCGCCGCAGTCTCCACACTGACCGGTGTGCTTGCGGGCTTCGTCCTCGCCATGCACGGCACGCGCGGCCTCGCCCTTTTCCCCCGCGCAGTGCCGGTCGTGCGCCGGATCACCGACGTCATGCGCGCCGTTCCTGAAATCGTCATTGCCCTCGTCCTGATCTTCGTCCTCGGCGGCGGCCCGGTGCCAGCCGCCATCGCCATCGCCATCCACACCGCAGGTGCGATCGGCAAGCTCTATTCCGAGGTCGCGGAAAATGCCGACCTCAAACCGGTCGAAGGCCTGTCCTCCGTCGGAGCGAACTGGACCCAGCGCATACTGCTGGGAGTCCTGCCGCAGGTCGCGCCCAATTTCCTCAGCTACGGCCTCCTACGCTTCGAGATCAACATCCGCGCCAGCGCCATCCTTGGCTTCGTCGGCGCGGGCGGCATCGGCTACGAACTCCGCAACTCGATGTCCTGGGGGCCGGGTCGGTTTGACGAGGCCGCCGCGATCTTCCTGCTGCTCTTCGGCACCATCGTCTTCTTCGACCAGATCTCCAGCCGCTATCGCAACCGGCTGACGGAAGGAAGCCACGCATGACCGCCACCCTCGCCGAGCGCCAGCTTCAGGCCGAAAAGCTGATCACGCGGAAACGCACCGTAACCTACGCCGTCCCCGCCGTGATTCTCGCCTATTTCGCTTACATCTTCTTTGCGTTCGACATCGCCGGGCTCTCACAGCGCGCGCAGTTGCAGAACGCCGCGACGCTTGCCTCCGACAGCTGGAGCTACAAGACCCATGTCACCCGCTCCCATCGTTCGGGCGAGATCGACTACGCTATCGAGGGCGAGCGCAAGGGACGATACCCGGAAGGCACGCATCCCGACTGGGTCACAACGGGCGACATCACGACCGTTGACCTTGGCGGCGGACACGTAATTCGCCTGCTCCCCGGCAACGCCACCGCATACGACATCCCCGGCTACGGTACGCTTGAGATTGCCTTCGACGGGAACAGCGTTGTGACCAACCTCGGTGACAATCCCCCCGACTGGATCAATCTCAGCCGCACAAGGGTCGGCGTCACCACCGACGAGGGTCGGCTGACCGTCACACGATCCAAGACCGAGATCTTCAACTATTTCCCCGGCTGGGAGCTGTTCTTCTTCACCCTCGACAGCCCCTATCACGGCAAGAGCCTTGGCCAGATCCTTTTCGGCGAACAAATCGACCCCTCCCGCAGCAACATCAGCGGAGCTTGGCACGATTTCTGGCACAACGAGATGTGGCGACACGCCGATGTTGTCTGGGCCATCGGAGAGACCATCCTAATGGCCTTCCTCGGCACCTTCGGCGGCGCGATCATCGCCCTGCCGCTCGCCTTCCTTGCCGCCAAACGTTTCGCCCCGGTCATGGCCGTGCGATTCGCCATGCGCCGGGTCTTCGACTTCGTGCGCGGGGTCGATGCGCTTATCTGGACCATCGTCCTTTCCCGCGCCTTCGGCCCCGGCCCGCTGACCGGCGCGCTGGCAATCCTCGTGACCGACACAGGCACCTTCGGCAAGATCTTCTCCGAAGCGCTGGAAAACGTTGATGGCAAACAGATCGAAGGCGTCTCCTCCACCGGCGCGAAGCCGCTGCAACGCTACCGCTTCGGTGTGCTTCCGCAGGTGGTGCCGGTGCTTCTCAGCCAGATCCTCTACTTCCTCGAATCCAACACCCGCAGTGCCACGATCATCGGAGCGATCACCGGCGGCGGCATCGGGCTGCTCATCACGCAGGCGATCCAGACTCAGAAGGACTGGGAAGAGGTCGCCTATTACATCGTCCTCATCATTCTTATGGTGATCTTCATGGATTGGGTTTCAGGCTGGCTTCGCCGCCGCCTGATCCGTGGAGGGGCCGAGTGACGCATGTACTCATAACCGGAGCAAATCGTGGCATCGGGCGCGCTCTTGCTGAAAACGCGCTGTCCCGGGGCTGGCGCGTGACAGGGACGACACGGGGTGAGGCGTTGCCCGACGGAGTCAAGAACATCACCTGCGATGTGACCGACTACGGTGGGTTGATGCCCGTCTTCAAAGACGTCGCGCCGCTAGACATTCTGATCAACAACGCGGGTATCTTCGGCCCGACGACATCCGCTTTGGAGATGGACTACGACGGCTTCGCCCAGACGCTCGCCGTCAACACCATCGCACCGCTGGCGGTGATCCACGCCTGCCTGCCGGCGCTGCTGGCCTGCGACCGGCGTCCGCGCATCCTGTCGATCTCGTCCCAGATGTCTTTCATGGGCTACCGCAAATCCGATCGCATCGCCTACCGTGCGTCGAAGGCAGCCCTGAACAAGGCGATGCAGGGTCTTGCCACCGACCTCGAAGAGGATGGCATCCCCTGCGTACTGGTTGATCCCGGCTGGGTGCGGACCGACATGGGTGGGGCCGGGGCGGACGAGGATCCGGAAGTTGTGGCGAGGGGTATTCTCGATCTGGCGATCAGATTGAAACTTGCCGACACCGGCAAGTTCTTCCGCTTCACGGGTGAGGAACGCGATTTCTGATGCCTAAACTCTCCGCTGAGGAACCCCTCATTCATCCCGATTGCGACATCTCCGACTGTATATTTGGTGATTTCGTCGAGATCGGTCGCGGCTCGCGCATCCTGAACTCCACCTTCGGCGACTACTCCTATTGCGACCGCAACGCGGACATCGCCAACGCGACCATCGGCAAGTTCTCCAACATCGCGGCCTCCGTCCGCATCGGGGCAACGGATCACCCGCTGGACACCGCGGCCTGTCACCACTTCCTCTATCGCTCCGCCGCCTACTGGGACGACGCGGAAGATGACGCGGAGTTTTTCGACAAACGCCGCTCCCGCCGCGCCTGGATCGGCCACGACACCTGGATCGGCCACGGCGCGATGGTGAAACCCGACGTGACGCTGGGCCACGGCGCGGTGGTCGCGGCGGGCGCTGTCGTGACCAAGGACGTGGCACCCTACACCATCGTTGTGGGGACGCCGGCCAAGAAACTCCGCCTACGGCAACCGACAGATATCGCCAACCGGCTTTTGGACCTGGCATGGTGGGACTGGAGCCACGAAGACCTGCGCAAAGCCCTACCCGACTTCCGCACACTCGCGGCTGAAGCCTTTCTCGAAAAATACGGCGGCTAGTCGTTCAGGTGATCCAGCGTCAGCGTGATCCGCTCGCTGGCGAACCACGTCTGGCCGTATTCCACCGGATTGCCACCCGCATCCCGGCTCAGCGACTGCGCCAGCAACAAGGGCGCACCTTCTTTCAGTCTCAAGTGCAGCGCCTGCGTCGCCGTCGCCGCAGTCGCCGTGAGCCGTGTCGAGGCGCGCACATAGTCGGTCACGCCAACCGCCTCCAGCGCCTCGGTGATCCCGGAACTGGTCTTCAATGCCTTCGCCAACCCCGGCAAACGGGCTTCTGGAAATCGGCTTTCGGCCAGAGCGACCGGCGTGCCATCGGCAAAGGACAGAGAATGGGACACGGCCACCTCATCTCCGGCCTTCAGGTTCAGCCGCCTCGCATCGCCCCCACTCGCCGCCCGCACTTCCACCGAGAGCATCACCTTCTCCGGCAATCGCCCCGCCGCCAACAGGTTCTGGCGAAAACGCACCCGCTCTGACAACGGATAGTCCAGCGGCTTGCCCAAGACGAATACCCCCGACCCGCGCCGTGCGTAAACCAACCCTTCCTCGATCAGATGAGACAAGGCATGCCGCACCGTGTGGCGATTCACGCCGAAGCGTTCCGCCAGCACCGCTTCGGTCGGCAAACGGCTGCCTTCCGCGTAGTGTCCCTCACCGATCTCCGACCTCAGAGCGTCGGCGATGGAGCGCCAGACTGGTGTACGTGTCATGAAATTTTCACGGGCGTTTTCCGTATCATGGTGTATGATATGTCTAGTTGTATAGATTGCCAGGGATTTGTCTAGATGGACAGCGCAAATCGCAAGGACTGGATGAGCCTCCTCGCCCGTGCCCCCGAAGGACGGGTCGCCGCGCTGATGGCGGAAGCCGGTCTGACGCCGGATCACAGCTGGCTCCGCGCGCCCGAGATCGGCAGCGTCATGGTGCGCGGCCGGACCGGCGGCACCGGCGCGCCATTCAATCTCGGCGAGATCACGGTCACCCGCTGCACTCTGCGCCTGCCCTGCGGTACCGTCGGTCACGGCCATGTTCAGGGACGGCGCAAAGCCGATGCAGAAGCTGCTGCACTGGTCGATGCGCTGATGCAAACCGATCAGGCCGCTTCGATCGAAACCTCAGTGCTGCAACCCCTCCACGCGGAGGAAGCCCAACGCCGGGAAACCCGCGCGGCCAAGGCCGCCGCCACCAAGGTCGAATTCTTCACGATGGTTCGGGGAGAGGACGCATGAACACCACCGCCCTCGAAGGCGGGTTTGCCGACGCACCCCGCACAGCCTCCTATGCCTTCCGCGCGCTCATGAACGCCATGGCCCGCCCCGGCACCATCG
>JBNKVT010000025.1:0-15409 GCA_050299335.1 Paracoccaceae bacterium | reverse complement strand
TGGCCATCTTCCAGTACATCAATGGCTTCTACAATCCGCGACGGCGACACTCAGCTTTGGGCTGGAAAAGCCCTGTCGCCTTCGAAAGGAAAGTGGCCTAAACGAGCACTTGGGGCGGCACAGAAACGTGACAGGTCCAGTAGTATGCTCGCGATCCTGCCGATATTGGTAGCAGAGCATGATCGCAACGGAAACGAAGGTGACTTGGCTGATCATCCCATCGTTCGAGAGATCGCAGATGTCATCTATCTATGGAATCGTATACGCAACGAATATGTGATCGAGCAACACATCGGCGATACCGCTAAGTTTGCGGAAGAACTGAACGACTACAGCAAAAAATGGTGATCAGACTTTTCGCCTAATCATTCAACATCAGGACGGGGCATTCTGGTTTCCCGTCCACCAAATCGAAACTAAAACCTTGCGGTGCCGAGGGAAGTCCACGGTAACGAAAAGCCATAACTGGGAGGTCCGACGTTGGTGAAGGTCATCTTGAAGGTGACACACTATGGATATGATGCCCCGTTACGTTCGCATCTCGGATGCGACTAAAATCTACAGCCTATCTGAACAAACGCTTCGACGCCGGTCAAAGGAAGGATGTTTCGACCTCTTCAAACGTGGACGGACCACACTGATATCGATTGCTGAAATTGAAACATGGATCAGAACCGGCGAACCGCAGGGGAGTGTATTCGATCTCGCTGAGTAAACTTGTGTACTCCAAAATGCCAAAGGATGGTTCGTCAGAAGCATTTATTATATTGGGGATTGAATCGGGGGTTATTCCAGCAGCAATTTTTTAACTGCCTGAGATCATTTAAAATATCTCAAAAAATGGTGCGGTCGAGAAGACTCGAACTTCCACGGGAGTTACCCCACAGCGACCTCAACGCTGCGCGTCTACCAATTCCGCCACGACCGCACGTGATCTGGGTGACCGGGGCGATATAACGACTTGTCCTGGGGTTGTGAAGGGGGAAGTTGCGGGATTTCGGGGTTTCATTCGGGCTTTGCATTCGGGGGCGGGCAGGGCTATCCCCGGCTCATGTTTTCTGTCCCTACGGGATGTGTCGACTATGGTTGAATGGATCACCTCTGCGCTGCCGGTTGCCTACGACGACGCGCTGGTCGAGATGGACCGGCGGGTGGCGGGGATACTCGACGGCAGTGCGGGGGAGGCGGTGTGGCTGTTGGAGCATCCGCCGCTGATCACCGCCGGGACCAGTGCGCGGGTCGAGGATCTGGTGGCGCCGGGGCGGTTCGAGGTGCATGCAACCCGCAGGGGCGGGCAGTATACCTATCACGGGCCGGGGCAGCGGGTGGCCTATGCGATGCTCGATCTCAACCGGCGGGGGCGGGATGTCAGGGCCTATGTCAGGCAGCTGGAAGAGTGGATCATCCGGACGCTGGGGCGGTTCAACGTGGTTGGCGAGCGGCGCGAGGGCCGGGTCGGGGTCTGGGTGGTGCGGCCCGAAAAGCCGCCGCTGGCCGATGGCAGTCCGGCGGAGGACAAGATCGCGGCGATAGGGGTGCGCTTAAGGAAATGGGTGGCGTTTCACGGGATTTCGCTGAATGTCGAGCCTGATCTGGCGCACTACGACGCGATCGTGCCCTGCGGGATCGATGATTACGGGGTGACGTCGCTGGTCGATCTCGGCCTGCCGGTGACGATGGCGGATGTCGATCTGGCGCTGAAGGCGGCGTTTGACGAGGTGTTCGGGGGGTAGACCCTTGCCAAAACCTCTCCCCCGGCCCCTCTCCCAGGGGGAGAGGGGGGCGCCGGGGGGGAAACCTCAGGCGTAGATGGTGACAGGGGTGCCGAGGGGCACCATGGCCCAGATTTCCTCGATCTCGGGATCGGAAACGGCGATGCAACCGGCGGTCCAGTCGGGACGGTTCCGGTCGCGGGTCAGGCGCGGGCCGCCATGGATGAAGATGTCATTGCCCGGATCGACACCCGCCGCCCGGGCGCGGGCCACATCGGCGGCGTTGGGGTAGTTGATGCCGAGGCTCAGATGGTAATTGCTGCGCGGGTTGCGGCGGTCGATATAGTAGCGGCCCTCGGGGGTGCGTCCGTCTCCGTAGCGTTCCTTGTGACCTTGCGGCGTGAAGCCGAGATTGACCGTGTAGGTCTTCAGCGCCTCGTTGCCGCTCAGAAGCAGCAATTGCCGTGAGGATTTCCGCACCACGACATGATTGGCCACCGGGGGGAGGGGCGCCGCGCATCCCGCCACCGCGAGGGCCGACGCCCCGGCGATGAACGCACGGCGATGCGCCCTGGATTTCGAACTGAACATACACTGCCTCATGTACAATGCTGCTGTTACCGCAGCTTTTGGGGTTAGGGTTTAATATTGGTAAATGAATGGCAAGGAACGGGCAAATCACGAAATAGGGTTGGCCGGGCTTGTTGCAAACGCGGCACAATACTTGCCGATAGGTGCGGATGACGTTAGGTCAGGCGTGAATTTCCGCAAGCAACATGTGCAATGGCCGCGACCATCCGCTCCAGCGCCGAATGTCATCGAACCGGAGACCGTCATGTCCGTCTTGTCGCAGATCCTCATTGCCCTGGTTGCGGTCCTGCATCTGGCGTTTCTCTGGCTGGAGATGTTTCAGTGGGACAAGCCGCTGGGCATGAAGGTTTTCAGGACGGAGCCGGAATTCGCCGTGAAATCGAAAACCCTGGCGGCCAATCAGGGGCTCTATAACGGGTTCCTTGCCGCCGGTCTGATCTGGTCGCTGATCCCGGTCGGCGCGCCCGAAGCCGGACAGGCGATTGCGGTGTTCTTTCTGAGTTGCGTGATCGTGGCCGGCGCCTTCGGTGCGGCCACTGTTTCCCGAACCATCCTTTTGGTTCAAGCCCTTCCGGCGGTGGTTGCCCTGGTAACGCTTGCTTTCCAGGTGATGGCCGATGCGTAACCGACTGCGCAACCAGGCTTTCGCTGTCCGGACTTTATAGACCAGTCTCCGCCGCGATCTCGGCCCGGGATTTGCGGGCGCGTTCGGTTTCGGATTTCAGCTGGCCGCAGGCGGCCATGATGTCCTCGCCGCGGGGGCGGCGGATCGGCGAGGCGTAGCCTGCCTTGTGGACGATGTCGGCGAAGCGCTCGATGCGGTCCCAGGTGGAGCGCTCGTAGGGCGCGCCGGGCCAGGGGTTGAAGGGGATGAGGTTGATCTTGGCGGGGATGCCGGAGATCAGTTTCACCAACCGGCGGGCGTCGGCGTCCGTATCGTTGACGTCCTTCAGCATGACATATTCGAAGGTGATCCGGGCGGTGTTCGACAGGCCGGGATAGGCGCGCAGCGCGTTCAGCAGCGTCTCGATGTTCCAGCGCTTGTTGATCGGGACCAGCCTGTCGCGGACCTCGTCGGTGGTGGCGTGGAAGGAGATGGCGAGGAGGCAGCCGATTTCTTCGCCGACGCGGGCGATTTCGGGGACGACGCCGGAGGTCGACAGGGTGATGCGGCGGCGGGACAGGGCGATGCCGTCGCCGTCCATGACGATCTGCATGGCGTCGCGGACATTGTCGGTGTTGTACAAGGGTTCGCCCATGCCCATCAGCACGATGTTGGAGACCAGCCGCTTGGCCTCGGGGTCGCGGGACCATTCGTCGAGGTCGTCGCGGGCGACCATCAGCTGGCCGACGATCTCGGACGGGGTGAGGTTGCGGACGAGTTTCTGGGTGCCGGTGTGGCAGAAGGAGCAGGTCAGCGTGCAGCCGACCTGGGACGAGACGCAGAGGGTGCCGCGTTCCTCTTCGGGGATGTAGACGGTTTCGACCTCGTGGCCGCCGGCGATGCGGAGGAGGTATTTGCGGGTGCCGTCCTCGGAGACTTGTTTGGTCACGATCTCCGGCCGATCGAGGGTGAAGTGCTCGGCCAGCATCGCGCGGTAGGTCTTGGCGAGGTTGGTCATGGCGTCGAACTCGCGCACCCCGCGATGATAGACCCAGTGCCAGACCTGGGTGAGACGCATCTTGGCCTGTTTCTCGGGCGTCCCGGCCTCGATCAGCGCCGCCTTCATCTGGTCCCGGGTCATGCCGATAAGGTTGGGGCGTGCCGGGGCGGCCTCCTTGCGGGGGATGGTCAGGCTGTCGGGGGTGATCGGCACATTCATCTTCGGGGCCCTTGAAATCGAAACGCCTCCCGGGCGGCAGGAGGCGTTCATAGCACGGATCGCGTTTTGGCGCTATTTACAGAGTTCGCCGGCCTTTTCAAGGGCGGCGGAAAAGCCGATCAGCGAAAACGTGTCCCTGGTGGTGGTGCCACGCGCCGAGACGGCGGTGACGATGGCGTCGGCACCCTTCTTCATGCTTTCGATCAGGGCGGCGTCATTGTCGGGCGAGGGGGTCCAGGCCCATTCCCGCGAATTGCCGGTGCCGACATTCATCTGGTGGGTGTCTGCCCCGATCTGCACCGAGACGGTGGAATTCTCGCGGAACGGGTAGCCCGAGGTGTAGGAGACCTCGTTGGTGACCCCGGTCGCAGGCTGGGTGGTGACGAAGAGCCGGATGTCGCCGCGATTGACCGAGACCCGGTTGCCGCCCCGTGTCGCCTCCCAGGTCTTGGGCTGCGAGACGATGTAGCATTCCTTGGGGTCGGAGGTGTTGAAGACGGCCCAGTCGTCGAACCCGTCGACGCTCCGGCTTTCCTGGGCTGCCGCGGATCCCGCGAGGATCAGAAGCAGGCCCGCAATCGCTGCTGATTTGCTCATTATGTCACCCTTCGCCGGTCCGTTCGGGTAGTGATGTCCTGCCTCGCCGGACCCGGTCTTTTGCTTGGTTGAACCGCTCGGGACTTACCCTAGCCAAACTGGCACGCGGAATGCTAGTCCCTTGCGGAGATTTTACCCCATGCGGCGGATTTTTACGGAAGGTTGCAGTTTGCAGTTGACCGGAGCGCTGCGGGCCGGACGGAGACAGGCATGACGATACCCCCCATTTTGGCAGAGGTCTGGCGCGGCGATCGCGTCGAATCGGTCCATCGCGGCCACGCGGTGATCGTGGATGCACGCGGTGATGTGGTCGAGGCCTGGGGCGATCCCGGCGTGGTGATCTACCCCCGCTCGTCATGCAAGATGGTGCAGGCGCTGCCGCTGATCGAAAGCGGTGCTGCGGCAGAGGTCGGGCTGGGCCCCGAGGAACTGGCGCTGGCCTGTGCCTCGCATCAGGGCGGGGCGCAACACACCGGCCGGGTGGCCGAATGGCTGGGACGGCTGGGACTGGGCGAGGACGATCTGCGCTGCGGGGCGCATATGCCCGATGACAAGGCGGCGCGGCGCCGCGTGCGTGACGGCGGCGGCCCGGGGCAGTTGCACAACAATTGTTCGGGCAAGCATGCCGGGTTTCTGACCGCCCGGACGCGTCTGGGTGGCGGGGCGGAATATATCGATCCCGATCATCCGGTGCAAAAGGCCGCCCTTGCGGCCTTCGAAGAGATGACCGGCGAGGCCTCGCCCGGCTTCGCCATAGATGGCTGTTCGGCGCCGAATTTCCTGACCTCCCTGAGCGGGCTGGCGCGGGCAATGGCGAAGTTTACCATCCCCGAAGCGCTGGGCTCGGTGCGGGCGGCGGCGGTTGAGCAGCTTTATGACGCGATGGCTGCGCACCCCGATCTGATTGCCGGCGAAGGCCGGGCCTGTACCGAGCTCGGGAAGGCCATGGCCGGGCGCGGCGTGGTCAAGACCGGAGCCGAGGGTGTGTTCGTGGCGATCCTGAAGGAAAAGCGGCTCGGGATCGCGCTGAAGATCGAGGACGGGGCGACGCGGGCCTCCGAAGCCGCAATTGCCGCCCTTCTGGTACGGACTGGCCTGCTAGAGAAAGAGCACCCTGCGGTGCAGGCCCGGGCCAATGTCGAGACCCGGAACTGGCGCAAGCTGCTGGTCGGGCATGTGGCCGCGGCCGAGACGCTCTATGCCGGGCCGCAATAAGGACGCATGATGAAACAGCATATCGCCATGGTCGCCCTTCTGGTGCCCGATTACGACCGGGCGCTCGATTTCTATGTCGGCACGCTGGGGTTCGAGCTGATCGAAGATATCGATCAGGGTCACAAACGCTGGGTCACCATCGCCCCGCCGGGCGGCGAGACGCGGCTGTTGCTGGCCCGCGCGGACAGCGAGCGACAAAAGTTGCGCACCGGCGACCAGACCGGTGGACGGGTGTTCCTGTTCCTTCAGACGGATGATTTCGAGCGGGATTATTCGCTGATGAAGCTCGCCGGTGTCCATTTCGAGGAAGCGCCGCGCGACGAGCCCTATGGCAAGGTCGTGGTCTTTCAGGACCCTTTCGGCAACCGCTGGGACCTGCTGCAGCTTGCCCGGCCAGCGGAATCGGAGTAAGAGCGGGCGCATGACACGGATCATCGACATGGACGACCGCTCGCGCCTGCCCTGGCGCTTCTACGGCGAGATGGTGACGCGGCGCGCCCGCGGCTGAGCGGGACCGCCTGCCATCTGCCTACTGCCACCTTAGCGAAGCGAGCCAAGCCAATGTCACAGCCGAAAACCCTTTACGACAAGATCTGGGACGCCCATCTGGTTGATGAACAGCCCGACGGGACCTGTCTTCTGTATATCGACCGCCATCTGGTCCATGAGGTGACCAGCCCGCAGGCCTTCGAAGGCCTGCGCATGGCCGGTCGCACGGTCCGGGCGCCCGAGAAAACCATTGCGGTGCCGGATCATAACGTCCCGACCACGGCGGGCCGCGAGAACCCCGAGCAGATGACCGAGGACAGCCGCATTCAGGTGGCCGCCCTCGACAAGAACGCCAGGGATTTTGGCATTCACTACTATCCGGTCTCGGATGTCCGGCAGGGGATCGTCCATATCGTCGGCCCCGAGCAGGGGTGGACGCTGCCCGGCATGACGGTGGTCTGCGGCGACAGCCATACGGCGACCCATGGGGCCTTCGGGGCGCTGGCCCACGGGATCGGCACATCGGAGGTCGAGCATGTGCTGGCGACGCAGACGCTGATCCAGAAGAAATCGAAGAACATGAAGGTCGAGGTGCGGGGCTCGCTGCCGCCGGGCGTGACCGCCAAGGACATCACCCTGTCGGTTATCGGCGCGACCGGCACTGCCGGTGGCACCGGCCATGTGATCGAATATTGTGGCCAGGCCATCGAGGAACTGTCCATGGAAGGCCGGATGACCGTCTGCAACATGGCCATCGAAGGCGGGGCGCGGGCCGGACTGATCGCGCCGGACCAGAAGACCTTCGACTACGTCAAGGGCCGTCCCCACGCGCCGAAGGGCGGGCAGTGGGAGATGGCGCTCGAATACTGGAAGACGCTGAAATCCGACGATGGCGCGCATTTCGACAAGGTGATCGTGCTGGAAGCCTCCGAGATCGCGCCGGTCGTGACCTGGGGCACAAGCCCCGAGGACGTGCTGCCGATCACCGGCGTGGTGCCCGCGCCCGAGGACTTCAAGGGCGGCAAGGTCGAGGCGGCGCGGCGGTCGCTGGATTACATGGGTCTGACCCCGGGCACCCGGCTGCAGGATGTGGCCATCGACACGGTGTTCATCGGCTCCTGCACCAATGGCCGGATCGAGGATCTGCGGGCGGCGGCGACCGTGCTAAAGGGCAGGAAGATCAAGGACGGGCTGCGCGCCATGGTGGTGCCGGGTTCCGGCCTCGTCCGCGCCCAGGCCGAGGAGGAAGGTCTGGCGGATATCTTCCGCGAGGCCGGGTTCGAATGGCGCCTGGCGGGCTGTTCGATGTGTCTCGCCATGAACCCCGACCAGCTGAGCCCCGGCGAACGCTGTGCCGCCACCTCGAACCGCAATTTCGAAGGGCGGCAGGGCAGGGGCGGACGGACGCACCTGATGTCTCCGGCGATGGCGGCAGCAGCGGCGGTTACGGGTAGGCTGACGGATGTGCGTGACTTGGAACTGGTGTCGGCCTGAGCCAATGAGAGCGTCAGAAAATCCGGTCGAGATAGGTCATCGAGACCCATCCCCTGAGACCGGCTTCAAGACCCGGTTCGTTTCCGGTGGGGTGGACAACCTCGATGAACGCCCAACCGGCCTCGGCCCGAATGATCTTCACGGTTGTGTCTTGCGGAAGGGAACCGGGCGGGTCGATCCGTTCGGCTCCGGTCGTGGCTCCCCCGCGAATATTGAGCCGGGTTGCGTTGACAGCATAAAGGATGTCGTCGGTGGAATCCTCACCGAGAAGATCGATGAAGGCGCTTTGCGGAAAGGCCGGGCCGGGATCCGTTTTCCATCCACGCGTGTCGATTTCCTCATGGGTGATGATCGCCTGGATCGGATATTTGTCAATAAGCGCCAGCGCAATCGCCCGGCCCGTGGCAAGCTGTGCTTCGGTATAGAGAGGCCAGGCATAGGTAGCGCTTCCGACGCGAGGATGCGGGGCAAGCTCGAAGCCGCCAAAATTGTTGAGGTCCTGCGTCGTCCGGCGGTTACCGAAATAGTCGACCCAGCCTCCGTTGCCATCGGGCTTCAGCCAGCCGGGATTGACAAATTCGAGGCCGACCCCATGCGAATTGATGTCCGAAAGCGAACCATAGCGCGACGGCCCGGCATGCCATGCCCGTCTGTTGAAAGGCGCAATCTGCCAGGCAGTGCCGTCTCGATCAATGACGACATGCGCGCTGGAGTCTGTGTTGCTCGTTCCCCCAGCCGCGCCCATCAGCCAATCGCGCGACGAAGCGCCGTCCCAGCCGGTCGTGTAATGCGTGACAATGAATTTGGGGGAAATGTTTCGGTGGGTGCCGCTGAGATTGCTGGTCTGGCCAAACCAGATATCGTCAATCCGGTGGTTCCTAATATCCATCATCTGCTCCCGCGTTTGGCTGGGGTACCTCAAAAAAATTCAAATCTACTGCCAGGTATTCTGCCTGCCAGTGAAAATCGCCACAGTTCACCATCCAATACGGTTCAGGCTGTACCGGCTGTTGGTAATAGGGTGTAGCGGGACAGGAGACTGATAAATGGAAAAATTCACCAGGATCGAAGGTGTCGCGGCCCCCATGCCGCTGGTCAATATCGACACCGACATGATCATCCCCAAGCAGTTCCTGAAGACGATCAAGCGCACCGGGCTCGGCAAGAACCTGTTCGACGAGATGCGTTTTCTCGACGATGGCAGCGAAAACCCCGATTTCGTGCTGAACAAGCCCGCCTACCGCAACGCCCAGATCATCGTCGCGGGGGACAATTTCGGTTGCGGCTCGTCGCGTGAACACGCCCCCTGGGCACTGTTGGATTTCGGCATCAGGGTCGTGATTGCGACATCCTTTGCCGATATTTTCTACAACAATTGCTTTAAGAACGGTATCTTACCGATTGTTCTGCCTCAAGAAGAGGTGGACAAGCTTATGGATGACGCCGAGCGCGGCGCCAATGCGGTCCTGAGTGTGGATCTGGAGAACCAGACCATTCAGGGGCCCGATGGCGGTGAGATCGGCTTCGAGATCGATCCGTTCCGGAAGGAGTGTCTTCTGAACGGGCTGGACGATATCGGTTTGAGTTTGCAGAAATCTTCTGCGATTGATGCGTTTGAAAAGGATTACGGGGCGCGGATGCCCTGGGCATGAGACCCCGGCCCGCAGGCCGGGCCCGAGGATCGAAAGGGAGGTGAGCAGTGCTTAAAAGGCTGCTCGGCGCCATCATCAGAGCCTGCCTCGTGGTCGTGGTCATCGCGGCACCGGCCTTCCTGTTGCCGAACGTCTCGGTGTCGAGCCAGGAAATCTCGCTGATCGTCGGCGGCATCGCCGCGGCTTTCACCCTGTTCGAATACGCCTCGACCCATCCCGGCCTGATCGATTTCCGCTTTGCCCCGCCCTATAACCGCGTCCGCTTCGTCGCCTTCGCCTGCCAGATCCTGGCGCTGATCTTCCTGTGCAGGGCGACGGAGGGCAATGACAGTTTCTCGGCCACGGTGCTCGACTGGTCCGACCGCTCCATCGCCTGGCTCGACTATCCGCTCAGCCCGACCAATGTCGCCGCCGACATGATCGCGGCCGGCGAGAGCGAGCAGTTCACGCTGCTGATCAAGCGCGCCGCCGCCATCAGCTTCGTCATCACCTTCCTGTCGCTGGCCTTCTTCGCCGTCCTTCTGTGGCTGTTCAAATGGCCGGTGGGGCGGAAGGATTTCAATCTCTGGGTCAACCTCCCGACCTTCGAGCCGGGCTATGGCCGCGATGTCGAGCGCCGGCTGCAGCGCGACGGAACCATCAACGTCCTCGTTGGCCTCGGTTTCCTCTACCTGTTGCCGGTCATCGTCTCGCGTGCCAGCGGCTGGTTCGACCCCTCGGTGCTGACCAACTATCAGCCGCTGGTCTGGGGCGCGACATTCTGGGCCTTCGTTTCGGGGTCGCTGGTCATCCGGGGGGCCGCCATCCTCAAGGTCTCCTATCTGGTCAAACGCTCGCGCGCATGACCCCGGCGGCTTTCGTTCGCAGCCTGTTTCGCCTTCTCCCCGTTCCGGATAGACACTGCGCCGCCTGCCTGCTGCTGACGGCCGCTCTGCCTTGCCAGGGGCTCGCCGAGCCGGTTCGCGTTGCCCAATACAATACCGGCCTTGGCCGCGACGCGCCGGGCCTGTTGTGGCGGGACATTGTCGATGGCGACCCGCAAGTCACGGCCATTGCCCGGATCATCGCCCATACAAGCCCCGATATCCTGCTGCTGAACGAGTTCGACTATGATGCCGAACTGCTGGCGCTGAGCGCCTTTGCCGATCTTCTTCGCGCCGGGGACGGTCCCGACTATCCCTATCTCTTTGCGCTGCCGGTCAATTCAGGTGTGCCTTCGGGCGTCGATCTCGACGGCGACGGGCGCACGAACCGATATAGCGATGCGTTCGGGTTCGGGCAGTTCTCGGGCCAGAACGGTATGGCGATCCTGTCGCGCTTTCCCATCGACACCACCAATGCCCGCAGCTTCGCCACCTTGCTCTGGCGCGACCTGCCGGGGGCCAATCTGCCGCGCAATCCCGATCTTACATCCTTCCTCGGTGAAGAGGCGCTCGCGGTCTTTCGCCTGTCCTCCAAATCGCATTGGGACGTCCCCGTGCTCATTGGCGAGACCCGGCTGCGCCTTTTGGCCTCGCACCCGACGCCGCCGGTCTTCGACGGGCCGGAGGACCTCAATGGCTGGCGCAATCACGACGAGATCGCCTTCTGGTCGCGCTATCTCGACGGCATGGCCTTCACCGACGACCAGGGACGCCGCGCCCCCGGCCCCGAGACCGGGTTCGTGCTGCTCGGCACCCTCAATGCCGATTCCGAGGATGGCGACGGGAGGCCTGAGGCGATCCGGGCACTGCTTGCCCACCCGGCGCTGACCGATCCGCGCCCGACCGGCGCGGGCGGCATGGCGGCGGCGGCAGATCCCCGGCTCAATGCCGGACATGGTGGAGACCCAGCCCTCGACACCACGCTCTGGACCGATCCGGACGGGCCAGGAAATCTCAGGGTCGATTACCTTTTGCCGTCGCGGGATCTGGAGGTGTTGTATACAGGGGTGTTCTGGCCCGACCCGGAGGACCCGGCGGCGGCGAGGCTTTTTGGCGACGAAGCCGCAGCTTCGGACCATTTTCTTCTTTGGGTTGATTTAAAACTATAGTATACAGTCAGGCATTGTATACACGGGACCGTCCAAAAACCAGACTTGCCTGGCGATTCATTTGGTACCCGTGATCCGGAGCAGGGGACGGCTCCGGCCGCCATTGGGGGTTCAGGCCTGCCGCCCCGGCCCGGTACCTGCGCGTACCGAGTATCTTCTTACATGCGCCGTATGGCGCGGCGCCCTTCGCGGGTGCCCGTGGCCTGAAAGCATCCGTCGGCGTCGGACTGGAAGTCGGGCAAGCCTCTTGCCCGCATTGGGGGGAAAGGCGCGAGGCTGCTGAGCAGCCTCCCGCCTTCGACTATTATTCTGCCGCGGGTCTACAGCGTCCGAAGCTGACTGGAAGCGGTTGAGGGTGCCTTCTCCGACCGCTCGGCTGCCAGGCTTCCGGCGACGACCTCCTCGAAACTGGTGGATTGGAACTCGGGCAGGAGACGGGCAAATTTGCCGCCGTCGAGCCGGTGTTCCAGGGACCAGAGATAGCGCATTTCCATGAGTTCCCGCGCAAGCGGCCAGACCGGGGACAGCGCGCGGATTAGCCACCAGGGAAACTTACTCAGACGCAAGGCCCGGCCAGTCCGCCGCTCCAGTTCCGCCTTGAGGTCGAGAAGCGAAAAAGCGTGGCCTGGGAAGGGGATATCCTCGTAAGCGCCCAGGCGGTCACGGATCTCCGCCAGCATCACCGCCGCCCGGGCGAAGTCGGGCATATAGGCATAGGCGCGGGTCACCGCAGGATTGCCGGCGGCGGTGAGCCTGTCGCGCGCGATGGCGCGAAGATAGATCAGGGACATGGCGTCGCCGCCATCCCCTGGGTCGATGAAATCGCCGGCCCGCAGGAGGATCACCTGTAGCCCGTCCCGGGCGGCGGCGCGGTAGCTCTCCTCCATCTCGACGCGGACGCGGCCCTTTACCGAGTTCGGCTGCGTTGCGGTGTCTTCGGACCACGGGCCGGGGGCGGCACCGTAGATATAGACATTGCCCGGCACGATCAGCGTCGCGCCGCTGGACCTGGCCGCGTGGATGGCGTCGCGGGTGATCCGGGGGATGTTCTCGGCCCAGTTCTCGTAGTTTGGCGGGTTCATGCCGTTGAAGATCACATCCGAGCCCTTGGCGGCCTTGATGAGATCGTCACGCTTGCGGTCGAAGCGGCGGACCTGCCAGCCGGCGGCGGCGAAGGCCTCGGCGGCATTGCGTCCGGCGCGGCCAGAGGCGCCGAGAATCAGAATGGTGCGGGTCATGGGTTGCTCCTGTGTTTCTGTCTGATCGAGATTTTATCTATTTGCAAAAGAATGGTAATTGCCAAAAATCTTCTATCTGATATTCATTTTTATATGGATATTCCCGACTGGACCCTGTTGCGGTCTTTCCTCGCCGTCGCCGAGACCGGCTCGCTTTCCGCCGCTGCCCGACTGCTTGGCCAGAGCCAGCCGACGATCGGGCGCCATGTCGCCCTGGCCGAGGAGGCGCTGGGGGTCGCGCTGTTCACCCGCCATGCGCGGGGGCTGCACCTGACCGATGCCGGGGCCGAGCTGCTTCCCGCCGCCCGCGATATGGGTGCCGCGGCACACCGGCTCGGCCTGACGGCGGCGGGGCAGTCGCAGACGCTGGAGGGCACGGTGCGGGTGACCGCCTCGGTCGTGGTCGCCCATTTCCACCTGCCGCGCCTTGCCGCCATAATCCGCGCCGAGGCGCCGGGGATCGAGGTCGAGATCCTGCCCAGCGACAGCAACGAGAACCTGTTGTTCCGCGAGGCCGATATCGCGGTGCGGATGGTGCGGCCGACCGAACCGGAGATCGTCGCGCGCTATCTGGGCGAGATCGAGATCGGGCTGTTTGCGGCGACCTCCTATCTCGACCGGCGGGGGCGGCCCCACACGATCGACGATCTGGGGGGCCATGACCTGGTCGGTCTTGACCGTTCCGACCTGATCATCCGCGGCATGCGGACGCGCGGGGTCGAGATGCGACGGAGCGATTTCGCCACCCGTTGCGACGATCAGGCGCTGGGCTGGCATCTGGTGCGGGCGGGATGCGGACTGGGCTTCGGGCAGGTCTCGGTGGCGAAGGACGACCCGCTGGTCGAGCGGGTGCTGCCCGGGCTCGACATCCCGACCCTGCCGGTCTGGCTGGCCGCCCCCGACGCCCTGCGGCGCAGTCCGCGCATCCGCTTCGTCTATGACCTGCTCGCCCGTGAAATCGCCCCGCTCTGCGCCGCTTGACCCTGCCCGCGCAACCGGCTACCCGAGGCCGCGAACCAGCCCGAGGAGGTGCCCCCATGTCCAACCCGTCGCTTCTGATCCTGCCCGGAGACGGTATCGGTCCCGAAGTCATGGAAGAGGTCCGCAAGGTGATCGACTGGCTGGGGGACAACCGAGGGATTGCGTTTGACGTCTCCGAGGACCTGGTCGGCGGCTGTGCCTATGACAAGCACGGCACCCCGCTGCACGACGACACGATGGCGAAGGCCCAGGAGGTGGACGCGGTACTGCTGGGGGCTGTCGGCGGGCCGAAATACGACGATCTGGATTTCTCGGTGAAGCCCGAACGCGGGCTGCTCAGGCTCCGCAAGGAGATGGACCTGTTCTCGAACCTGCGGCCTGCACAGTGTTTCGATGCGCTGGCCGATTTCTCGTCGCTGAAAAAGGATGTGGTGGCCGGGCTCGATATCATGATCGTGCGGGAACTGACCTCCGGGGTCTATTTCGGCGAGCCGCGCGGGATCTTCAAGGAAGGCAACGAGCGGGTCGGGATCAACACCCAGCGCTATACCGAAAGCGAGATCGCCCGGGTGGCGCGTTCGGCCTTCGAACTGGCGCGGAAACGGGCGAACAGGCTCTGTTCGATGGAAAAGGCCAATGTCATGGAATCGGGCATCCTGTGGCGGGATGTGGTGACCGAGGTGCATCAGGCCGAGTATCCGGATGTGGAACTCAGCCACATGTACGCCGATGCCGGCGCCATGCAGCTGACCCGCTGGCCGAAGCAGTTCGACGTCATCGTCACCGACAACCTGTTCGGCGACCTGCTGTCCGACCTCGCCGCGATGCTGACCGGGAGCCTTGGCATGCTGCCCTCGGCCAGTCTCGGCGCGCCGATGGCCAATGGGCGGCCGAAGGCGCTCTATGAGCCGGTGCATGGCTCGGCGCCGGATATCGCCGGGCAGGGCAAGGCCAACCCGATCGCCTGCATCCTGAGCTTCGCGATGGCGCTGCGCTATTCCTTCGACCTCGGCGACGAGGCGACACGGGTGGAACAAGCGGTCGAGACGGTGCTGGCCAACGGGCTGAGGACGGCGGATCTGATCGGCGCCGAAGGCGTGGCCCCAGTCTCGACCTCGGAAATGGGCGACGCGATCGTGGCGGCGCTTTAAGCGCGGTCGGCACCCCCTGGCGTCCCCGGTGTGGCCCGGATTGTCTCGGAACCCGCCCATCTCACATCTTTCTCCGCAAGCGCTGCGACGTCTCCCTTCCCCATGGCAGGGGGCGGGCAATCGCATCTGAAAGTGTTGTCTCCTACGCGTTCACTTTGCCCGCCCTGATCCTGCACCTTCCGGCAACCTGCCCTGCCCCGCCGGGACTTCAAAATGAGGGCCAAGCCCGACCCAGGGTGGGCGCTGTCCGGACCCCTCTGCGGACCACTTTATGGCGCAGTCACGCCCACGCGGGCCGCTCTCCGCATGTGTCAGCAACGCGCCCGCCCCTCGGTTGGGTCGGGCTTGGCCCGGTGCTGGTCGCACCGTGCGGGTGTGGAGCGGGGAGAAATGGGGACGGCGAAGCTATGGATTTGGGGCGGGATTGGGGGTTG
>JBNKVT010000024.1:0-14764 GCA_050299335.1 Paracoccaceae bacterium | reverse complement strand
TCACGGTTTTCGATACCTACGAGCACATCCTCGACAAATGCCAAGCCGCCTGGAACTTCTTTGCCAACGAGCCTGACCGAATAACCTCTATCACCAGTAGAGACTGGATAGCAGTCAATTGATCAAGCCGGTGGTATAATAGTCGCGGACCGGCCGGAAATAGTTCATTGCGCTCTGACGTCAGGGCATGTCCGGTCGGAATCCCGGGCATCCGTTCCCGGGCAGGCCCTGCCGATTTTCGGGCCCGTTCGGGAGACACGCGCCCCGGGGAACGGAGCCCGGGGCCGGGCCCTATCGCCCGGGTGCGGTGGGCGTTTCGTCCCTGGCAAACAGGATCAGTCCGATGGCTCCGGCGAAGATGAAGACATCGGCGAGGTTGAAGGCGTAGGGATTGTCGATGCCGCAGCAGGACATGTTGAGGAAGTCCACCACCGCCCCATGCAGGATACGGTCGAGCACATTCCCGAGCGCCCCGCCGACCACCAGACCGGCCAGGGCCGTGTGAAACCGGTCCGGGCGGTTGCGGACCCACCATAGGATGCCCGCCGAGATCGCCAGCGCGACACCGACCAGCAGCCAACGGGACGACTCGCCGAGGATGCCGAAATTGATGCCCCTGTTCCAGGCCATGCGGAAATTGAGGAACGGCGGCAGGACCTCGATCCGCTGCAGGGTAGTCAGATCGAGATGCCAGACCACATACCATTTCGAAAACTGGTCGATCCCGAAGGCGATGGCGGCCACCAGCAATGTGCGAAAAATCGCCATCAGTGCCGGAAATGCCGCATGCCGGTAAAGACCATGGCAAGCCCCGCCTCGTCGGCGGCGGCGATCACCTCGTCGTCGCGCATCGACCCGCCGGGCTGGATGACGCAGGTGGCCCCGGCAGCGGCGGCCTCCATCAGCCCGTCGGGGAAGGGAAAGAAGGCGTCCGAGGCGACGGCGGAGCCGATGGTCAGCGGCTCGGTCAGCCCGAGGGTCTCGGCCATGCGCTCGGCCTTTTTCGCCGCGATCAGCGCACTGTCCACCCGGCTCATCTGCCCCGCACCGACCCCGACCGTGGCCCCGTCCCGGACATAGACGATGGCGTTGGATTTGACGTGCTTGGCAACCTTCCAGGCGAAGAGGAGGTCGGCCATCTGTTCCGGCGTCGGGGCCTTCTTCGTCACCACCTTCAGGTCGTCCATGCCGATGAAGCCGGTGTCCTTGTCCTGCACCAAGAGCCCTCCGGCGACCTGTCGGACGGTCAGCGATTTGGCATGTATATCAGGCAAACCCTCGGTGGTCAGCAGGCGGAGGTTCTTCTTGGCGGCGAACACCGCCTTGGCCTCGTCCGAGGCACCGGGGGCGATGACGACCTCGGTGAAGATGCCGGTGATCTCCTCCGCCGTTGCCGCGTCGAGGGGCTGGTTGAGGGCCACGATGCCGCCGAAGGCGGAGGTGCGGTCGCAGTCGAAGGCTTTCCCATAGGCTTCGGCGAGGGTCGCACCCCGTGCGACGCCGCAGGGGTTGGCGTGTTTGATGATGGCGCAGGCAGGCCCGTCTTCGGGCGCAAACTCGGCGACCAGTTCGAAGGCGGCGTCGGTGTCGTTGATATTGTTGTAGCTCAGCTCCTTGCCCTGATGCTGAGCGGCGGTGGCCACACCGGGGCGGTTCGTCCCGTCGGTATAGAAAGCCGCCCCCTGATGCGGATTCTCGCCATAGCGCAGTGTCTGGACGAGTGTCCCTGCAAAGGCCCGGCGGCGCGGCGCGTCCTCGCCAATGGCACCGGCCATCCAGGTGGAGACGGCGGCGTCATAGGCCCCTGTACGGGCATAGGCCCGCTGGGCAAGGGTCTGGCGGAAGGCCAGCGTGGTGCCATCATGGGCATCAAGTTCAGCCAGCAGGGCGGCGTAATCCTCGACATCCGTCACAACCGCGACAAACCCGTGGTTCTTGGCCGCCGCCCGGATCATCGCCGGGCCGCCAATGTCGATATTCTCGATGCAGGTGTCGTAATCCGCCCCCTTGGCGACGGTTTCCTCGAACGGGTAGAGATTGACGACCAGCAGGTCGATGGCCGGGATGCCATGGGCGGACATCGCCGCGGTATGTTCGGGATTGTCGCGCAGTGCCAGCAGTCCGCCATGGACGCGCGGATGCAGGGTCTTGACGCGGCCGTCCATCATCTCGGGAAATTCGGTGATCTCGGAGACGTCCCGGACCGCCAGCCCGGCGTCGCGGATCGCCTTTGCCGTACCCCCGGTCGACAGAAGCTCGACGCCGCGTCCGGCCAGCGCCCGGGCGAGGTCGATGAGGCCGGTCTTGTCGGAGACGGAGAGGAGGGCGCGGGTAACGGGGACGGGGTTACGGGTCATCTGGCTCTCCGAGACGGGAAACTGCGGGCTTAAAATCAGGATGCGCCGGGTTCGTCAACCACCACGTCGCGGAGGCTGGCCCCGGCCTTGACCGGACGGATCAGGGTCCAGTGGATGACATGGTCGGGGGCGGAGATGCGCGTGGTCAGGACAATCTGCCGCGACGGGGTCGGTTCCTTGCGCCCGGGTTGCAGGAAGGCGGATTTCTCGACCTTCAGCTCGGCACCGGTCTGGCGGAACTCCCAGACCTCGCCGCTCTTCAGGATCAGATTGGCGGCGTTGAAGCCACGGAGATTGTCCACCGTCACATCGGGATGCAGGTGAAAATGCACCGCGATCGGCAGGCCGAGCCCGCTGCCCTCATGGGCGGCGCGCCGGAAACGCCCGGCCGCGGCGCGGTCCGGGGCAAAGACCCGGTCCGACCCGTCCAAGGCCGCCCCGCCTGTATCGATATAGAGCCGCCTTTCATGGACCAGCCCGTATTCGGCGAGATAGCCGTCCTGGGTGCCGCGCAGGAACACCCCGTTGGCGTCATGGCCGCGCTTGACCACGACCTTTGGCGCGATGGCGATCAGTTCGGCGGGCTGGCGGGCGGTCGGGGTGGTGAAGGCGACCGAAGAACGGTTGTCGACCAGCAGGGTCGAATGGGCTGCCGAATGCCGGCAGGCCCGCTCCCACTGGCGGCCGAAACCGTGGCCAGGGCCGGTATTGGTAATCATCGCCCGGCGGCCCGAGGTGACCTCGATGGCGAGCGCGCTGGCATGGGCGATGGCCGATGCGGGGCCGATGGGCGGGTCGGAGGCATCCATCACCGCGACAAGCCGCCCGCCGGAAAGCCGGGCATAGCCCATCGCCGCCCCGTCCCGGTCCGTGCCCTTGACGCCGCTATCGGACAGCGCCTGGTCCAGACGCCCCTCGCGCCCGCTGGAACCGCCATGGAACCGCGCCAGCGACCCGTCGCCGAGCCGGAGATTGCGCAAGGTGGGGGCGATGCGGGCAATGGCCTCGGTGAGGCCGGGATCGGGCTTGCGATTGGCTTCGGTCAGGGCGGAGGCGCTCCAGACGAGGCGGGCAAAAAGTTCCAGCAATTCCTCGGGGTTGCGGCTGGCGACCGCGCCTTCCTCGCCGATCAGGGCGCGGCATTCGCGGGTCAGTTCGGCGACGGCCCTTTTCAACCGGTCCTCCTGGCCGTTCAGGGACAGGGTGGCGTGGATCAGCCCGGTCAGCGCCTCGATCCGGGGCTTGCCGACCGGGGCGGTGCCGGCCATTTCGGAGAGGTAGCAAACATGTTTCCAGAGCCCCAGAAAGAACCGCCCGCGCATCCGGTCATCCATGCCGCGCATCAGAAAGCGCGCATGGATGACCCAGCGCAAGAGGCGCGATCCGGCCATCTCAGCCTGCCAGCCGGGGCCGGTGCCCTGCAGGTAGCGATGCATCCATTCGGCGGTCCATTCGCGCGCCTGCTCCTGCGCCGGGGCGCCGCCATCGGCGACCAGATCATCGAGCCACACGAAGCGATGCAGGGCGGTCTCATAGGCCGGGCTGGGCGGGACGATATCCCAGAGGCTGGCCTTGCCAAGCTCCAGCATGCGGCCAGCGAGGGTGACCTTGCCCATGACGAGATCCTGCCCGGTGAGGTAGGAGCCGATGGTGCGGTTCTGGGGATAGAAGACAAACTCGGTCGGCTGCGTCCCCCAGGGTTTCCTGCGGGCAAGGCGGCGGTTGCGGCGCTCGGCCCTGGAGCCCGCCAGTCGGGAGAATAGCGCGCGCGGGAACTGGGTCAGGCCGGGCATGGGATACCGGTGGGGTCCTCGTCGAATGTGTCGGTGCCGGAATGTGGCGTGGCCTCTGTATGGACGAAAGCGGCGACCGGGGGAAGACGTGAAGGGGCGACCACGCGAGGATGTCGTCCCGAGACTTGTGATATTTGGCGGGAGACGTTGGGGCGATTGGTCAGACGGCGCCAGTCAGCGACGAATCGTCCCCCCCGGGCGCCGAAATTTTTCAAAAATTTCGGTCGCGTTCTTCGAAAGAACGCGGTGACGCACTGATTGCGGGTCTTGGTGCTGACTCCAGCCTCCACAGGCAAGGCGGGTGGAATCTGGCGCCACGTCAGAAGATCTAGGTCAGAAGCCCCGCGATAACAGGTGCCTCGGCGGCGAAGTCGCTGGCGGGCCGGTCGGTGGGCGGTGTCGCCCGCTTGAACTCGTAGATGATCCGCCCGTTCTCGGCCCTGGAATGGATGATCAGGCAATGGGACACGTGCCGCGGCCCCTCATAGAGATCGACGACCCCGCGCAGATGCGGATGATCGGTATCCTCCAGAGCAAAGCCGCTGTCCCAGGAGGACAGAACCCGGAATTCCTGATCGCTCGACTGCACCCGCAGCTTCGATTTCCGTTTTTCGTCACGAAGCCGGGCCGCCTGCAGCCCCTTCAGGATTTCCGGTGAAAGATAGCCGTCCATGGTTACCCCCTTGCCCACATCCAGAAAGTTGGTGGAATCGGGCCCCGGGTCAAGTGTTTCGACCGCTTGAATTTGTAAAAGATTTGTTTCGGATTGATGAATCGCACGGCGCGACGAGGACGACCGCGTGCCGTCGGTTCAGGCGGTGATTGCTTCCGGCATATCGGGGGCGTGGCGATGCGAACAATGTTCCAGATAGGCCACCAGATCGTCCGGCCTGAGCGGCGTCCTCAGCAGGTAGCGCGCATTCGGCACCACCTCGAAGATCGATCCGTCCGAGAAGAACCCCGATTTGGTCACCGCGATCACCGCGATATCGGGGTATTTGTAGGCCGCGAAATCCGCCACGGCGATCCCACCCCCGTCAGGCAGAACCAGTTCCAGGACGACGGCATCATACACGCGCTCCTCCAGGGCCGCGATTGCGTCCGCCTGGGTTGTCGCCAGGCGCGCGTCAATCCCCTGACGTTTCAGAAACCGTTTCCAGATCTCCCCCAGATCGGCGTTGTCCTGTACCAGCAAAACACGCACGGCGCGATCCTCTCACGTTAGCAAAGTCTTGCGACTTTGGTAGAAACTTTACGCCAATCCTTAACAAAGGATTAATGCGTTAACGATTTCGGGGAACTGGATGTGCCCGCCAATGCGGCTGGCACAGAAACGCTTAACCAACGGGTTCGAGACAAAATGCTTTTCTCTTTGTCTCGCTCGACGACTATGCTGCGCAAACCTTAACAAATCGTGGCCAAAACCGGAAAAAATGTCTCATTTCGAGATTCTCGCCCTCGCTCTCGTTCTCGATGCCCTTCTGGGCGAGCCGGACTGGCTTTGGGGCCGCGTCCCGCATCCGGTCAAGCTGATCGGCCAGGGTATCGACTGGCTGGACCGGCATCTCAACCGCCACGATTTCAGGCGCACAGCCGGTACCGTGATGATCGCAGGCCTGATCCTCGCGGCCATTATCGCAGGGTCCATCATCGCCTGGCTGCCAGATTTCGGCATTCTCGAACTGATCGGCTGTACGGTGCTTTTGTCGCATCGCAGCCTTATCGATCACGTGCGCGCCGTCGCCCTCGCCCTGCCCGGCGGTCTCGAGGCCGGTCGCGCCGAGGTTGCGAAGATCGTCGGGCGCGATACCGACACGCTCGACGAATCTGGTATTGCCCGCGCCGCGGTCGAAAGTGGCGCCGAGGGGTTCTGCGACGGTCTCGTCGCCCCGGCCTTCTGGTTCCTGATCTTCGGCCTGCCCGGCATCCTCGCCTACAAGGTGGTCAACACCGCCGACAGCATGGTCGCGCATCTGAACGAGAAATACGCCGAGTTCGGCTGGGCCACCGCCTGGGCCGACGATTTGCTGAACTGGATCCCCGCCCGTATCGCCGGCCCCGTCATCGCCGCCACTTCCCTGCGCAAGGAGCCCTTCGAGGTGATGATGGAAGACGCCGACATGCACCGTTCGATGAATGCCGGCTGGCCCGAGGCCGCCATGGCCGGGGTCCTCGACATCGCCCTGGCCGGTCCGCGCGCCTATGGCGGCGAGATGATGAAAGAGCCGTTTCTGAACACCCGCGGTCGCCGCGACCTGGTGGCGAAGGATATCGAGGCCGCCATTGCCGTGCTCTGGAAAGGCTGGATCGGGCTTCTGGTCTTCACCGCCATCATTGCGCTCCTGTTCTGAGCCCGGCGCCCCGGCACGGATGGGGCGGGACAGGACGATGCCGGTTCGGGCGGGACGCCGATAGAGCCAATATATATCCAATTGTTCAAATCGGTCCCCAACAACCTGAAAATACCTCGCACGCCATAGTTAATAAATATTAATCAAGTATTTGATTTCCCTGATTTTTAACAAGATCTAAACCTCAACCTTTAAAAATGACCTCAGCAACCGGCTTCAGCCCTTCTACACCGAGATGGTGGCCCGGCTGAGCGACGATCCCGAGGAGGGCTGCGCCAGCGATGGCCTCGCGCTGGTCGCCGAAAGCTCGGAGGATTTCGAGGACATCTTCAGCGAAATCGCCGCCGATGTCACCCGCCTGCGCCTCCTGAACTGGTACCACCGCGCCGGCGGCGTCCCGGGGGCCAGCGGCCCGTCGCTGTACCCGGCCGCATCGGCTTCCGGTGTCGAGAGTCGCCCAGTGTCGTGCAACGGGCGGCAACACGCGGCTCGGAACAAGCCGCACCCCTCGAACCTGCGGCCCGATGCGGCGCCGGGACCGCCTCGGCCTCCGGTACCAAAATCCGCGTATTGTCCCGCTGTGGGCGGCGACCGGCTCGATCAGGCGACACCCGCCTCCCGATACCCTCCCCCGATACCGTCCCCGCGCCGAGGCGTCCCGAATCGCCCCCCCGACGCGGGCGGCTTCCCCGAGGTTTCCCTTGCCCGCGCCCCGCCTCCCGGCTCACACTGGTGCCGGACCAGCAAGGGAGAGCCACCATGACCACTGATATCGTCATCCTCGACGGTGCCCGCACCGCCATCGGCACTTTCGGCGGCAGCCTCGCCGGCACGCCGCCCATCGCGCTGGCCAGCACCGTCGCCCGGGCGGCCCTGGAGCGCTCGGGCGTCGATCCCGCCCGGATCGGCCATGTTGTCTTCGGCCATGTCATCAATACCGAGCCGCGCGACATGTATGTCTCCCGCGTCGCCGCCATCGAGGCCGGTATCCCCGACAGCACGCCCGCCATGAACGTCAACCGCCTCTGCGGCTCCGGTGCCCAGGCCATCGTCTCGGCGGCACAATCGCTGATATCAGGCGATGCCGAATTTGCGCTGGCGGGCGGGGCCGAGAACATGTCCCGCTCGCCCTACATCATGCCAGGCGCCCGCTGGGGCCAGAAGATGGGCGATGTCGGTGCCCTCGACATGATGCTCGGGGCGCTGAACTGTCCCTTCGGTACCGGGCATATGGGGGTGACCGCCGAGAATGTCGCCCGTGAGCATAATATCTCCCGCGAGGCCCAGGACGCCTTCGCCCTGGAAAGCCAGACCCGCGCGGCCACCGCCATCGCTGAGGGCCGCTTCGCCTCCCAGATCATCCCCGTCGAGGTGAAGATCCGGCGTGACACCGTTGCCTTCGACACCGACGAGCACCCCAAACAGACCTCCGCCGAGGCGCTGGCCGGCCTTCGCGCCGTGTTCCAGAAAGACGGCACCGTCACCGCCGGCAACGCCTCAGGCATCAACGACGGTGCAGCCGCCCTCGTCCTCGCCACGGCAGACGCTGCGGAAAAATCCGGCCTCACCCCCAAGGCGCGGCTTCTGGGCTACGCCCATGCGGGCGTGCGACCCGAGGTAATGGGGATCGGCCCGGTCCCGGCCGTGAAAAACCTCCTCGCCCGCACCGGCCTTGCCGCTGATGACTTCGACATCATCGAATCCAACGAAGCCTTCGCCGCCCAGGCCTGTGCCGTCACGAAGGAACTCGGGCTCGACCCGGCGAAGGTGAACCCCAACGGCGGCGCCATCGCCCTCGGTCACCCGGTCGGCGCCACCGGCGCCATCATCACCCTCAAGGCCCTCTACGAGCTGCACCGCACCGGCGGCAAACGCGCCCTTGTCACCATGTGCATCGGCGGCGGCCAGGGTATCGCGCTGGCCCTGGAACGCCTCTGAGCCCCGTGCCCCGGCCACCACGGTCGGGGCCGGGCGCTGCGCCATATCAGGCGACCGAGTTCTTCTTCGCCTGCAGCATCTTGGCGATGTCCTCGGCCGGCAGCGGATGGGCGAAATGGAAGCCCTGCAATTCGTCGCATTGCAACTCGCGCAGCAATTCGGCCTGAGCGCCGGTCTCGATCCCTTCGGCGGTGACGGTGGCATCGAGCTTGTGCCCGAGATTGACGATGGTCTCGATGATCTCGCGCGACTTGCCGGTGCCCTTGCCGATCTCGAGGATGAAGGACCGGTCGATCTTGATCTTGTTGAAATTGTATTTCCACAGATAGCCCAGCGAGGAATGCCCGGTCCCGAAATCGTCCATCGCGATGCTGACCCCCAGCATCTGCAGGTCCTGCAACTGCTCGGTGACGCTGATCGTGTTCTCCAGCAACAGAGATTCGGTGATCTCCAGCTGTAGTCGTCGCGCCGGGAAGGCATGCCGGGTCAACACATCGCGCACCGTTTCGACCAGCCGCTCGTCTTCAAACTGCCGGACCGAGAGGTTGACGGCGATCACCAGATCGTCCGGCCAGTTGCACGCCGTCTGAACGGCGCGGTCGAGGACGTAGGCCCCGATCTCGGTGATGATCCCCATCTCCTCGGCCACGGGAATGAACTCGCCGGGCGGCACGAACCCGCCCTTGCCGTCCGGCAGGCGCAGGAGCGCTTCGAACCCGTTATATTCGCCGGTGCTGGAATTCATCAAAAGCTGGTAAAACACCTCGAACTCGCCCCTCTGCAGGGCCTCGTAGAGCCGGTTCTCCATCAGCCGGCGCTCGGTCCGCTGCACCTCGAATTCCTTGCGGAACAGCCGGAACATGTTCTTGCCCCCGGCCTTGGCCTGATAAAGCGCCATATCGGCCCGGTGCAGCGCGAAATCGATATCGGTGCCGCGATAGGGCCGGAAGACATAGCCGCCGACGCTGATCGTGGCCGAAATCGACTTGCCCCGCGCCTCGATGGGATTCCGCACCAGTTCCATGAGCGCGCAGACCCGCTCGACCAGCGTGTCGGTGTCGCAGTCGCGCAGCGCGAAGACGAATTCGTCGCCCCCCAGCCGCGCCACCAAGGCGGCGTCACCCACGGCCTTCTGGATCGCCTCGGCGACATGGATGAGCAGCCGGTCCCCGGCCTCGTGCCCGTTCTCGTCGTTGATCCGCTTGAAATCGTCGATATCGAGATAGCCCACCGCAATCTCGTCCCGTGCGTCGGCGGCGGCATCCAGAAGGTCGCGGAAACAGCCGGTGAAGGCCGTCCGGTTGCAGAGATTGGTGAGCGTGTCGTATCGCGCCAGATAGGAGGCCCGACGCGATGCGTGTTCGGCCTTTTGCGCCCGCTTCACAAAGGCCAGGGCCGGAATCCCAAAGGAAAGAGCAAGCACCAAGCTGAGGACAAAGGACAGGTTGCGCAGCGTTCGGTGAAAGATGTGATGGGCGTGGCTCTGGTCGATATATAGCCCGATGGCCCCCAGCATTTCACCGCGTTCGTTTTCGATCGGAAGATATATTTCGGAGTAGAATTCCGGGCGGTCGGTTGTTTCGTCTCCGTCATTGAAGAGGAACAGATCGTTGCGGGTCTCGATAGCGGTGACGGCATTTTCCTCTGGCGCGTTCAGGTCCGTCTCATGCTCGGACGGCCAATCTTCGACCGACGAAAAGATTTGGCGCCCAGTCGCATCGAAAAGCGTGACCTGAAAGATCTCGCCGACGCCGCCGCCGAGAGCAAGCGCGACCTCTTGCAGGTCGGCGGGATCGACGTCTTCGGCGGCGAACATGTCCGGCAGATTGTCGGTGCGCGAGATGAAATAGGGCACCCAATGTTCCAGCCGGTACCGGGTGTCTGCGATAACTGCGGAATGGGCGAACCGTACCACAACAGCGCTGAGCGTCAGGGCGAGAACAGCGGCCACCCCGACAATCAGCCAGGCCCTGACATGACCATTTCTGATCCGTGAAGAGAGTGTCGGCACCGGTTCACCAAATTTCATGCGCTGCCGACCGTTCCACGAAATGTGTTAAGTCCCTGTCACCATTTCCACATTTGTTTCGTTTCTGTGCTTGGGAAATCCCCATGTGCTTAACACTTTCTTGCCCCTGGATCACATTTCGCGACGCGAATGTGAGGCACCTTCTTGCGCATTATCTGTTTACCGGGGCGATTTCCTTGCTAGGCTGTCAACCAACGCCCGCGTCCGACAAGCGGCGAGACAGGGAGAGAAACATGACAGGAGCCCTTGGCGGGTCTCTCGATACGTTTCCGAAGCTCTTGGCCCGCAATGCTGCCGAACATGGCGGCAAACCGGCCTACCGCGAGAAGGAATTCGGCATATGGCAGAGCTGGACCTGGGCTGAGGCCGCCGCCGAAATCCAGGCTTCCGCTGCCGGTCTTATCGATCTCGGCCTCGCCCCCGGCGACCATGTCGCGATCATCGGCTCGAACCGGCCGCATCTTTACTGGGCGATGGTGGCGATCCAGTCCGCCGGTGCCGTCCCGGTGCCGGTCTACCAGGACGCCGTCGCCGACGAGATGGCCTATGTCCTGGACCATTGCGAGGCCCGTTTCGTCATCGCCGAGGATCAGGAGCAGGTCGACAAGGTCCTCGAAATCCACGACAAACTCCCCCGGCTTGAGCAGATCATCTATCTCGACCCGCGCGGGATGCGGAAATACGGGCAGGGTCATATCCACCGGTTCACCGACATCCAGGCGCGGGGCCGCGACGGCGGCCAGCCGCTCGCCGACGAGGTCAAACGCCGCTCCGACGCGCTGGGGCCGGAGGACACCTGCGTCATGCTCTACACCTCCGGCACCACCGGGCGGCCGAAAGGCGTGGTCTTGTCAAACGCCAATATCATCCTCTCGGCCAAGGCCTCGTCCGAGTTCGACCACCTGAGCGCGGGCGACTCCGTCCTCGCCTATCTGCCGATGGCCTGGGTCGGCGATTTCATCTTCTCGATCGGCCAGGCGTATTGGACCGGCTTCTGCGTCGCCTGCCCCGAAAGCGAGACCACCATGCAGGCCGACATGCGCGAGATCGGCCCCACCTATTTCTTCGCCCCGCCGCGCTTCTTCGAAGGCCTGCTGACCAATGTCATGATCCGCATGGAGGACGCCGGACGCCTGAAGCAGAAAATCTTCCGGTATTTCATGGGATTGGCCAAGCAGGTCGGCCCCGCCATCCTTGACGGGCGGCGAGTGTCAGCAGGGGCGAGGTTGCAGTATGCAGTCGGCGAGCTGCTGGTCTACAGCCCCCTGAAGAACACCCTCGGCCTTTCGAAAGTCCGCGTCGGCTACACTGCAGGCGAGGCCATCGGGCCGGAAATCTTCGAGTTCTACCGTTCGCTCGGGATCAACCTCAAACAGCTCTACGGCCAGACCGAGGCCTCGGTCTTCATCACCCAGCAGCCCGACGGCGAGGTCCGGGCCGATACCGTGGGCGTGGCCTCGCCCGGGGTGGAACTGAAGATCGCCGAGAGCGGCGAGGTCTTTTATCGCTCGCCCGGCACCTTCATGGAATACTACAAGAACCCCGAAAGCACCGCGTCCACCAAGGACGCGCAAGGCTGGGTCGCCACCGGCGATGCCGGGTTCATCGAGGAGGCGACCGGGCATCTGCGTATCATCGACCGCGCCAAGGATGTCGGCAAAATGGCCGATGGCAGCCTGTTCGCGCCGAAATACGTCGAGAACAAGCTGAAATTCTACCCCAACATTCTCGAGGCGGTGGTCTTCGGCGCTGACCGCGACCGCTGCTGCGCCTTCCTCAATATCGACCTGACAGCAGTCGGCAACTGGGCCGAGCGGAACAACATCGCCTATGCGTCCTACCAGGAACTCAGCCAGCACCCGCGCGTGCTGGAAACGCTGCAGGCCCATGTCGAAGAGGTCAACCGTTCGGTTGCAGAAGACGAGATGCTGTCAGGCTGCCAGGTGCACCGGTTCCTCGTTCTGCACAAACAACTGGACGCCGATGACGGCGAACTGACCCGCACCCAGAAGGTCCGCCGCCGGATCATCGAGGAGAAATATGGGGGACTGATCGAGGCGCTCTATGGCGGCTCGCCGAACGTCTTCGCCGAAACCGAGGTGACCTACGAGGACGGCCGCAAGGGCAAGGTCAGCGCGACACTGGAGATCCGCGATGCGGAGGTGTTCGAACGGGCGAAGGCGGTGGCGGCGGAATGAGGAAGTTTGCGAGCCTTGTCATGTCGCTGGCCTTTGCAAACGCAACAGGTGCTCAGAGCCAGACTTCAGGCGCTGATGCCGATACCGAATGGACGCCTCCTCCAACCTGGGAATGGGAGGCAACGCTGCTCGATTTTGCGGCAGGTTTGTGCATAGTCTCTGTACTGGACCGGGATGAATACATTGAAGAAATCGAGGACTTCCTGACCGCCGGCTGGAGTGAACAGGAGACGGAAACAGGGGAGTCGGGGGAAACCAAGTTCGTGGTCCGAGATAAGACAGATAATTTCGGCATGTCCATCGAACTGACGGACTGGCCAATAGAGGTTGCCGGAAAATTCCGTTCGGAATGCCGATTCCAATTCCAGACACCAACCCCGCTCGACGAGTTCAATGCGCATGAGTTCAATGACTTCAAGGTGAATATTGCCGATCTGGAAGGCGATGGACAGGTGCGTCTCGTGAGCTTTGAAATCGGAGACAACTGGTCCCGTCACGTGACACAGGCCGTCGCGCCGAATTCTCGCAATTGCCAGGTGCGGAGCGATTTCCTCATTTCGGAGGGGGAGGGAAAGCTCGATTTCCGATTTGAGGAGGTCGCCGACGGAGGGGCTTGCGGGGGACCATCGCTGATAGCCGAAATCTTGGAATGAACAAATGGTGACTGCAGGCGAACCTGAAACGAAGATCACCCCCGACGGCTGCACCATCGGCCCCGTCGTCATGGAGATGAAGACCGTCACCCTGCGCTTCGGCGGCGTAGTATCGATCACGGAAAACACGTTCGAAAACCGCGCGGGCGAAATCAGATCGAGCGGGGATGTGTCCCCGGCACCCCTTGTCGACCTCCAATCCGCAAAACCCGGGAAAGGCAGCCATGAAGTGGATACTCGAATTCCTGATCGGAGCCGCGTTCTGGTTCGGCGTGATCTATTACCTGTCCGAGATCGCGCAGATCAAACCCGGGAGCGAGCCGCCGGTGATCGCCTTCGGTGTCCTCTTCGCCATCGCCTTCGGGCGGGCGATGCTCTACCTGCAGCGACCCGACCGCAACATGCTGGTCTTTGCCCTCGTCCACCTCGCAGGCGCGGTTGTGGGCTTCGGCGTCGGCCTGAGCCTTTTTCCGCCTCAGGGCCTGCAAGGATAGGAGTGGCTTTGGGGGACGGCGAATGAGCGTGACCGAAGCGATAACCACCCCCGACGGCCGCGCCATCGGCCCCGTCATCATGGAGATGAAACACATCACCCTGCGGTTCGGCGGCGTGGTGGCGATCAAGGATATCTCGTTCGACATCCGCGAGGGCGAGATCAGGGCGATCATCGGGCCGAACGGGGCGGGGAAGTCCTCGATGCTGAATATCATCAACGGGTTCTATCATCCGCAGGAGGGGGAGGTCTGGTTTCGCGGGGCGAAGCGCGGGCCGATGAAGCCGCACCAGATCGCCCATCAGGGGATCGCGCGGACCTTTCAGAATATCGCCCTTTTCTCGGGCATGAGCGTGCTCGACAACATCATGACCGGGCGGTTTACGCATATGAAGGCTGGGGTGCTGTCCCAGGCTCTGTGGAAGGGCAAGGCCGAGGCCGAGGAGGTGGCGAACCGCGAAGTTGTGGAGCGGATCATCGACTTCCTGGAAATCCAATCGATCCGCAAGACCCCGGTGGCGCGGCTGCCCTATGGGCTGCAGAAACGGGTGGAACTGGCGAGGGCGCTGGCGGCGGAGCCGAAGCTGTTGCTGCTCGACGAGCCGATGGCGGGGATGAATGTCGAGGAGAAGGAAGACATGTCGCGCTTCATCCTCGATGTGAACGAGGAATTCGGCACGACGATTGCGCTGATCGAGCATGATATGGGGGTGGTGATGGATATCTCCGACCGGGTGGTGGTGATGGATTACGGGGCGAAGATCGGCGACGGGACGCCGGACGAGGTGCGCTCCAACCCTGCGGTGATCGATGCCTATCTGGGGGTGGCGCATGATTAGGGGCATCGGATCGGACGCGGCAGGTTGCCGAACCTCCCCCCTGACCCCCCTCCCAGAGGGAGGGGGGAATCCCGGCACCTGCCACTGGGGCGCCCCCCTCTCCCTCTGGGAGA
>JBNKVT010000023.1:0-11973 GCA_050299335.1 Paracoccaceae bacterium | reverse complement strand
CGTGCCAGATGCCAATGCCGTCTGGGCCGGTGATCGCATCCTGAAGCTGAAGCCTTCGGATGTTGCGGTGGCTGTGGCCATCGAAGGCGGGCTCTTCACACCCGTTCTGAAAGACGCGCATATGAAGTCACTCAGCGCGCTTTCGGCAGAGATGAAAGACCTCGCCACCCGTGCCCGCGACCGCAAGCTTGCGCCGCATGAGTATCAGGGCGGCAGCTTCGCGATCTCCAACCTCGGCATGTTCGGGATCGACAATTTCGACGCGGTCATTAACCCGCCGCATGGTTCGATCCTTGCGGTCGGCGCTGGCGTGAAGAAGCCGGTCGTGAAGGACGACGGCACGCTCGGCGTTGCCACCGTCATGTCAACCACGCTCTCGGTCGATCACCGGGTCATTGACGGCGCGCTCGGAGCAGAGTTTCTTGGCGCAATCAAGGAAAACCTCGAAAACCCGGTGGCAATGCTCGCATGAAATACCTCTTGATACTCTCCGCCCTCGCATTGCTGGCCGCCTGTGGCGACAAGGACAGCCGCAAGGGGTCCGCGACCTATACCTGCCCGAACGGCCCCGATCTGGCCGTCTTATATACGGACGAAGGTGTGCGGCTCTACATGCCGGGCGGTCGCATCGAGGATTTGCAGCCGACGGATCGCGAAAATGTCTTCGCCAAACCCGGCATCGTGTGGGATGCCGTCGGTTTTCGAACCGGGCGGCTGACCGATGGTGAGATGAGCTATCAATGCGACCAGATGGCAGGCTAGTCGGGTGCCGGACGAAACCTATCTGCTGACCGCCGAAGAGATTGCGGCGATGGAAGGTCTCTCCAAAGCCCATTTCCTCAACGACAACGCCCGGCGCATCAACAAGTCGCTCGGCGACGCCACCGGGCTGACCGGCCTCGGCATTCATCTGATCGAGGTCGAACCGGGGTGCGAGACGACGGAATTCCACCTGCACCATTTCGAGGATGAAGCGGTCTACATTCTGGAAGGGACGGCCACGGCGGAAATCGGCGACAAGAGCTTCCCGGTCAAGCCGGGCGATTTCATCGGCTATCGCAAGGGCGGCCTCGCCCACGCGATCGTCAATACCGGCGATACGGTCTTGCGCTGCCTGGTGATGGGGGAACGCCTTGCGCAGGATGTCGGCGACTATCCAAGGAAAGGGAAGCGCGTCTATCGCAACGCCGGTTTGCCCTGGGATCTGGTCGACCACGACGCGCTCACTCATCCCCAGGCCGGTGCCAAGAAATAGCGGTTTAACGCAATCCACATCTTTTTCGCGCAAACGACGTCCGTTCAGGGAATCGAGCCCGACCGGAGGTTATTCATGCGTGATGAGGTTTATCATCTATCGTCCGACGACATTGAAAATATGCGCGGGAAGGAACGGACGCATTTTCTCAATGAACATGCGCGGCGGTCGGAGAAGTCGCTCGGCGGGGCGACCGGTCTGGCCGAGATAGACTTCTGCATCGTCGAGATTGAGCCGGGCGACGAGACGACCGAACACCACAAGCACTATCACGAGGAAGAGTGCCTTTACATTCTGGAAGGGACCGGAACCGCGCGCATCGGCGCCGAATGCCGCGAAGTGCGCAAGGGCGACTTCGTTGGATTTCGCAAAGGCGGGCTGGCCCACAGCCTGAAGAACACCGGCGACACGACCATGCGTTGCATCACCGTCAGCCAGCGCAAAAACCACGACGTCTCCGATTACCCCCGGATGGGCAAACGTCTCTATCGCAACAAGGACCTGACCTGGAACCTGGTCGATATCAGCGTGATCGACCGGCCCTTTGGTGCCAAGACCTGAGCGATCTTACAACTGGTGGCTCGGCGTCGATTGCGACAGCGCGATCTCGTCTTCGGTCATCTCTTCTGCCACACCTTCAAACAGCGGTGTTGACAGGTACCGCTCACCGGTATCCGGCAGCATGACCAGTATAACGGACCCGTCCGGCGCGCCTTCGGCCACCTTCATGGCAGTTGCGAAAGTCGATCCGCCGGAGATGCCGGTGAAGATCCCTTCTTCTGCCGCCAGCCGTTTCGCCCAGGCGATGCCCTCAGGTCCGGGAATGGACAGAAGCTCGTCATAATACGATTTGTCCATCGCTTCCTGAAGCACCCACGGAATGAAATCCGGCGTCCAGCCCTGGATCGGATGCGGCTCGAAATTCGGATGGCCCTCGGTCGGCTGATGTCCATCGTTCCGCGTGTTCACATAGCCCGAGGCCACAAGCGCCGCATTCGCCGGTTCGGTCAGGATGATCTTGGTCTCTGGCCGTTCGGCCCGAAGCACCCGCCCGACGCCTGAAACGGTTCCGCCCGTGCCATAACCGGTCACGAAATAGTCCAGCTTTTCACCTTTGAAATCGTTGACGATTTCCCGGCCAGTGGTGTTTTCGTGAATATCGGCATTGTCAGGCGTCTCGAACTGGCTCGCCAGGAACCATCCATTGGCCTCCGCCAGTTCTTTTGCCTTCTGATACATGCCGAAACCCTTGGCCGCGCGCGGTGTCAGCACCACCTTGGCGCCCAGGAACCGCATCAGCCGCCGCCGCTCGATGGAGAAACTGTCGGCCATGGTCACGACCAGCGGATAGCCCTTCGCCGCGCAGACCATCGCCAACCCGATGCCGGTGTTGCCGGAAGTCGCCTCGACCACGGTTTGCCCCGGTTTCAGATCGCCCCGCCGTTCCGCCGCCTCGATGATGTTCAGCGCCAGCCGGTCTTTTACCGACCCCGCCGGGTTGAACGCCTCGAATTTCACGTAAACGGTCACATTATCCGGCGCGATCCGGTTGATCTTCACGACCGGCGTATTGCCCACCGTGTCCAGGATGCTCTCGAACCGGCCCCGGCCCTCTGTCTGACGAATTGACATGTCTGTACTCCCCTCAGCTGTTGAGACGAGCCTAGCATGTTCCGCGAGATTCGCAGTCCCCTGTTACACAAAAGAAAAGCGTTCCGGCCGGGCTTATTCGCCCGGCACACCGTTCAGGATCTGATCCATCGACAGGGACGGTTGATCGCACCCCGCCTCGCCCACGATCTTCGCAGGCACACCCGCCACGGTCTTGCACGGCGGCACTTCATTCAGAACCACTGAACCGGCCGCAATCCGGCTGCAGTTGCCGACCCGGATATTGCCCAAAACCTTTGCCCCGGCCCCGATCAAAACGCCGTCGCCGATCTTCGGATGCCGGTCGTCATCTTCCTTGCCGGTCCCACCCAGCGTCACCGAATGCAGCATGGAGACATTGTCGCCGACGACCGCCGTTTCCCCGATCACGATGGAATGCGCGTGGTCGATCATCAGCCCGCGCCCGATCCTTGCATTGGGGTGAATGTCGATCCCGAACACCTCGCTCACCCGCGCCTGAATGAAATAGGCCAGGTCCTTGCGCCCATGGGTCCAAAGCCAATGGCCGACCCGATAGGCCTGCACCGCCTGGAAACCCTTGAAGAACAAAAGCGGCTGCAACAGCGAATGGCAGGCCGGATCGCGCTCGTAAACGGCCACGATATCGGCCCGCGCCGCTTCACCCAGCGATTTGTCGTCCGCATAGGCTTCTTCGCAGATCTCACGCAAAAGCTGACCTGACATCTCCTGCGAGGACAGCTTCGACGAAATCCGGTAGGACAGCGCATTTTCCAGAGATTTGTGATGCAGAACAGAGGCATGGATCATACCGCCAATCAGCGGCTCAGCCGCAATCGCGTCCCGCGCATCGTCCTGAATTCGTTGCCAGACCGGGTCCAGCGCGGTCGGGCGTGGCTGTTTCTGCGCCATCGGGCACTCCTTGCAATCTGTCCGCGTTTTAGAACAGATAGAGCCTTCGGACCAATGAAAAACCCTGACACAAACTATTCGTGATGCTGAAGGATGCCGAAATCGCGCGGTTCCGCGCCGAATTGATCGCTGAGAAAGAGCGGTTGGCGATGGAAGATGACGCGGGCGCCGAAGATCGCGCGACCGTCACGCTCGACCAGCAATCGGTCGGGCGCCTCTCGCGCATGGACGCAATGCAGCGGCAGGCCATGGCGCAAGCCACCGCCCGCCGCCGCAAAGGCCGCGAGGCCAGGATCACCGCCGCCCTCGCCCGTATCGACGAGGGCGAATTCGGTTACTGTCAGGACTGCGGGGAAGACATCGGGCTGAAACGCCTCACTTTGGACCCGACCCTGCCCACCTGCGTCAGCTGCGCCCGCGGTTAAGCCCGCGGCAGGGTCAGTTCGGCAAAATGCACTGCAAGCCGCAGCGTCCCGGACCCGTCGAAACTTCCGCCCTGCGCCGTCAGCACAAGGTCGGTATCGGCGTAATAGGCCAGCGGAGATCCGGTCAGCCCCCGAAGCCAGGAACCGGCCCCAGCGCCGATGCCGCTGCCATAGCGATCGGTCGAACCGGACACGCCGACTTCAAAGCTTGAAGCCCCGCCAATCGCGCTCAGAACCCGGCCCGTCACACCGTAGACAATCGTATTGGCCGGAATGATCGCGGCGACGGTCGAGGACGCACCAGCACCCACCGCGTGATCCACTTCCACAGTCCGGTGTACGAACCCCGCGCCATTCGCCGACAGCGCTCCGGCCCCTTCGACCCAGTCCAGACCATCGAACTGCACACGGGCACTGCCCGACCATCCCTGCCAGCCGGGCTGCGGGTCCAGAAAGACCCAGCCTCCGTTTGCATAGACGGCCAGTTTACCGTCCTGCCCGGCCCAGACACCCGTTGCGCCCGCACCAACGGAATGCACCTCGCCCTCCGCCGGCGAAGACGGCGCAACCGCCCCTCCCAGCGACGCAAGCGACAAATGCACCAGCGCATCCAGCCGTGTCAGGCTCTCGTTCACCGTGACATGCTTCTGCGCCTGCGCCGGGGCCACCAGCGGCAGGCCGAGTTTTGCTGTATCAGGCATCGACAATGATCCTCGCTTCGTGTCCGGGACCGTAAAGGTCCGATAGCTGTGAAATTTCCACGGTGAAGGGCGCAGCCACGCCGTCGCCCACCCGCGTCGCCGCGTCGTATGACCAGTTCGGTGACGCCACCGTCTCCTCGCGAACCAAAATGCCGCCATCGCGCACCCGCACCCGATAGCTCTCCGCCGCCTCCCCCAGGGGCACCTCGGCCAGGTCCCAACTGTCGCCGCCAATGCGCGTGCGCCGGATCCAGTCAAACGCATACCCGCCGCCGCCATCGGGCCTGGCTCGCAGATGCACGGGCGCGAAAGGTTTCAGGCCCAGCGCACTCGCCGCGTGCGTCACCTCGACGAACGTGTCATCATCCACCGGCCGCGACACTGGACCGACGCGATACCGCCGCGTGATCCCACGCAAAGACGTGGGAATCGGGATTTGAGTGGGCGCGGCATCCAGAACGACAACGGTCGATCCAACCGGCCAGACCGGCGCCATGACCGCCTCCGTTCCCTGCTGGCCCCGCAGCAAGTGCTGCAACCGCCAGGTCCCGTCTCCGATCAAAGTCGCATCACGGAACTGCAGAACTTCCCACAATCCCGACCCGTCGCTGATCACGGCCGCATTGCCACCCGCGTAAAGCGCCAGATCGTCGATCGACCCAAGGGCACCACCCGTCAGACGCAGCTCAACCCCCGCCCCACGCTGCGGCAGACCGAAGGTTCCGGCCGCCAGCGCTGACAGGGTTTCACCCATCACCGCACGCCGACTCAACTCGGCCTCATAGCTCCACGCCTGCCCATCGAGCGAGGAATAGACCGCCACGGCACCGGGCCACGGCTCCATCGTCGCTGCGATCCACGGGGACTCCGGCGCTTCCGAACCGGTCAGCAAGGGCAGATCAAACATCTCCGCCCAGACCGGCAAGGGGACCGGGACCGGCGGATGCGGAACAACACCCTCGTCCCCGACATAGCTGCGATAGACACCGGGTTCGACGCGAACAGCCTCCATCAGCTTCACGCCGCCATCCTCGACCCGGTCAATACGGAAAGCGTCACCGCCGATCTCGACCACGTCACCCGCGGACAGTGCTGACGAAGGCGGCATTGCGAATGCGGCGCTCTCCCGCGCCACTCGCGCCTCCGCCAGCCAGCGCTCAACGATTGCCCGCGCTTCACCCTTGGTCAGCGCCAGAGCCACCTCGCTGCGCGAGACCGAGGTCGTGGCCTCATCGGGGAAAATGCCTTCCGTGCCGCGCGTCTCGTAATCTCCGTCGGCCTCCACATAGGAAAGACGCACCCGCCCCGAGATTTCGGCCTCTGGGGCACGCGTCCGGGTCAGAATGGCATCGCCCTCCCCGCGCGCCATCTGCGCCTCGCCAAGCGAGAAACCCGCCAGCCCGTCCCGCTGCCGGAACACCAGCGTCCCGTTCTTTTCAATGGCGTCGACCCCGAAAGCCAGAAGCAGCGGCTGCAACGCCGCCCGCGCCGTCTCGCTGCCATCAAGCGCATACCCGCGCACCAACCCGCGAACATCGCTCACATCCACCGGCCCGCACCCTGCCCGCTCGCAAATCTCGGCGATCACACCGCTCAAGGTCCGCGACGTGACACGCCCGTTCAGCCAGTGACCCCGCGCATAGTTCTCGCCATCACTCCAGGCCTCCTGATTGCCCGGAAAATACGGATAGGGCCGCGTATCCCAGGCCCAGGCAAACATCCTGTCCGTCGCGACCATCGGCCCGCCATAGCTGCCGGAGACCGGATTGTTGGCCGCATCCTCCCAGAACTCCGTCATCGCCCGGAAATATTGCATCTGCATCAGGTCATCCCGTGCGCCGCTCGAATATTTCGGCAGGGAGGATTCAGACGACTTCGGATCAAGGAACTTGTTCGGCTGGTTCGTCCCCTTGTCCACGGCGGCGCAGCCCATTTCGGTAAACCAGATCGGCTTGCTCCCCGGCACCCAATCCGTGCTCGCCACCTGCCGCACGCCACCGATCCGGTCGTGATGCGCTTCCGACCACCAGCTTCGCAAATCCTTGTAACGAAACACCCAAGGCTCCCCGAACGCCCCATCCGTGATGGGCTTCCGCGCCTGAACCGCCTCCGCCTGGGGCGAAGGATAATACCAGTCGAACCCCTCCCTGCCCGCGATATTCTGTTTCAGATACTGGAGGTTATGCACCGACCCGAAAGCGGAATCCACATGATCCCAGCCATCCCGCCAATCCGACAGAGGCATGTAGTTGTCGATGCCGACGAAATCGATCTCGTCGTCGGCCCAAAGCGGATCGAGATGGAAGAACACGTCGCCAGAGCCGTCCTGCGGATGATACCCGAAATACTCCGACCAGTCCGCCGCATAGCCGATCCTGACCCCCGGCCCGAGTATGTCGCGAACCTCCGCCGCCAACGCCCTGAGCTGCTCCACCGCCGGAAAACTGTCTCCCGTACCACGGATCTGCGTCAGCCCCCGCATCTCGGACCCGATACAGAACGCATCGACCCCGCCCGCCAGCGCACAAAGATGCGCATAATGCAGGACGAACCGTCGATAGCTGAACCCGTCCGATCCGGCATAGCTCACCGAATTCGGCTCGACCGTGAACTCGCCCGCTGTCGCCGTCCCGAAGAACGCCGCAACCTCGGCCTCCGCCGCCGCCGTCCCGTCAGGCGACCCCGCCTGCCCCGGTGCCAGCGACGTCGTGATGCGGCCGCGCCACGGCAAGACCGGCTGATCCGGAGCACCCGTCCAGGGGTCCGTCAATCCGTTCCCCGCCATCTGCTCCATCAGGATGAACGGATAGAACATGACAGCCTGGCCGGATGCCTGCATCGCGGCAATCGCCTCCAGCACCGAGGCATCCGTCGGCGTCCCGCCATAGACGGGGCGTCCGTCCTCCAGCGGCACCACGCCAGCCGCAGCCCTCGACACGCCGGAGACAGCCCACGGCACCGTCGCCTCAAGCTCCGCCTGTTCCACGCGCGGCGCAATTTCGCACGACCCGCAGCGCAGATCCGTCCCGAACCACGACACCACCAGCGACGCGGCACCGCAATTCGGCAGCTCTTCCGACAGCGCGTCCAGGGATGTCTGGAAGTCGGTGAGACCCGTGGGCGAATGTACGTTCGCCGAATAGGACTCGCCGCGCCAAACATTGAATTGAACTGGCGTCGTCGCCAACGCATATTCGCCGGTTCCGGGGATCACGGCGACAGCCTTAAGGATATCGGACAAATCGCCATCCCCGGCCCGCATCACTTCGAAACTGAATTGCGGAACCCGGTTCCCGAACGGTCCCAGCGCCAGATCCTCGATCACCACATAGGCCGTGCCGCGATAGGCGGGCGCATTCTCCGCTCCCTCCACCGCCTCGATCTTGGTGTCCGGCAATTGAGTCTCCGACCCCGAATAGACACGCATATTCAAGTCTTCACGCGAGATCTCGTTGCCATCGGCCCAGACCCGGCCAACCCGCGTGATCTCCCCCTTGGCCAGCGCGATGGCGAGGCTCACCGAATAGGAATACTCGGTCACCTGCGGCTGCGACGGCGCGCCCTTGCCGCCGCCTGACGTCGTGGACCGCTCCTGAAACCGCGTCGCCCAGATCACCTGACCTGAGACCCGCGCGCGACCATGCACCTCGCCAATCGGAGCCCCCTCGCTGGCCCCCGTCAGCCGAAACCGGTCGATGCGCCCCGTCTCGACCGCCGGAGACCCCGCACCCAGAATACGCGCATCGATGGCCCGCCCCAGCGTTGCACCTGCAGCCCGCCCCAGAACGGTCGCCGACAGACCCAGAAACGACCCGCCGAGCGAACTGCCCAGAGCCGCGCCCGCGGCGGAAAGAAGGATAGTCGCCATCAGAGCCTCTCTGTTTCGATTGCGCTAGCCGGGTCCGGAAAGGCAAAGCTGGCCACGATGCGCGCCCGCCAGGGCGCACCCAAGCGGCTCTCCACGACCCCGTGCCCGCTAAAGGAATGAATGAAACTGTCGCGCCCGGAGCAGATGCCCAGATGTTTGGCCACCGCACCCCGACGCATCCGAAAGAGCAGGACATCGCCCGCTCTGAACTCCGCCACCGGCACCTCGATCAGATGCCGTCGCGCCGCCCGCAACAGCACATCGTCGCGCGCCACCTCGTCCCAATCCGGCGTGTAAGGCGGCACCTTCGGATCGCTGCCGTAAAGACTGCGCCACACACCGCGCAACAGGCCAAGACAATCGCAACCGGCCCCCAAAACCGAGGCCTGGTGCCGATAGGGCGTGCCCAGCCAGCGCCGGGCCTCGTCCACGATCCGCTCTCTCATGACAGGCTCCCCCCGTCATTGCGGCCAGCACGAACGGGATAGGACACCAGCCAATCCTCTCCGGGTATGTGAGGAAATCCACGAAAATTCAGCAGGTTACCGAATTTCTCACGACAGGTTTCAACCCGCTTGTCGCACCCGGCTTCAATCCGCAACTCGTCGCCCACCGAAAGCCCGCCCGCGAAACGCTCCCAGAATTCGATCCGCCTGCCGCCATCCACCTCGACATCGCGCTTCACCACCCCGATCTGTCCGGCAGCGCCGCCCGTCAGCACGCTCACCCGCCCCCGCAGAAACCAGTCATCGGCATAGCCCGCCTGGCTCGCGATCCTGATCTCGGTCGCCCCCACGACTTGCAACACGGTCGCGTCAATGGAAAAACCGGGCGCAGAGATGTCGAACCGGCACGCCCCGTCGCCCAGAACCGCACTGCACGGCTTCTGGTAAACCCGCCCCTGCGGCTGGTTGATCACCTCCGCCAGGCCACGCAGTTCCGCACGAAACTCCGGCCCCTTGCGCTCGACCTCCCCCAGCGATCCGCGAAAGATCAGCTGCCGCTCTGACACATCGGCCCAGTTCACCAGCCAGTTCCGCAACTCGGCCCCGTCGAACAGACCGGCCCGCACATCCTCCTCCCGAATCGACGCGTCACTCAGCGCCCCAATCGCCTCGGAATTGTCCACGGCCAACCCCGTGGTCTGCTCTACCGACCGCGCCGTCAGGCCAGAGGACGCCGCGAAATCGATCCCCTCGAACTGCAAATCCCGATCATGATCGGTGAACCCCAGCACGATCCCGTCGCGCCGAGTCACCGCCCAGGCCCGGCACACCGTCGTGACACCGCCAGCCAGATGCTCTGCAAGGCTCATAGCCGCACCTCGATAATCGGCACGTTCGGGATCTCGCCTGCCTTGAAACTGGCCACCGAACTCAGGATCGAATCCGTCCCGAACCGCACCGGCACATCGAACTCGAAGCCAGCCGTCACAGCCGACCCCGGCCCCGGAGCTTCATCGAACGTCAGAATCCCGGTCGTCAGATCGACCGAAAACTCCGCACCTTCCGCCTTCACATCCCCCTGCACACCCGCCAGAACCGTGCCTTCGACCGGCTTCTGGATGCGCCGCGCATAGGACGCTCCGCCCGACACATAGGTCTTCCACAGGGAAAACTCGGTCGTCACCCCGTCCCCGGTCCCGATCACCTGGTCCTCGAACCCGGGCGCCTCCAGCGACCCCGAGGACCGGTAATCCGACCAGTCCTTCCAGCGAAACCCGTAAAGCTGCCCGCGCCGCGCCTCGAAAAACGCGATCAGCGCATCGATATCGGCGAGCGACCGCATCCCCATCCCGGCATCGTAGCGCCTGCGCGAATCCGCCCATGGTGTGTTCCGCTCCTCGAACCCGTTGGCCAGCGTGACGATCTCCGTCACCCGCTCCGGTCCGCCGACCGAGCCGAAACTCAAACTCGTCGGAAACTGAACCTCGTGAAACGACATGAACCGCCCCCTTCATCTCTTTGAAAATACGCAAATACCCGACCGGGCCACCCGTGCGACGTCAGCCGTTCCGCTGCGACCGCGACAAGGCCCGGCTCATCTGCGCCGCGATCTGGCTCTGGCTCCGCTGGAAACTCGCCGCATCCGGCGTCGAGATATTCATCACGACCTGCACCGGCCGCCCACCGCCGGAGGTCTGAACCCCCAGCCGCCCATCGGCACCGCGCGTGAGCGGCAGGATCGCCTCCGGCCCCGCCTCGCCCATCAGACCTGTGCCGCCCCGCATCGGGAAATAGGTCGGCCCCGACACGATCCCGCCGGAGGCGAACGGCATCACCCGGCCCTGGCTGAAGGACGCGCCATCCGCGAACAACCCCGCCAGCCCCTCCGCGATCAACCCGCCGAAGTGCTTCGTCACAGGCCGGATCGCCGCCGAATAAGCCGTGTTCACCACCGACCGCGCCACCGCCTCCATCGCATCCGAGGCCCGCATTCCGTCAAACACCAGCCCGTCGAAGGCCGAGCGCAACCCGCGCGACAACCCCCGCGACAACACCTTGCTCTCCTCACCGGCCGAGGCCATCGCCCGCCCCGTCTCCTCAAGCCCTTCCTTCAGCGCCCGCGCCATATCGCCCGCCGAGGCCATCGCGCCTTCCAACTGCGCAATCTGGTCCTCGAACCCGTCAATCCGATCGCTCTCCGCCATCGCTCACATCCTTCTCCAAATCGGGAAACGCCGCCGCCAATTCCTCCAGCCGCGCCCGGCTCAAGGGCGCTGCCCCGCCACCATCCTTGCCCAGAAGCATCGCCAGTTCCGCCGGCGTCAGCCGCCACACATCGCTTGGGCGTAACCCCAACGCACAACCCGCCCGCAGCAAATCCCCCCAGGCAAACCGCGTCATTCCGGGAACGCGAAGGCCCGCGCCAGAAGCTGCCCCGCCAGCCGCGCCGCCTCCACCGGCCCACCCTCAATCTCCGCTGTCAGCAGGTCACGCACGTCCCCCGGCCAGCCACCGCCCCTCAGCCCGGCCACGATCACCGCCAGCACGTCGCGCGACGAAAACGCCCCGCTCTCGAACCGCTCGACCATCGCCACCAGACTGTCGGCCTGCATCCCGGCCTCCAGCTCCGCCAGAGCGCCCAGAGTCAGACGCATCACCTGCCGCTCCCCGTCGAGATACACCTCGACCTCGCCCGCCCAGGGATTGCCCATCAAAGCGCCGTGAAGGTCAAAGCACC
>JBNKVT010000022.1:0-1717 GCA_050299335.1 Paracoccaceae bacterium | reverse complement strand
GTTCAGCCCGCCGACCTGGATCGAAGCCGCCGGGTCGATCGAACTGACTTCGGGTTCGACCAGCAGGTTGATCGTATTGTCGGAAAGCACGGTGGGCGTGAAGCCCAGGCTTACGCCGAAGGGCTTGAACTCGACGGTGATGGCCGCGCTGCCGTTGCCTGTGCCGCCACCCTGGCCGGAAAGGCTTTGAGCCACGGGAATCGGGAACTCGCCGCCCGCCAGGAAGGATGCTTTCTCGCCCGAAAGGGCAACCAGCGTCGGTTCGGCCAATGTCTTGGAAAGGCCCTTGTCCTCAAGGGCGTCGAGCGCAATGTCGACATCCAATCCCAGGATATCGCTGAATGCGCGGGTCACGACGCCAAATGAGCCAGTGACAGGATCGACGCCGAGCACACCATTGCCGAACTCGTCAGGCGTCAGGCTTGCACCCGGCCCGGTCACGCCGTTGAATCGCCCGCCGCGAGAATTGAAGAAGGTGCGAACACCCAGATTCTTGCCGACTGACCGGTTGACCTCGGCAAAGCGCACTTCCAGCATCACTTGCTGGCTGCCGCCGAGCGCCATCAGGTTCACCACCTTGTCACCGGCATAAGCCTGCGCAAGCTGGACCGCCCGGTCCGCTGCACCCGCGCTGCTGACCGTGCCGCTCAGCACGATGGATTCATTGGAAATGCGCGCGTCGATCGGCTCGTCCGGCATCAGCGAGCCAAGCTGCTCGCGCAGCCCCGTGACGTCTGGTCCGACCGCGACATCCATCACCGCCATGACCCTGTTGCCACGGTCATAGAGCGTCAGGCTCGTCGTGCCGAGCTTCTTGCCCAGCACATAGACCGAACGGTCGGAGATCGGGAAGATGTCCGCAATCTCGTCATTGCCGATCATCGCACGGGCGATTGGCCTGTCGGTCGTGATCACCTGGCTCTTGTTGACCGGCACTTCGACCGATCCGGCATGGATCGAGCTCTCGCCGCTTTGCGCTACTGCGGGCAGGGCCGCCCCCGGCAGGGCTCCGGCGGTCACTGCCAGAGCGATAGCGGCGCTCATCATTTTCAGATTGGCACGCATGGTCTTACCACCCCCCCTGGCGTTTGACTTCATATGTTGTCGAATTCGTGCCGCGCACGATCGCCATGGTCGGGCCGGTCGGGCGGCGCGTGACGCTGCCCGCAGCCGTGCGAACGGGCGGGGCGGTGGAAGCCGCGGTTTCGCTGCTGCCGCGAGATTTGGAAGGAATGTAATAGCCTGCGCCGCCCAGATCGCTCACGGTCACAACTTCGGTGCCGCCGACATCCTGGTTCTCGACATTGCGCAGCGCCAGGCTGAGGCTGCCGATCTGGCGAGCCAGCGTCAGCTTCTGCGCGCCCAGCATATCGGTTTGAACGGTGGCGGTCCTGCCCACCTTCGGGGCGGTCTCGCTTTCGCTCGCTGTCTGATCGATGGCGAGGACCAGCACGTTTTCAAGTACGACCGAAGTCATCTGGTCCTGATTGGTTGCGCCATCGCCCGGGATCTGGCGGGTCAGCATGACATCGACGACGTCGCCCGCCCGCACGAAACCGCCAACGCCGGTGACGGCGCTGACCGGAATGGTCACGGCGCGGAGTTCTTCAGGAATGATGGCAGATAGCACGGCGCGGCCGCCTTCGCCGCTGACCTTGCTGTTGAGAATGGGTTCGCCGATCGCAATCGGGCGCAGCGCCACGCGGCCGCCGCGGGT
>JBNKVT010000021.1:0-273936 GCA_050299335.1 Paracoccaceae bacterium | reverse complement strand
CCCCCCTGCCCCCCCTCCCAGCGGGAGGGGGGAATCCCGGCATTACCGCAAGGCGGCTCCCCTCTCCCCCTGGGAGAGGGGTTGGGGGAGAGGGGTGGCCAAAGCTTCCGATATGCAAGACGTCTTTCCAACACCCAACCGATTGAGCCCCCCATGACCGACCCCTTGCGCGTGTCCTTCGCCCGCGCCCATTTCCCCGAAGATTTCACCTTCGGCGTCGCTACGTCGGCCTACCAGATCGAGGGCCATGCCCAGGGCGGGGCCGGCCTGACCCACTGGGACACCTTCGCCGCCACGCCGGGCAATGTCGTCCGCGCCGAGAACGGCGACCGCGCCTGCGACCATTACAATCGCTGGCCTGCCGACCTCGACCTGATCCGCGACGGCAATTTCGACGCCTACCGATTTTCCATCTCCTGGGCCCGCGTCCTGCCCGAAGGCACCGGCACCCCCAACGAAGAAGGCCTCGACTTCTACGACAAGCTAATCGACGGCATGCTGGAGCGCAGGATCGACCCCTACGCCACCCTCTACCACTGGGAACTGCCCTCGGCGCTGGCGGTCCGGGGCGGCTGGCAGAACCCCGACATCGTCAACTGGTTCACCGACTATTCCCGCCTCGTCATGTCCCGCATCGGCGACCGCGTCAAAGCCACCACCACCATCAACGAACCCTGGTGCGTCGCGTGGCTCTCCCACTTCATGGGCCTCCACGCCCCCGGCCTGCGCGACATCCGCGCCGCCGGTCACGCCATGCACCACGTCCTGAAAGCCCACGGGTCCGCTGTCCACGCCCTGCGCGCCGATGGCCTGAAAAACCTCGGCCTCGTCACCAATTTCGAACATTTCATGCCCGCCGAGGACACCGACGAGGCCCGCAAGGCCACAGCACTTGCCCGCGCCGTCTACAATGAATGGTTCGTCGGCGCGGTGTTCCAGAAACAATACCCCGAAATCGTCCTCGACGGCCTCGCCCCCCACCTGCCCAAAGGCTGGGAGAGCGATTTCGACACCATCGCCGCCCCGGTCGATTTCCTCGGGGTCAACTACTACACCTGCCGCCGCATGCTGGCAGACCCCACGATCCCGTGGCCATCGGTCAAGGACCGCCCCGGAGACCTCCCCCGCACCGCCATGGACTGGGAGGTCCTTCCCGACGGCCTCTACGAGACCCTGTCGTGGCTCCACCGCGACATCACCGGCGATACCCCCATCTACATCACCGAAAACGGCATGGCCTCCTATGACGAGGTCGAAGCTGGCGAAGTCCCCGACGCCATGCGCGTCGACTATCTCGACAGCCATTTCGCCGCCGCCAACCGCGCCATTGCCGAAGGCGTCCCGCTCAGGGGCTATTTCGTCTGGTCGCTCTTGGACAATTACGAATGGGCGCTCGGTTACGACAAGCGCTTCGGCCTCGTCCATGTCGATTTCGACAGTCTCGAACGGACCCCAAAGGCCAGTTACCAAGCCCTGAAACAGGCGCTTGCCCGGAACTGAGGAAGGCTGGCCTCTCCGGATCGCCTGTCCGCGGCCTCTGCCCCCCGGCGGTGCCAGTCAGCCGTCCGTCCGCTCCGGCATCCCCGGGATCTTTTGCGAGAGCAGGTTCCACAGGAACCCGGCCGAGATCGCCTGGATCCCCAGGGACGAGGCGACCACGGCAAAGACCGCCATCCGCGCCACGAGGCCAGTTTCCAGATCCCCCCAGCCGGTCGCGGCCCAGACAAGCGTCGCCCAGACCGCCACCCCGATGCCCGATGCCAGCAGCAGGCCGCCGCCGAGGCAGGCCCTGTCCACCGAGATCTGCCGCGAGAATCTCTGGAATCGCGCCGAGGCGGGCAGCAGCCGGAACCGCACCGAGAAGAGCCGCGCCAGGGCATAGAAACAGACCATCTGGAACCCGACCAGCACCATGGCGCTTGCCATGATCAGCGTCGTGATATCGAAGGTCACCGACCCGATGCTGACCGGCCCGCCGATCAGCGCCAGGAACGCCGCCCCGCCCAGCGCGGTCAGTATCAGGCCGGGATAGTAGAATATCCAGTGCGGCGCGAAGGTCATCAGCAGTTTCAGATGCAGCCAGCCATCCCGCCAGCTGCGCAAATGCGGCGGCCGCGAGCGTCCGTCGGGGCTGAGCGTGATCGGCACCTCGTCGATGACCAGCTCGGCCAGCGAGGCCTTGATCACCATCTCCGAAGCAAACTCCATCCCCGGCGCGTTCAGCCGCAACCTGTCGATGGAGGCGCGCGAGAACCCCCTGAGTCCGCAATGAAAATCCCCGACCGGAGTGCGGAAGAACAGCCGCCCCACGGTCGACAGGACCGGATTTCCGAGATAGCGGTGCAGGGGCGGCATGGCGTGTTTTTCGATCCTTCCCGCGAACCGGTTGCCCATCACCAGATCGGCCCCGCCCCGCAGCTTTTCGACAAAGGCGTCCAGCTTGGAAAAATCATAGGAATCGTCGCTGTCGCCCATGATGACATAGGTCCCCTCCGCCGCCGCGATCCCCGCGATCAGCGCCGCGCCGTAGCCCTTTTCCGGCGCATCCACGACCCGCGCCCCGAGCCCGCGGGCGATTTCCTGGCTGCCGTCGGTCGAGCCGTTGTCCGATATCAGCACTTCGCCCGAGATCCCGGCACGCTGCAGGTAGTCCTGCGCCTTACGGATACAGGTCTCCAGCGTTTCCGCCTCGTTCAGGCAAGGCATCAGTATGGTCAGTTCCGTCATCGCGTTCCGTCCGGGAAAAGCCTGAGATCGCCGCCGGTCTCCCGACCGGCCGGCAAGCCTTATCATGGCGGGGGATCGCGGCACAAACAGGGAGGAATGGAAAATCCCCGCGCCATGCGGCATAAAAGCACCGCTCTGCCCGGGAGGCCACAATTTGGCCTTTTAGGGCGGGGCAATACTGCGGCCAGTCCGCTAATGATTGTCAGGATCAAGATGCCAGAGACCTCTCGCCGGAACGCTTCACCTCTGATCCTGTTCGTTCTTTACCTGCTGCTTATCACGGCGATTCTGCTGCGCCGGGCCTGGAGCGTGGCCCAGGAGCCATACGAGGGCATGGCGGGGCTCAATGACGATATCATGCGGCTCCTGTCGGTCCGCGCATGGATGGAGGGCCAGGACTGGTTCGACATGACCCAGTACCGGGTGCTGCCGCCCGAGGGCCTTTCGCTGCACTGGTCGCGTTATGTGGATCTGGGGATCGTCGCCCTGATCCGGTTCCTGTCGCTCTTCACCTCCGACGCACGGGCCGAGGGGCTGGCCCTGGTGATCTGGCCGCAGCTGCAACTCGTCTTGCTTGCCGGCCTGACCGGCTGGGCCGGGCGGCGGACCATCGGTCCCTGGCCCGCTGCGACCGCCGTTCTGGCGCTGCTGGTCTGGCCGATCATCTCGGTGGGGTATTTCGAGCCGCTGCGGCTTGACCACCACAATCTGCAGATCCTGCTGATGACCGGTGTCATCGTCACCCTGATCCTGCCGGACCCGTCGGTCCGGCTCGGGATCGTCGGGGGTGTGGCGGCGGCATTCTCCCTTGCCATCGGCCTTGAAAACCTGATCCCGATCGCCCTTGCGGGGCTGGTTTTGTGCGCCGAGACCGTGCGGGAGCCCCAGGCACGCGGCGGCCAGCTGATGGGATTCGGCCTCGCCCTCGGCCTTGCCAGCCTCCTGTTCCATATCGGCCAGACCGCGCCCGAGATGTGGCTGGCAGCGCAATGCGACCGGCTTTCGGCGGGTTTTCTGGGCCTGACCCTGACCGCCGCGATGGCGAGCCTGGTGCTGGCCCTGGGGGCGCGGCGTCTTGCGACCCTCGGCGCACGGATCGTGCTGCTGGCGGGGACGGGGATTGCCGGTGCGGCAATCGTGGTGCCGCTGCTTTACCCCTGCCTTGCGGGGCCTTACGGCAACCTGCCGCCCGAGCTTCGGAACTTTATCCAGAACGCCATCGAGGAGACCCGGCCGGCGCTCTATCTGATTACCAATCTCAAAACGAGCTTCAACTGGATCATTGCTCCGGCCATATGGGCCGTCGTGATCGCCGCGATCGTCTGGGTCCGGCGGCTGCGCGATCCCGCGACGCCACCGGCGGGACGCCGCGCCGTCGCCATCCTCCTGGTTTTCGGAATTACCGGGATCGTGCTGTCGCTGGTCCAGTACCGGTTGATCGTCCTCGCCGCTCCGGCGGTGCCGCTTCTGGCCGGGTACGGGATCTATGCCGTATTCGACGCACGCCGTAAAAGCCCCCGCCACGCGCTGGCTGTGCTCGGGCTGATCGCCGCGGCGGCCCTGAGCTTTTCCTATCCCAGCCTGATAAAGCGGTTTGCCACCGAGCCTGACGATACGGCCCAGCCGGCGAACCCGGAGCAGACGGCGGAGGCCGAAGCGGCCTCGCCGGCCCTGTCTTGCCACGCCACCGCCGCCACCGCGCCTCTCGCCGCCCTGCCCCCCGGCCGGGTCTTCGCCCGCGACCGGATCAGCACCTCCATTCTCCTGACCAGCGACCACACCGTCCTGGCCGTCCCCTACCACCGCAGCGCCGAGGCGCTGACCTATCTCTTTTCGGCCTTCTACGCCGACGAGATCGAGTTCCGGCGGCATCTCGAAAACGCCGGAGCCGATTATCTGGTCCTGTGCAAGGACGAGACTTTCGGGGACGGCACAGGCTTCGTCAGCCAGCTGGCAACCGGCGCCATCTCCGGATGGCTGGAGCCGCTGCCGCTGCCCGGAGGCGCGCCGCTGCTTGCCTACAGGGTCGTCAAATGATCTCCCGCGACGCGCTCATGGCCAACCGGAGACGGCTTGTGCGGTTTCTTCTGGTCGGGGGCGGCTTTTCGCTGGCCTATGCGCTGGTCACCGCACTTCTGATAGGAAAGCTCGGGTTTCCGGCGGTTGTGACCTCGGTGTTGATCTATGCGGCCTGCATTCCGCTCGCCTATCTGGCGCAAAGACGCTTCACCTTCCGTGCCGACCGCACCCATCGGGGCAGTTTCATCATCTATGCACTGACCCAGGTCTTCGGTCTGGGCCTGGTCTCGCTGATCACGACGCGGTTCGTCTCCGGCGTCTATCTGCTCGATACCGGCCTGTTCCTGATCACTGCGGGCGTCGCCGCGATTGTCAGCTTCGCCATCAACCGGCTCTTTGCCTTCAGGAGCCCGTGAGCAGCCTGGCGACAAAATGCAGCTTGCGCCCGAACACTGCGCTGAGCGGGAAGGGATAAAGCGGTATCCGGGTCTCGAAGACATCGATTTGCAACCCGGCTTGCGCGAACCAGCCCTCCCATTCGGACCGCGCGGCGTAGTTGTAAGGCAGGACCACGCCATGGGGCGCGTTGCCCACCCAATCCATCAGCCGCAAGGTGGCGTGATCGAAACGGTTCTCGCTGAGGTGATCCTTGATGAGCACGGCCGTCCTGGCCACCCGCGCAGCCTCGCCGATCAGACGGGCCGGGTCGGTGGTGTGATGCAGGACATCGACGAAACTGACCACATCGACGGAATTGTCTTCCATCGGAATGGTGTGGCCGTCGAACAGGGTCACCGGAATATGGGTCTCGGGCCGGAGCATCACATCGATCCCCTCGACGCGGACATCGTCCTGCTGCGCGCCGATCAGCTTCGCGATCTGCCCGTCCCCGGTCCCGACATCGAGTAGGTGACTGCCCGGCGGCACCAACGCACCAAGCGCCTCAGCAAGCACGCGAACGCGCCGCGCGAAGACCAGTTGATTATGTGCTTTTCCGACAAGTGAAGACACGACTGCGTTCCCTTTTCTTCCCACGGCCTGTTCCCAGCCGACCACCTCCGAAGGAACACAACGGACGCGCGGCATTCAGAGCCCCCCACACGTCGTATCCATTCTTACCGCGAAGATACACCCTCCGCGAATGGCGCCCCTCCCCGAAGACTAGAGCAAAACCGGATCAGATTGAACCAATCTGATCCCAGGATTTTGCTCAAGCCTATGAATCTGGACCAAAATTCTTTTTCAGACTGATTCAGTCTGAAACGATTTTGGTCTATTCCACCCCTTCGGTTGCCGACCCTTCCAGCGGTCGGCGCGCGATCAGGGCCCAGCCTTCGCGATCGTCCCTCAGAGTACCGCCGCGGGCCTCGATCTCGATCAGCAGCGAGCGGCACTCCTCCGGCGAAATCCCGCAGAGGCGCGCAAGCACCTCGATCGACACCCAGCCCTCGCCGGGCGCCAGTTCCAGCTTGCGTTTCAGCAGCGCCTTTCGCGGTCTTTTCCAGGATTTGTCCCGCTGGTATTGGCGAAACAGTTCCAGAAGGATCGGCGCGACGGCCCCGCCGACCAGCCCTCCGATTACCGCGACCCAGATCGGTGTCATTTCGAGATCGTCTCCACCACCATGTTGCCGTTGGTATAGACGCAGATCTCGGCGGCAATCTCCAGGGCGCGGCGGGCCACGGCCTCGGCATCCCGGTCGCTGTCGGCCATCGCCCGCGCCGCGGCCAGGGCGAAATTCCCGCCCGAGCCGATGGCGGCGACATCGTGTTCCGGCTCCAGCACGTCGCCCGCACCGGTGATCACCAGAAGCTCCGCGCCGTCGGTGACGATGAGCATCGCCTCGAGATTCCGCAGATACTTGTCGGTCCGCCAGTCCTTTGCCAGTTCGACGCTCGCCCGCATCAGTTGCCCCGGCGCCGCCTCGAGTTTCGCCTCCAGCCGCTCCAGGAGCGTGAAGGCGTCCGCCGTCGATCCGGCGAAGCCGCAGACCACGTCATGCCCGCCCGGGCTCAGCCGCCGCACCTTGCGCGCCGAACCCTTGATCACCGTCTGCCCGAGGCTCACCTGGCCGTCTCCGGCCATCGCGACCCTGCCGCCCTTGCGCACGGCCACGATCGTCGTCCCGTGCCAGCCTGGGAAGTCTCCACCCTCGCTCATGTCCTTGCTCCGTGTTCGCTGTTCCGGATATGGGCGACCGGGCCGCGAAGTACCAGTCCAAATTCAACAGTAGCAGCAGTCATTGGCGCGGTGGCCAGAGGCACGTGCGTGGCTCCTGTCAGCGCCATAGCGGGTCCGCGCCCCGGAAAATCCGTACCATTTGCGCAGCGTCCTCCGATTGTCCCACTGGAACGGGTCGGGAGGTTTGGCTAGACAGGCCGGTAAGGAAAATCTCAGGAGACCATCCATGGAAACCGTGTCGGAAAATGCCTGTTTCGAGGGCGTGCAGGGGGTTTACAGACATGCCTCCGAGGCTTGCGGCTGCGACATGACCTTCGCCCTCTACGCCCCGCCCCAGGCCAAATCCGGGCCGGTGCCGGTTCTGTGGTATCTGTCGGGTCTCACCTGCACCCATGAAAACGCCATGACCAAGGCCGGCGCTCAGGCCTGGGCGGCGGCGCACGGCCTCGCGGTGATCTTTCCCGACACTTCGCCGCGCGGTGCGGGGATCGCCGATGACGAGGCCTATGATCTCGGCCAGGGCGCGGGGTTCTATGTCGATGCGACCGAGGCGCCCTGGAGCCCGCATTTCAGCATGTGGAGCTATATCACCGAGGAACTGCCGAAACTGGTGTTCCGCAATTTCGAACTCGACGAGGACCGGCAGGGGATCACCGGGCATTCGATGGGCGGGCATGGGGCGCTGACGATTGCGCTGAACCGGCCGGACCAGTTCCGCTCGGTCTCGGCCTTTGCGCCGATTGCCCATCCCAGCGTCTCCGACTGGGGGCGGAAGCAGCTCGGGGCCTATCTGGGGGCGGACGCGGACAAATGGGGGCCGCATGATGCGACGCTGCTGATGCGCGAGAAAGGGTGGAAGGGGCATGTGCTGATCGACCAGGGGGCCTCGGACCAGTTTCTCGATCTGCTGAAACCCGAGGCGCTGGCCGAAGCCATCGCGACGCAGCGGCAGCCGGCGACCTTCCGCATGCAGCCGGGCTATGACCACAGCTATTTCTTCGTTGCCAGCTTCATGGCCGATCATGTCGCCTTCCATGCCGAGGCGCTGAACGGGTGACCCGTATCTATGTCGATGCCGATGCCTGCCCGGTGAAGGAGGAGGTGCTCCGGGTCGCGGGGCGGCACGAGCTGGAGGTGCTGCTGGTCTGCAATGGCGGGCTGAGGCCGAGCCGCGATCCGCTTGTGAAGGTCGTGGTGGTGCCGGACGGGCCGGACGAGGCGGACAAGTGGATTGCCGAACGCGCCGCGACAGGCGATGTCTGCGTGACCGCCGATGTGCCGCTGGCGGCCCGCTGCGTCGAGGCCGGGGCGCGGGTGCTGGCCCATGACGGGGAGGCGTTCACGGCAGCGAATGTCGGGAACAAGCTCGCCACCCGCGACCTGATGGCGGATCTGCGGGCCGCCGATCCGTTCCGGCAGGGCGGCGGGCGGGCGTTTTCCAAGGCTGACCGGTCGCGGTTTCTCGAAGCGCTGGAACGCGAGGTGCGGGCGGCGTTGCGTTCGTGAGCCGGCTTTGGCAATGCTGGGGCCGGAGGTGCGCCGATGGAACCTGAGGACGCGGGCGAGCGCCGGGCTGCGAAGCCGGTGATCTGCTATCCGGACGAGACGTTGCCCTTGGTCGATCTCGACGCCTATCTGGCCGCCCGCGAGGGGGCGGAGCGGATCGAGCGGGTGGAGGTGGCGCCGCGCGAGGCGGCGGTGTTTCAGGTCCCGGCGGGGCATTTCTTTCGGATTTCCTGTCCGGAGGGAAGCCAGGTCGGTGATCTGAACCTCTGGGCTGCCGAGAATCTGGGCGAGCGGTTCTATTCCGGCAAGACGCGGGCCCTGCACGGGACGCATCTGGATGTCGGGGACCGGATGTGGAGCGGGTTTCCCTATCTGAGGCCGATGGCGACGATGGTGGCCGATACGCTGGACTGGTACGGGACGGATGCGGATGGCGCGCGGGTGCATGACGTGATTGGGACGCGCTGCGACCCTTACACGAACCTCCTGCTGCGCGGGCGTGACTATCACCATTGCTGCCATTCGAACCTGACCCGGGCGCTCGGGGCGGCGGCGGGGCTGAGCCTCGGCGAGGCGGAGCGGCACGTGCATGATGTGCTGAACGTCTTCATGTGTACCGGGTTCACCCGCGACACCGGTCAGTATTTCATGAAGGCGAGCCCGGCGCGGAAGGGCGATCATGTCGAGTTCCTGGCCGAGATCGACCTGATGGGAGCGCTTTCGGCCTGTCCGGGCGGCGATTGCGGGGCCGAGCATTCCTCGGACGCGGCCCGGTGTCATCCGCTGCAGGTCGAGATATTCCTGCCGGTCGCGGGGATGCCGGCGGGATGGCGGTCGCCTGGCGTGTCGGGCTATACGGGCACGCACGGGCTCTGAGCGGCGTCTTCTTCAAACCAACGGCGCGCCTGCGGCGCATTCCCCCGAGCCCTCCGGGCGGTTGGCGCGTGTGGCCGGGATTCGTGTGCCCCCGCCTGTCCAGCGCCCCCTGGCGCAGAGGGGAGGCGTTTCGGGTACGACGGCAGACCGAATGACGGTCGTATGCCGCCAGTCTCAATAGCAGGCGTCGGGGAGGCCGCAGAAGGGATCGACCGGGGAGTTGCGGTTCCAGTCGTGCCTGCCGATCAGCAGATCAAGAACAGCGCGCTGCATGGTCTCGGTGGAGCTGTAGGCGTTGACATAGGTCGGCACGCGCGGGGCATCGTAGAGCATGTAAGGGTAACCGAAGGAGATCATCACCGAGGGGATCTGGTGCCAGAGGCGTTGCATGGCGGTGCCGAAATGCCCGGTCAGACCAAGCCAGTCGAGGAAGATGCGGCCACGGGTCAGGAGCGTCTCGTCGCCGAAGAGATAGAGAACGAGGTCGAAATCCCCCGGTGCGATTTCGGCCCCCGGGACGTGGAGCGTGACCTCGAAACCCTGCTCGATCAGCATGTCCGGCAACGCGAAGGGCAGCGGCTCGGAAAGGAAGGGAACGACGATGCCACCGGAGAAGACGAGGATACGGCGGTGTTTCGATGGATCGAGCGGCAGGGTGCCGGCGGTATCCTTGACCAGGGTCGGGGCACGGCGGGCGGTTTCCCCGGCACAGGCGTGGCGTTCGGCGGCGGTTGAGGTTGGGGGCCGTGTTCGTGGTTTGTGGAGGTTCAGGGCGGCCTTCAGCGCAAGCTGGCGAAGCACGGCATCATCGACGCGGGCCTGGGTAAGACGGCCATCGGCGAGGGCGGCTTGCAGGTGGCAAAGGTCGGTCTCGGGGTCGGAGGAAAAAAGAATGACGTCGCAGCCCGAGGCGATGATCTCGGGCAGGTGTTCGGCGCGTTTCGACCAGGAACCGAGACCGGCCATCGGCGTAGCGTCGGAGACGATAAGACCGTTGAAGCCGAGAGCTTCGCGCAGGAGGCTCTGGTTCAGATGACGGCTGATCGAGGCAGGGCGATAGGGCTCGACGCCGGTCTCCCCTTGCGCCTCGGCATAGGAGGGCAGGGCGATATGGGCGGACATGACCGAAAGCACACCTTTGGCGATAGCCTGTTTGTAAAGCGCGCCATGGGTCCGGTGCCAGTCGTCCATCGACAGCGGGTTGATGGTGGTGACGAGATGCTGGTCGCGGTCGTCATGGCCCTCGCCGGGCCAGTGCTTGACGGTGGCGGCGATGCCGTTTTCCTGAAACACCTCCAACTGGGTCTGCGCATGGCGGGCAATGGTATCGGGGTCCGAGCCGAAGCCTCTTGTCGCGACGATGGCGCTGCGGAAGGCGGCGTTGATATCGAGAACCGGGGTGAAGCTCCAGTTGATGCCGTGGGCATGGGCTTCGTCGGCCATCATGCGGCTGACCTTGCGCGTGGTGTCGGGATCGTCGATGGCAGCGAGCGCGATGGGGTTGGGCCATTCGGCCACGCCCTCGAGGCTCATCCGCGAGCCTTCGAGATCCGACGAGACGAGGAGCGGCAGGCCGCCGATCTCGACAAAACTGTCGATGAGGGCGCGGTTGGCCTCCGGCGTGCCGTCGGGACCGAATGTGATACTGCCGGGACGAAAGGCCCGCATGGCGGCAAGTCCGGCCTCGTCACGCGCACCGATGCGGAGATTGAAGAGGTGGCGAAGCTTGTCCTCTGCGGAAAGCCGGGCAAAGCTGGACCGGACCCAGGCGACGGCGTCTGGATCGAGATGGAAGGGCGTGGCGGTCAGGAAATCTTGGGTCATATCCTATCTGACAGACCGACCCGGGCAAGCGCAAGGCGCGATTGAAGCGAACCACCGGAGCGCGTTGATGCAGGGGATCTGGAGCGGGCGATGAGATTCGAACTCACGACATTCACCTTGGCAAGGTGACGCTCTACCCCTGAGCTACGCCCGCATCCTGAGGTGGCGACTTATACGGATTCGAGCCGGGCTTGCAAGAGGCGAAATTTCGCATCCCGGCTTTTTCACGCGGGCGCTTTGTGGCATAGGGCATCGCACCGACAATCAAAGGATGCAGCCATGCACGATATCCGCTGGATCCGGGACAACCCGGACGCTTTCGATGCCGCTCTTGCCCGCCGGGGCGAGGGGCCGGTCTCTGCCGATATTCTTGCTATCGACGCATCCCGGCGGTCGAAGATTTCAGCGGCCGAGACGGCGCTGGCCGAGCGGAACGCGGCCTCGAAGGAAGTCGGTGCCGCCAAGGCACGCGGCGACGAGGCGGAATTCGAGAGGCTGAGGGCGCTGGTCGGGGCCAAGAAGGACGAGATCGCGGCGCTGGAGGAGGCGGCGAAATCCGAGGACGAGAGGCTGAACGCGCTCCTGATGACCCTGCCGAACCTGCCGCTGGACGACGTGCCGGACGGGGCGGACGAGAGCCAGAATGTCGAAGTCCGGCGCTGGGGCAACCCGCGCAATTTCTCCTTCGATCCGGTGGAGCATTACCAGGTTCCGGCGACAAAGGAGGGCATGGATTTCGAGACGGCGGCCAAACTGTCCGGCTCGCGCTTCGTAGTGCTGTCGGGTGCGATGGTGCGGCTGCACCGGGCGCTGGCGCAGTTCATGCTGGACACCCATATCGAAAAGAACGGGTTGACCGAGGTCTGGACCCCGGTTCTGGTGCGTCCCGAGATGATGCTCGGTACCGGGCAACTGCCGAAATTCGCCGAGGACAGCTACCAGACCACCAATGGCTGGTGGCTGATCCCGACGGCGGAGGTGACCCTGACCAATATCGTCGCGGGGCATATCATCAGCGCCGACTACCTGCCCCGCCGCTATACCGCCCATACCCAATGTTTCCGCTCCGAGGCGGGCTCGGCAGGCAAGGATACGGCGGGCATGCTGCGTCAGCACCAGTTCGAAAAGGTCGAAATGGTGACGGTCTGCAAACCCGAGGACAGCCGCGCCGAACTCGACCGCATGACCCGTTGCGCCGAGGGCATTCTGGAGGCCCTGGAACTGCCTTACCGCACCGTGGTCCTCTGCACCGGTGACATGGGATTTTCGGCCCGCCGCACCCACGATATCGAGGTCTGGCTGCCGGGGCAGAACACCTATCGCGAGATTTCCTCCTGCTCGATGTGCGACACGTTCCAGGCCCGCCGCATGAACGCCCGCTACCGGCCCGAACCGGAGGCGAAGCCGGAATATGTCGCCACCCTCAACGGCTCCGGCCTCGCGGTGGGACGGACGCTGATCGCGGTGGTGGAGAATTACCAGCAGGCGGATGGTTCGATCACGATCCCCGAGGTGCTGCAGCCCTACATGCGCGGCAAGTCCCGGATCGCGCCGGACGGGACGCTGGAATAGCGCCGAAGCTTCGGTTGGCGGCTGGCCCGCCGCAGCGAACTCGCTCCGCGCAGGGGGCGTATCCGGAGGACGAGGCGGGTCAGACCGCCTCTCACCCTGCCACATACGCCCGCCTCCCGGATCGCCGCGTGCAGAGAGGCGGCCTATTCCAGCAAAGGATTCAGCCGCCGTTTTCGGGAAACAGATCCACCGAGACCGGAAAGTGATCCGATGCCGCCAGCAGGGCCCCGCGCAATTCGGGATCATCATAGCAGGCCGGATTGTCGAACGGATGCCAGATCTGCCAGACCGCACCGGCCTCTCTTGCCAGGTCCGGCGACAGCATCACATAGTCCAGCAGCACATTCACATAGCGCTTCAGCCCGCTGATATAGAACCGCGCGCTCGACAGCGCCCAGCCCTGGCGCGGGTCGAGCCGGATCGCCGCATGGGGCTCCGCCAGCCGCCTGGCCGGGTCCTCGTCCGGTCCCAACACCACCTCGACCGACGAGCGCCCGAAGAGCGCCTCATAGCCGTCCAGTCCCGGCCCGTCATTGAAGTCCCCCAGCACCACCAGATGCTCGCCCCGGTCCAGATGCCCCTCCACCCGCTCGCGCAGCCAGACGCATTGCGCCAACTGCTTGCGCCGGTTTGCGATCGCCAGTTGCCGGGTCTCCTCCGCCCCGACCGCTCCCCGGGGGGCCTTCGACTTGGCATGGACCCCGATCAGCCGCAGATAGACATCCGGCCCGAACAGATGCACCTCCAGTTCCAGAGGCGGTTTCGAGAACCGGTGCCGGTCGGGATGGCCGTCCACATCCACGTCCAGCCGGAATTCGCCATCGAAACGCGGTGATCCGGCCTCGCCCGAGCCCGGCGCCACCCCCACAGGCGCATGGCGGGCGCTGAGCACGAACGGGTCGTAGAGGGCGGCGATCTCCTGATGGGTGTCGTTGACGAAGCCCATCACCGCCTTTTTCTGCCTGAGCCCATACGCTTCGGCGAAGGTTTCCAGCGCCCGCACCGTCGACTGGCTGTGCCCCGTATTCGGAGCCTCGATGATCATCAGCAGGTCCGGATCGACGGCGGCCAGCGCCGTGGCGATCCCGTCAGCCTGTTCGGCGCGCGTGACATTGTAGCGCCGCGACCATTCGTGATCCGCACGGAGCCCGTCCTCGCGATCGAACAGCGCCTCGAACCACTCGATATTCCAGGTCGCGATCCGGATCATGCCGCCTTCTGGATCTGTTCCCAGGCCTCGTTGATCGCGTGCAGTTTCGCCGTCGCCATCTTGATCGCCTCCTCCGGCAGCCCGTGGGCCATCAGTGCATCGGGATGCGTCTCCCGCACAAGGGCCCGCCAGCGGTTGCGGATCTCGTCGATCGGCATGCCGGGCTCGACCCCGAGCACCGTATAGGGGTCCGGCTCGGCATCGGGGACGAACCGGACACGGAGCCGGCGGAAACAGGCCTCCGAGAGGCCGAACTCGCGGGCCACCGTCGCCAAGAATTCGTCCTCCGCCTCATGGTAATTGTCATCCGCGGTGGCGATATGAAAGAGACCCTCCATGAGGTTTTCGAGGATCACGTCGTCATTGTCGAACATACGCCCGATCTTGCGGGCGTAATAGCCGTAGCCCGCGACATCCTCCCGGGCGAGGTTGAAGACCTTCGCCGCCGCCTTCTCGTCCTCGGGCGCGATGGTGAAGACCTCGCGAAAGGCCCGGACCTCGTTACGGGTCACCTGCCCGTCGGCCTTGGCCATCTTCGCGGCCAGCGAGATCACCGCGATCGCGAAAGCCACAGAGCGTTCCGGCGGCGTCTTCAACCGCTCGAACACCTCCGCCAGGCTTTCGCCCTTGGCAAGTGCAGCGATGATTTCCGATATCCGGGTCCAGATCGACATGGTTGTTGCTTCTACCGCTCCCCGCCTCTCGCCAGTGTGGCAGTTTCACGCGCTATTACAATCGGTTTTGCAATGGGGGCGGTCCGAACTCTCCGGCTTCCCGGATCTGGCAGCGCGACTATCCAACTTCGCCCTCAGCGCCTCGCAAAGGCCCGCTGCCTGACTTCCCGGATCAGTCCCGGCCCCTCAGATATGCCCGATGGCAAAGCCGCTCATGATAAGGACGACGACAAGCGTCACGGCAACGGCAAACAGCGAGAACCTTCCGGCGAAGGCCTTTATTTCCGCATCATCCCCCGCTTCGATCAGCGACAGAAATTCCTTGATCTCGCGCGCGGCATAGGCCCCGTGACCCGCCACCAGCACCAGGGCGAAAAGCGCCAGCAGGGTCCCCGGCGAGACGAAGTCCGCGAACCGCCCGGTCACCCAGAGCAACCCCAGCCCGGTCAGCATCGCCATCCCCGAGGTCGAGGCCATGAAGGGCGTGACCTTCGGCATCAGCGTCCGAGCGATCCCGCGATCCTCCTTGGGCGCGCGGGCAATCGCCGGGATCAGCACCAGGCCCAAAAGCAGCCCCGCCCCGGCCCAGGCGATGCCGAATACCAGATGCAGCGTCAGCAGGATTTCATACATGGCTCAGCCCTCTGTCCCCCTCCAAAGGCAATACCGGGCGGGTTCGAGTCCAAATGATCCGGTATGTCGATTGCAATTGCCCGCGCAGCATAATCCATGTCCTGAAGGTTTCCAGACTGCTCTGCTTTCTGGGCCGGGACACGATGCCGCAGATCACAGCCCCATAGCGAAACAATTGCGCTATGCTGCAATTCATCGCCGGAAGAGACGCTGCTGGGGTCTTTCCCGCTCCCAAACCTTTATGCGTGGCGTTAAACTCGTTGATATCAAGGCTGTATCCCGCGCCATCCATCAGTACCAACTGCCCGTCTGGAATCCGGTACTGTAACCGCTCGATCCGCACTTCCGGCGGCAGGACATTGATGATGAGCTGCGCATCGGCGATCGCAAACACCCGCGTGCGAAGATCATCGCGGCGCCGGTATTCCAGCGAGGTCGGGTTGAAAACGAAAGTATAGCCCTTCAGCCGCATGGCAATCGGGCTGAGGGCAGTAATTTCTCCGACGAAATGCCGCCGTAGATCGTCCGAGAAATTGCGGCGGGTGATGATATGAAGCTTCTCGCCAAGTTCGAGGATCGGGGGAGAATTGAGCATCATCGGAGTCCGTGTCTGCGTATCACGTCCGTCAATCGGGCGCGGGCGGCGTATTCGTACCCGATTGCGCCTCAAAGATGGTTGAATAGTGCTTGTTGCTTGTCTGAATGTGATACGCAGACAATGTGTTGCATTCCGGCAGTGCTGCCCTGCTGGAACCGGCAGGACAGATCACAGCCGCTCATTTGGGGAGAAATCTATGAAACTCGGCAATTTTTCCGTCAGCCTCGCGGTGAAGGACCTCGCCGCCTCACGGGCCTTTTACGAGACCCTTGGGTTCGAGAGCTTTCACGACCAGTCAGCCCATGGCTGGATGATCCTGAAGAACGGCTCGACCGTTGTCGGCCTCTTCCAGGGCATGTTCGAGGGCAATATCCTGACCTTCAATCCCGGCTGGGACGAGAACGGCCAGCCGGTTCCTGATTACACGGATGTGCGGGAAATCCAGAAGCTGCTAAAAGCAGCCGGCATCGCATTGGAAAGCGAGACCGACGAAGCCGGAACCGGGCCGGCGAGTTTCATGGTCCGGGATCCGGACGGCAATGCGATCATGATCGATCAGCACGTCTAGACCAAAATCGTTTCAGACTGTCGCAGTCTGAACAAGAATTTTGGTCCAGATTCAAATGTTTGAGCAAAATCCTGGGATCAGATTGATTCAATCTGATCCGGATTTGCTGTAGTGCCTGTCGCGCCTGACCGGGTTCACGCACTCATCCCCACGAGCCAACCGGGCTCGAGACACCCTCCCACACCAATCCCGCCCGATAATGACCCCAGAGCCGCATCCCACGCCGCTCATAGCCTGCCCGGTGCGACCAGCACCGGGCCGCGTCCGCCCTCCCCCAGAGGCGGGCGCGTTGCTGACACGGGCTGAGGGCGGTCCCGGCCCTCGTTTCGGAGCGGGGGCATCGCGGGGCCGGTATCGGGGGTCTCCGGTTCAGTGAGCGTTTGAAGCCGACAGGTCCATGCCCCGGATGCGCGAACTTCAGATGCGATTGCCCGCCCCCTTTCATGGGGAGGGATATTGCATTTGGGTCCGCTGTCACGGGAAACCCGCCTGAGATTCGGTTTCTCCCATTCGAGCCAACCCCCAATCCCTTCCCAAATCCATAACCTCGCCGCCCCCATCTCTCCCCGCTCCACACCCGCACGGTGCGACCAGCACCGGGCCAAGCCCGACCCATCCGAGGGGCGGGCGCGTTGCTGACACATGCTGAGAGCGGCCCGCTTGGAAGTGACTGCGCCGTAAAGTGGTCCGCAGAGAAGCCCGGACAGCGCCCACCCTGGGTCGGGCCTGGCCCTCATTTCGAAGTCCGGGCAGGGCAAGGCAGGTATCCGGAAGGTGCAGGATCAGGGCGGGCAAAGTGAACGCGAAGGAGACGCAATACTTTCATATGCGATAGCCCTGAGGGGAAGGGGGTCGGGCGCGGCCCGGTGCTGGTCGCATCGTGTTGGGGGCGAACGGCGTGGGATGGAGGTGGCGGGGATCCGCATTGTTGTTGGGGGATGGGCAGATTCCGTGAGACCCTGCTATGCACTCATGACACAGTCTGTCTGGAACTCCGGCTATCTCTTCTCTCCTGAACTCAAATCAGGGAATGCCACAAATGATCACCCGAACCATCGAACTCGTGACCTTCAAACTCGCCGAGGGCGCCGACGAGGCCGCCTTCTTGAACCATGCCGAGACCGCCAACCGGTTTCTCGGGACCTGCCAGGGCTTCGTCTCGCGCCGGCTCTCGAAGTGTGAGGATGGCGACTGGGTCGAACATGTGGAATGGGAGAGCCTGGCGGCCGCGGAGGAGGCTGCGCGGAAATTCATGGAAGAGGACAGTCTCAAACCCATGCTGGCCGCCATCGATCCGGCGAGTGTCACGATGCGCCACAACACGCTGAAACTCGCCGCCGGGGCCTGATGCGACCCTCTGCCTTGCGCAATCTCGGCCCCCGTTCGGATGCCATGCTCGCCGAGGTCGGCATCGGCTCGGTGGCGGAGTTGCGCGAGGTGGGGGCCGTCGAGGCCTGGCAGCGGCTGAAATTCGCCTTCGGCGGGCGGGTGTCGCGGAACGCGCTCTGGGCGATCCATGCTGGGCTGGAGGACCGGGACTGGCGCAGTCTGACCCGGGAGGAAAAGGCGCTCCTGCTGGCGGCGGCGGGGGAAGGCTGACGGGAATCCCGGCAGGTATGTACAATTCGAGCCAACCGGGCCGGCCTACTGACAGTCCTGCCCAAAAACCGCCCAAAAGCTGACTGACCATTCGAAACTCGAGCCTCTAAAGGCGCGGAGGTCGGATGCAAGGAGGAGCCGGGTGTATTACGGTGTCAGCGAAACCATTACCATCAGGGATGCCTGCGACGGCGATCTGCATCTGCTGATCGAGCAATACGCCTCGGACCTGCGCGGTTCGGAGGGGTGTGTGCGCTGCGAGCTGTGCCTTGACCAGAACCGGCCCGAGGACGTCCTGTTGCTGAAGATCTTCCACAGTGCGGAGGCCGCCGAACGCCACGAGGCCAGCGCCTGCCGGCGGGATTTCGAGATGGCGAGCACGCCCCTGATCCGCTCGCGAAGGTTGCAATCCTATTCTCATGTCGGCTGAGCGACAATTCTGAAAGCGCTTGCACTTTAGTTTTGGATGTGAGTTTTATCACATCCCCCCATCGGAGTTGTATCCTCCGTGCAAAAGCGCAAGATCATCATCGACACTGACCCCGGTCAGGACGACGCGGTCGCCATTCTTCTGGCGCTGGCCTCGCCCGAGCTGGAGGTTCTGGGCATCACCTGTGTGGCCGGTAACGTGCCGCTGGCCCTGACCCAGGTGAACGCCCGCAAGATCTGCGAACTGGCAGGGCGGACCGGGGTCAAGGTCTTCGCCGGAGCCGAGCAGCCGCTGGAACGCGAGCTGGTGACGGCGGAATATGTGCATGGCAAGACCGGGCTCGACGGGCCGGACCTGCCGGAACCGGAAATGCCGCTCCAGGACATGAACGCCGTCGATTTCATCATCGAGACCCTGCAGGAGGAGGATGTCACCCTCTGCACCCTGGGCCCGCTGACCAATATCGCCCTGGCTTTCGAGAACGCACCCGAAATCGTGCCGCGTGTCCGCGAGATCGTGGCGATGGGCGGCGGCTGTTTCGAGGGCGGCAACACCACGCCGGCGGCGGAGTTCAACATCTATGTCGACCCCCAGGCCGCCGATATCGTCTTCCGCTCGGGCCGTCCGATCACTGTCTTTCCGCTGGATGTCACCCACAAGGCGCTGACCACGGCGAAACGGGTGAAGGCGTTCCGGGATCTTGGGACGAAGGTCGGGTCGGCGACGGCGGCGCTTCTGGATTTCTTCGAGCGGTTCGACGAGCGGAAATACGGCACCGATGGCGGCCCGCTCCACGACCCGAACGTGATCGCCTGGCTGCTGAGACCCGACCTCTATTCGGGCCGCGAGGTCAATCTGGAGGTCGAGACCCGCTCGGAACTGACCCTCGGCATGACAGTGGTCGACTGGTGGGGCGTGACGGACCGGCCGAAGAACGTGTTCTATGTCCGCGACCTGGACGCCGAAGGCTTCTATGACCTGCTGCTGGAGCGGCTGGCGACGCTCTGACGGTCCGTCTGCATGGCGACTGCCCTGTGCGGGGCGGGGTCAACCCCGCCCTACGATTCGGTCGGATCGCGGGGGGCCGGTGCTGCCCTGTTCAGGAGCCCGGTCAGGGTCATGCGGTCCTCATCGGACAGGCTCTCGCCGATCATGGACTGGATTTCGGCGGCATAGACCGGCCACATGGCCTTGCGGGTGGCGCGACCCGCTTGCGTGATCGCCACCGAATGGCCGCGCTTGTCCGCAGCGCAGGGGATCTGGTCCACATAGCCCTCCCGGGCCATGCGGGCGAGCAGGCGCGAAACCGCATATTGGCGCATCAGGAGCCGCGATTTCAGGGACTTGGGGCGCAGGCCCTCCGGGCCGGCCTTCTCGATCTCCCAGAGCATGTCATACCAGTCCAGAGGCGGCAGCCCTGCCGCTTTCAGCGCCGCGGCAATCCGGTCCAGCGCCCGCTCGCTGGTTCGTATCAGCGCGGTCCAGGCGGCCATCGTGGTGTCGTCGGGTTGGGTCATGGCGTGGGTCTATCATGTAGATGCAAATGCATCAAGATTGACATCGCGCCGAATCTCCGGCATATAGATGCAAATGCATCTACCTGGAGGCCCAACCCCATGACCCTGACCCTGATCAGCCATCCGCTTTGCCCCTACGTTCAGCGCGCCGCGATTGCGCTGGCCGAGAAGGACGTGCCGTTTCTGCGCCGCGATATCGATCTGGCGGACAAGCCGGACTGGTTCCTGCGGCTTTCGCCGCTCGGCAAGACGCCGGTGCTCCTCGCCGGGGACCGACCGATCTTCGAATCCGCCGTGATCGTGGAATATCTCGAAGAGACCACGCCGCCGGCACTTCACCCGGCGGACCCGCTGGAACGGGCGCGCCACCGGGGCTGGATCGAACTGGCCTCGGCGGTTCTGAACGACATTGCCGGGCTTTATTCGGCCCGGGATCCGGCCACACATGCCGAAAAACGTGCCAATCTTGCGCGGAAATTCGACCGGCTGGAAGCCGAACTCGGTCCCGGGCCCTATTTCGACGGCGACCGGTTCTCGCTCGTGGACTGCGCCTTCGGCCCGGTCTTTCGGTATTTCGACGTCTTCGAGGCGCTGGGCGAGCCCGGCTTCTTCGAGGATTGCCCGAAGCTTCGGGCCTGGCGCGCGGCGCTGGCCGTCCGGCCTTCGGTCCGTGGCGCTGTCGGTCCGGATTACGAAACGCGTCTCCGGGCGTTTCTCGAAAAGCGCCCGTCGACGCTCGGGGCTCTGGCAAGAGCGGCGTGAGACCGGGGCAGGGTGAGATCGGGGCGGGGCGGTCGCACCCTGACCGGGTCGGAACGGACCCGAAACTGGCACCTCGCGCCCTGATCAAGGAGACGTGCGCGGAAATTCCTGCCGGAATCGGCGGGACCTCGCGTATTATTCTCTTCTGGGACCCGTTTGCGCTTGTCGGCGCCAGGCGGGTCGCTGATGATTATACCCCGGCCGCAAGCGCCGAAACCAGGATCGCGGACCCAGCCCATGCGTTTCATCACCCGCAGCCTCACCGGCCTTTTGCTCCTGAGCCTGACGCTCGGGCTTCTGGTGCTGGCCGGCGGCACGCTTTTCCGTGCCCTTGAGGAGCGCGCGGCGGGGGACGATCAGCGGCGCGGGGTGCCGCAGGAGCGGGAATTCGCGGTCAATGTCGAGACGCTGGTCCCGGTCACCGCCACGCCGCGCATAACCGCCTATGGCGAGGTCGAAAGCTGGCGCACCCTGGAACTTCGCGCCGCCGTGCAGGGCCCGCTGGTCGAGCTTTCCCGCGAGTTCCGCGATGGCGGGACGGTTACCGGCGGTGATCTGCTGGCCCGGATCGACCCGGCGGATGCCGAGGCGGCGTTGGCGCTGGCCGAGGCCGGGGTGACCGAGGCCGCCGTCGAGGTGCGCGAGGCCGAAGAGGGGCTGAAACTGGCCGGGGACGATGTCGAGGCCGCGATCCAGCAGCGTGATCTGCGCGCCCAGTCGCTGGCCCGCCAGGAGGACCTGCTGCAGCGCGGTGTCGGTTCGGCGGCTGCCGTCGAAGAGGCCGAACTGGCGCTGTCCAATGCCGATCAGGCGGTGGTCTCCCGCCGACAGGCGCTGTCCACCGCGACCACTCGTATCGACCGGGCCGATATCGCGCTCACCCGCGCCCGCATCAACCTCGCCGAGGCCCGCCGCGCCGTCGACGAAACCGAGATCATCGTGCCCTTTGACGGGGTGCTGTCGGATGTCACCGCTGTCCGGGGCCGACTGGTGTCGGTCAACGAACAGCTCGGCATCCTCATCGACCCGCGGGCGCTGGAAGTCGCCTTCCGGGTCACCAACGCGCAATATTCCCGCCTGATCGACGAGAACGGCATTCTGGAGCCGCTGCCCATCACCGCCACCCTGTCACTGGACGGCATCCCCATCGAGGTCTCGGGCGTTATCCAGCGCGCCGGGGCCGAGGTGGGCGAGGGGCAGACCGGGCGGTTGCTCTATGCGCGGCTGGAGGGGGGCGGGGTCAATGCGCTCAGGCCCGGCGATTTCATGGTGGTGACCATCGAAGAGCCACCGCTGGAGAATGTCGCCGTCATTCCGGCAAGCGCCGCGACCAATGACGGGCGGATCCTGCTTGTCGGCGAGGGTGATCGGCTGGAGGAGGCGCAGGTGACCATTCTCCGCCGTCAGGCCGACAGTCTGATCGTGACGGATGCGCCCTTTGGCCGCGACTATGCCACCGAACGCCTGCCGCAGATCGGCGAGGGTGTGAAGGTGCGCCCGGTTCGGCCCGGTCAGGAAATGGCCGAACCCGAGATGATCTCTCTGGATCCCGAGCGCCGGGCGAAGCTTATCGCCGCCGTTGAGGCGAATACCTTCATGCCACAGGACGTGCGGACCCGCATCGTCGAGCGTCTGAACCAGGATGAGGTGCCCGCCGAGACGGTTGCCCGGATTGAGGAGCGGATGGGAGGCGCACCTGTAGGGCCGGCGAGTGGGCCGCAGCACGGTGGCGACGAAAGCGCGCCTGAGGAAACCATCGCGCTCGATGCCGAGCGGCGCGCCCGTCTGATCGCCTTCGTCGAAGCCAATGACCGGATGCCCGACGCGGCCAAGACCCGCATCCTTGCCCAGTTGAACGCCGAGCGGGTGCCGCGCAGCATGGTCGAACAGCTTGAGGCCAGGATGGATGGCTAGTTCGCTTGTCCCATGGTGCGGCGCTCTGTCCGGAACCCGCCTCCTGCGGCGAGGCTCCGGCAAGCCTTTCCCTCAGCGGGGCCCCAGAAACCCTCTCCCCCAGCCCCTCCCCCCGACAGGCAGGGCTATCGCATATGAAAGTACTGTCTCCTTCGCGTTCACTTTGCCCCCCCTGATCCTGCACCTTCCGGAAACCTGCCATGCCCTGCCGAGACTTCGAAATGAGGGCCAAGCCCGGCCCAGGGTGGGCGCTGTCCGGGCTTCTCTGCGGACCACTTTACGGCGCAGTCACTTCCGAGTGGGCTGCTCCGAGCGAGCGTCAACAACGCGCCCGCCCCTCGGGTGGGTCGGGCTTGGCCCGGTGCTGGTCGCACCGTGCGGGTGTGGAGCGGGGAGGGATGGGGACGGCGGGATTGTGAGTTTAGGGCGGGATTGGGGGTTGGCTCGAACGGGAAATCGAGTCTCACGCCTGTTTCGAGCGACAGGCGGACCCAATTGCGATTGCCCTCCCCCGACAGGGGCAGGGGAGTCCGCACCGCTTCCAGGGGCGAGGGACCGGTGAGGCGGCCTTACGGGAACCAGACAGGGCCGACGGGCGGGGTCCTGTCCTATTTTACCCGGCACCGGACGGCGGCGAACCTGCTTCTGGTTATCATGGTGGTGCTGGGTCTGGCATCGGCCACCAAGATCCGGTCGCAGTTCTTTCCCGATGTGGTCAATGACGGGATCACGGTTTCGGTCGCCTGGAACGGCGCTGGTCCCGAGGATGTCGACGGTGCGATCACCGCCGTGCTGGAACCCGCCCTTCTGGCCGTCGAAGGCGTCGAGGAGGCAAGTTCCACCGCCCGCGAGGGTTCGGCCTCGATCCGGCTGGAGTTCGAGCCGGGCTGGGATATGGGCCGGGCGATGGAGGATGTGAAAGCTGCGGTGGACGGCACTTCGAACCTGCCTGAGGGGGCCGAAGAGCCGGTGCTCCGGCGCAATGGCTGGCGGGACCGGGTGACAGATGTCATCATTTCGGGCCCGGTTTCTGCCGACCAGTTGGCGCGATTCGGGGACGAGTTCGTCGCCCGCCTCTTCCGCGAGGGAATCACACGGAGCTCGATCCGCGGGGTGGCATCGCCCGAGATCTCCGTCGAGATCACCGAGGCGGCCCTGATCGGCAACAAGGTCGGCCTCGCCGAGATCGCCGCCGCCATCGGTGCTGCCGCCGATACAAATCCGGCGGGGGATGTCGCCGGCGGTACCGCGCGGGTCCGCACCGGGGTCGAGCAGCGGTCGGCGGCCGAGATCGAGGATATCACCATCCGCTCCAACCCCGACGGCTCGACCCTTCATGTCGGCGATGTCGCCTCCGTCGCCGTCGAGGGCGTGGACCGGGGCGAGACCTATTTCAAGGGGCCGTATCAGGCGATCTCGATCCGGGTGGACCGGTCCGACAAGGGCGATGCCATCTCGATGCAGGCCGATGTCGCGCGGGTCGCCGCCGAGATGGAGGAAGTCCTGCCTCCCGGTGTCCGGGTCGAGCTTATCCGCACCCGCGCCGAAGCGATCACCGACCGGCTGGACATTCTGCTTGATAACGGGCTGATCGGCCTTGCCCTCGTCGTGGGCCTTCTGTTCCTGTTCCTGTCCGCCCGCACCGCCTTCTGGGTTGCTGCCGGGATCCCGGTGGCCATGCTGGCCGCCATCGCGCTGATGTATGTCTTCGGCATGACCCTCAACATGATCTCGCTCTTTGCGCTGATCATCTGCCTCGGCATCGTCGTCGATGACGCCATCGTCGTCGGCGAACATGCCGATTTCCGCCACCGGCGTCTGGGAGAGCCCCCGGTCGAGGCCGCCGAGAATGCCGCGCGGCGCATGTCGATGCCGGTCACCTCGGCGACGATCACCACCATCCTCGCCTTTTTCGCCCTCGTCGCCATCGGCGGGCGGTTCGGAGAGCTGATCCTCGCCATCCCGCTGACCGTCATCATGGTGCTTCTGGCCTCGCTGGTCGAATGTTTCCTGATCCTGCCCAATCACATGACCCACGCGCTGGCCGCCAAGCGCCGCACGCCGTGGTATGACTGGCCCTCGCGGATCTTCAATGTCGGTTTCCGCTGGTTCCGCGACCAGATCTTCCACCGGCTGATGCGGCTGGTGATCTTCCTGCGCTATCCGGTCATGGCCGGGATCGTCGTCGTATTTTCGGTCTCGCTTTCGATGTTCCTGCGCGGCGATGTCACCTGGCGTTTCTTCAACGCGCCGGAGCAGCCCTCGATCTCGGGCAATGTCGCCATGCTGCCGGGGGCGCGCCGCGCCGATACGCTGGAGATGATCCGCGAATTGCAGCGCGCCACCGATACCGTCGCCGCCCGCTACGAGGCCGAATACGGGACCAATCCGGTCACCTTCGCCCTGGCCCAGATCGGCGGTACCACCGGGTTCGGACTGGCCGGGGCCGATACCAAGGATGCCGACCAGCTCGGCTCCATCGCCATCGAGTTGGTCGATCCGGACTCGCGGCCTTATTCCTCCTTTGCCTTCGTCGCCGATCTGCAGGAGGAGGTCCGATCGCATCCGCTGCTGGAGACGGTATCATTCCGTGGCTGGCGTTCGGGTCCGGGGGGCGACGCATTGGACGTGAAATTCACCGGCGCCGATGCCACGGTGCTGAAGGAAGCCGCCGAGGCGCTGAAGACCGCCATGTCGCGCTATGCCGAGGTCTCGGCGGTCGAGGACAACCTGTCTTACGACAAGAACGAACTGGTCCTCGAACTCACCCCCCTGGGCACCCGCCTCGGCTTCACCATCGACGGGATCGGGGCCGAGCTGCGGCGTCGGCTGAACGGCATCGAGGCGGCCGAGTTCCCGGTTGGCCTGCGCTCGGCCAAGGTCACGGTCCGCCTCGCCGAAGAGGAACTGACCGCCGATTTCCTGCAATCCACCCGGCTGGCCACACCAGAGGGGGCCTATGTGCCGCTGTCGGAAATCGTCACCGCCCAACCCCGCCTCGGCTTTTCGACCGTGCGCCGGGAAAACGGCCTCAGGACCGTCACCGTCACCGGCGATATCTCCGAGGACGATCCGGTGGCCGCCGAGGCCATCGTCACCGCCCTGGAGACCGAAATCCTGCCCCGCATCGCCTCTGACCACGGCATCGAGTTCCAACTTGGCGGCCTCGCCCAGCAAGAGGAGGAATTCCTCTCCGACGCCCTGATCGGCTTTGCGCTTTGCCTTCTCGGCATATTCCTGACCCTGGCCTGGATCTTTTCCAGCTGGACGCGGCCGCTGGTCGTCATGGCGGTCATTCCCTTCGGGCTGATCGGCACGATTTACGGGCATTATATCTGGGACGTGCCCCTGTCGATTTTCACCGTGGTCGGGCTGATCGGCATGTCGGGGATCATCATCAATGACAGTATCGTGCTGGTCGGGACCATCGACGAATATGCCGAGGATCGCGCCATCATCCCGGCGGTGATAGATGCCACCGCTGACCGGTTGCGGCCCGTCCTCTTGACCACCCTGACCACCGTCCTCGGGCTTGCACCACTGCTCTATGAAACCTCCGCCCAGGCCCAGTTCCTGAAACCGACCGTGATCACGTTGGCCTACGGGCTCGGATTTGGTCTGGTGATCGTGCTGCTGCTGGTGCCCTCGCTTGTCGTCGCCCAGGCCGACATCGCCCGGCTGGTCCGCAGCCTCAGGCGTGGTGTGCTGCGCCCAGGGCCGGCGCTCTGGCCACGGGTCTTGATCCTGACGGCGGTACTGGCCTCGCTGGCGGTGGTGGCCGGCAGCGTCGGTTATACCGCCTTGACCCAGAGCCTGCTGCCGCAGCTTTCCGGTCTCATCGCCTTTCTGCCGGGCACTATCCCGCCGAGCACATCGGGGCCACTATCGGTCCTCGCACTGATAGCTGGCCTTTTAATCATTTTTATCGGCTTCTGGCTGCTCGCCGCCCTCATCAGCGCCTTTTCCCCGCGCCGGGCCGCGTCCGGGTAACCAAATCCTAACCTAATTGTCCGAAAGCTGCCGGGCCCTGATCCTGCAGAAGGTGAGATTTTGGACCTGACCACCGCATTGTTGCACGCCTCCGACCCGGCGCGCCCGCAGCCGAAACCGCTGCCGGAGCCGACACGCTCCGGCCCCAGCTTTGCCGATTTCGCCCGCGCCAACCGCCGGGCCGAGGCCCGGGACCACGCCGCTGACCGCGCCCGGGACGCGGCGGGCGAAAGCGCTCGTGACCTCGCCCGCGCCAATTCCGACCGGGCCAATTCCAATCGCGCCGAGCGTTCCGATCAGGTCCGGCGCGATACCGAAAGGGCCGATAACCGAGCCGACAGCCGGACCAATCGAGGGCGCGAGGCGCAAAACGGGGTGACGGCCGATGAAACCGGCGACCGTCCACGCTTTGGATACGGCACCGAGGATGACCGCACGCCCCGCTCCCGCGAAAACCGGCTTGAAAAACTGCCGCTCGATGCCGCTTTTATCGAGGCGGTGCGCAAGGTCGTCGGCGAGGCGCTGCAGGAGGCGACGGGCAAGTCATCGCTCTTTGGCGGCTCCGAAGATGGCGAATTGTTCTCTGAAGTGACCGATCTCGGCAAGATTGCCTCCGAGGCGCTCCTGCTGGCGCTGGCCCCGACCGAGGCGGAGCTTGGCGACGCGGCGGACGAGGGTGGTCAACTGGTCGATGAATTGCTGGCCGAGGGCGAAGCGTTGCTCGGCACCGGTGAACTTGTCCCGCAGATTGCCGGTTCGGCTGGGATGGATGGCGAAACCGCGAAACCGCTTCCGGGCTCCCAGGCCGGGACCGCAACCCATATCGTGTCCCTGCCCGATAGCGGGGAGACGCTGGCCAGATCCCCGGACGGTGCGGACACGGTCCGCGCCGATACCGGGCAAGCGACCCAGCCCGCCCAGGGTGCCGTGGCTGCTCAGCCCGGGGCGGAGGTGAAACAGCCCGCTCAGGTGGCGAGCGCCGATGTCGCACCGGTCGAGGCGCCCCGCGAGGCCCGCGAGGGCGAGCAGCGGGCGCAGTTGGCCGGACCGCGGCTCGATTCGGGCGGCTCCGATCTGTCGCGGATGCAGCGGGTGACGGGGCCGGCGGCGCTGTCGCAGCACCATAACGGCATCCTCGTCGCCGATACCGGGCACCGGAATTACGAGATCCGCTTCGCCGCCGGCGATCTGGGCCAGATCCGGGTCGAATTGCAGATGGAGGGCCAGAAGCCCGAGGCGAGCATCCTTTTCAACAACGCCGATGCCGAAAAGCCGCTGCGCGACCAGTTTGCGACGCTGCAGACGCGGCTGGCCAGCCTCGGGATCGAGAATCTGGTGCTGCGCCAGGACACGGCGGGCGGCTGGGGCAACAACAGCGCCCCCGGCTTTGGCGATCGGCAGGCGCCGCAAGGCGGCACGGGCGACGCGGCGATGCCCGCCTTGGAAACCGAATATTACCTCATGGTACCGGAACTGACCGCCGACGGGCGGCTGGATATCCGGTTCTGACAGGAGACAGAGATGCAGGTTCAACCCACAGCCGCAACCACCGGCACGACGGGCACGCAAGGCCCGGATCAGGCACCGCAGACCAAGTCCGAGCAGGATTTCCAGACCTTCCTGAAGCTTCTGACCGCCCAGATGCGCAACCAGGACCCGCTGGAGCCGCTGGACGCGACGCAGTTCGTGGCCCAGCTGGCCTCGTTCTCGTCGGTCGAGCAGCAGATCGAGACCAATGCCAAGCTCGATATCATGAACGAGAAACTGTCGCGGCTGGACTATCTCGGCCTGCCGGACGAACCGACCGCCGAGGCCGACGAAACCGTCTGACTAGAACATCGTCCATGATTTCTGAATTACGAACGATGCTCTAACCTTTTGAATTTGCGCGATGTCCGAGCCGAAAATCGTTTCCGATTTTCTCGCCATCGCTCTATCGCCGCACGCAGGCAAGCTGGGTTTACAGCGTTCCGCCTTTTCCCTGATCTTCGCGCATCACCAACCCGCGTTGTAATCGTTGGATTGCCTCGCGGCGATTGGTGATGCACGTTATAGGCGAAATGCGTTCATCCCACCTTGCGCCAGGATCTCAGCCCATCTGGTCGAGCAGGGTTTCCGCGGCGCTGAGTTCGCAGACCCCGGGACTTTCCTCGACATTGAGGATGGTCACCACCCCGTCCTCGATCAGCATCGCATAGCGCTTCGAGCGGTCGAAGAAGCCGACATCGGGATTGGAGAAATTCATCCCGACCGCTTTTGTAAACTCCGCCCCAGCGTCGCCCAGCATCTCGATCCCGGCCTCTGTCGCGCCGGTGGATCCGCCCCAGGCCGCCATGCAGAACGGGTCGTTGACCGAGACGCAGATCACCTTGGCCACCCCCTTTTCGGCCAGCTTGTCCATCGAACGGATGAAGGACGGCACATGCGCCGAGCTGCAGGTGCCGGTGAACGCCCCCGGCAGGCCAAACAGCGCCACCTTGCCCGTCCCGGCCAGGTCCTTGAGCGCGACCTTCTCGGGCCCGCCCGCCCCCATTTTCAATAGCGTTGCGTCGGGTATCCTGTCGCCGGTCCGAATAGCCATTCTGGCCCCCTTTGAGATGTTTTCCTCGCCGAATTTCGCCCATATAACGGACGGCGACAAGAGCACATCGGCAGGAGCGGCACGTTGGTCGGAATAATCATCATCGGCGCAGGGCAGGCAGGCGCCGTTCTGGCCGAGAAACTCCGGACCGGAGGCTTCGAGGGCTCTCTGACCCTCATTGGCGACGAGCCGCATCTGCCCTATCAGCGCCCGCCTCTGTCGAAGAAATACCTGCTGGGCGAGATGCCGCTGGAGCGGCTCTATCTGCGGCAGGCGAGCTTCTATGACGACCACGATATCGCGCTGCGGCTCGGCGACCGGGTCGAGGCCATCGACCGCGCGGCGCGGGCGGTACAACTGACCTCCGGCGAACGGGTCTTCTATGACAAGCTGGCGCTGGCCACCGGATCGCGGCCCCGGCTGCTGCCCGACAGGATCGGTGGCACCCTTGACGGCGTCTACCCGGTGCGCACCCTCGCCGATGTCGACGCCATGGCGCCCGAGTTCCGCGACGGCGCGCGGGTGCTGATCGTCGGCGGCGGCTATATCGGGCTCGAAGCCGCAGCCGTGGCCGCCGCGAGAGGGCTGAAAGTGACCCTGCTGGAGGCCGCCGACCGCATCCTGCAAAGGGTCGCCGCCCCCGAAACCTCCGCCTATTTCCGCGACCTCCACAAGGCCCACGGCGTTGATCTGCGCGAGGCGACCGGGCTGGCGCATCTCACCGGCGCGGGGCGCGTTACCGGGGCCGTGCTGACCGACGGCACCGAACTGGCGGCGGATTTTGTCATTATCGGCGTCGGCATCGAGCCCGAGACCGGTCTGGCCGAGGCGGCGGGGCTGGAGATCGAGAACGGTATCAGGGTGGACGCGCGTGGCCGGACCTCGGACCCGGATATCTTCGCCGCCGGGGACTGTACCTCCTTTCCCTACCGGGGCCGTCGTATCCGGCTGGAATCGGTGCCGAACGCCATCGATCAGGCCGAAGCGACGGCGGCGGCGATGCTGGGACAGGAGACCGACTACATCGCCCGGCCCTGGTTCTGGTCCGATCAATACGACGTCAAGCTGCAGATCGCCGGTCTGAACTCGGGCTATGACCGGACTTTAATCCGCCCCGGCACCAGGCCCGGAACCCAATCGGTCTGGTATTACAAGGGGTCGGAACTGCTGGCCGTCGACGCGATGAACGACCCCCGCGCCTATATGACCGGCAAGCGCTGGATCGAGGCCGGGGTGTCGCCCGACCCGGACGCGCTCGCCGATCCCGGCACCGACCTCAAGGCCATCGGCTGATGCGGATCGTCGGCGGGCGGTTCAGGGGAACGGCACTGGCCGCGCTCGGCGCCGGAGACGCGGCGTCGCGGCTGCGCCCGACCTCGGACCGGGTGCGCGAGAGCCTGTTCAACCTGCTGACCCATGGCGATTATCCGCTGGAGGGCGCGCGGGTTCTGGACCTGTTCGCCGGCACCGGAGCGCTGGGTTTCGAAGCACTCAGCCGGGGGGCGGCGAGCGTGCAGTTCGTCGATGACGGCGTGAAGGCCCGCGCCCTGATCCGGGAGAATACCGATAAGCTGCGGGCCGGTGGCGTGGTGAAGCTCTATCGCCGCGATGCGACCCGGCTGGGCGAGAACCGGGGCAAGCCCTGCGATCTGGTCTTCCTCGATCCGCCCTATGGCAAGGGGCTGGGCGAAAAGGCGCTGGCCTCCTGCGTCGCGGGGGGCTGGCTGGCGGAGGGCGCGGTGATTGTTTGGGAGGAGAACGCCGAACAAGCTGCCCCTCCGGGCTTCGTCAAATCCGATGCGCGGCGCTATGGTGACAGCTGGATCACCCTTCTGCGGCACTCCCCCGGGCCAACTTAACCCCTCGTCAACCCCGCCTCTGGCATGGTCGCGGCGGGTGGCTTATGGATGTACGCATGACCGCACCCGAGACGCTCCTTTCCCGCATTTTCGGCTTTGACGCCTACCGCCCCGGCCAGCGAGAGATCATCGATGCGATAGGGGCAGGGCGCGACGTGCTGGCGATCATGCCTACCGGCGGCGGCAAGTCGCTCTGCTATCAGCTCCCGGCGCTGACCCGCGACGGCGTGACGGTGGTGATTTCGCCGCTGATCGCGCTGATGCGCGACCAGGTGCGGGGGCTGCGCGAGGCCGGTGTGATGGCCGGGGCGCTGACCTCGGGCAATACCGAGGAAGAGACCGAAGAGGTCTTCGCCGCCCTTGACCAGGGCGAGATGAAGCTGCTTTACATGGCGCCCGAGCGCCTGTCGCGGCCCGGGACCGATCAGCTGCTGCGGCGGATCGGGGTCAGCCTGATTGCCGTGGACGAGGCGCATTGCGTGTCGCAATGGGGCCATGATTTCCGGCCTGATTATCTGCATATCGGCAAGCTGAGGGCCGCGCTCGGCGTGCAGATGGCCGCCTTCACCGCCACCGCCGATCCCGAGACCCGCGACGAGATCGCCGCCAAACTGTTCGACGCCCCGCCGGAGGTGTTCCTGCACGGCTTCGACCGGCCCAACCTGCGGCTGGCCTTCCAGCCCAAGGCCAGCCCTCGCAAGCAGTTGCTTGATTTCGTCACCGCCCGGCGCGGCCAGTCGGGGATCGTCTATTGCGGGACGCGGAACAAGACCGAGGTGCTGGCCAATGCCATCCAGGCCGAGGGTATCGCCGCCCTTGCCTATCACGCGGGGCTTTCCCCCGACGACCGGCGGCTGGCCGAGACGCGGTTCCAGCGCGAGGACGGGCTGGTGGTTTGCGCGACGGTGGCCTTCGGCATGGGCATCGACAAGCCCGATATCCGTTATGTCGCCCATGCCGACCTGCCGAAATCGGTCGAGGCCTATTACCAGGAAATCGGCCGCGCCGGCCGTGACGGCGACCCGGCCGAGACGCTGACGCTGTTCGGGGCGGATGATATCCGCCTGCGGCGGTCTCAGATCGACGAAGGGCTGGCACCGGTTGAGCGCAAGCAGGCCGATCATGGGCGGCTGAATGCGCTTCTGGGCCTGGCGGAAAGCCCGGTCTGTCGGCGGCGGGCTCTGTTGAGGTATTTCGGCGAGGCCCGGGACGGCGATTGCGGGAATTGCGATATCTGCACCGAAAGGCCCGAGACCTTTGACGGCACCGAGGCGGCGCAGAAGGCGTTCTCGGCAGTGCTGCGGACGGGGGAATATTTCGGTGCCGAGCATCTGATCGCGGTGCTCCTGGGTGAGCGGACCGACAAGGTGAAGGCGCGCGGCCATGACCGGCTGCCGACCTTCGGGGTCGGGACCGAGTTCTCGCGGGCGCAGTGGCGGACGATTTTCCGCCAGCTGATGGGGCTCGACCTGCTCAGGCCCGATCCCGAGCGGCACGGCGCGCTCAGGTTCACCGAGGCCGCGCGGCCCTTGCTGAAGGGCGAAGAGACAATCACGCTCAGAAAAGACACGGTGGCGAAGGCAAAGACGCCATCTCGGCCGGCTCCGGTGGCGCTGGTGGGCGAAGAGGACGAGCCGCTGCTGGCCGCACTGAAGGCCAAGCGGCGCGAGCTGGCCGAGGCGGCAAAGGTCCCGGCCTATATCATCTTCACCGACCGCTCGCTGACCGAGATGGCCACGTCCCGCCCCCGCGACCGGGACGCGATGCGGGGCGTGTCGGGCGTGGGCGCGGCCAAGCTGGAGAAATACGGCGATATCTTTCTGAAGGTCATCAACGGCGATGCACCCGACCCGCAGCATCCGGTGCGAAGGAAATTGGCCGGACAGGCAGGCGGCGGCATCTATGACCGGCTGCAGGCGGCACAGGTGGAACTGGCACGCGGCGAAAGCGGGCTGGAGACTTATCTCTCCTGCGGCAGCTCCACCCTTGCACGGATCGCCGAGGAGCGCCCGGGCGACCTGGAGGAACTGGCACGGATCAGGGGAATGAGCAGCCGCCTGGCCGAGCGGTTCGGACTGGCGTTTCTGGATATTCTTGAAGAGGCCGAACGCGGGGCGGCGTGAGAGACTGAATAGAGCAGGTCACAAGAAACCGGCTTCAACCCTCCATTGCAGCCTTCAGCCCTTGCAGTTCCTCGACCAGGTGATCCTGCCATTCGTTGCTGTCCTCCCCGAGAATGATGGCATCGATCAGCGCCTTGGTCCAAAGGTTGGGCATTTCTATCAGTATCGTCTGTGTAACCTTCGAACCTTCGCCCTCGGGTGCAATATCGAACCAGACCAGCGCGTTGCAGGTGCCGGTCTGTACCCATTCGCCATCGCGTTTCTCCATGATAAGGCTCGGTTCCGAAGCATAGTGCAGATATTCCCCCGGGATCGCCTTCTTGACCAGGTAGCGGTTTATGACGCCCTCGTCCTCCTGATATTCCTCGGCGATGAAGGTCACGCCCTCGGTCAGCCCCTCGCCATCAACAATCTCGAACCGGTCATGGGCCTCGGCGATGGTCAGGTTGTATTCGGGCATCTGGTAGGTGATGAAATCGAAGACTTCATGCGGTGGCAGGTCGATGGAGACGGTATGGCTCATCAGGTAGCCATAGGGCGTGCTGCGCGGGTTGTCGGGATCGTGGCTGCGGGTGGCGAAGATCCAAAGACCGCTCCAGACAAGCGCGACGAGCACGCCGAGAACTGCAATTGATTTCGTGATTGTGGACATCGGTATTCCCCCTCATTTCAAATGACTTTATTGCAGCCCTCCCTGTGTCGTCCTGCCATGATTCAGGTCAATTCCGGGAGGAGAATGGCCGAACGGTTCGTGCTGGCCTTTCTGGACATTCTCGACGAGGCCGAGGCCGGGGCAGGGTGAAGCAATACAGCGGGTGTTCACTGTGAAACCCCTCTCTACCTGCTGTTTTTAAACAATAAAAATTTCGCCCGTTTGCCGAATTGGATTGTTTTTTCGAGAACCGGTAGCCCGATTGCGCTCAATCGGTTAGGAATTGATCTCAGAACCGATGAACCAAGAGGACCCAGATAATGATGAGACCTGCTTTGCTGACAGCTGTGGTCTGTCTTGTAGTCGCACCCGCCGCCGCCCAGGATCTCGACAAGCATTTCGCCAAGGGCGGGACCGAGGCGGATCTGGTCGAGGAACCGGAGGTGGCGGAAGACCCGTCCGGGATCGATTTCGGCGATGACATGTCGCAATGGTCCGACGATGGCGAATGCGACGACCGGCGGTTCTTCGGTCCCGGGACGTCGATGGACTCGGGTTTTCTGACCGAGGATATCGGCCATGACGCCACCGATTGCAGGACCCTGCTGAATACCGGGCAGATCACGCTCTGGGTCGAGGCCGATGCCAGGGCGGCGACCCAATGCACGGCAATCGATTTCGGTGACGATACCTCGGAATGGGCCAATGATGGCGAATGCGACGACATGCGCTTCGAAGGCTCCGGTACGGCGACGGACCTGGTTCCGGAGGATACGCAGAGGGACGCCACCGATTGCCGGGCGGCCTGCGAGGCCGGGACGATCTTCCTGCGCGACTACTGAGCCTCGCGGGCTGGGTCTTCTGGCTCGACCGGCAGCGGCTGGCCTTTCAGCCCGCAGGCGGCGAGCATGAGGATCAGCACAAGCGCTCTCACAACCGGGCCTTCCAGTCGGCGATGCGGGCGCGGACCTGATCCGGGGCGGTGCCGCCAAAGCTTTGCCGCGAGGCGACGGAATTGTCGACGCCGAGGACGGAATAGACCGCTTCGGTGATGGCGTCGTGGCCGGTTTGAAGTTCGGCCAGGTTCAGGTCGGCAAGGTCGCAGCCCTTGTCCTCGGCCAGTTTCACCAGCGCGCCGGTGACGTGATGCGCTTCGCGAAAGGGCAGGCCGGCCTCGCGGACCAGCCAGTCGGCGAGGTCGGTGGCGGTGGAAAAGCCCGAGGATGCCGCCGCCCGCAGCGCCTGCGGATTGGGCGTCATGTCCGAGACCATGCCGGTCATCGCCGCCAGCGCCAGCATCAGCGCATCGGCGGCGTCGAAGACCTGTTCCTTGTCCTCCTGCATGTCCTTGGAATAGGCCAGGGGCAGGCCCTTCATCACCGTCAGCAGGCCGACCAGCGCCCCGTTGATCCGCCCGACCTTGGCGCGGATCAGCTCGGCGGCGTCGGGGTTCTTTTTCTGCGGCATGATCGAGGAGCCGGTGGAGAAGCGGTCCGAGAGGGTGACGAACCGGAACTGCGCCGAGGACCAGATCACCAGCTCCTCGGCGAAGCGCGACAGGTGGGTGGCGCAGATCGAGGCCACGCTCAGGAACTCCAGCGCGAAATCGCGGTCCGAGACGGCGTCGAGCGAATTGGCCATCGGCCGGTCGAAGCCGAGCGCCTTTGCCGTTCTCTCGCGGTCGATGGGAAAGCCGGTTCCAGCCAGCGCCGCCGCCCCGAGAGGGCTTTCGTTCATGCGGGCGCGGGCGTCCTGCACTCGCGAGAGGTCGCGGGCGAACATCTCGACATAGGCAAGCATATGATGGCCCCAGGTGACCGGCTGGGCCACCTGCAGATGGGTGAAACCGGGCATGACCAGATCGACCCCGGCCTCGGCCTGCGCGACAAGCGCCGTCATCAGCGCCATCAGCCCCTCGGCCACGGCGTCGCACTGGTCGCGGACCCAGAGGCGGAAATCGGTGGCGATCTGATCGTTGCGCGACCGGGCGGTGTGCAACCGTCCGGCAGGCTCGCCGATCAGCTCGCGCAGGCGGGCCTCGACATTCATGTGGATGTCTTCGAGCGCGGTGGAGAACTCGAAGGCGCCGGTTTCAATCTCTGACAAGATGGTGAGCAGGCCTTCCCGGATCGCCGCCGCGTCGCTATCACTGATGATGCCGCAGGCAGCCAGCATTTCCGCATGCGCGCGGGACCCGGCGATGTCCTGGGCGGCCAGACGCCGGTCAAACCCGATGGAGGCATTGATCGCCTCCATGATCGCGTCCGGCCCGCTCGCGAACCGCCCGCCCCACATCGCGTTGGAAGTCTTTTTTGCCATGCCCGAACCCCGAATGCCCGCCCGAATACCCAAAGGAGTACCGATGAAACCCATCCTGATCGCCCTGCTATATGCGGGCCTTGCGTTGAGTGCAAATCCTGGCATGGCCGGGGGCCTGAGCGCGGATGACGTGGCGGCCCTCGAGGCGATGCGCGAGGGGACGATGAAGAAGCTGGCCTTCGGCGATCCGGTGGATGCCTCGGGCGTGGCGTTTCAGGATGTGGACGGCAATCCGGTCACGGTGGCGGACAGCAATGGCAAGGTCCGGCTGCTGAATTTCTGGGCCACCTGGTGCGCGCCCTGCCGGGAGGAAAAACCGGCGCTGGACGCGCTGAACCGGCGGCTCGGGGGCGCGGATTTCGAGGTGATCGCGGTGGCGACCGGACGGAACAAGCTGGAAGATATCCAACGGTTCAACGAAGAACACGGAATCACCTCGCTGGAGACGTTTGTGGACCCGCGCTCGGCGGCGGCCCGGTCGATGGGGGTGCTGGGTCTGCCGGTGACGGTGATCCTCGACCGGGACGGCACCGAGATCGCGCGGCTGTCGGGCGGGGCGGACTGGTCCGGGGCCAGCGCCGAGGCGATCCTGCGCCGGATCATGTCCGGCCCGGAGGGCTGATTTTCGGGACCGGGTTTCGGGATCGGGCCTGCGGCCTCGACCTTGTGGGGTCAGAGGCGGTGAGAACGGGATTGCCGGGGCGGATCAGCGGGCGATCTCGTCCTTGAGCGATTGCATCAGGCGCTGGAGAATCTCGAAGCTCTTGGGGTCCTTCAGGCGGCCTTCGGCGTCGAAGGCGCTGCGGCTATTGTGAATTGTCACATCCGGGCCCAGCGGCAGGCGGGGGCGGAAGGACGCGAGGCAGAGGCGGAGCGAATATTGCGCCCTGGCCCCGCCGGACTTGCCGTCTGCCGCCGAGACGATGGCGAGCGGCTTGTCCCTCAGCGGCGCCTTTCCGGTGCGGCTGAGCCAATCGAGGGCATTCTTGAGCACGCCCGACAGGTTGCCGTTATATTCCGGGGTCGAGATGACGATGGCATCGGCGGCGCGGCACTGGTCGGCGAGGAGGTGGACGGCCTCGGGCACGCCGTCGCGATCCTCGAGGTCGCCGTCATAGAGCGGGAGGCGGAGGTCGCCAAGGGTGAAGCTGGAAGGCGCGAAGGCGCGGGCGGCCTCGTGGACGAGACGCGTGTTGGTGGAGCCCTTGCGGAGGGCGCCGGAGAGGCCGAGGAGGGTGGGGGCGTCGGGCATGATTTCCGTCTTTCCTGAGTGGGGATTCATAGGGGCTTGGCGCGAGGATGGCCAGCATCGCGATCCGGTTTCGTGCCCCCGTCGGCGGGGCGACCCGCGGGGGGCTCCGCCCACCGCACCCCCCGGGAGTATTTTCAAGAAGGAGGATGGGGGGTGGGCTTTACGGGGTCGGAGCTCAGAACAACAGGGCGTTTTCGATGATGTCGACGGTGCCGGCGCGGTCGATGGTGACCAGGTCGAAGCGGAGATCGCCGGGGCGCGGGTTGTCGGCGAGCCAGCATTCGGCGGCGCTCATGATGCGCCGGGACTGGCCGGGCGACAGGGCGTGGGCGGCGGCGTGGAGGGTTCTGCGGGCCTTGACCTCGGCGAAGATGGTCAGGGGGCCGAGGGCCGCGATGAGGTCGATCTCGCCGGCTTCAGTCAGGACCCGGCGGGCGAGGATACTGGCGCCGCGCGCTTCGTAGGCGCGTTCGGCGATGTCCTCGGCGGCGAGGCCGGAATGGTGGCGGGTGAGGGCGTCTGTCATTGGTCCCTGGATAAGGCAAGCGCGCGGGCATAGGCCTGTTTGCGCGGGATGCCGAGAGACTGGGCGACAGAGGTTGCCGCATCCTTAACGGAGGCGGACGCGAGGGCGGTGCGGAGGGCCGCGTCGATGTCCTCGGGATCGGCCTCGCGGTCGGGCGGGGGACCGATTGAGATGACGATCTCGCCTTTGGGCGGGGGCCCGGCGGCATAGGCCTCGGCGAGGAGGCCGAGCGGGCCGCGGCGGGTTTCTTCAAATTTTTTCGTCAATTCGCGGGAAATGGCGGCTTCGCGGTCGGGGCCGAGGGTGGCGGCCATGTCGGCCAGCGTCGCGGCAAGGCGCTTGGGGGATTCGTAGAAGACCAGGGTCGTCGGGACGGTGGCGAGCCCGGTCAGGGCCTTGCGGCGGGCGGCGGATTTCGGCGGCAGGAAGCCGGCAAAGAGGAAGCGGTCAGTGGGCAGGGCGGAGACCGACAGCGCCGTCAGCAGGGCCGAGGCGCCGGGGGCGGCGGTGACGGGCAGGTCCTCGGCGATGGCGGCACGGGCGAGGTCGAAGCCGGGATCGGCGATCAGCGGTGTGCCGGCATCGCTGACCAGCGCCACCGAGCGGCCATCCCGGAGGGCTGCCAGCACCTTCGACCGCTGCGCTGCGCCATTATGGTCGTGATAGGGCCAGAGGGGGCGGCCGGACAGACGCACCCCGTGGATGTCCATGAGCCTCCGCGTGTTGCGGGTGTCTTCGGCCAGCAGGATATCGGCCCCGGCAAGGATATCCAGAGCCCGCAGCGTGATGTCACGCGCCGACCCGATGGGCGTGGCGACGAGATAGAGGCCTGGAGAGAGGGGAAGGGGCTCGGTCATCTTGCCGCCGGGGATCAATGCGTTTACTAGAGCGCCGCGAGGCTCTAGGCTTTTGACAAACACCAGTGCCGGGGCGCTGGCAAGGAAAATAGGGGGTCGGACGAGACCATGGCGATGCTGAGAAACCCGTTCAAACTGTTGGTAGCACTGACCTTTCTCGCGCTCGCGGGCTGCGATCCGAACCTGCAGGGGGGCGGTACCGGGCCGGATGTGGACGTTACCCGCCCGGTGACGGTGGCACTTCTGGTGCCGCTGGGCACCGGCAACGAACAGAACGAGGCGCTGGCCCAGAGCCTGGTGAATGCCGCGCGGATGGCCGAGGCCGATCTTTCCGGGATCGAGCTGGACCTGAAGGTCTATGCCACCGGCGGCGAGGCGGCTTCGGCGGCCGAGGCGGCGAAGAAGGCGGTTGCCGAAGGGGCGGAGATCATTTTGGGCCCGCTGTTTTCGACCTCGGCCTCGGGCGTTGCGCCGGTGGCGGCTGCGGCGGGGATCAATGTGCTTAGTTTCTCCAACAATTCCGAGATCGCCGGCGGCAATGTCTATGTCCTCGGCCTGACCTTCGAGAATACCGCCGACCGGCTGGTGGGCTATGCGGCCTCGCAGGGACTGCGGGATGTGGCGGTGATCAAGCCACAGGGCCTCGCCGGCGACCAGGCGCAGCGGGCGGTGCAGGCGGCGGCCGAGAAGACCGGCGCGCAGGTGGTGACGGCGGTGTCCTATTCGGCCTCGATCGCCGGGATCGCCAATGCCTCGACCGCGATGGCCAGCCAGATCAAGGGCGCCGGGGCCAATGCCATCGTGCTGACCTCGGGCGAGGGCTATGCCTATGTGGTCGAGAACATGCGCGGGCTCGGCCTGCGCGACGGCGTGCAATATCTGTCGCTGGCCCGCTGGGACGCCGTCCCCGATGCCGCCCGGCAGCCCGGCCTGCAGGGGACATGGTTCGCCGCGCCCTCGCCGGGGCTTCTGGCGCAGTTCGACAGCCGCTATCAGAGCCAGTTCGCCGCCCAGCCGCATCCGTTGGCCGCCCTGGCCTATGACGGGGTCGCCGCGGTCGGGGCGCTGATCCGCGAGGCGGCGGCGGAGGAGGCCTCCGATCCCTTCTCGGCGGCGCGGCTGACGCAAGCGACTGGCTTTGCCGGGGTGAACGGCGCCTTCCGCTTTCTGCCGAACGGGCAGAACCAGCGGGCCCTGGCGGTGTTCCAGATTGCCGATAGCGAAATGACGGTCATTTCGCCCGCTTCGGGGAGTATCTCCGCTGGCGGCTCCTGACAGTGATCGCGAGGAAGACGCGCCGGGGATCGAGGCCCTTGTCGCCGATCCAAAGCTGATCCTCGATCCGGGGCCGATCCGGCGTGCGATCACACGGGCGTCGAAATCCGATCCCAAGGACCTGCGCGAAACGGTGGTCGGACAGCTCCGCGCCGCCAACGAGGCCGGTCGCGCCCGGATAGCAGCGGCACTCGGGGCCAAACCGATGGCGGCGCGTCTGGGGATCGAGGCCTACACGGTCCTCACCGACCGGATCGTGACCCTGACCGTCGAGACGGTCATCAAGCATCTCGAACCGCCGCGTTCCGAGGCCCATGCCGACCAGTTGTCGGTGCTGGCGGTCGGCGGCTATGGCCGCGGCGAGATGGCGCCTTTCTCGGATGTCGACCTGTTGTTCCTGGTCGCACCGAAGCCGGTGAAATGGGTGAACACCGCAATCGAGTGCATTCTCTACGTGCTGTGGGACCTGAAGCTGAAGGTCGGTCAGGCGGTGCGGTCGGTGAACGAGTGCCTGACCCTGGGCAAGACCGACTTCACCATCCGCACAGCACTTCTCGAGCACCGCTATCTGACCGGGGACCGGACGCTCGCCGCCGATCTCGACAGCCGTCTCTGGAAGGAGCTGTTCGACAGGACCGGGCCGCAGTTTGTCGAGGCCAAGCTGGCGGAGCGGGAAGAGCGCCACCAGCGCCATGGCGGTGCGCGCTACATGGTCGAGCCCAATGTCAAGGAGGGCAAGGGGGGCCTGCGCGACCTGCAGACGCTGTTCTGGATCGCCAAGTATCTCAACCATGCCAAGACCCCGGCGGACCTCGCCCGGATGGGGGTGTTCACGGACGAGGAATTCGGGATTTTCACCGAGGCCGAGAGTTTCCTCTGGGCCACGCGCTGCCAGCTGCATCTCTGTGTCAACCGCCCGACCGAGCAGCTGACCTTCGACGCGCAGGTCGAGGTGGCCCGGGCCCTGGGCTATGCCGACAGCCGGGGGCGGCGCGGTGTCGAGTGGTTCATGCAGGATTATTTCACCCACGCCAAGGCGGTGGGGGAATTGACCCGGGTCTTTCTCGCCTCGCTGGAAGCGCAGCATGTCAAGCAGAAGCCGGGCCTGGCCCGCTCGATCCTGAATGCGTTCAATTTCGGCGGCAAGCCGACCCGCGAGGGTTATGTGCTGAAGCATGGGCGGCTCGACGTGGTCGATCCCAAGACCTTTCGGCGCGATCCGGTGAATATCCTCAGACTGTTCGAGGAGGCGCTGCGCTCGGAGATCCTCATCCATCCGGATGCGATGCGGCTGATCCGGGCTTCGCTGCCGCTGATCGACGACGAGATCAGGCACGATCCCGAGGCGAACCGGCTGTTTCTGGATCTGCTCCTGAGTTCCAACAACCCGGAACGGGCCCTCAGGCGGATGAACGAGTTGGGAGTGCTCGGGGCCTTCATGCCCGAGTTCGGGCGGATCGATGCGATGATGCAGTTCAACATGTATCATCATTTCACCGTCGACGAGCACTCGATCCAATGCGTCTCGACCCTGTTTCAGATCGAGAAGGGCGAGTTGATCGAGGAATTGCCGGTGGCCTCGGACATTCTCGACAAGGGTGTGAACCGGCGGGTGGTCTATCTGGCGACGCTGTTGCACGATATCGGCAAGGGTCTGCCCGAGGACCATTCGGTGGCGGGCGAGGAGATCGCGCGACGGGTTTGCGCGCGGCTGGGGCTGGAGGAGGACGAGGTCGAAACGATCGCCTGGCTGGTGCGCCATCACCTGTTGATGTCCGACATGGCCCAGAAGCGCGACGTGTCGGATCCCAGAACGGTGCAGGATTTCGCCAATATCGTCCAAAGCCCGACACGGCTGAAGCTGCTGACGGTGCTGACCGTGTGCGATATCCGGGGGGTCGGTCCGGGGACCTGGAACAACTGGAAGGCGATGCTCCTGCGCGAGCTGTTCGCGCTGACCATGGATGCGCTGACCGGCAAGGACAGCCGCCGCTCGCAGCCCGAGCGGATCGCCGAGGCGCGTGAGAATCTCGCGACGGCGCTGCACGGCTGGGACGCGATGGAGATCGCCGACGAATGCCGGCGGCACTACAATTCCTACTGGCTCGGGTTGGACACCTCGACTCAGGTGGTGATCGCCAATCTGATCCGGCAGATCAAGTCGGACGAGCCGGTCAGCCAGATCGAGCAGGACGATGCAAGGGACGCCACGCGGGCCTGTTTCGTGATGCCGGATCATCCCGGCATCTTCTCGCGGATCGCCGGGGCCATCGCGCTGGCCGGGGCCAATGTGGTGGACGGCCGGACCTATACGACCAAGGACGGGATCGCGACGGCGGTGTTCTGGATCCAGGATGCCGACGGCGCGCCTTACGAGGCGGCGCGGCTGACCCGGCTCAGGAAGCTCATCACCCAGACCCTGAAGGGCGAGGTGGTGGCACGCGAGGCGCTGAAGGCCAAGGACAAGGTCAAGAAACGCGAAAAGGAATTCATCGTCCCCACCGAGATAACCTTTGACAACGAGGGCTCGGAAATCTTCACCATCATCGAGGTCGACACCCGCGACCGGCCCGGGCTTCTCTATGACCTGACCCGGACGCTGAACGACAATTCCATTTCCATCTCCTCGGCGATCATCGCCACCTATGGCGCGCAGGCGGTGGACAGTTTCTACGTCAAGGACCTGTTCGGGCTGAAGATCCATGCCAAGGCCAAGCAGGACGCCATCGCCGAACGGCTGCGCAACGCCATCCGTCTGGGAGCAGAGAGGGCCGAGGGGTGAGCCGCCCCATCCGCCTGTTGCCCGCCTTCATGACCGTCGGGGCCTGGACGCTGCTGTCGCGCATCCTCGGCTTCGTCCGCGACGTGATGATCGCGGCGTTTCTGGGCGCGGGTCCGGTGGTCGATGCCTTCGTCATCGCCTTTTCCCTGCCCAACCTCTTCCGCCGCTTCTTCGCCGAAGGCGCCTTCAACATGGCTTTCGTGCCGATGTTCTCGAAGAAACTCGAAAAAGGAGAGGATGCGAAGGGTTTTGCCACCGACGCCATGGCGGGGCTCGCCACGGTCGTTCTGATTTTCACCCTGATCGCCCAAGCGGCAATGCCTTGGCTGGTGCTGGCTCTGGCGAGCGGCTTCGAGGCTGACGAACGCTTTGGCCTGGCCGTCGAATATGGCCGTATCGCCTTTCCCTATATCTTTTTCATATCCCTCGCGGCCCTTCTGTCAGGGGTCCTGAACGCGCTCGGCCGCTTTGCCATGGCTGCCGCCGCTCCGGTGGCGCTGAACATCATCATGATCTCGGCGATGGCGATTGCAGGGAACACCGGCGGAGACGTCGCCCGCACCCTCGTCTGGTGCGTGCCCTTCGCCGGTCTCGTCCAGATGGCGCTGGTCTGGCAAGCCGCCAACCGCGCCGGTATCCGGCTGATCCCCCGCCGCCCGCGCTGGACGCCCGAGCTGAAGCGCCTTGCCATCATTGCCGCGCCGGCAGCGCTGGCCGGAGGTGTGGTGCAGATCAACCTGGTGATCGGGCGGCAGGTGGCGTCCTATTTCGAAGGGGCGGCGGGGCTGCTTTATTATGCGGATCGGCTTTATCAGTTGCCGCTGGGGTTGGTTGGGGTGGCGATCGGGGTGGTGCTGTTGCCCGATCTTTCCCGCCGTCTCGGGGCCGGGGACGCCGAGGGAGGGCGTTCTGCGGTCAACCGGGCGCTGGAGTTCTCCATGACCCTGACCCTGCCCGCGGCGCTGGCGCTGATCGTCATCCCGCTGCCGCTGGTCTCGGTGCTGTTCCAGCGCGGGGCCTTCACAGAGGCCGATGCGGCGGCGACGGCGCTGGCGGTGGCGGTCTATGGGGCCGGGCTTCCGGCCTTTGTGCTGCAAAAGGTGCTGTCGCCTGTCTATTTCGCCCGCGAAAACACGAAGACGCCGTTTAACTATGCCTTTATCTCGATGCTGGTGAATGCGGTCATCGCCATTGGCCTTGCGCCGGTGATCGGTTTCGTCGCTGCCGCCTGGGGCACGACCCTGGCGGGTTGGGCAAATGCCGGGCTGCTCTGGTGGGGCGCGCGGCGCTATGGGGACGCGGCGAGACCGGATGCACGGTTGATCCGGGCGCTACCGAGGCTGCTCTTGGCCAGCGGTGTGATGGGGGCGGTGATCTGGGGGCTTGGTGTCGCGCTGGCCCCGGCGATGGCGACCCCGACGCTACGTTATGGGGCGCTGGCTTTGCTGGTACTGGTGGGGGCGGTGGTCTATGGGGTGGCGGTTCTGGCCACGGGGGCAATGCGGGTTTCGGACCTGAGGGCGGCGTTGAGGCGTGGGGGCGGGTGAGGCGTCACGGGGGGGGTGCGTGCAAGCACGCACCCTACGGCACGGGGTTTGCGGGTCAGCCGCGCCGGAGGCGGAGGAAGAACTGGCGGGCCATCTGGCGGCCTGAAATCGTGACATAGAAGGATGCCGCCACTCCGGCCAGCACGCCGGCGGTGGTGGCCAGCGACCCCATCCAGTCGCCGAAGAAAAACCCGCGCACGCCTTGCAGGACCATCAGCGTGCCGACCATCCCGAAGGCGCCCCATCCCGAACCGCCCTCGTTCCGCTCCTTGATCCATTGCACGAAGGAGAACGTCCCCAGCATCCCGAACCCCGCCGGGATCGGCCCGATCAGCGGCCGGGGCGCGTCCATCAGGAGGCCGGTCGCCAGCGCCCCGGCTGCCGCCGGAATGAGGAAGGCCAGGACCACCCTGTGCAGCGGATAGTGGCGGGCAAAGAACGATCCGGTTCCCAGAACGATCACCGACCCGATCAGCGCCTCGGGCAGGCTGGCGGAAATGAAGGGATAGGTCGCGAAACGCCACAGCCAGTCGGGCTGGACATGACCGCTAGTCAGCATCTGTTCGAAGATCGTGTCGTAAAAGCCGAATTTCTGGATCAGCTCCACCCGCCAGCCGACCGCCTCGGGCCCGCCGATCAGGCCCCGCGCGCCCAGTTGCAGCGCCAGCTCGATCAGCGCGATTGGGGCAGCGATCAGCAGGGCGACTATTGGCACCGCGTTGAAGGGCGAGGCATTGTGGTTCGGATCATACACGCGCAAACAGGCTCCGGTTGACGCCGCCCGATACGGACGCGATAAGCCCCGCACCTCTATCGCAATCGGAGAGCTGAGGAAATGACGGAAGTGACGCATGCGCGGCGAGTCTTTTCGGGGATCCAGCCGACGGGCAACCTGCAGCTTGGCAATTATCTCGGCGCAGTGAAGCGCTTCGTCGAGATGCAGGACAGCGGCGACGAGACGATCTATTGCGTCGTCGATCTGCATGCGATCTCCGTCACCTGGCCTGGTCGCGCCGAAATGACCCGTGCGACGCGGGAACTGACGGCCAGCTTCCTCGCCTCGGGGCTCGACCCGGCAAAGTCGATCATCTTCAACCAGTCCCAGGTGCCCGAGCACGCCCAGCTGGCCTGGATCTTCAACTGCGTGGCCCGGATGGGCTGGCTGGGGCGGATGACCCAGTTCAAGGACAAGGCGGGAAAGAACTCCGAGGCCGTCTCGGTCGGGTTGTTCGATTATCCGGTTCTGCAGGCCGCCGACATCCTGCTCTACCACGCCACCCACGTGCCGGTGGGCGAGGATCAGAAGCAGCATCTGGAACTGAGCCGGGATATCGCACAGAAATTCAACACCGATTTCGGGGTGCCGGATTTCTTCCCGCTGCCCGAGCCGATCATCAATGGCGCGGCGACACGGGTGATGTCCTTGCGCGACGGCACCAAGAAGATGTCGAAATCCGACCCTTCGGACATGAGCCGGATCAACCTCATCGACGATGCGGACACCATCGCGAAGAAGATCAGGAAAGCCAAGACCGACCCCGAGCCGCTGCCCGAGACCCTGAAGGGGCTCGACGCAAGGCCCGAGGCGCGGAATCTCGTCAATATCTACGCCGCCCTGGCCGACATGAGCCCGGAGGCGGTGATCGCGGAGCATGCCGGGGCGCAGTTCGGGACCTTCAAGCCCGCGCTTGCCGATCTGGCGGTGGCGAAACTGTCGCCGATCACCGCGAAGATGACCGACCTGATGGCCGATCCAGCCGAGATCGACAGGGTCCTGGCCGATGGGGCCGAGAGGGCGGCGGAGATTGCCGAACCGATCCTGAAGCAGACCTATGAGATCGTCGGCTACGTCGCAGGTCGCTGATCCTTCGGGTTTCCGGGCGGGGTGTGCCGAACGGGATGGCGGACCACGCCCCTTAGCTCTGACATCGGTTACCGGGTCCGATCGTCTTCTCAGTCGAGCAGCCCCTTTACCGTCTCCGCGGGCCGGCACAGGCGGACGCCTTTCGGGGAACAGACGATGGGACGCTCGACGAGGACCGGGTGGGCGATCATGGCGTCGAGGATGGCGTCGTCGCTGGCATCCGGCTCGAGGAGTCCAAGCTCCTCTGCCGGTGCGGTTTTTTCACGCAGCGCCGCGCGCGGGGTCAGGTCGGCGGCGGCAAGGAGGCCGAGCAGTTGCGGGCGGGTCCAGCCTTCGGTGGCGTAGTCGATGACCACGGGCGCGATCCCGGCGTCCTCGATCATCGCCAGCACCTTGCGGGAGGTGCTGCAGCGGTTGTTGTGGTGAATGACGACCGTCATCGGAGCCTCGCGTTCCCGTTGCATTCCGGTGCGGTCTACCTCCCCGAGGACGCCGCGGCAACCAGGCTACGCTTCGGCGCGTATCATCCGTATCCCGTACCAGATGATCGCCCCGTTGACGGCGATCCCGAGGATGAACCGCGCGGGGTAGCGCGACAGACGAAAGCATTCGACCTTTAACCTGAATCACCAATCGCTGCCTGAAATCTGACGATTTCAACGCAATTGGTGATGCGCGGTGTCGCAGGTAGAAGGTCGAACGCTATAATCGGCAGGTCCGGCGTCACCCCGAGCCCGACGATCCCGCCCATATCGCCCAGGACCAGCCCCGAAAACAGCCACCAGACGCCGCCAAGCACCATTGCCCAGCCGATCAATACCGATCCCGATATGCCACCCCCTCATTCGGTCCGGACCAGCATAGTCCGGACCTGACCGGATATCTGTGCGCATCCGCACGCTTCCGTTTCTGCCGCCCATACCGACCTGTTACCGGATGTTGCGAGATGTGATTCCCCTTTTGTGCAACACCTCGTTAATTTTTGGACAGGACCCAAGGAAACCGGTAGACTGCGCGTCAAACCGGCAATGAAGACCGGTTTGGCCGTGAAACGAGTAAGTGAGCAGGCAAAATGGAAACAACTGCACTGGCGGGTGCCGGGGAGATAGATTTCTCCCTGATGGCGCTATTTCTGCGGGCAACTCTGACGGTGAAAGTCGTCATGATTGTCCTGATCCTGGCCTCTTTCTGGTCCTGGGCAATCATCTTCCAGAAACACATCAACTACCGAAAGGCCCAGGCTGACGCGCGGGATTTCGAGGATGCGTTCTGGTCGGGGCGGCCATTGGATCAGGTTTACGAGGAAATCGGCCCCGATCCCAATGGCGGGTCTGAGCGGATATTCGCCGCAGGGATGCGGGAATGGCGAAGGTCGCACCGCACCGATGGCGGCATGATCGCAGGGGCTCAGGCGCGGATCGACCGGGCGATGAATGTGGCGATTGCGCGCGAGACCGACAAGATCAACAACGGGCTGACTTTCCTGGCCACGGTGGGGTCGATTTCGCCGTTTGTCGGGCTCTTCGGCACCGTCTGGGGCATCAAATACGCCTTCGAAGAGATCGCCCTGCAGCAATCCACCAACCTCGCCGTTGTCGCCCCCGGTATCGCCGAGGCGCTCTTGGCCACCGGTCTGGGGCTGCTCGCCGCCATCCCGGCCGTGATCTTCTATAACAAGCTCTCGGGCGATGCCGAAAAGATCACCGGCCAGCACGAGGCCTTTGCCGACGAGTTCTCGATGATTCTGTCGCGCCAGCTCGACATACAGGCGGCCTGAGATGTCGGGGGCAATGATCCAGCGCTCGGCGCGCGGCGGCCGGGCCCGGCGCTCGCACGCCAAGCCGATGTCGGAAATAAACGTCACCCCGATGGTCGACGTCATGCTGGTGCTTCTGGTGATCTTCATGGTCGCGGCCCCCCTGCTGACTGTCGGCGTCCCGGTGCAGATGCCCGAGACTGCCGCCCAGCCCCTGCCGCAGGAGCAGGAAGCGCCGCTGACCATCACCATGACCGCCGACGGCCAGCTTTACCTGCAGGAGACCGAGGTCGATCGCGACAGTCTGGTCCTGCAACTGACCGCCATCGCCGCCGAGCGCACCAGCCGCAAGGTCTTCGTCCGCGCCGATGGCGATATTCCCTATGCGCAGGTCGCCCAGGTCATGGGCGCGCTGAATGCCGGTGGGTTCCTCGATATCGGTCTGGTCACCGATGCCGGGGGTCCGACGCTGACGGACGCGGACGGGTGATGGCAGGGTGCGGGCCGGGGTCATCATATCCGCATCAGCGCACATCGCGCTGATAGTCCTCGCCATCTGGGGCCTGCCCCAGACCGAGGAGGACGACGCCGAGGAAATCCGCTTCTCGGAGGTCGATATCATTTCGGTTTCCGAATTCGAGGCCATGCGCTCCAGCGCGCCCGAGGTGGACCCCGCCGAACTGGCCGAGATCGCCCCGCCGGATCTCAGTTTCAACGCCGCCGCAGCCCCCGAGGCCGAGGCGCTGCCCGAAGACACCGCCCAGGATTTCGTCGAGGCGCCCTCCGAGGCCGATACCGAACCCGACCTGACCGCGCTCCGCACCGAGGTGGCCGAGCCCGACGTCACCGTCGAGATCGACGAATTGCCGGGGCAGGAGACCGAGACCGCCTTCCTGCAGCCCGAAACAGCCCCCGAGCCGGTGGAGACCCCGCGTTCGGGCGCCGTCTCGATCTCCCGCCCCCCGCAGCCCCGCGACGCGCCGCGCATCGACACTTCCGAGGCTCCGCCGCCGCCGCAGGAAGCTGAACCGGCGGAGGAGGTGGTCGAGGACACGACGCCTGAAGAGACCCCGGAAGAGGTGGTCGAGGAGGAGGAACCGACGGCGCCGGAAGAGGCCACCACCGCCGAGAGCATCGAAGAGGAAAGCCCCCAGCCCCTGCGCCCGCAGCGCCGCCCGGACAATATCGCCGAACTTGTGCGGGCCGCCGCTGCCGCCGAGGCGCGCCGTCTGGTGGAAGAGGAAGAGGAACGGCTGCGGCAGGAGCGTCTGGCTGAGGAAGCGGAACGGCAGCGTCAGGAACGGCTGGCCGAGGAACAGCGCCAGCGCGAAGCCGACGCACAACGGCAGGCCGAGGCGGAGACGGTAGAGCCCGAGGAGCCGGCGGACGAAATCGCCGCTCTCCTCGATCAGGCCAATCAGAACCAGCCCGCCCAACCCGAAACGCAACCCGTTGCCCAGAGCCTCCCCGTCGGCCCGCCCCTGTCGGGGACCGAGACCGAGGGGATCCTGAACTTTCTCAATGGCTGCTGGGTTGTCCCGGACGGGATCAAGGGGGCGCAGGACTTGCAGGTCACCCTGCGCTTTGAGCTGACCCAGGACGGCAAGGTCGTGGGCGAGCCGCAACTTATCGAACCGACTTCGGGAGACGATCCGTCCGTCAGGACCGCCTTCGAGGCGGCGCGGCGGGCGATCTACAGATGCAACGCGCGCGGTTTCGACCTGCCGCAGGAGAAATACGCGCACTGGCGGGTGATGGAGATCACCTTCGATCCGAGAGGGGTATTGGGATGGTAGCTTACCTGACGAGACTGGCGCTGGCGGCCCTCATGGCCGCCGCCTTCACGCCGCACATGGCCGGGGCCACCCAGGCCCAGGAAGCGCCGCCGCCTCTGCGCCTGACCCTCGGCGAGGGCGTCATCGAGCCGCTGCCGATTGCGGTGCCAACCTTCGTTGCCGAAGGGCCGGGGTCGGAGGAACTGGCGCGGAACATTACTCAGGTGGTGCTCGATGACCTGACCTCGTCGGGACTGTTCCGCCGCATCCCACCCGAGGCCTATATCGAGCGGATCACCGATTTCAACACCTCTCCGCAGTTGGCCAGTTGGCAGGCGATCAACGCCATAGGGCTGGTCACCGGCTCGGCGACCGCCACGGGGGACGGGCGGATCGTGGTGAAATTCCGGCTGTGGGACGTCTATGCCGGGACGCAGCTCGGCGAGGGCCAGCAGTTTGTCGGGACGCCTGACAGCTGGCGGCGGATGGCGCACAAGGTCGCCGATCAGGTCTATTCGCGGATCACCGGCGAGGCGGGGTATTTCGATACTCGGGTGGCTTTCGTGTCGGTCTCTGGCCCGAAGGAGGCGCGGCGGAACCAGTTGGCGGTGATGGATCAGGACGGGGCGAATGTGCGGTTCCTGACCGGCGATACCGATATCGTGCTGACCCCGCGCTGGTCGCCGGACAACCGCTCGATCCTTTTTACCAGCTATGAAAGCGGGCGGCCGAAGGTTTATCTGATGAATGTCGACACGCTGCAGCGCCAGACCCTTGGCGATCTGCCGGGGGTGACGTTTGCGCCAAGGTTCTCGCCGGACGGGCGCAAGGTTGTGCTGTCGCTGACCGACGGGTCAAACACCGATATCTACACGATTGACCTTTCTACCGGCCAGCGCACCCGCCTGACCACGAGCCCGGCCATCGAGACCTCGCCCAGTTTCTCGCCAGACGGCACCCGGATCGTCTATGAAAGCGACCGGTCGGGCTCGCAGCAGCTTTACATCATGCCTGCGACGGGTGGAGACGGGCAGCGGATCAGTTCGGGCGACGGGCGCTACGCCACGCCGGTCTGGTCGCCGAGAGGCGACCTCGTCGCCTTCACCAAGATTGCCGGGGGGCGGTTCCATATCGGGGTGATGACTGTCGATGGCGGGCGCGAGCGGTTGCTGACGGAGTCCTATATCGACGAGGCGCCGACATGGTCGCCGAATGGCCGCGTGGTGATGTTCTTCCGCGAAACCCCGGGGGCAGGCGGCGCGCCGGCGCTCTATTCGGTGGACCTGACGGGCCGGAACGAGCGGCGCATCCCCACCCCGGCCTTCGCTTCGGACCCAAGCTGGTCGAAGCTGTTGCAGTAGGTTTCAGCGGTTTGACTTGGGCGAGACACGCCGCTGTGCTATGAAACGAACCAAGGGCCGCGAACAAGGCCCCATAAAAAGAGGTAACGGAGCAATGAGATTTTTCACGACATCGCTGGTGCTCGTCGCGGTTCTGAGCGCGTGTACGCAAGGGGAAACCCCGCCCGACGATTTCTTCGCCGGCGACAGTGCCGGGCCGGGCGGCTTTGGCGCGGACGGGGTCTACTATGATGCCAATGGCAACCCGATCCAGACCTCCAGCTTGGATTTCTTTAACCAGGCCATCGGCGACCGGGTGCATTTCGCCGTCGATCAGTCGACGCTGACGCCCGAAGCCATGGGCATCCTCGACAAGCAGGCGGCCTGGCTGAAACAGTATTCCAGCGGTCCGATCACCATCGAAGGCCATGCCGACGAGCAGGGCACCCGCGAATACAACATCGCCCTGTCGGCCCGCCGGGCGGCTTCGGTGCGCAACTATCTGGTCTCGCAGGGCATTCCCGACGCGCGTCTGACGACCGTGCCGTTTGGCAAGGAGCGCCCCGAAGCGACCTGTTCCGAAGAGAGCTGCTTTCAGCAGAACCGCCGCGCGGTCACGGTTGCGGCAGGCGGGGCCGGGGTCTAGATTGAAGGCCTAACAGGGGCCTTCGAGGGAGAGGGAAGAATGCGCATTCTCCGCGTGACGGCTGTGCTTTTCGCCGGGTTGGCGACCGGGCTGACCGCCTTGTCGCTGCCCGCCGCCGCCCAGGACGATCTGGGCGAGATCCGCACCGGGATCGAGCGGCTGATGGGCCGGATCAACGGGCTGAAGACGCAGTTGCAGGCCAATGATCCCGCAGTGACCGGGGTCGAGAACCCCGGGCCGGCGCTGCAGCAGCTCGCCGTCATGGAAGAGGAAATGCGCCGTCTGACCGGCGAGCTGGAAGACCTGGAACTGCGCACCGCCCGCATCGCCGAGGACGCCACCCGCGAGATCAACGACCTGCGGTTCCGCTTCACCGAACTGGAGGGCGGCGACATTGCCGAATGGAGTGAAATCCCGCCCCTTGGCGGTGGCGCTGGAACCGGATCGGGGTCGGGAACAGGCCCCGCTCCGGTCGTCGAGGCGCCGGTGACCGGCGGTGCCGCGACCGATGCGCCGCAGGTGGCGATCAGCGAGCAGGTGGCATTCGATGAGGCAAGGGCGGCTCTCGACGGTGGGGATTACGCCGCCGCCGCCCAGAAATTCGCCGATTTCATGCTGACCTATCCCGGCGGTCCGCTGACTAGTCAGGCCGGGTTCCTGCGTGGCGAAGCGCTGGCGGCGCAAGGCCTCTGGAACGATGCGGCGCGGGTCTATCTGGACAATTTCTCCGGCGCGCCGGATGGCGACCGGGCGGCGGAATCGCTTTATATGCTCGGGCTCAGCCTCGGCAAGCTCGGCCAGACCGAGGCCGCCTGCCAGACCCTGGCCGAAGTGCCGCGCCGCTTCCCCGCACTGGCGCCGGAACTGGCGCAGAAGGTGCAGTCCGAGCGTGGCGGACTGGCCTGTTCTTGACCGATGAGATCGGCGCCGGTTTCGAGCAGGCGCTTGCCGCGATCGTCGATGACCTTGTGGCGCGCGCCGGACGGGGCGCGCGGCGTGGCGTTGGTACCGGTCGGGCGGCGGTCCGGGCCGCCTTTTCGCTCCAGGATCTGAAGATCGGCGTCGCCGTTTCGGGCGGCGGTGATTCGATGGCGCTGCTGCATCTGCTGTGCCAGGCCGGTTTCCGGCCCCAGGTGGCCAGCGTCGATCATAATCTGCGGCCCGAAAGTGCGGACGAGGCAGCCTGGGTGGGCGCGCAATGCGCGTCGCTCGGCCTCGATCACGAGATTTTGCGCTGGGAGGGCTGGGACGGCGAGGGCAATCTCCAGGATGCGGCGCGGCGGGCCCGGCAGCGGCTGCTGGCCGGCTGGGCGAAGGCGCGGGGGATCGGGATCGTCGCCCTTGGACATACGGCGGACGATCAGGCCGAGACGGTGCTGATGCGGCTGGTGCGCGGCTCGGGCGTCGACGGGCTGTCGGGGATGGCGCCGAGCAGTATCGTGGAGGATATCGTCTGGATCCGCCCGCTTCTCGGGCTGCGCCGCGAGGCATTGCGGCACTGGCTGGTGGCAAGGGAGGTCGCCTGGCTGGACGATCCGGGCAATACCGACGCGCGGTTCGAGCGGGTGCGGATGCGCAATCTCCTGCCGGCGCTGGCCGAAGCCGGTCTCACGGTCGAGCGGCTGGCCGACACCGCCGCGGCAATGGGCCGCGCCCGCCAGGCGCTCGAAGCCGAGACACTGACGCTGGCCCGCGAGGTCGCCGAGCCTTCGGATCTAGGCTATGTTGCCCTGCACCAGGCCGGTCTCGCCGCCGCGCCGGAGGAGGTTGCGCTGCGGCTTCTGGCGCATTCCATGGCTTGGGTGAGCGGGGCCGATTACCGCCCCAGGCTTGCGCCGCTCTCAGCGATCCTGGAACAGGGGCAGGGCACCCTGGGAGGCTGTCTCATCCGGACCAAGGGCGGACATCTGCAGGTCTTCCGCGAACCGGCCCGGACCGACCCCGCGATGCCCGCCGGAACGCTCTGGGACGGGCGCTGGGAAACGCACGGTCCCGAAGGTGTCACGGTCCGGGCCCTGGGCGAGGAAGGCCTGGCGCACTGGCCGCCGGGCGAGAAGTCTTCCAAGCCCCGCGAGGCGCTCTTGTCGACGCCGGCCTTCTGGCGAGACGGAGAACCTGTCGCCAGCCCCTTTCTCGCCCCCGACCCGTCCTGCCGCGCGAATCTCCGAAACGGTATTTCGACATATTTTTCGCGTATCATTCGCCGTTGAAACCTTGGTAACAGGGCTTATGTTAGCTTTGAACCGCGCGGGACCCGCAGTGCCCGCCGCAATGGAGTTTGAAGCCGCCCATGGGAAACAACAAGAACCTGGCCTTCTGGGCCATCCTCATCGTCCTCATGGTGGCGCTGTTCCAGGTCTTCTCCGACGGCGGAAGCACCCGTACCGCGTCGGAAGTCCCTTTCACCACCTTCCTCGATCACGTCGATAACGGACAGGTCGCCGCGGTCGAGATCGATGGCGAGAAGATCAACGTCACCGCCGTGGACGGTACACGATACCGCACCATCCAGCCTTTCGACACCGAACTGTTCTCCGACATGCTGCCCGAATTGCGCGAGGCCGGGGTCGAGGTGCGCGCGGCTCCGCAGGAGCAGTCGGGCTTCATGACCATGCTGGGCCTGTGGATGCCGGTGCTGCTGCTGATCGCGGTCTGGATCTATTTCATGAACCGGATGCAGGGCGGCGGACGTGGCGGGGCGATGGGGTTCGGCAAGTCCAAGGCAAAGATGCTGACCGAACGGCATGGGCGTGTGACCTTCGACGATGTGGCCGGGATCGATGAGGCAAAGGAAGAGCTTGAGGAAATCGTCGAGTTCCTGCGCGACCCGCAGAAATTCTCGCGCCTGGGCGGCAAGATCCCGAAAGGCGCGTTGCTGGTCGGCCCTCCGGGCACCGGCAAGACCCTGCTGGCGCGCGCCATTGCCGGCGAGGCCGGGGTGCCGTTCTTCACCATTTCGGGGTCGGATTTCGTCGAGATGTTCGTCGGCGTGGGGGCGAGCCGCGTGCGCGACATGTTCGACCAGGCGAAGAAGAACGCGCCCTGCATCGTCTTCATCGACGAGATCGACGCCGTCGGCCGCCATCGTGGTGCCGGTTATGGCGGCGGCAATGACGAGCGCGAACAGACCCTCAACCAATTGCTGGTGGAAATGGACGGGTTCGAGGCCAATGAGGGCGTGATCCTGCTGGCCGCCACCAACCGTCCCGATGTTCTCGACCCGGCTCTGATGCGCCCGGGGCGCTTTGACCGCCAGGTCCATGTCACCAATCCCGACATCAAGGGCCGCCAGCGCATCCTCGAGGTTCACGCCCGCAAGGTGCCGCTGGGCCCGGATGTGGACCTTCGGATCATCGCCCGTGGTACGCCGGGGTTCTCGGGCGCCGATCTCGCCAACCTCGTCAACGAAAGTGCCCTGATGGCGGCGCGGACCGGCAAGCGCTTCGTGACCATGGAGGATTTCGAGAACGCCAAGGACAAGGTGATGATGGGGGCGGAGCGCCGCTCGATGGTCATGACCGACGACGAGAAGAAACTGACCGCCTATCACGAGGCCGGCCATGCCATCGTCGGGCTGCACGTTCCCCAGCATGACCCGGTCCACAAGGTGACGATCATCCCGCGCGGGCGGGCGCTGGGCGTGACCTTCTACCTGCCGGAGCGCGACGAATTGTCGACAACCAAGCGCAAGATGGTTTCGCAGCTGACGAGCGCCATGGGCGGCAAGGCGGCAGAGGAGCTGAAATTCGGCGAAGAGAACGTCACCTCCGGTGCCTATGGCGACATCCAGGCGGTGACGCGGATCGCCCGGAACATGGTGACGCGGTTCGGGATGTCCGACAAGCTGGGCAATATCAACTATACCGGCGGCCAGGACTCCTATCTGGGGCAGATGGATGGCGGCATCGTCGCCTCGCCGGAGACCCGCGAGGTCATCGATGCCGAGACGCGGCGGCTGGTGGACACCGCCTATGAGACGGCCAGGAGCATCCTGATCGAGCATGACGAGGAACTTGAGAATCTGGCCAAGGGACTGCTGGAATACGAGACCCTGACCGGCGACGACATGATGAAGGTCATCAAGGGCGAGAAATTGACTGTCAACGACGATGAGGAAAAACCGTCGGGCGATTCCGGTGCCACCGGGGTTGCGGCCATTCCCAAGGCCGGCAAGCCGCGTAAACCCCGCGACCCGGATCTCGAACCGGAGCCGCAGGTCTGACGCCGGTGGTGGTGAATTTCGCCCCTTGTGCGCGAGGGACCAATTCGCGCCAGGACGGGGCGCATCGCTCGCAACTGCAAGCACCGAAATCTTTCGAAGATTTCGGCCCGCTTTCTTCGAAAGAAAGCGGTACATCGCTGCAAGCGGCGGTATCGCTATTCAACCGGCGGCACGGAAGAAACGCCTTCAGGCAACCGAATTCACCAGCCCCGCGGGTCAAACCCGATCCGGCCTGACGGTCCAAACGGTGGCGCCGAAGGGAGGAGTTTTCCGATGCGAAACCTGCTTCGCCCTTCCGCTGCGAACCCCGGACGCATCTCTGGACCAAGATCCTTTCAGACTGAAGCAGTCTGAAGAAAAAATTTGGTCCAGATTCATAGGCTTGAGCAAAATCCTGGGATCAGATTGTTGCAATCTGATCCGGTTTTTCTCTAAACCGAAAGTACTGTATACAGCCACCATATCGGACTATACGGCCTCCGAAACCGGAATCCAGGGGAGAGCTGAATGGCCTACAAATCCGATATCGAGATCGCCCGCGAGGCGGACAAGCTGCATATCAACGAGATCGGCGGCAGGCTCGGCATTCCGCCAGAAAGCCTGCTCCCTTTCGGCCACGACAAGGCCAAGGTCTCGGAGGATTTCATCAAGGCGCAGGCGTCCCGCCCCGACGGCAAGCTGATTCTCGTGACGGCCATCAACCCGACCCCGGCAGGCGAGGGCAAGACCACCACCACCGTCGGCCTCGGCGACGGCCTGAACGCCATCGGCCGGAAGGCGATTGTCTGCGTCCGCGAACCCTCGCTCGGTCCCTGTTTCGGCATGAAGGGCGGGGCTGCGGGCGGCGGCATGGCCCAGGTCGTCCCGATGGAGGAGATGAACCTGCATTTCACCGGCGATTTCCATGCCATCACCTCGGCGCATAACCTCCTCGCCGCCATGGTCGACAACCACATCTACTGGGGCAACGAGCTGGAAATCGACACCCGCCGGGTCACCTGGCGGCGGGTCATGGACATGAACGACCGGGCCTTGCGCGAGATCGTCGCCTCGCTCGGCGGTGTCTCCAACGGTTTTCCCCGCGAGGCCGGGTTCGACATCACGGTGGCCTCCGAGGTCATGGCGATCCTCTGCCTCGCCACCGATCTCGAGGATCTCCGGCAGCGCCTCGGCGGCATCATCGTCGCCTACCGCCGCGACCGCACGCCGGTCTTCGCCCGCGACATCAAGGCCGACGGCGCCATGGCGGTGCTCCTGCAGCAGGCGATCCAGCCCAATCTGGTGCAGACGCTGGAAAACAACCCCGTCTTCGTCCATGGCGGCCCCTTCGCCAATATCGCCCATGGCTGCAACTCGGTCGTCGCCACCAGACTGGCGCTGAAGCTGGCCGATTACGTGGTCACCGAAGCCGGCTTCGGGGCTGATCTGGGGGCGGAAAAGTTCATGGACATCAAGTGCCGCAAGGCCGGGATCGCCCCCGATGCCGCCGTCATCGTCGCCACCGTCCGCGCCCTGAAGATGAACGGCGGCGTCGCCCGCGCCGATCTCGACCGCGAGGATGCCGAGGCGGTGAAAAAGGGCTGCGCCAATCTCGGCCGCCATATCGCCAATATGGGCGCGTTCGGTGTCCCGGTCGTCGTCGGCATCAACCATTTCGTCACCGATACCGATGCCGAGGTGGAGGCGATCCGCGCGTATTGCCAGAGCCTCGGTGCCGAGGCCTTCGTCTGCAAACATTGGGCCAAAGGCTCCGCCGGCATCACCGAGATGGCCGCCCGGGTTGCCGAGATTGCCGATAGCGGGGTCGCGCAGTTCAAGCCGATCTATGAGGACGATCTCGGCCTGTTCCAGAAGATCGAAGCCATTGCGACCAAGATCTACCGCGCCGACGAGGTGCTGGCCGACATGAAGATCCGCACCCAGCTGAAAACCTGGGAAGAGGCCGGCTATGGCCACCTGCCGGTCTGTATTGCCAAGACCCAGTACAGTTTCTCCACCGATCCGAAACTCCTCGGTGCCCCCACCGGCCACTCAGTCCCGGTTCGCGAGGTCCGGTTGGCGGCGGGGGCCGGGTTCATCGTCGCCATCTGCGGCGAGATCATGACCATGCCCGGCCTGCCGAAGGTGCCGTCTGCCGAGGCGATCCGCCTCAACGAAGTGGGGCAGATCGAAGGACTGTTCTGAGGGTGTCGAGAATTGTCCGGTTTCACCGCCAGCCATGCCCCACGAAATCACCTCTCCCCCGACCCCTCTCCCAAAGGGAGAGGGGGGCACCCAATGGCCGGGCCGGGCTGCCCCCCTCCCTCCGGGAGGGGGGTTGGGGGGAGGTTTGGCTCCGGACCGGACATGTTGAGACGTTGCGCTGAAACGAGGCAGGTTTTGACTTTCGGCCGGGGATCGCCTTTTACATTCGCCCAAACGCAAGCAATGGCCCAAATGGTCCAAACGAACGAGGCAAAGCCATGAGCGCAGACATAATTGACGGCAAGGCCTTCGCCGCCGATCTTCAGACCCGCATCGCCGCCGAGGTCGCCCGCCTCAAGGCCGAGACCGGCGAGGTCCCCGGCCTCGCCGTCATCATCGTCGGCGAGGACCCGGCGAGCGAGGTCTATGTCCGCAACAAGGGCAGGCGCACCGTCGAGGCCGGGATGGCGTCCTTCGAGCACAAGCTGCCCGCCGGGACCACCGAGGCCGAACTTTTCGCCCTTATCGACCGGCTGAACGCCGATCCGGCGGTCCACGGCATCCTCTGCCAGTTCCCGGTCCCCGATCCCTTAAGCGAAACCCGCATCGTCGCCCGTATCGATCCGGCCAAGGATGTCGATGGCCTCCACATCCTCAATGCCGGGCTACTGGCCACCGGGCAAAAGACCATGGTCTCGTGCACGCCGCTCGGCTGCCTGATGTTGCTGCGCGACCGTCTGGGCGACATGTCGGGGCTGGAGGCGGTGATCGTCGGGCGCTCGAACCTTGTCGGCAAGCCGATGGCGCAGCTGCTGTTGCGCGAAAACTGCACGGTGACCGTGGCGCATTCGCGGACCCGTGACCTTGCCGACGTGGTGCGGCGAGCAGATATCGTTGTGGCGGCGGTGGGGCGGCCCGAGATGGTCAAGGGAGACTGGATCAAACCGGGCGCCACCGTGATCGATGTCGGTATCAACCGCACCCCGAACCCCGAGACCGGCAAGGACCGGCTGATCGGGGATGTCGATTTCGCCTCCGCCTCGCAGACCGCCGCTGCGATTACCCCTGTGCCCGGCGGCGTCGGCCCCATGACCATCGCCTGCCTTCTGGCCAACACCCTGACCGCCTTCTGCCGCGCCCGGGACCTGCCCGAGCCCGCGGGCTTCGGCGTCTGATCCCGGTCCCGGATCGGCAATTCCAGTGTCGCCTCGGCGACACTGGCCTTCCGGACTCAACCTATAGTTAACCCTTCTCGAACCGGCCCTTGAGGGCCGCGAGGCGCAAAAGGGCCGGGGATCGGATGGCGGGACATGTGAGGGCGGGGCGCGGCGCGATCACCCGCAGGCGGTTTCTGGAGACATCGTCGGGACTGGTCGCGGTGACCATATCCGGCGTGCCTGCGCTGGCGCAGGGGCCTGCACCCGATGGCGGGTTCGACATCCCGGTCCACGGTTTCAATCCCGTTCCCGGCGTCGCCCGGCAGCGCATCGACGGGCTGGCCAAGGTCACCGGCGCCAAGATCTTCGCCCGCGACTTCAACGCCCGCGACATGGACGGCTGGCCCAATGGCCAGTGGTACGCGATGTATCTGCGCGCCATCACCACCACACGGCCCTTCACCGGCCTCGATCTGAGCCTGCTGCCCGAGGGTGCCGCACCCGTCCGCATCGTCTATGGCGACCAGCTCCGCGAAGAGCAGCGCCAGCCCGAACAGGACCCCGACCGCGACCTGATGATCGACGACATCATCGACGCGGAGGAGCAGCAGAAAGGCAATTTCGACCGCCCCGACGGCCTGCTGTTCGACCTCGTCGTCCAGCGCGGCAATCAGCCGGATTTCCTCGGCCAGGCCGTGGCACTCCTGATCTTCGACAGCGCGGCAGCCTACCGCGCCGCCCGCCGCGCCCTGCAATTCAAGGACGCCGAAAGCCAGACCTACGGGCCCTATCTCGGTCCCAACCCCCGCGAGGGCGAGGTGCTGACGCCCGAGACCTGGTATGTGAAATACGCCGAGGACGGTTTCTCCTACGCCACGTCGACCAGCGAGACCTACAAGCCCGAGGCCGAGAAATACGCCGCCCGGATCGAGCGCGATATCGCCGAGGACCCGTCGCTGATCGTGCAGGATTTCCGCAGCAACATGCAGGCCATGGACCCGATGTTCATGGAACCCGAAAGCGGCATTGCCTGGCACGACGCGGCGAAACGGACCCTCAACATCGTGCTCGGCACCCAATCGCCCGACGGCGATGTCGAGGGGATCTCGTCCATGTATGGCGATCCCGGCTCGCCCTACGGGCTCAGGGCCGTCCACCTGACCTCCTGCTTCCCGGGCGGCGGTTTCGGGGGCCGGGACAAGTCGCCCTTCTCGCTGATGCTGGCGCTTGCCTCCGCCTTCACGAACAACAACCCGGTCAAGCTCGAATATGACCGGTTCGAGCAGTTCCGCGTCGGCCTCAAGCGCCATGCCGCGACCCTGAAGGGCCAGCTGGTCGTGGCGCCGGACATGAAGATGCAGGCCATCCGCACCGAGATGGTCTTCGACGGCGGCGGGCGCAAGAATCTCAGCCCCTATGTCGCCTCGCTGGCCGCCCTGTGCGTCGGCGGCTCCTATGACGTCCCGATGGCCGATATCGCCGCGAAGGCGATCCATACCCAGAATATCTCGGGCGGCTCGCAGCGCGGCTTCGGTGGGCCGCAGGCGTTCTTCGCCATCGAGACGGCGGTGGACGATATCGCCCGGGCGCAAGGATGGAATCCGGTGGAATTCCGGCGCGCCAATCTGCTGCGCGAGGGGATGACGACGGTGGTCGGAGGCCCCGTCGATCAGGTGCTCCGCCTCGACGAGATGGTGCTCAAGGCATCGGAACACCCGCTCTGGGCCGACCGTACCGCGCTCAGGGAGGCTTATGCCGCCCGCGGCCTGACCTACGGCACCGGGCTCGCCATGTCGCTGCAGGCCTATGGCACCTCCGGCGACGGGGTGATCGCGGCGGTGCTGATGGACGAGGAGGGCCGCCTGACGGTGCGCTCGGACGCGGTGGACATGGGCAACGGCTCGGCGACGACGCTGGGGGTGGTGGTCGGGCCGATCCTCGGCGTCAATGCCGAGACGGTCGAGATGGGGGATTACCTGCTGTTCGGCCAGACCGGGATGATCACCAATGACGATCTGCCGGATGGCGAAGAGGGCAACTGGTCGATGCCGAAATGGACGGCAAAGAGCGTCGGCTCTTCCTCGGCCTGTCTGACCGGTCTTCATCAGGTGCATGTGGTCGAACAGGCCGCCCTTGCCCTCGCCGCGATCACCTTCCTCCCTGCCGCCCGGGCGATCTGGGACCTACCCGAATTGCCATGGGACGCCACCGAATGGCGCGACGGCGCGCTGGCGCTGCGGGACGGCAGCCGCGACCCGATCCCGCGCGCGGCACTGATGCGCGAGATCATCGGCTCGAACCGCCCGCGAGGGGTGATCGGGCACGCCTTTTTCCAGGGCTCCTGGGTCTCGGCCCGCTACGAGATGCCTGGCGCGGGCCGGCAGGAGCTGCAACTGGACGGCGTGGCGGTCTATGGACCCGGCGGCGACGAGGCGCGGCTCCTGACCCGCCACGACCCCCGGACGCCACCACCGGAGGCCGGTCGCTGGTCGCGGACCGTCTGGGCGCCGTGCGTCAATGTCATCGGGTTGACGGTGGACCGGGCGACCGGTGCCGTCGGGGTGGAGAACGTGCTGTCGGTGCTCAATGCCGGGAAATTGCACGTCGAGCCACTGGTCTCGGGCCAGTCCCAGGGCGGGGTGGCGATGGCGCTGGGCTATACGCTGATGGAGGACATGCCGCCCGGGATGGAAGGCCCGGCGGACGGGCGCTGGAACCTCAACCGCTACCATGTGCCGCGCTATGGCGATGTGCCGCTGGGGGTCGAGTATCGCCCCGGCGGCCGAGCGCAGGAACTGCTGCATATGGGGCTGGCCGAGGGCGAGGAACGGGTCGGGCGCGGGATCGCCGAGGCGGTCATGTGCTCCATCGCCCCGGCGATTTCCAACGCGCTGAGGGATGCGGTCGGGGTCCGCTACACCTCGCTGCCGATCACGCCCGAGAAAATCCTCGCGGGGCTGGGGGGATGATTTCCTTTTCGGTAAACGGCGAGGCCCGGAAGGTCGATGAGGGGCGGGGGGCCGAAAAGCTGCTCGACTATCTCCATGACGAGATGAACCTCACCGGCACCAAGCTCTGCTGCGGCATCGGGGTCTGCCGGGCCTGCACGGTGCGGGTGACCAAGACCGGCAACGAGGCGGGAACCCCGGTCATCGCCTGCTCGACCGCGCTGGAGACCCTGCGCGACTGCGCCGTGACCACGGTCGAAGGCGTGTCCGGGGAGGGCCTGCACCCGATACAGGAACGCTTCCTCGAACATTTCTCCTTCCAATGCGGCTACTGCACCCCCGGTTTCGTCATGGCGGCGGTGATCTTTCTCGACGGACTGAGAGGCTCGGGCGTCACCGAAGCCGGTCTCGACACCGCCATCGAGGACGCCATCGGCCCCCATATCTGCCGCTGCTCGGGCTATGTGCGCTACTACGAAGCAGTGCGCGAGGAGGCGATGAAGGTGCTGGACCGGGAGCGGCAGGGATGAGGCGGCTGGTTCTGGCACTGACACTGATCGCCGGCGGGGCAGGGGCCGAGGAGGCGTCCTATGCCGCGCTGTGCGAGGCAGCCATCGGCGAACTCCCCTCTTTTTCCTGCGCCGAAGGCGTGGCGGTGCCAGTGACCCTGAACGGGCTGCCGGTGACCTCGGACAATCCCAGCCGGGTCTGCGACCGGCCGTCGCTTCTGCCGAATGGCGCGGGCTCGGACGGGCAATGCGTGCCCTATTCGCGGATTCTGGACCTGTCGGTGGCGAACCAGCAGGTCTCGGTGATGTGCCGCCAGAAACAGATCCGGGGAGCCGCCTCGCTGGAGTTCGACGAGATCGACCTCATCGCCCACAATGCTGAAACCGGCGCCACCTGCTGGTTCCAGGCCTCGGCCCCGAAGGGTGGCGTGGTGAACGGCACGCTCGTCCCCTCGCCGACCTCCGACGAGAGCGGCTTCTGGAACCCGCCCGAGGACGTTGCCGCCGATGGCTGCGGCAATTGCCACGACAACGACCCCTTCATGCATTCGCCCTTTGTCGGCCAGGTCTGGGCGCATGTGCCCGTCAACCCGCTGGGGCGCTACTACCATGTCGACCGGGTGGAGAAGCCCTACGGCTTCGCCGACTGGCCCCGCATGGCGCTTCAGATGCGCGACAGCACCTGCATCGGCTGCCACCGGATCGGCATCGGCGAGACTTGCGGCCAGCTCAGCCGCTGGGCGACCGGGGCCGAGGTGCCGCCGGGGGCGGACGGGATCGCGCAGGCGTTTCCGCTGAACCATTCCATGCCGCCCGCGCACGGCTTGACGGAACTGGCCTGGCGGGTCATTCATCAGGGCTCGGCGGACAGGATTGCCTCCTGCTGCGCCGATCCGGGGCAGGCGATCTGTGGCATGACCCCGATCGCGGGAGGGGAAGAATGAAGAATTGCGTGCGTTATCCGCATCTGATGAAGGCGGAAATCCTTGCGGACCTGCCCGAGGACTTCAAGGTCGATTTCCTGGAGCAATGCAGCCCGCGCATCTTTGACCGCCCTACGGTGGTGTTGGAACAGGGGGAACTGGCGCCGGGGATGTTCATGGTGGCCCATGGCTCTCTCGACATCACTCACGATACCGAAGAGGGCCAGACGGTCATCATCCACACCGCCGGTCAGGGCGAAATCGTCGGCGAGGTCGAGGCGATTGCCGACAAGCCCTGTGCGGCGACCGCATCGGCGGCGGGCAGCACGACGCTGTTGTTCTGTCCCAAGCCGGTGCTGTTCGACTGTCTGAAGAACACGGTGTTCCTGCGCAACCTGGTGACGATCTTCTACGGGCGGCTGGTCAGGGATAACAGGTTCAAGTCTGTCGATCAGTTCTACCCGGTGGAGAAACGGCTCTGCGCCTATCTGCAGCAGATGTCGCGGGACCGAAAGGAAATCTCCAAGAGCCAGGCTTATATCGCCAATGTGGTCGGCTGCTCGCGCCAGACGGTGAACCGCGAACTGGGGCTGCTGCGCGAGGCGGGAGTTATAGCCCTTGAGAAGGGCTCGATCCACATCCTCGACCGCGAGGCGCTGGATGCGCGGGTCGGCGGGTTCACCGGGCCCTATCCGGGGCATATGAATTAGGGCGGTCCTGACCAGCCGCTATTGGCTCGGGGTCTCCCGGATTCCGAGGTGTTACCGCTGCGAGCTGAGTGGACTCCCCTCTCCCTGCAAGGGGGAGGGGGGTAGGTGCGGAGCCCGGAAAACTTGCCTACTTTCAGATGTTTCGCCTCGCTGGCCCGGCCCGCCCACGTCGCGAAAATCAAAAATCAGTGACTGTTGAGGCGACGCTGTCCGCTCAGGACGCGACACCGATGGGGCAGGCGACGCCGGTGCCGCCGAGACCGCAATAACCGCGCGGATTCTTGGCGAGGTATTGCTGGTGATAGTCCTCGGCGTAATAGAACGGCGGGGCCGGAAGGATCTCGGTGGTGATCGGCCCGTAACCCGCCTCGGTCAGACGGGGCTGAAATTCGGGCTTCGAGGCCTCGGCGGCGGCTCTCTGAGCGTCGTCGAACGCGTAGATGCCCGACCGGTACTGGGTGCCCCGATCATTGCCCTGCCGCATGCCCTGGGTCGGGTCATGGCCTTCCCAGAAGGTCTTCAGAAGCGTCTCGTAGGTGATCCGGGCCGGATCGTACACGACCAGAACCACCTCGTTATGGCCGGTCCGGCCGGTGCAGACCTCCTCGTAGGTCGGGTTCGGCGTCTCGCCGCCCGCATAACCGACGGCGGTGACCCAGACGCCCGGCAGGTTCCAGAACAGGCGCTCGACACCCCAGAAGCAGCCCATGCCGAACATCGCCTGCTCAAAGCCTTCCGGGAAAGGGGCCTTCAGCGGATTGCTGTTGACGAAATGGGTCTTTGCCGTCGGGATCGGATCGGGGCGGCCCGGGAGAGCGCTGCCGGGGGCGGGCATTTCTGCTTTCTTGAACAAGCCGAGGACCATGGTGTTTCTCCGTTTTCCGTCGCTCAAGATAGGCCGGATCCCATGCGCCGCCAAGCTACGTCACAGGGTCGTGACACTCATTCTGCTGCCAAGGGCCGGAGGCGCGAGAACACCGTCTCGTTGCCGGGCTCGGGATGGCGGGGGATCATCAGGGCGAGGATCAGCGAGGACAAGGCCATGCCGGCTGCAAGGACGAAGACCGCACCGGGATTGACGATCCAGAGATAGCCCAAGGCCGCCGGCAGAAAGACGGCGGCGATATGGTTGATGGTGAAGGCGACCGCGGCGGTGGGGGCGATGTCCTTGGGGTCGGCGATCTTCTGGAAATAGGTCTTTATCGCCAGCGCCAGCGCGAAGAACAGGTGGTCGAGGATGTAGAGCGTGGCCGCCACCACGACGCCCCAGCCGAAATAATAGATGCCGCCATAGGCGAGGAAGATGACGATCAGCCCGGAATACTCGAAGATCAGCGCCCGCCGCTCGCCGATAAGGGCGACCATGCGGCCCATCAGCGGGGCGAAGACCATGTTGGCGACGAAGTTGATCAGGAACAGCGCCGTGACCTCGTGAACCTCGAAGCCGAAGCGTTCAACCATCATGAAGGCGGCGAAGACGACGAAGATCTGCCGACGGCCGCCGGCGACGAATTGCAGCGCGTAGTAAAGCCAGTAGCGGCGGCGGAGCACCAGTTTCTTGGTCTGGGGCTCGGGGGCCTCGAATTGCGGGTAGAGAAACCAGCACAGGAGCGCCACCAGCAGGGTCGCGCCGCCGCCGACCAGATAGACGGCGTTGTAGGACCAGTCGAAGGTCCGCCAGCCGAGGACGAGGATCACATAGGCGACCAGCGATGCGCCCGAGCCGACGGCGACGAGGATGCCGAGCACCTGCGGGGCACGGTCCTTGGGGATCCATTGCAGTTGCAGCGACTGGTTGACGGTCTCGAAATAGTGAAAGCCGATGGACGAGATCAGCGTGGTCAGCATCAGGCCGGTGAAGCTCGGGAACCAGGCGACCACGGCGATGGCGCCGCCGAGTGTGGCCAGCATCAGCAGCGCCAGCACCTGTTCGCGCAGGACGATGATCAGGGCGATGACGACCACGGCCAGAAAACCCGGGATCTCGCGCACCGTCTGCAGCCAGCCTATGCCGACCCCGTCGAAGCCCGCGACCTCGACGACGAAATTGTTCAATAGCGCCACCCAGGTGGCGAAGGACACCGGGACGGCGATGGCGAACAGCACCAGAAGCGCCACCGGCTGTCGCCAGAGCGGCCAGGTGCGGGCCTCGGCCAGAGGCACGATCGGGGGTCTCAGAAAATGCGCCATCGCTTTCCCTTACGCCCGTCCGCCGGGATTGGCGAGGGGATAGTGGCCTCATCGACAGCGAAGCGGAGGGGATTGACCGGACCGGGCTGCGGGGCCTATCGGTAGTGCGACCGGAGCCCGTCAGACCGGTCACCGGGGCAGGGCGTGCAACCGTTCGGGGTCAGGCATGTGGCTGGGATGGAGACTGCTGGACAAGGCCGCCCGGCGCGAGGCGGCCGGGTTCTACGTGATCGCCTTCGGGCTTGCGGTGATTGTCGCGCTGGCATCGCCCTGGCTCGGCCCTGCCGTGCTGCTGCTGACCATGTTCACGCCCCTGGTGGCGGTTCTGGTGATGAAACTCGTCATCGTGCGGGACGGCAGGACGCGGGCAGGCTGGGCGGAGACCGGGATCGGGCGCGCCGGTCTGCCGTACTGGCCGCTGGCCGTGCTTCTGCCACTTGCCGTGATCCTGCCCGGCTATCTCGCGGTCTGGCTGGGGCCGGCGGGGACGGTTTCCGGTCCCGGACCGGACGTCGATCCGCTGCGTGATACTTTTCGTCTTGTGGTCAACATCATTCTCGGCACGCTCCTCGGCGGTCTGGGGGAAGAGATCGGCTGGCGCGGCTACCTGCTGCCGCGTCTCGCGGCGATGGGGGCTGGTCGTGCCAGCCTGGCCACCGGTTTCGCGCACGGGGTCTGGCACCTGCCGCTGATCCTGCTGACGCCCTTCTACCATTCCGAGGGCCAGATCCTGCTGATCGTGCCGCTGTTCCTGGTGACCCTGACGCTGGGCGGCGGGGTCTATGGATGGCTGCGGCTGTCCTCGGCGAGCGTCTGGCCCGCCGCCCTTGCCCATACGGTGTTCAACGATGCCTGGGAGCGCCTCGATACCGCGACGACCTACCACGCCGGTTGGACGCGCGAGCTTCTGGCAGGCGAAAGCGGCATCGCCTGTATCGGCATGCTGGCGCTGACCACCTTCGTCCTCTGGCGGTATCCGCCCAGGCGGCGAGACGACGGGCGGGATGCGCCGCCGAACGGTGTCGGGCCTTAGAAAATAGTGCTTTCAGGGACCGGAACCGCCCCGGACGATGCGGAATGAACCCTTCTGCGCCCTCCCCCTGAAACCCGCGACTTATCAACGCATCGTTAAAAAATGCTTGCTATGCCCATGGGGTCGGATATCCGGAACAGAACGACAAGAAAAACGGCAGGCCCATGACCCCATCCCCCACCCAAACGGCCGAGACTTTCACCATTGCCGCCCGCGACTGGGTCAAGACCCTGGCGCGCTACCGCGAACCCAGCCAGGCACGCAGCGTGTTCGAACTGTCGGTAACCCTGGTGCCCTTCGCGGTGCTCTGGGCGCTGGCCTGGTGGTCGCTGTCGGTCAGCCCGTGGCTGACGCTGGCGATCTCGTGCCTGAACGCGGGTTTCCTGCTGAGGCTCTTCGCCATCCAGCATGATTGCGGGCACGGCTCGTTCTTTGCCAACCGCACGCTCAGCGACTGGACCGGACGGGTGATCGGGGTGCTGACGCTGACGCCCTACGATGTCTGGCGCCGCACCCATTCCGAACATCACAGCGCCTCGGGCAATCTCGACCGGCGCGGCATGGGCGATGTCCACACGCTGACCGTGGCCGAATACCGGGCCCTGTCACCGGCGGGCAAGCTGGTCTACCGGCTCTATCGCAACCCGATCACGCTGTTCGGGCTTGGACCGGGCTATCTGTTCTTCGTTCAGCATCGGGTGCCGCTTGGACTGATGAACCAGGTCAAATACTGGGCGAGTGCAATGGCCACCAATTTCGCCATCCTTACAGCGCTCTTCGTGATCTGGAGCTTCGGCGGGCTGATGCCGGTCCTGCTGATCTTTCTGCCGACGACGCTGCTGGCGGCGGCGGCCGGGGTCTGGCTGTTCTATGTCCAGCACCAGTTCGAGGAAACCAACTGGGACCCGGAAGCCGACTGGCAGCTGCATGAGGCCGCACTGCACGGCAGTTCCTACTACCGGATGCCGGCGGTGCTGCAGTGGTTCAGCGCCAATATCGGCATCCACCATGTGCATCATCTTTACAGCCGCATCCCCTTCTACCGGCTGCCGGAGGTGATCCGGGACCACAAGGAACTGGCCGAGAACAACCTGATGACCATCCGCGAAAGCCTCGTCAATGCGCGGCTGCATCTCTGGGACGAGGACAGCCGAAAATTGCTGTCCTTCGCCGAGGCCCGGGTTCTCGAACGACAGGCGGTCTGACGGCAGTTGCGGTCGACCGCCACCATTTGCGACCCCAGCGACCCTGCCACTGGCCATATGCCGCTTCCGTTCCTCCGGGGCACATGCCAAACTCGGGCGCCGGACAAGGAGGCGCGGTGGAACCGACACCGAAACAGACCGAAACCGGCGACAGGGATTTCCCATGGTGGCTGCTCGCAGCTGGGCTGCTGGCCCTGTGGTTCGGCTGGCGCATCCAGGCCAATGATCTCTATTCGCAGGTATTCTCGACCCTGATGCGTGGCGCCTGGATCACGGTCTTCGTCACCGTGGTCTCCTTTGCTTTCGCTTCGCTTCTGGGGCTGGGACTGGCGGTGGCGGTGCTGTCGCGCTTCGTCGTTCTGAGGCAGATCGCGCGGTTCTTCATCGAGATCCTGCGCGGTATCCCGATCCTGGTGCTGCTGTTCTATATAGCCTTCGTCGCCGGACCGGGCCTTGTCGCTCTGATCAACGAAGTCCGCGAACCCCTCGGCCTCGACCCGATGAAGACCCGCGACCTGTCGCTGATGTGGCGGGCGATCATCGCCCTGTCGCTGGGCTATTCGGCCTATATCGCCGAGGTCTTCCGCGCCGGGATCTTGTCCGTCGACAGCGGTCAGACCGATGCCGCCAAGGCGCTGGGCCTGACCGGCTGGCAGCGTTTCCGGCTGATCGTGCTGCCCCAGGCGGTCCGGGTGATGCTGCCGCCTCTGGGCAATTTCTTCATCGCCCTGATCAAGGACAGCTCGCTCGTCTCGGTCCTCGGCGTCGCCGATATCACCCAGCTCGGCAAGGTCTATGCGGCGGGCTCCTTCCGGTATCTGGAGACCTACAACATCGTGACCTTTCTCTACCTGGTCCTGACCATCGGCCTGTCGCTGATCCTGCGCGGGGTCGAAAAGCGGCTGAACCGTCGCGGTTCTGCAAAGTGAGACGGGTTCAAGCCCACCTTGCCTGTCCGAGATGATCACGGGCGGCAGGACGCCAGTTTTGCTCATTAACCGTCGTTAGAGCATCGTCCTAGATTTCTGAATCAGGAACGACACTCTATTGCATTTTGCGCCAAATCGAATTCATTCCAAACCGCGAACGCATTTGCTAAGCAAACGCTGTCTCGCGGATCGGAATGAATAAGTGAATTCGGTCAGGCGCAAAGCGCTCTAACCATTTGATTTTACGCGATGTCCGAGTCTGAAATCGTTGCCGATTTCCTCGCCATCGCTCTAGCCGGGAACGCCGGCCTCTATGCCTTCACCCGGACATTCCGCCACAGTCCGGGCGGTATCCTTCCCTTCGCGACGTCATCGGGCGGGTCGTCGTCCTCGATGCGCGAGAAGCTCACGACATAGCCGCCCGAACACATCGCATTATAGGCAAATCCCTTCGCGCTCAGAGAATCGAACAGCCGTTTCACCCCCTGGGGCCCATAGATCTTGGGATGCAGTTCAAGCATGATATGGCGAACCACCGACAGATCGGCGTCGCCCAGAAGCGCCAGCTCGCCGCCCTCGATATCGCAGGTGATCACCGTCGCTCCGGTCTCGCGCAGGACCGTGGAAAAATCCCGCACCGGCACCCGCACCTTGCTGTCGAAGCTCTTCGGGCGGGTCAGCGACGAGGCGGTGATGCCGTTGAGATAGAAGGTCCGGGTTTTGGTTCGCGGCCGGTTCTCGAGCACACCGTGAACAAGCGAGATATTCTTGACCCCGTTCAGCGCGAAAGTCTCCTTCAGCAGGTCCAGCAGCTTGGGATTGGCCTCGACGGTGACGACCCTGTCCACCCCCTCCAGCCGCGCCGCCGACATGGCGATCAGGCCGAGACCGGCGCCGATATCGAGCACCACGTCGTCGTCAAAGGCAAAGCGCTTCAGCATCCAGCGCTCGCGCTTTTCGTGGCGGCCATTGCGCAGTTTCCAGAGCGTCTTGTCGCTATGGATCCCCGGTCGGACCGGGAATTTCAGATCCGCGCATTCGATGATCTCTTCCAAGTTTCCGGCCCTTTTCACATTCCGGTGCGTGGTTCTCGTCGCCCTAAAGCTCCCGTCCGGCAGGATTATGGCCGCTGCCCGGCAGGGACCCGATGCGCCCGGCAAACAAAGCGGGCCAAGTGCCGCCCTTCGGGGGCCGAGCGAAATTATCCGGCGGCGGCGAGTGCCGCGTCGCAGCGCGCGCAGGTCCCGGGATGGGAATGGGTTCCCACATCGGGCAGGATTTTCCAGCAGCGCTGGCATTTCTCGCCCTCGGCGGTCTCGAACACCACGCCGATCCCCTCGGTTTCCGGCAGCCGGAACGCCTCCGCCGGCGCCGGGTCGCCGGAAATGATCACCGCCGACGTGATGCAGAGATCGGCGAAATCGGTGCTTTCGACCGCCGCCCGCATGCCGGCATCCTCGATATGCACGACAGGTGCCGCTTCGAGCGAGGCGCCGATCACCTTGTCGCGGCGCTGGATTTCCAGAGCCGCCGTCACCACCCGGCGGACGCGGCGGATGGTGTCCCATTTTTCCGCGAGGCCGGGATTCAGCCAGTCCGCAGGCGTCTTGGGGAAGTCCTCCAGATGCACCGAGCTGTCTTCGCCGGGATAGCGGTGCAGCCAGACGTCTTCCATGGTGAACACCAGGATCGGGGCGAGCCAGGTGGTCAACCGGTGGAACAGGAGGTCCAGTACCGAGCGGGCGGCGCGGCGGCGGAGGCTGCCGGTTGCGTCGCAATAAAGCGCGTCCTTGCGGATGTCGAAATAGACCGAGCTGAGGTCCACGGTGCAGAACTGGAACAGGGCCGAGAACACGCCCTGGAAGTCGAAGGCCCGGTAGCCGGTGCGGACCGTCTGGTCGAGTTCGGCAAGGCGGTGCAGCACCCAGCGCTCCAGCTCGGGCATGTCCTCGGGCGCCACCCGCTCCTCCTCGGACCAGCCGTCGAGATTGCCCAGCATGAAGCGCATCGTATTGCGCAGCCGCCTATAGCTGTCGGCGACGTTCTTCAGGATCTCCGGCCCGATCCGCTGGTCGGCGGTGTAGTCGGTCTGGGCGACCCAGAGGCGCAGGATATCCGCCCCGTATTGCTTGACGATCTCTTCCGGAACGATGGTGTTGCCGAGCGATTTGGACATTTTCATGCCCTTCTCGTCCAGGGTGAACCCGTGGGTGACGACATTGCGGTAGGGCGCGCGGCCCATCGTGCCGCAGGCCTGCAACAGCGAGGAATGGAACCAGCCGCGATGCTGGTCGGTGCCTTCCATATAGACATCGGCGATGCCGTCCTCGGTGCCGTCCGCGCGGTCGCGCAGCACGAAGGCGTGGGTGGAGCCACTGTCGAACCAGACATCGAGCACGTCGAAGATCTGGTCGTATTCCTCCGGGTTGGCGTCGTTGCCCAGGAAGCGTTCCTTGGCCCCCTCGGCATACCAGCAATCGGCCCCCTCGGCCTCGAAAGCTTCGACGATGCGGGCATTGACGGCGTCGTTCCTCAGCAGGAAATCCGGATCGTCCGGCATCGCCCCCTTCTTGATAAAACAGGTCAGCGGCACCCCCCAGGCCCGCTGGCGGCTGAGCACCCAGTCGGGACGGCTCTCGATCATCGAGTAAAGCCGGTTGCGCCCGGACTGAGGCGTCCAGTTCACATTGTCGATCTCGGTCAGGGCGCGTTCGCGGATGGTCTTGCCGAACGTGTCATTCCCGCCCACCGGCACATCGATCGCCGCGAACCACTGCGGCGTGTTGCGGAAGATCAAGGGCGCCTTCGACCGCCAGGAATGCGGATAGGAATGCGTCACGCGACCCCGCGCGATCAGCCCGCCCACCTCGGCCAGCTTGTCGATGACGCGGGTGTTGGCGTCCTTTTCCTTGCCCTTGTGATCGAAGATCACCGCCCCGCCGAAGAACGGCAGATCGCCCCGGAACGAACCGTCCTCGAGCACGTTATAGGTCATCGGCAGGCCATGCTTCTGCCCCACCTCGAAATCGTCGGCCCCGTGCGAGGGCGCGGTATGGACGAAGCCGGTCCCGGCCTCGTCGGTGACATGATCCCCGGGCAGCATCGGCACGTCGAAATCCCACTCAGCCCCAGAGCCCTCGGCCCCGCGCAGGGGATGGGCGCAGGTGAGATGCGACAGTTCCAGATTGGTCACCCCGCGCATCCGTTCGAACGCCTCGACGCGGGCGGCCTTCATCACTTCGGCGGCGAGGTTGTCGGCCAGCAGATAGACATCGTCACGCTTCGCCCAATTGTCCTCGGGCGCCTCGGTGACCCGGTAAAGCCCGTAACTCAACTCGGGATTGAAACAGACCGCCCGGTTCTGCGGGATGGTCCAGGGGGTCGTGGTCCAGATCACCACGCTGGCCTCGGAAAGCTGCTCGGCCAGCAATTCCTGGCCCATGCCGGTGAACTCGTCGGGCTCGTCCAGGGGCGGCATCTCGACCTTCGCACTCACGACAGGGAACTTCACCCAGATCGTGTGGCTCTTGTGGTCGTGATATTCGACCTCCGCCTCGGCCAGCGCGGTCTTTTCGACCACCGACCACATCACCGGCTTCGAGCCCTGATAGAGGCTGCCGTTCATGAGGAATTTCTGGAACTCCGCCGCGATCACCGCCTCGGCATGGAAATCCATGGTCAGGTAGGGGTCGTCCCAGTTGCCGGTGATCCCGAGGCGTTTGAACTCTTCGCGCTGGATTTCGACCCAGTGCTCGGCGAAGCGGCGACATTCCTGGCGGAAGTCGATGACCGGAACCTCGTCCTTGTCGCGGCCTTTCTGGCGATACTGTTCCTCGATCTTCCATTCGATCGGCAGACCGTGGCAGTCCCAGCCCGGCACATAGCGGCTGTCATGGCCCAGCATCTGGTGCGAGCGCACGATCATGTCCTTGATGGTCTTGTTCAGTCCGTGGCCGATATGGAGGTGGCCGTTGGCATACGGAGGCCCATCATGGAGGGTGAAGGGGGTGCGGCCCGGCTTTTCGCGCAGCCGGTCATAGATCCCGATCCGCTCCCAGCGCGCCAGCCATTCTGGCTCGCGGGTCGGCAGACCGGCGCGCATCGGGAAATCGGTCTTCGGCAGGTGCAGGGTGTCTTTGTAATCGGGCTGGTCGGGCATATCGGCGCACATCGGTGCTCTCCGTTCATTCGGTCATTTCGGGTGATAAGGAGTGCGGCGCGGATGGTCCAGACGCCTTTTCCCGGCGTCTCAGAGGTCGAGAGCCGGGCGGCTAATTCGAATGATGCCGAATATCCCTTGCATGGAGGCCTTATAGGCGGGGCCGGTGCGGTCGGCAAGGCCCTCTCCTGAGGGGGAGCGATCGCCGGGCCCATCGAGGGCCCGTCAATCGCTGCCAGCTGAAGCTGGGGCCTCAGAAGCCCCGGTGACCCGGGTTCAGGTTTCGGCTTCGGGGGGCGGGTCGGGGTCGGGCTTGTTCGGATTGGGTTTTTCCGGGGCCTCGGGGTCGGCGGGGCCGTCCTCCTCGAACCGGGCGGCCACCAGCCGGTCGAGCCAGTGCAGGCCGATCAGTACAAACCCCAGTGCCAGGAACGAGAACACCCGGATCAGCCCCGCCAGCCCCGCCATGTCGATGAAGAACACCTTGAGGATCGCCAGCGGGGCGAGGCCGTAGATCGCCAGCCGCCTGAGGCCGGTGGAGCGGCGCTGGATGGCGAGGAACAACAGCGCCACGACGCCGAGCAGCATGGCGATGGTGTAGGAATACTGCTCGCCATCGAAGACCGGGCCGCGCAGATAGGGCCCGTGCCAGGCGTGGCGGATGGCGAGGCCGATATAGACCACACCGAGGAAGGACGCGGCGATTGCGAAGGTCTTGGCCAGCCAGCGGGGCAGGTGGGTGAGCTTCATGGCCCCGACGGCGAAGACCAGGGCGGGCAGGCCGTAGGCGACGAGCAGGGTGTTGACCGCGATGATACCGTAGATCGGCTCGTAACCGTCGAAGAGCGGATTGGCGAGGGTCAGGGCTATGAACAGGAACAGCACCGCCAGCCCGCCGGTGAGGATGGCGAGGATCAGCCGCAGCACTTTCAGCGGCCCTCCGACGCGCAGGCGCCAGAGCTGGTTGCCGCAGCTCAGCATCCAGACCGTGGCGTAAAGTCCGAAGGCCCAGTGGCTGAATTCGGTATCGGAGGTGGAAATATCCTCGATCAGGCGGAAGACCAGCAGAGTGAAGAACAGGCCCGACAGCGTCCATACCGAGGATTCCATGACCACTATGGCACCGAGACGGTTCCTTTCCTGCAGGAACTTCCAGGCGAGGGCAAAAAGGCCGATGGTGCCGAGGAAGTTCAGCGACATCTCCCACAGGGGGGCGATGTCGACCGCCCAGAAAATACCGGGATCGAGGATCAGCCGGTAGGCGGCAATCACCCCGCCCAGTTGCACGAACCAGGTCAGCGGTTTGAGGTCGAAGCGCTTGTCCAGCCAGGACGCGACAACGACCATGACTCCCAGCGCCAGGGTCAGTGCGGTCTTGGTCAGCAACAGCACCAGGGCGAGGCAGATCGTCGTCAGCGCACCCAATACGAACAACGCTACCGCCAGGCTCGGTCCTTCGCGGCGGGCAAAGCGTTCGGCCATCAGGGTCATCAGCACGGCCACCGCGATGACGTGGAAGGACCAGGCGGCAACGCCCATGACGTCGGCGGGAGCCCAGAACAGCTCCAGCGCGATGGTGGCTGCCGGGGCGAGGATCGCGGCACTTGCGGCCCAGAGCACGGTCAGCGGTGTGTGTTTCCAGGATTTCAGCGCCAGCACGACGGCGGCGACGCAGGCGATGGCCAGCAGTTTCGAGGCATCGAGAGGCCAGAGCGTCTCGGGGGCGCGGCTGATGCCCTGGCGGAACAGGTAATGCACCTCGCCGCGGAAGACGCCCTCGGCGGCGATCTCGTAGAGAAGCACGATCGGGGGCAGCAGGATCAGGCTTTCAAGCGCGGGGGCATCCTCGAACCAGAACACGGTGGCGAGGATCAGCAGCGAGAGGACCGTGATCGCCAGCCAGTATTCCCCCGGGCCCTCGATGGCGATCAGCAGGCACACGACCAGCGTCGGGATCACCGTGCCGCCGACGAGGCGGGCCGGAAACTCCGGCCATTCCGTGACCTTCGACGAGGTGAAGAACTCGACCACCGGCCGGAACAGACGAACCCCGCCATGTCTCGGCCAGAGATTGCGCTCGGGGATGATCACCGAGGCGGCGGTGACGATCAGCGCGAAGGCGACATAGTTTACCGCATCCGTCTTGCCGAGATAGGTCAGCGAGGCGGCAAGGAAGGTGAACAGGATCGACAGCGACGACAGCCACGCCCAGCGCTTGAACGTGTCGATGGCCAGACCGGCAACCGCGATCAGCGCGAAATAGTAGTAGAGCGTCCAGGCAATCGAACTGTCGCCGCCGACGAGGAACGGGGCGACGGTGGCGCCCAGGACGCCGACAATCGCCAGCACCGGTCCGTAGAACCAGCCCAGCACCACCGCCAGCGCGGCGACCACGACCAGCCAGAAGAACGCCGGGTTGGCCCCGATCAGCCCGTACATGCCTCGGGCGGCCAGCACCGCGCCGAACAGCGTTACCAGACCGGCTCCGGCGAGGATCGAGGGCAGGTATTCGGTATGGCTGTCCGCGCCATCGCCGAAGCGGCGGCGGATGAACTCGCCGCCACCGATCAGCGCCAGACCGAACAGGACGGCAGCGGCAACCCGCATTGGCGGCGTCAGGATGCCTTTCTCGATGCCGTATTGGACAAAGAAGATCCCCGCCAGCGCCAGCGAGACGGCGGCGACGGCATAGAACCAGTTCGCCCCCATCCAGCGCAGGAATTCCTCGACCTTCTCCTGCCGGAAGACATAGGCCGTAGGCGGCCCGGAAGGAGGCGTAGAAGGCGGCGGAGAGGCCGGAGCAGGGGGCTCGGGTGTCTTCTCCGTCGTCCCGTAGACCGGTTTCAGCTCCTTGCCATGATGGGCGGCGGGCTGAGCGGGGATCGGTGTCGCCTGCTTCGGCGGGGCTTTCGGTTCAGGCGGTTTCGGCGGGGCAGGGCGCGCGGATGCGGGCGGCACGGTCTCGCGAAGGGCGAGCAGGGCCCGCTCCAGTTCGCCGACTTTCCGCTTCAATCCCGAATGGCTGATCAACAGGTAAATCACCGCCGCCGGCAAACCGAAGACGAAGGCTGCACCCAGAATGATCGCCAGACCTTCCATGTCCCCTCCCTTATGCCTGTCGCGCCGGATCGAATTCATTCCCGCCAGCGAACGCAATCGCCACGCAACCACTGCCGCGCCGGCGGGAATGAATACATGACCCCGGTCCGTCGCGACGCGCACAAAATATCGCGTCAGGCTACGCGATACCAATGGCCCCTGACCAGAAAAACCTTGCGTCACAAGCGCCTTGCCTGCGCCCCGTGGCCTCAGAGCCGCGCGAACACCGCCTCCAGCCGCCCCCGCGCCTCCGGCAGCCTGTCGCGCCCAAGCGCGGGACACATCCAGTTGGCGAGGAAATAGCCCGTGGTCCTGAGCCCCTCGCGCAGCTCGTCCGCCGTCTCCGCCCCGCTGGCCTGATCCAGCCGCAGGAACCCCGGCAGGGGCAGCAACCGGTCGGCCCATTCGGCCCCTCCGGCCCGGCTCACCGCGCGGCCCGACTTTGGTGACACGTAAACCAGATCCTCCGCTCCCCCCGTCGCCGCGCAGGAGGACAAATCCAGCCCGAACCCCATCTCCTCGATCAGCGCCTTTTCCCAGGTGACATAGAGCGCGGGCCAGTGGGGCGCGGTACCGAGCGCGTCGGCCAGCGCCACGGTCCGGTGATAAAGCCACGGATGCGCCTCCCGCTCCGGCAGCGCCAGCGCGATCAGCGCCGAGATCGCGCCCAAAGCCGCCAGCGCCCCCCGGTCCGCCAGAATATCCGCCGCCCGCGACCGCTTCGGATGCACCGTGAAGGCCCCCAGATGCTCCTCCAGCCGCGCCCGCCATTCGACTTCCAGCTGCGCGCCCGGCTGCAACAGCGGCGCCATCCGCCGCGACGCCCCGCCGCGTACCAGCCCGGCATGACGCCCGTGCTGCTCGGTAAACACCTCCAGTATCGCCGAGCCCTCGCCATGCGGCCGCGCCGAGATCAGGATGCCTTCGTCGCGCCAGTCCATGGGCTCAGCATCCCGGACGCGGGCCTCCCCCCTGACCCCCCTCCCAGGGGGAGGGGGGGACGGCGGAGGGCGGCCTCTGGGGATAGGTTCCGGATCGCTGGCGCGTGGCCGACACGCAAAGGAAACCGGCCGCCGGGAAGCGATTTCGCCATGAATTGGCCCGCAGAAAGGTGCGGGGTGCATCCCCCCGGGGGCGGCCCTTGGCCTCGTGTTGCAGGGGGCGTGATTTCACCCATCTTCCAAGGCGATGCCGGGACCATAGCGAGAAGGGGCACATCTGCCGTTTCACTCGACAAACCCCGGCTCGTCGAGCAGGGACCGCCCTTCGCGGTCCTCGACCTCGATCACCCAGAGATCGGGATCGAAGCCGCGCTGGCGGGCAATCGCCGCGTCGACATTTGCCTCCGGGCCTTCGTCCAGCACCATCCAGACCCGATCCCCGTCGAGGTTGAAACTTCGCTGATAGACCGTCGCCGTGCCGTCCAGCGCGTTCAGCTTCACCAATACCGCCCCTGCCGTCGCATCCCCTTTCGCCACGACGAAAGCCGGGATCGCCGCCAGCCTGAGCCGGTTCAGATAGGCTTTCACCCAGAAGTCTGCCGTCAGTCTCGCCATTCCGCCATGTCGCCGGGCGGGCTGACCGGCGTCAAGACCGGAATTGGCGGAGCCGAAACCCATCCGGCCTCCGGCGGGACCGGAGGCCGGGTCTTGTCGTGCGATCCGGTCAGTTCGCGCCTGCGACCGGCGATCCGCCGAACGGGTTCTGCGGCTCGCGTCCGCCGCGGGGGGTATCGTCACCGCCGCCATTGTCGTCATCGTCGCGGCAGATCCATTGACCCGCCTGATTGAAATAGCCGTCTCTGCACTCCCCGCGCGGCGGGCGGCAGGTCCATTCGCCGGTCTGCGGATTGAAATAGCCCTCACGGCATTCGCGCGGCGGATCGCAGGGATTGTCGCGGCGCTGATCTGCCGGTGCCGCACCGGGGACGTCCAGTTCGTGGACCCTGCCGTCGCCGCCGACACAACCGATGATCCCGCCGGATTTGTCGTAGGCCGGCTCCAGCGGGATCGGTCCCGGCGCCTCTTCCTGCTGGGCGCAGCCCGCAAGGATCAGGGCGCTGATTGCAGCGATGGTCGTGGTACGCAATAACATGTGGGTTCTCCCTCCCGTTTGGATATACAGGTTTTACCTGTGAGCATGTGACGTGCAATAACCTGAACCGGTTCAAGTTTTCTTGACTACAGCACAGGATGGGAGCCCGGAGTGTGGTTGTTGTCACACTGTGACCGTGCGGCCCGGTCAGTTTCCGTCGGAAAAATCGAGACCCATTTCGGAATAGCGCTCCGCCTCTTCCAGCCATTTCGGCCGCACCTTGATCTGCAGGAACAGATGCACCTTGCGGCCCAGAAATTCGGCAATATCCTCGCGCGCCGCCGTCGAGATCGCCTTGATCGTCTCGCCCTTCGGCCCCAGCGCAATCCCCTTGTGCCCGTCGCGGGCCACATAGACCACCTGATCGATCCGCACCGAGCCGTCCTTGCGCTCCTCCCAGCTCTCCGTCTCGACCGTCAGCTGGTACGGCAATTCCTGATGCAGCCTCAGCGTCAGCTTCTCGCGGGTGATCTCGGCGGCCAGCATCCGCATCGGCAGATCGGCCACCTGATCCTCGGGATACAGCCACGGCCCCTCCGGCATCTTACCGGCCAGCCACGCCTTCAGATCCTCAACCCCATGCCCCTTCTCGGCGGAAATCATGAAGGTGGCGTCGAACTCGTAAAGCCCGTTCAATTCCGCCGACAGCCCCAACAAGACATCCGCCTTCACCCGATCAATCTTGTTGATCGCCAGCGCCACCCGCCGCCCCCCGGCCTTCTCGCCCAGCGCCTCAAGGATGGCCCTTACCCCGTCGGTCACCCCGCGATGCGCCTCGACCAGCAGTACGACGAGATCCGCATCCGCCGCCCCGGCCCAGGCCGCCGAGACCATCGCCCGGTCCAGCCGCCGCCGTGGCCGGAACAGGCCCGGCGTGTCAACAAAGACGATCTGCGCCTCGCCCTCCAGCGCCACCCCGCGAATACGCGCCCGCGTCGTCTGCACTTTATGGGTAACAATCGAGACCTTCGCCCCCACCATCCGGTTCAGAAGCGTCGATTTCCCCGCATTCGGCTCCCCGATCAGAGCCACGAAGCCGCAGCGCGTCATGCCCCCTCCAACCCGGCCAGCAGCCGCTCGGCGGCCAATTGCTGCGCCGCCCGCTTCGACTTCGCCACCGCCTCGGCACTCTCGCCGGATTTCAGCACGGCACGCACGGTAAACTCCGGCGCATGATCCGGCCCCGTCCGCCCGACATCCTCATAGTGCGGCGGCGGCAACCCCCGACCCTGCGCCCATTCCTGCAGCGCGGTCTTGGCGTCGATACCCGCCTCCTCGGCAATCGCGATCCGTGTCTTCCAGTGCCTGAGCACCAAATCCCGCGCCACCTCGAACCCGGCATCGAGATAGACGGCGGCAATCACCGCCTCCATCGCATCCCCCAGAAGCGCCCGCTTCCGCCGCCCGCCCGAGGTCATCTCCGACCGCCCCATCTTCAGCGCCGCGCCCAGCCCCAGTTCCTCCGCGACCTCGGCACAGGTCTCCTTGCGCACCAGCCCGTTGAACCGCGGCGCCAGCTGGCCTTCCTTGGCTGCGGGATCGTCCTTGAACAATGCGGTGGCAATCGCCAGCCCCAGCACCCGGTCGCCCAGGAACTCCTGCCGCTGATTGTCCATCCCCTCGCTCCCGGCCAGCGAGGCATGGGTGAGGGCTTCGATCAAAAGGTCGGGATTGTCAAACTCATGCCCCAGCCGCGCGGCAAAGGATTTCTGGGGCGCCGTCAGCTTCACTGGATCGCCTTGAAGAACCTGTCCTTGCGCCAGGTCCAGAAAAAGAACAGCGACCGCCCGGCGGAGGAAAAGATCACCCGGTCCGCCCGGCCCACAAAGTTCTCGAACGGCACCAGCCCGACCCCGCCCAGCGAGGTGCGGACCCGGCTGTCCTGAGAATTGTCCCGGTTGTCGCCCATCATGAAATAATGTCCTTCGGGCACCGTAAAGACCAGCGTGTCGTCGTTGGGCTGACCGTCGGCGATATTGAGGATCACATGCTCACGGCCGCCGGGCAGCGTCTCGATGAAACGCGGCTTTTCGCAGACCCCGCCCATCGGCACCGGCCGGTTGGCGCAGGCCGGGGTTCCGCCCTGCGAGCCTTGCGGTTCGAAAACCTCGGTGAAGACCCCGTCCGGGACCTGAGGCGCCGCTGTGCCGTTGATATAGAGCACGCCGTTCTTCATCTGGATCTGGTCGCCGGGCATCCCCACCAGCCGCTTGATGAAATCGACATGGGTGACCGGATGCTTGAAGACCACCACATCGCCCCGTTCGGGGTCGGAGGACCAGATGCGGCCGTCGACGAAGGGGCACATCGAGAAGGGGCAGGAATGCTGCGAGTAACCATAGGCGAACTTGTTGACGAAGAGGAAATCCCCGATCAGCAGCGTCGATTTCATCGATCCCGAGGGGATCCAGAAGGGCTGGAACAGGAGCGTGCGTATGACACCTGCGATCAGAAGCGCATAGATCACCGTCTTGATGAGCTCGCCGATCCCACCCTCTTCGTCCTTTTCCTTCGCCATCCGGGATCCGCCTCACGCTGCCTGCTCACCTAAAGACCCCGCCTTGTGGCGCGGTGCCGGGGCCCTGTCAAGCAGCCCCCGGTCCCCGACCCGAATGCCGCCACCGGCGGACGCTCTGCGGCGCCTGTGTCAACGGACCGGACAGGCACCCGCAAGGTGCCGCCGGAGGACCCCCGAAGGCGCCTGCTGTCAAGCTGACGCCGATAGCCAGGACGCGCCTGGCATCGACACCGGGCCGACCGGGCGGGGTCGCCCCAAAGACGCGGCCGGCGATGGTTGGCCGGACATCCTGTCCCGTCGCGGGCCGAAAATCGCCGAAAGGCGGCGATCCGGCTATCGGACCTGCACGATTGGTGGTATCATGGCCGGGGAACTGATCGGATCGGCCATGAAACGCTTAAAATTCTCCGGATTTTTGATGTTTTGCGCGGTTACATCCGCGCTTTCAGGCTGTTTCGTGTCCGCCGGCGGCACGACGCCGCTCGATGCCGGAAATCCCCACGGTCCTCAGGTGGGAACAGAGGTCACCTACGACGTCTCCAACGGCACGGTCTCTCCCTCCGTCTCCATCGGCGCGGGGCCGATCACGCTGGGTTTCTGACCGGCCGACCCGGCAGGACAGGCCCGCCGTCACGCTAGGCCTGCGGCTTGATCTGACCGCCTGTATCACATTGCCGGTACGATTTTCCCGTGCCGCGCCCCTTTGATGGCAGCATTGTGATGCCTGTCTTCCGGTCCCCCGGGTTTCAGAACGAGACCCGCGCCACATCCTTCGGTTTCCAGGACCACGGGGACAGGTCGATCAGGATCGCGAGAACCCGGCGGGTCAGGCCGAACTCGTTTGTAATCGCTGCAAAATTCGCCGAGGTCCAGACTTCGGAGCCTCTGGCGGTGTAATAGCTGCGCTCCTCGTTCCTGAGCTGGCCGGTCTGGATGCGTTCCCAGAGTTTCTGATAGGCGGCGTCCTGACGGCTGGCGGCGTGGATCATGTCCGCATAGGTCAGCTGCAGGAAATCCTCGATCGAATAGCCGAACATCGCCAGGGCATTGTCATTGGCATCGACGACCCGGCCCGCGGCATCGAACCAGACCAGCGCCTGCGAGGCGTCCAGCGCCGCCATCAGCCCGCGGCGTTCGGCCTTGTCGGAGCGGATTTGTCTGAGACGTTCATCGTTAAGCATCGCTACACCCTTCGTCATCCGACGATGAGTACTAAACGAGAACATTTAAGAATCGGTTGCGGCGGGTTTCCGCGCTATGTTGTCTGGTCTGCCAGCAGCCGGGGCGGGGCGGCGATCAGGTTCTCGGGGCAGCTGATGGCGCGCAGATTGCGGCGGACGGTCTGGTCGGCGACCTCCAGCGGATCGGCTGAATCGAGCCGGGTGCCCGACTGGCCGAGATCGGCGGCGCCATGAAGGGCGCTCCACATGTAGCGGATATCCTTGATATCGGGTTCGCGCGGCACCGCGCCGGTGCGCCAGAGGTCGCGGAAATTCTCCGAAGCGACGTCGAGCAGGGTGTATTTCATCATTTCAGGGTCGTTCATCATCCGGCATTCCCGGCACCGCACCCCGATCCGCCCGAACATCAGCCGCCAGAGCGTGGGGTTCTCATAGGCGAATTTCATGTAGAGCCGCCCCAGCCGGAACGCGCGTTCGATGGCGACCGCGGCGCTGTCGGCCACGTCGCCTTCGGGCCGGATCATGTGGAAGGCGTCGCGCATGTCCATGAAGGCGTTGTGGACGATCTCGATCAGCAGTTCTTCCTTGTCGGCAAAATGGCGATAAACCGCTCCCGACGAGACCCCCAGATCCCGCGCCGCCGCCCTCAGCGACATCGTCTCGATCTCGCCTTTCCTGGTTTTCTCCTGCGCGTAGTCCATCAGGGCATCGCGCAGGTCGCCTCGCTTCAGTACCTGCTGCATCGTCATGTTTCTTATGTAAGCGGTGATTACAACGGCGTCAAATGCTCCTATGTAAGCTCTGCTTACAAATAGTGAGCAACGCTTACCTAAGGTTGCCAGCCAGGAAAATCAAGCCCGCCGCCCGGCCGCCAGCGCTTCTTGCCGTTCTGATTCTCGCCGCCTGCGCGCCGAGAGGATCTCCAGTGGCCCGGCCGGGACCAACCATCCGGACGGTATCCCCGCCGACTGGCAGGCGATACCACAATACGGGAGGTAACAGGCGGGCATGTCAGAAATCGCTGGCGATGCCCTTCTTCTCCCAATCTCCGAACCGCGTCGGCTCCGGCCCGTCCCGCCCGCCGAGTTCGGGAGGCAGGGTGTGAGGATGCGCCTTTTTCCGGCGTGCCTCGGCCTCTTCCAGCGCCCGTGCGGCGGCGGATGCTATTTTCTCGTCTCTGGTCTCGTCTTGGGCCATAAGACCTCCTGCCGGCGTCCATAGCAGGCGACACAGGAGCTTCACAAGACCGCCCCATGGCCCAAGACCGCAAACGCCGCCGATCCACCCCGCGAGACCGCGACCCCCGATTGAGCGATGCCGCGAAGGCACCCGGCATGGCCGCGCGCCTGAACGCGGCAGCCCTTCTCGATGGAGTGCTGCGCCGCCGCCAAAGCTCGGCCGACCAGATTGCCGGCGGAGTGCTGTCCGACCTCGATCCCGCCGACCGCGCCCGCGCCCAGTCGCTTGCCCAGACGGTGCTGCGCCATCTCGAACCGCTCGATGTGCTCCTCAGCCAGTTCCTGACCAAAGAGCCACCCCTGGCTGCGTTGATCGTATTGCGGATCGCGGCGGCAGAGATTGTCCTTGATGCGGTCCCGGCCCACGCAGCAGTCGATGCAGCGGTCAACGCCATCCGCGCCAATCCCCGGGCGCGGCATCTGACGGGGATGGTCAACGCGGTGGGGCGGCGGATCTCCGAGACAGGGGCCGAAATCTGGCCCGATCTCGAACCCCAGCACCTGCCGGACTGGATCGCGGGCAATCTGCGCAAGACCCTGGACGAAGACCGCATCACCGCAATCGAAAAGGCCCACGCTGCCGGGGCTCCGCTCGATCTGACCCTGAAGGATGCGACCGAGGCGGAGCACAGGGCCAAGGCGCTCGGTGCGGAAATCCTGCCCACCGGGTCCCTGCGCCTGCACGATCCGGGCCAGGTCTCGGCGCTTCCGGGCTACGCGGAGGGGGCCTGGTGGGTCCAGGATGCCGCCGCAGCACTACCGGTACGGCTGCTGGGCGATGTAGCCGGAATGCGGGTCCTCGACCTCTGCGCGGCCCCGGGCGGCAAGACCATGCAGCTGGCGGCAGCTGGAGCCACGGTGACGGCCCTCGACATATCACCGGAGCGCAGCAGGACCATCGCCGAAAACCTCGCCCGCACGGGGCTGGAAGCGGACATCGTCACCGCCGACGCGCTGAACTGGCAGCCGGACGCGGAGTATGACGCCATCCTCCTCGATGCTCCTTGTTCGGCGACCGGCACCATCCGCCGCCACCCCGAACTGCCGTTCCTGAGGGACGGGTCCGAGCTGAAACGCCTGACGGCGATCCAGTCCGACCTCCTCGACCGCGCGGCCGGTTTCCTGAAACCGGGTGGCCGCATGGTCTACTGCACCTGCTCACTTATCGACGCTGAAGGCCCCCGCCAGATGACCCGCTTTCTGGAACGACAATCCGGGTTCCGGCAGCTTCGCCCCGAAGGCCTGGAGGACTTCACCGACGAAAATGGCAACCTCGTCACCCTGCCGGACCACTGGCCGGACAAGGGCGGCCTGGACGGCTTCTTCGCAGCGTTGCTGGAAAACGCCGAATAGGCCGTAACCACGGCGCCCCGGCCCGACCCTTCGCCCATCCCAGAGGTAGCACTCCCGCCCGTCGCTCTCGCCCCCTGCCGGGGGCTCGGCTCCCGGTGGGCCCGCTCGCCGTGGCTTCGCCACGAGCTCTATTTTCCGTTTCTCCTTCTTGTAAGTGCTCTGGGGGGTCGCCATTGTCAGCGCCATTGGTCCGAGCGACAATGGCGACGGGGGCGTTCGTCGGGAAAACGCTCCACTGGAGCGTTTTCTGATCCTCCTCACCCCCCGCGTATCGTCCCGCGAAGCGGGGCGAAAAACCTCCGCCAAAAACCAAAGAATCAACCCCCTTCCCTTTCCCGCCAAAATGCGGCATAAGCCCCCGCAGAAGCGCCGGGACCAACGCCCGGCCTTTTGCTTTCCGCCCCGACCCTGCTGGACGACATCCCGGCTGTGGCCAGGACGGACAAGCCAACCTTCAGACCAAGGAGTAGACCGATGTCGATCACACCCGAGCTGAAGGAACAGCTCATCAAGGACTATGCGACCAAGGACGGCGACACCGGTTCGCCCGAAGTGCAGGTCGCGATCCTCACCTCGCGGATCACCACGCTGACCGAGCATTTCAAGACCCACAAGAAGGACAACCATTCCCGCCGTGGGCTGCTGAAGATGGTCTCCCAGCGCCGCAAGCTGCTCGACTATGTGAAGGGCAAGGACGAGGAGCGCTACAAGTCGCTCATCGAACGGCTGGGTATCCGCCGCTAAGACGCTTTAGGCGCGCTCCATCGGGGCGCGCTTTGACATTTGAAAGACCGGGAGGCGCGGGCCCGTCAATTCGCCGCGCATATGTCCGCATGGTGACGGCCCCCGATCCCAGGCCGCGCACCGGATGATATGGAAACGGGATCGCCGGGTGAAAGCACCCGGACTATCGGGCCGGCACCAGGGGGTGCGCGTGCCCCGGAAGGAAACAAGATGTTCAACATTCACAAGAAATCCATCGAGTGGGGCCATGACACGCTGACGCTCGAAACCGGCAAGATTGCCCGTCAGGCCGATGCCGCCGTCGTCGCCACCTATGGCGAGACCAGCGTCCTGGCCGCCGTGGTCTTCGAGAAGAAACCGAAGGAAGGCTTCGACTTCTTCCCGCTGACCGTCCACTACCAGGAAAAATACTACGCCGCGGGCAAGATCCCCGGCGGCTTCTTCAAGCGCGAAGCCCGGCCGACCGAGAAGGAGACGCTGACCAGCCGTCTGATCGACCGCCCGATCCGTCCGCTTTTCGTCGAGGGCTTCAAGCACGAGACCCAGGTGATCTGCACTGTGCTCAGCCATGACCTCGAAAACGACCCCGACGTCGTCGCCATGATCGCCGCCTCGGCTGCCCTGACCCTGTCGGGCGCACCGTTCCTCGGACCCATCGGTTGCGCGCGCGTCGGTTTCGTCGATGGCGACTACATCCTGAACCCGGCCGTCGACGACATGCACAAGCTGCGCGAGAACCCCGAGCAGCGGCTCGACCTGATCGTCGCCGGGACCAAGGACGCGGTGATGATGGTCGAATCGGAAGCCTACGAGCTGTCCGAGGCCGAGATGCTGGGTGCCGTGAAATTCGGCCATGACCAGATGCAGCCGGTCATCGACATGATCCTCGATCTGGCCAATGACGCGGCGAAGGAGCCGTTCGATTTCCAGCCGCCGGACTACTCCACCCTCTACGCCAAGGTGCAGTCGCTGGGCGAAGACGCCATGCGCGCCGCCTTTGCGATCACCGACAAGCAGGAGCGGACCGCTGCGGTCTCCGCCGCCCGCGAGACCATCAAGGCAGGCCTCTCGGAAGAGGAGCTTGAGGACAAGAATCTCGGCTCGGCGATCAAGAAACTGGAAAGTTCGGTCGTCCGCGGCGACGTGCTGAAATCCGGCAAGCGGATCGACGGGCGTGACCTTTCCACCGTCCGCCCCATCGTCTCCGAGGTCGGCCTTCTGCCCCGCACCCACGGCTCCGCCCTGTTCACCCGTGGCGAGACCCAGGGCCTCGTGGTCACCACGCTCGGCACCGGCGACGATGAACAGATCATCGACGCGCTACATGGCGAGAGCCGCTCCAACTTCCTCCTGCACTACAACTTCCCGCCCTATTCGGTCGGTGAAGCAGGCCGGATGATGGGCCCGGGCCGCCGCGAGATTGGCCACGGCAAACTGGCATGGCGCGCGCTTCAGGCCGTGCTGCCCGCCGCCACCGACTTCCCCTACACGATCCGTCTGGTCTCCGAGATCACCGAATCGAACGGCTCGTCCTCGATGGCGTCGGTCTGCGGTGGGTCCCTTTCGATGATGGATGCAGGCGTGCCGCTGAAGAACCCGGTGGCCGGTGTCGCCATGGGCCTGATCCTGGAAGGCGAGGAATTCGCCGTGCTGACCGACATCCTCGGCGACGAGGACCACCTGGGCGACATGGACTTCAAGGTCGCAGGCACCGAGAACGGCATCACCTCGCTGCAGATGGACATCAAGGTCGCCGGCATCACGCCCGCGATCATGGAACAGGCGCTGGCCCAGGCCAAGGACGGGCGGATGCACATCCTCGGTGAAATGGCCAAGGCGCTCAGCGAAGGTCGGACCGAATTCTCGGCCCACGCCCCGCGCATCGAGACCATGACCATCCCCACCGACAAGATCCGCGAAGTGATCGGCTCGGGCGGCAAGGTCATCCGCGAGATCGTCGAGACCTCGGGTGCCAAGGTCGACATCAACGACGACGGCGTCATCAAGATCGCCAGCCCGAATGCCGACGCCATCCAGAAGGCCTACGACATGATCCACTCGATCGTCGCCGAGCCCGAGATCGGCCAGATCTACACCGGCAAGGTGGTCAAGATCATGGATTTCGGTGCCTTCGTGAACTTCTTCGGCAAGCGCGACGGTCTGGTCCATGTCTCCCAGATGGCCAACGAGCGCGTCGGCCATCCCAAGGACATCGTCCAGGAAGGCCAGGACGTGAAGGTCAAGCTGATGGGCTTCGACGATCGCGGCAAGGTCCGTCTGTCGATGAAGGTCGTCGATCAGGAGACTGGTGAGGAAATCACCGAAGACGCATGATGAATATGTAGTGAGTTTCCAAAGGAATTTCACGATTAGTAAAGGCCTCGGTGGACGCACCGGGGCCTTTATGTACTCTGGAGCGAAGGGGCATTTGAAAGGAAATGTAATCCATAGATTCCAACAGGCATTGCATTTCCAGGCCTGTTCATTGGAAGATTGGACGAGATCGAAGCAATAGAGCGGTCACTATTCCCAACAAAGCATGGCAATCCTCATCACCACCTTCAAATTACCGGCGAACGGGGAATTGGGAAGTCATCACTCGTTAACTACGCAGATCTTATTGCAAGGGGAGATATCGGAACCGACCTTGGGTTAAGTCTTCTCACAATTTCAACTGACATAGAGCCCAACTGAAAACTGGAGCGTTTTGCGCCTGATCGGATTCACGTATTCACGCCCGCCCGCGAGACAGCGTTTGCGTAGCAAATGCGTTCGCGGTTTGGAATGAATTCGATTTGGCGCAAAATGCTATAGCCCCATCGCTTGCGCCAGTTCATCAACGCGCCGCGTGGAGACGCCGCCGATCCAGGCCTCCTGGATCACGGCGTCAAGCGCCTTCTCGGATGTTTTGCGTGGCGCCAGGAAGCCCGGGAAGTAACAGCCCTGCCTGAGCTTCGGCACCTTCAGGTTCAGTGTGCCCAAACGGGTGTCGAGCGCGCGCTCTCGATACCCGTTTCTCCACGTCGTACGCTGATCGGCTCGTTCGTTCTTGCCGGCGCCGATCAGGCCTTCGACATCGGCCTCCGTGATCAGCTGCAGAACGGCCTCGGCGCCGCGCGAAGAAAATCGCCACCGCCCTGCTTTGCCAGAAGCTCGGCAAGGACCATGTTGGTCTTGGTCCTCGGGGTCTCCGTGTGGTTCGTGGTTGAAGGCGCTAAACTCCTCGTCAAACAGGCACCTCGATGGCCACCCAGATTACACCGATGAAGGCACAAGAATTACACCACGTCCTCGGACACGGGCCCTGGCTCCAATCATCGAGACCAGCAACGAAAGTTGGCGCCTCAAGAACCGCGCATTGCGCCAACCCGAAACCCCGCAGGCCCGCCGCCGCTTCGCTATGTGAAGGCTGCGCAGCGCCAGGCCGGCTCAGCACAAAGGGGTCAATACTGGATGCCGATAGGGGGTCAAACTTCAATGCGGACTGACAGTTATGGCCACGTGCCGGACAGGGCGTCACGTTCCCGTCACGCCCGGCCAGTACTCCTCCAGACGGGGACGGGCGCGCCCAGAAGGCCTGCCCGGGAAATTCTGGCGTCAATCTTTGGCTTGAAGAAACGCGCCCGATGCCGATATAAGCCCACAGAGCGCGGGTATAGCTTAATGGTAAAGCCCCTGCCTTCCAAGCAGATTATGTCGGTTCGATTCCGTCTACCCGCTCCAGATCCCCTGCTTTCGTTACACAGAAACCGGCCCGAATCTGTCCAGGCCGGGCCGGCATGCACGTTCGACGGGCGTGAAGGGGGATTTGCGATTCCATCGCTGGCGGAGTTGCTCTAAGAACCCGATTGAACCGCGCTTCATTCCGCCCCAGGAGACCGAAATGGGAACCCATGGTACCGCTGAGAAACTGACCTCGCATCCGGTCACGGGGCTGTGGGGCGAGGCCGTGATCCCCGGCGACAAGTCGATCTCGCACCGCGCGCTGATCCTCGGCGCGCTTTCGGTGGGCGAGACCCGGATCGAGGGGCTGCTCGAAGGGCAGGACGTGCTGGATACCGGTGCCGCGATGCGGGCCTTCGGGGCGGAAGTCGAGAAACAGGCGGATGGGAGCTGGGTCGTGAACGGGGTCGGGGTCGGCGGGTTCGCCGAGCCCGATCACGTCATCGATTACGGAAATTCCGGCACCGGGGTGCGGCTGGTCATGGGGGCGGCGGCGACCTCGCCGATTTCGGTGACCTATACCGGTGACGCCTCGCTGCGTTCGCGACCGATGGCGCGGATCACCGATCCCCTGGCGCTGTTCGGGGCGCGGGCCCATGGGCGGGCGGGCGGCCGGCTGCCGATGACCCTGGTCGGGACCGGGAATGCGGTGCCGGTGCGCTACACGGTGCCGGTGCCTTCGGCGCAGGTCAAATCGGCGGTGCTGCTGGCTGGGCTGAACGCGCCGGGCCAGACGGTGGTCATCGAGAAAGAGGCGACGCGGGACCATACCGAGCGGATGCTCACGGGCTTCGGCGCCGAGGTCTCGACCGAGGAGCGGGACGGCCAGCGCATCATCACCCTCACCGGCCAGCCCGAGCTTCGGCCCCAGAATATCGTCGTGCCGCGCGACCCAAGTTCGGCGGCCTTTCCGGTGGCTGCAGCGCTCTTGGCCGAGGGATCCGACATCCTGGTGCCGAATATCGGCCTCAACCCGACACGGGCTGGCCTCTATGAGACCCTGGTCGAGATGGGTGCCGATATCACTTTCGAGAACCGCCGCGAGGAAGGCGGCGAGCCGGTGGCCGATCTGCGCGTGCGCTTCGGGCCTCTGAAAGGGGTCGAAGTGCCGCCCGAGCGGGCGGCTTCGATGATCGACGAATTCCCGATCCTCTCCGCTCTGGCCGCGACGGCCGAGGGCACGACAATCATGCGCGGGGTGAAGGAGCTTAGGGTCAAGGAAAGCGACCGGATCGATGCGATGGCGCGGGGGTTGGAGGCCTGCGGCGTCCGGGTCGAAGAGACCGAGGACAGCCTCACGGTCCAAGGGGCAGGTCCGGGTGGTGTCAAAGGCGGGGCGACGGTCGGCGTCCGGCTGGACCACCGGATCGCGATGTCCTTCCTCTGCCTCGGCATGGCAACCCGCCAGCCGGTCACCATCGACGATGCCGGGGCGTTCCTGACAAGCTTCCCGAATTTCCGCGAGCTGATGACCGGGCTGGGGGCGTCCTTCAGCGACGCCTGACAAAATGAGAGTTTTCTGAGGCGCGAATGGATTCTTTCACGATACGCACTTGCTTCCCAAACGCGACATCGCGGGTCTGATAGAAGACGGGTACCGACTTCTGCACGATACGCTCGAAAAGGATGACCTCTTGAATGCGCGTCTTCATTGGGTGTAACTGAGGCCTGAAGAGAAAATTTCTGACGCACGAAGTGGAACCTATGTGCTAGGTTCCGGTTGCACTGAACCTGCCCCGCTGGAGGCTATTTCCATCAGATGAAACATCAGCAAAGGCATTGAATTGCGTAACAGGATTAGAAAACATTTTCTCACCTATTTGATTGCGATTTCAACAATATTCCCGTGCCAAATATCTTGGGCTCAAAATGCAGACAGGGTAGTTTTGCTTGATCCTGAACTTTTGTCGGGAACCATAACCGACATTGCGGGCGAAGACACCATTGAGCTCAGTCAGGAATTCAGGGTTCGCCTATGGGGCCTGAAAATATCAGACGTTGATCGAGTTAAGTTGGCAGTCATTGGAAAAGACGTGGATTGCTTTGTCCTGTTCTCCAGTGAGGACATTCCAATTGTTGATTGTCTAATTATCGGAATGGGGTCATCGTATACTCAGGAAGAACTGTATTTGAATTTATTAGAAATGAAAGGTGCGGAGGCAATATGTGGCGAAGAATACTTAAATAGGGAGTTCTTTATACATAAAATAGAGCGTACTTATACGTGTCTTGAAAGCGGTGCTTCCAGAAAGGGTAACATTATTTTTACACCAACTCTCTACTGATGTCTGGCTGGTAGTAGGTAGAGCGGGGTTCACCCCGCCACCCTCTGAAGATTGGTAGGTCTCAACCCCGATTGCACCGCTTTCAAGCTACCGCAATAGTACCCGTAGGGTGCGCATCTTGCGCACCACCCCCTTGCAAGAAGCGCCCCGCCCTACCGCAATTCCTGCAACAGCGCCGCCGTCGCATACCCGTCCGGTGTCATCCCCCTCGCCTGCTGGAACGCCCGGATCGCCTGGATCGTGTCCGGCCCTATATGGCCGTCCGCCCCTTGCGTATCAAAGCCCTGCGCCGTCAGCCGCTCCTGAAGCTCCACCTTCTGGGCCCGGCTCAGCGCCGCATCGTCGCGGGGCCATTGGGCGCGGAAGGGACCGCCGCCATTGATCCGGTCACCCAGATGTCCCACCGCCATCGCATAGGAGGTGGCGTTGTTGTATTTCTTGATCACCCGGAAATTGTTGAACACCGCAAAGACCGGGCCGTTGGCACCGGCCGGGGCCAGCAGGGCCGCGTCGCCGTGATTGGGGATCGCGGTCCCGTCCAGCATCGTCACCCCAAGCTCGCCCCAGCGCGCCACCGGGCGGCGGAGGTCCTGATCGACATTGCGGAAGTTGAACCCTTCGGGAAGCTTGACTTCAACCCCCCAGGGCTGGCCCTGGATCCAGCCGAATTTCTTCAGGTAATTCGCCGTCGAGGCCAGCGCATCCGTCGGGTCCTCGCCCCAGATATCGCGCCGCCCGTCGCCGGTGAAATCCTGCGCATAGGACAGATACGAGGTCGGAATGAACTGCGTGTGCCCCATCGCTCCAGCCCAGGAGCCGACCATGCGGTCGGGCGTCACGTCCCCGGCCTGCAGGATCCGCAGGGCGGCGATCAGCTGGGTCTCGCCGAAATCCCGGCGGCGGCTGTCATGGGCCAGCGTGGCCAGCGAGCCGATGACGCTCATGTTGCCGCGATAGGAGCCGTAATTCGTCTCCATCCCCCAGATTGCGGCGACCACATGGGCATCGACACCGTAAGTCGCCTCGATCCGGTTGAAGGTGGCCGACAGGCGGGAGAAGTTCTCCCGCCCCTGCGAGACCCGCACGCCTGAAACGGCGGAATCGAGATATTCCCAGATCGGCTTGGTGAATTCGGGCTGATAGGCGTCGAGGCGGATAACCTCCGGGTCCGGCTCGATCCCGCTGAAGGCGGCGTCGAAGACCTGGGGCGATATACCTTCCGCGAGCGCCTTGTTCCGGAACCGCGCGCGCCAGGTGGCGAAATCGGCGGCTTGCGGGGTGACCCCGGTGGCTTGTGTCTGGGTATTCACGGAACTGACCTCGGCCACGGTTTGTGTACAGGCCGTTGCGGCCATCAATGAGGCCAGAAAGATACCCGAAATTTGTTTCCTCATAACAGCCCCCGCCATTTACTGGGCCGAATTTACCGTAAACTGACCCGCGAAAAAAGGCAGGAAGGGGGCGGAATATGGTCAATTTGGAGGAGTGTGGCTTGTGTGCTGCGAATTTATCCCGGCCAGACAGTCGCGTAGCAGTCGCACGCGATGCGGGCGGAAACTGTCCTCGGTAAGGCGAAATGCGGCGATCCGGTCGAGCCGGAAACTGCGGAAATCCTCGCGCAGGCAACACCAGGCGAGCAGCATTCGCGTCTGGTCGAAGAACACGATCGACAGGGGCATGATCCGGCGGCTGGTCCTGCGGCCCTCGACATCGGCATAGTCGATCTCGATCACCTTCTCGTCCCAGGTGGCGCGGCGCAGCGCGCGCGTGTCGATGACAATCTCTGGCAGTTCCACGAAGCGCTTGGCCGACAGCACGGCGTTCCTGAGCCGGGCGCTCTGGGTTTCAGGCAGACGCGCCTTCAGCTTCGACAGCGCCGAGATCGCGGCCTCGGCCAGGGTATCGTCCCCGATCTCGCGCACCTCGCGCAGGCCGAGGACCAGCGCCTCGATCTCCTCGTCATTGAACATCATCGGCGGCAGGGCCGGATCCTCGGTCAGGACATAGCCGTAACCGGCCGTCCCGTCGATGATCGCCCCGACGCCGCGAAGCGTGTCGATATCGCGGTAGACGGTGCGTTCGGAAATCCCCATTTCGCGCGCCAGCGCCGCCGCCGTCACCGGCGGGGCCAGGCGGCGGAAGGTCTGCAGCAGATGAAACAGGCGTTCGATACGGGCCATGGCCGGACCATAGTATCAGATGCTGACAATAAGTGACAGGAGGTCGATCATTGCCCCAGGCCCCGAAGGCGGGAATTTCCCTTGCCTGTTCAACTCCTTCACCCGAGCTTGCCCAGGCCTTCAGATTTTCCGCACCGCATCCTTGCGCGCGAAGGATTTCATTCGTTTGCCATAGGTGTCCATGAAGGCCTTGACCCGCGCCGGATCGTGTTGAGACAGAGTCCGCAGCCACCAGGACACCGCCTTTTGGATGAACCATTCTGGATCGGCCGTATATCGCGCCGCCCAGCGCAGAATCCGCTCCCGCTGTTCGCGCTGAGCCGGCGTCGGATCAGCCATCTTGGCCCAGGGCAGGGTCATCACCAGCGCAGCCCGTCGTGACCAGTGGTTCCGGTGGCCGGTCCAGGTTTCGACCGTGTCGAGGCGCGAGGGATTGGCGAGCAGGCGCAGTTCCCCGGCCTTGCAAGCGTGGTCAGAGATCGCCCAGCCGTCGAATTCGGGGATCCAGCTGCAAATCTCGGTCCAGATGCCACGGTCGTCGGTGATTCTGGACTTGGTCATCAGCTTGGCCGCCGCGATCCGCGCCTCGAAAAGGCCGGTATCCCACAACGAAGACGCCTCGCTCAGCCATTCCTCGGGGCTGCGGCCAACCTGCCAGTCGCGGACGATGTCGTTGATGACCGGGTTCGAGACTCCAAGGCAGACCCGGTCGGTCTTGTGATAGGCCTTCATTTCGGAGGCTTTCGGTTCGCCGCCATGTGCGAGCAGTTTTGCAAGAAGCGAGGCCATGGGGTCAGAACCTGCTCACGATGTCGTCGTCGGCATTGGCCGGCCCCCCCTCGACAAAGGTGGCCTTGACCCGCTTGGAGACCAGCATGTAGGGCACCCAGATCATTGCGCCGATCACCGAGCTGATAAGTTCGCGCGCCGTCTCCGGGTCGAGGGCTTCGATGTCGGGCAGGATCAGCGTGACGCCGAATGTGTCGGAAACGATAAAGGCCGGGCTGAAGATCTGCACGAAAATGAAGACCTTCGGAAAGCGGCGATGTTTGGAAAAGAACAGGTAGACCAGCCAGATGCACAGACCGAGGATCAGAAGGTTGCCGCCGATCTCGAAGAGGATGAAGGGCTTCCAATAGGGGTGGTAGTATGGCGAGCCGGGGTCGGTCAGAGAGGTATAGGTGCCGTCCTGAAAGAAGGGCAGATGCAAGGTGAGCAGGATGAAGATCAGCCGCAGGGGTCCGAACACCACGCCGATGCCGACCAGGACAAGCCAGCCGCCAAGGCCGCGTGGTGCGTCGCTGAGATCTGGTTGAGACATGGGCAGAAAATTTCCCGATAGTCGCGTAACGGATGATTCCGTTTCCGGACCCTAACCCCGGATCACCGGCGGACCAAGCCGCTATTCGACCGTAACCGATTTCGCCAGATTGCGCGGCTGGTCCACATCCGTCCCTTTGGTGACCGCCGTGTGATAGGCCAGAAGCTGTGCGGGCAGGGCATAGAGGATCGGGGCGATGAAGGGGTCGACCTCGGGCATGCGGATAGTTTTCCACACCCCCTCGGAGGCCAGACGCAGCCCCGGCGCGTCGCTGATCAGCAGCACCTTGCCGCCCCTTGCCATGACCTCCTGCATGTTGGACACCGTCTTGTCGAAGAGGGCGTCGTGGGGGGCCATGACGATCACCGGCACCGTCTCGTCGATCAGGGCGATGGGCCCGTGTTTCAGTTCTCCGGACGCATAGCCCTCGGCGTGGATATAGCTGATTTCCTTGAGTTTCAGCGCGCCTTCGAGGGCAAGCGGGAACATGATGCCGCGGCCGATGAACAGGATGTCTCGGGCCTTGGCCAGATCGTGCGAATGGCGGATGATTTCGTCCTCGGTGGTCAGCGTCTGGGCCATGGCGCCGGGGAGGCGGGCAAGGGCCGCCAGCAATTCGGCTTCGCGTCCCGGCGTGATCGCGCCGCGCTGGCGGGCTGCGAAGAGGGCGAGTTGGGCTAGCACCACCAACTGGCAGGTGAAGGCCTTGGTGGAGGCGACGCCGATCTCGGGACCGGCGAGGATCGGCAGGGTGATGTCGCTTTCCCGCGCGATGGTGCTTTCGGTGACGTTGACGAGGCTGACGATGCTGGTGGCCTTGCCCTTCATGTAGCGAAGGGCGGCCAGCGTGTCGGCGGTCTCGCCGGATTGCGAGACGAAGATCGCCAGGGTGCCGTCGGGAACCGGGGGTTCGCGGTAGCGGAATTCGGAGGCGACGTCGATGTCGACCGGGATGCCCGCCAGCGACTCCAGCCAGTATTTGGCGACAAGGCAGGCGTAATAGGCGGTGCCGCAGGCGACCATGGCGATGCGGGTGACGTTGGTGAGGTCGAGGGCCATGCGCTCGGGCAGGACGGATTTGCCGTCCGGGGCGACATAGTGCTCGAAGGCCGAGGCGACGGTCATCGGCTGTTCGTGGATCTCCTTGGCCATGAAGTGGCGGTAGTTGCCTTTTGAGGCGAAGGCGTTGCCGCGTTCGACGGTCATGATGGGACGCTCGACCAAGTTGCCGTCCGCGTCGCGGATGGTCACGCCGTCGCGGGTGAGGACGGCCCAGTCGCCTTCCTCCAGATAGCTGACGCGGCGGGTCATGGGCGCGAGGGCCAGGGCGTCCGAGCCGACGAACATTTCTCCGTCGCCGTGCCCGATGGCGAGTGGGGAACCCTTGCGGGCGGCGATCATCAGGTCCTCTTCGCCTTCGAAGAGGAAGCATAGCGCGAAGGCGCCTTCGAGGCGGGAGAGGGTGCGGCGGACGGCCTCGACAGGGTCAGCACCCCTGGTCATTTCGCGTTCGGTGAACAGCGCGATGGTTTCGGTGTCGGTTTCGGTTACTGGCTGGATGCCGTCGGCGGCGAGTTCTTCGCGGAGAGTGCGAAAATTCTCGATGATGCCGTTATGGACGACGGCGACGCGTCCCGCGCGGTGCGGGTGGGCGTTCTCGATTGTCGGTGCGCCGTGGGTGGCCCAGCGGGTGTGGCCGATGCCCGACAGGCCCCGGATCGGTTCGCGGACGAGGAGGTCGGAGAGTTCCGACAATTTGCCGACGGCGCGGCGGCGGGCGAGGGTGCCTTGATGGATGGTGGCGATCCCCGCACTGTCATAGCCGCGATATTCAAGGCGCTTCAGCGCATCGACGATGATGGGGGCCACCTCGTGGCGGCCCAGAATGCCCACGATCCCGCACATGCTATTTCTGCCCCTTCCCGGCGCGCAGCCGCTCCATCAGCCGCTTGGCCAGCCCCTTCTTCACCACCTGCTGGGCACGGCCCAGCGCCAGCGCCTCGTCCGGTACGTCATAGGTCACCACCGACCCGGCAGCGACCATGGCCTCGTCGCCGATCTTCACCGGGGCGACGAGGGCCGAGTTGGAGCCGATGAAGACATCCTTGCCGATCTCGGTCCGGTGCTTGGAGACGCCATCATAATTGCAGGTGATCGTCCCGGCCCCGATATTGGTCCCGGCCCCGATGGTCGCATCGCCGAGATAGGTCAGATGGCTGGCCTTGGCACCGTCGCCGAAGAGCACGTTCTTGACCTCGACGAAATTGCCGATCTTTGCCTCCGCTCCGATCTCGGCCCCCTGACGCAGACGCGCGAAGGGGCCGATGGCGGCACCGGCGGCGATATGGGCGTCCGAGATATGGCTGTAGGCGTTGATCCGGGCTCCGGTCTCGATGGTCACGCCGGGGCCGAAATAGACATGGGGCTCGATGACCACGTCATGGGCGATCTCGGTGTCATGGGCGAAATGCACCGTCTCGGGCGCGATGAGGGTGACGCCTGCGTCCATGGCGCGGGCGCGGGCCCTGGCCTGGAAGGCAGCCTCGGCAGCCGCCAGACCCTCGCGGCTGTCCACACCCCTCGTTTCGTCCTCGGCACAGGTCACGACTGCGCATTTCAGGCCGTTGGCGCGGGCCAGCGCCACGATCTCAGTGAGGTAGTACTCGCCCTTGGCATTGTCGTTGCCGACGGCGGAGGCGAGGCCGATCAGGATATCGGCATCGGCGCAGACGACGCCGGAATTGCACAGGGTGATGGCTTTTTCGGCCTCCGTCGCCTCGGCGAACTCGACAATCTTTTCCAGCCCGTCCTCGCCCGTGACCAGCCGCCCATAGCGGCCCGGATCGGCGGCCTCGAAGCCAAGGACGACGACCGAGGCGCCTTCGGCCCGCGCCGCCAGCATCTGCTCCAGCGTCGCACCCTCGATAAAGGGCGTGTCGCCATAAAGCACGATCACATCGCCGTCGAAGCCTTCCAGCGCGTCGCGGGCCTGCAGGGCGGCGTGGGCGGTGCCAAGCTGCTGTTCCTGCTGCGCAATCGCGATGCCTCGGCCAAAGGATTTCGCCACCGGCTCGACCTCGGCGCCGCCCTTGCCGATGACGACAACGGTGCGCTCGGGGTTCAGGGCGGCACCGGAATTCAACGCATGGATCAAGAGGGGCGCGCCGGCGACCTGGTGCAGCACCTTGGGGAGATCGGATTTCATGCGGGTGCCCTGGCCGGCGGCGAGGACGATTAAGGCTGTGGGCAAGTGACGCTCCGGTTTTTCTGCCCTTCTAAGGCGTTTCGAGTTCACAATGAATCGTTTCGTCGCTGTCTCTCGCTACGCTCGAACGCGAAAAACGATGCAAGAACGTTTCAACCGGAACTCGAAACGCTATAGCAAGCGGGCGGGGGCGCGGAAAGATTGCATTCGGTCAGTTTCTGTTTCAGATCGTTGCGAAACGCTCCGGAGACGCCATGCGCACCGCCCTTTTCGACCTCGACGGCACGCTTGCCGACACCTCTGCCGACCTGATCGCGGCGGCGAATTCGTGTTTCGATACCCCGCTTCTCGATCCGGTGGAGGATGCCGCCACGGCCTTTCGCGGAGGCCGCGCGATGCTTCGGCTGGCGCTGGAGCGGCTGGATGAGGAATGGAGCGAGGAGGATGTGGACCGGCATTTCCCGGCGTTTCTGGATTCCTATGGGCTGAATATCCAGAACGAGACGGTGCTTTATGACGGTGCCTTCGACGCCCTGCACGGGCTGGCCGCCGAGGGCTGGATCCTTGGGATATGCACCAACAAGCCGGTGGTGCTGGCCGAGCGGCTGGTGAACGGACTGGGGGTCCGGCATCTGTTCAAGGCTCTGATCGGGGCGGACAGTCTGGCGGTCCGCAAGCCCGACCCGGCCCCGGTTCTGGAGACCATTCTTCGGTCGGGCGGCACGCCGGCGCGGGCGGTGCTGGTGGGGGATACCGTCACCGACCGCGAGGCGGCGCGGGCGGCGCGGATCAAGTCGGTGCTGGTGACCTTCGGGCCGGACGGGGACAGTGTGGCAGAACTGGAGCCGGACGGGTTGCTGACGGGCTACAAGGGCCTGTCGAAGACGCTGGAGGCTTTGAGGCTTTAGGTCTCGGTTATTGAGAACGGAAGTTCTCGGGCACTTAGTAGGAAGTCGCTTGCGTATTTCCATAGAGCAAATCGTCGACAAGAGCGGTTGCCGGAACGGCAGGATCGATAAGGATCGACAGAATTCCGTCCTGACTGAGGCGGTAGGGCGGGATTTTCAGGTTTTCCGGCTGGTGCCCGCGTTGGGCGCGACCGAAGAAATCATAGTGCTGGGCATACTTCGGACAGAACCAGGCGTTGAAGTCTCCTGCACCTGACATCGCGATATAGAAACCATCGGGACACGCAGCCCAGAACACGACATAGGTTCCGTTATGGACAAGGCTCCGGTTCTCGCGGGTTGCCAGAGCATGCCTTGAGACATTCGGATTGTCGGCTTCCGGGTCGGGGAGGGTCTCGGCGGCGTATTTATCGGATTCCTGCAACTCGCGTTCGGTGAGGTGCCGAACGAGCACCGGACCTTTGGGCGTTGCTATTCGGATTTCCTCGCCCGGCGCGATCCGGTTCAGGTCGATGTCGTAGGCAACGCTGGCTTCGGGCGCGACCCTTGCGGATTGGCCAAGGCCCCATAGGGCGGCGCCGGCAGTGGCGAGTATGGCTCCGATTGTCAGACCGGCAAGCACGGACAGGCGGGAGGCGAGGGGATGGGTGTCCATCCTACGCTACCGCGAGGCGTTTAGGGAAACTGGAGATTGCCGTTTCGGGTTTCATGCGGGGCCGGATTTCCCATGGTGGTCCGTTGAGTGGACCTGGAAGAGAATACCCGAAGAACACCTTCAGGTCGATGCGACCCGATACCGCTCCCGCTGGCCTTGCGGGCGGGAGCGGTTGTTCTGGCTGGACCCCAAGGCACAGCCCGAGGGAGATTCGGGGATCAGTCCAGGCAGGCGTAGAGATGTTCCTGGTCGTAAGTGCCCGGAACCGGCTTGGAGGACAGGAACTCGGAGGTGCCGCGGCCGGCGCGCTGGCAAAGGCGCAGGGCTTCGGCGTCCGACGCGGCGGAGCGGATGCCGCCGGGGGTGCGCACGGTGACGCTGTCTCCGTTGAAGGCCGAGACGGATGGCGGCGGGACGCAGGCCATCAGGGGAAGCGCTGTGGCGGCAAGCAGAAGTATTCTCATTGTTCACACCCTCGTTTTCGTTTTCGATCGTGACGTTGACGCATGTCTCATACGCGAATTTGCGTGCAATGTCAGTCAATAACACCGCACTGGTGACGCCTTCGCGACAATCGCCGGTATGGTTATGACCACCCGGGGCGCGGAACGGTTCAATTCCTGCCGGATTGTGACCGGAGCCTGGGGCGGGCCTCTTGCCAAGTCGGGCGGGATGGGCGAGTCTCGCTCCAGAGACCCAAACATGATTTCGACCCCGCAGCCGGTTCGCGCCTCGCGCGCGGCTGGCCGCCGGAATTCCCGGAGACCGGAGCCCGAGCGCGATGAATTTCGCCAACCTCATCGACCCATTCGCCCCCGCCGACGGCCCGCCGCCAAGGACCCTCTGGGCCTTCTGGCGCTGGGCGATCAGGGGCAGCGAGAAGACGGTGCTGGTGACGATGGCCATCGTGGCATTGGTCGGCGTGGTCGAGGTGATGGTGGGTTTCATCGTCGGCTGGATGGTCGATATCTCGGTCGAGGCCGACCCTCAAACTTTCTTTGCCGATCACTGGCCGGCGCTGCTCGGCGTGGGGCTGTTCTTCCTCGTGCTGCGCCCAATCCTGCAAGGGATCGGTGCCTCGCTGACCGGGCTGGCGGTGGGGCCGAACCTGCTGCCGCTGGTGCTGTCGCGGCTGCACCGGCACACGATCGGGCAGGCGCTGAGCTTCTTTGACGATGATTTCGCAGGAAGGATCAGTCAGAAACAGATGCAGACCTCGCGGGCGATTACGGATGTGGTGATGGAATTCATCAACGTCATCACCTTCGCCGTGACGTCGATGGTGGCTACAGGCGTGCTGCTGGGGGCTATCGACATATGGCTGGTGGCGGTGCTAGCGGTCTGGATGATGCTTTATGCTGCGGTGATCCGCTGGTTCATCCCGCGGGTGCGGGCGATGTCGAAGGCACGGGCGGCGGCGCGGGCGGTGGTGACGGGGCAGGTGGTGGACACGATCACCAATATCGCCACGGTGAAGCTGTTCGCCAATGCCAACCACGAGGATCAGGCCGCCCTTGGTGCGATGGGAGAGTTTCGGGAACGCGCGCTGGATTTCGGGCGGCTGACCATGCAGTTCCGGGTGGTGCTGATGGTTCTGGCGGGGCTCTTGCCGGCGGTGGTGCTGGGCGGGACGCTGTATTTGTGGACGCTTGGCGGGGCCTCGGCGGGTGATATCGCCATGGCCGGGATCATCACGCTGAGGGTGATGCACATGACCGGCTGGGTTTCCTTCGCCGCCCTTGGGGTCTTTGGCAATATCGGCGAGATCGAGGACGGTATCCGCACCCTGACCCCGCCGCACACGATCACCGATGCGCCGGACGCGGTAGCCCCGGAGGCCGCCAAGGGCGCTGTCCGGTTCGAGGCGGTCACCTTTGGCTATGGGCGAGAGGGGGCGGGGGCGCTGGAGGGGTTTGCGCTGGATGTGAAGCCGGGAGAGAAAGTGGCGCTGGTGGGCCGCTCGGGGGCCGGGAAGACGACGGCGGTGTCGCTGCTGCTGAGGCTCTATGAAGTCGAGGAGGGGCGGGTCACGCTTGACGGGATCGATATCCGCGGGATGTCGCAGGACGCGCTGCGCCGTCAGGTCTCGATGGTCCGGCAGGAGACGGCGATGTTCAACCGCTCGGCGCGGGACAATATCCTCTATGGCCGACCCGATGCGAGCGAGGCGGAGGTGGTTGCGGCCGCGAAACGGGCGGAGGCGCATGATTTCATTCTCGGGCTGAGGGATTTCAAGGGCCGCGAGGGCTATGACGCGCATCTCGGCGAGCGCGGGGTGAAACTGTCAGGCGGTCAGCGGCAGCGGATTGCCCTTGCCCGGGCGATCCTGAAGGATGCGCCGGTGCTGGTTCTGGACGAGGCGACCTCGGCGCTGGACAGCGAGGTGGAGGCGGAAATCCAGGCGGCTCTGGCGGAGGTGATGGAGGGCAAGACGGTGATCGCGATCGCGCACCGGCTGAGCACCATCGCCCGGATGGACCGGATCGTGGTGCTGGACGATGGGCGGATTGTCGAGGAAGGTACCCATGCGGATCTCCTGGCCCGGGGCGGGCTTTATGCACGGTTCTGGAACCGCCAGTCGGGCGGGTTCATCGGGCTGGAAGCAGCGGAATAGAGCGGAAACCGGACCTCGCATGCGGACCCCACGCGGCTGCAAGACGCTGCGTTGCCGGATGTTTCAACGCCAGTCCCCGACGCCGCACCGCATTCTTTCGAAGAATGCGGTCGAAATCCTTGTAGGATTTCGGTCCCCTTGTAGAAATTGACGGTGGTGTCTGCGGATCAGGCCGCCGAGGCCAGACGACGCGGAAAGGAGGCCTGGAACCAGGCTTCAATCTCGCTCGGAGATATGCCGGTATTGGCGGCGACGGCGCGTTTCGCGGTGGGTGTGAACGCCCAGAGGCCGACGCTGATCCGCTCACGACCTTCCCCAGCGGTGCCGATGATTTCCGGGGACCAGCCGATGGCGCGGTAGATGCGCACCATGCGGGGGTCGAAGACCCCGACTGAATGTTCCAGCCCGAAACGCAGCCCCATCACGCAGCCGGCCAGCATCAGCCCGCCGGCCACCCGGTGCGCGGAGTCAGTGAGGTCAGGGGCGAGGCAGAAACGGGTGCACTCCCAGATCAGCGGCGATACGATCCGCACCCCGTCGATCAGGTGGGTGAAATGCTCGTTGACCATCGTCCGGCCCACTGTCGGCAGAAAGCGCATCGAGCCGCCATGGCGTCCATTCTCGCGTTCCCAGACCACGTAGAGCGGGTTCAGCGCGTCGTATTCGTCGCGCTCGTGGCCATTCTCGTCCACGCCGACTTCCCAGTTCAGGCGGCGTTTGAACTGGTCGGCACGGTCAGAAAACATGCTGTCGGCAAGCTTGGGATGGGCGGCGATTCTGTCCGCATAGAGGAATCGGATCATGTTCGGCTCTCCGGAGTTCTGGTCAGCCGGGTGCTTAGTCAGTTTTGGTTAAGACAATGCGAACGTACGGTGAACATCCGATTCGCGCAACGGGTTGACAGGCGGTCGGTTGGTGGTGCCGGTCGCGCGTATTCCGAGACCGGGAACCGATTTTCAGGGCCGACGCGGACAGCAGAGCTCCAGGCCTTGCTCCACCGACAAATTCGCTGGTCAGGGTCCTGCCCTTGCCCGATGGCACCGCGCCCCGCCCGCGAAAGTTGCGAAAGATAGTGCATGAAATCGGGAACGGAACGCTGCGTCCCACGCGGGCAACCAGGCCCGGACACAGGCCCATTCCGCCGTGGCGGTACTGTTATGGCATGTCGCGCCAGATCGCATTCACTCCAGACCTTGAGACGCCTTTGCTGCCTCGCTGGCTGGATTGAACACATGCCTCTGGTCAGGCGCGACGCGCTCCAAACAAGCAACGGGGACGGAGAGTGATCTCCGTCCCCGCGCGCCGTGGTAGGGGACTGTATCCGCGTCAGGACAATGTGGGGGCGTTGTTCCGGACGGGGTTCTTCCTACTACGTAACCTGTCTTCCTTGCATTCGCCGCGCCGCCATCTGGCAGCGGGTTCGTTCCTTCACTCAAGTGGGGAAATCAGCGCGCTTTCGCTGGCTTCCGGGGTATCCGGGTGGCTGCGCTTTGTCCTTGCGGTGAGATTCTGTCGCTGCGGCTCTGACCGGCCTCGGCAACAAAACGGCACTCGCAAAAGAATCGTCCCAACCACGCTTCCGTTCACTCTAGGTTTGAACTAACCCGAACCAGCCAACAGTTTCCTGAAAGCCCCTGTCAGCCAAACGTCAGGTTCGCCGCACCGCCCAGGTCAGCCGCGCCTCCAGCCCTCCTTCAGGGGCGTCGTGCAGGCTGAGCGCGCAGCCATGTGCCTCGGCGAGGTCCTGGCAGATGGCCAGTCCCAGCCCGTAGCCGTCGTCGCCCAGGCGCGCGCCGCGCTTGAGGATGGTGGCGATGTCCGCGCCCTTCACCCCCGGGCCGTCATCGCTGACACGCATTATCACCTTGCCTTCGGTTTGACTGGCGCGCAGCGTCACTTCGGTCCGGGCGTGCTTGCGGGCGTTGTCGAGGAGGTTGCCCAGCATTTCGGACAGGTCGTGCTCGTCAAGGGGCGCCTCGATACCGTCCTCCACCTCGCAGCGCCAGGTCAGCCCTTCGGTGCTCGGCATCTTGGCGACGGCACGGACCATGCGCCCGCCAACCGCGCCGAGATCGCTCCAGGTCCGCCGCGTGCCGCTGCCCGAGCGCGACCGCGCCAGTTCGCGCTCGACGAAATGGGTCATAGCAGCGATCTGTTCCTCGATCTGCGCCGCCAGGTCATCCCTCCCGGCCTCCCGCAAGTCACGTGTAAAGCCCCGCATCACCGTCAGCGGCGTCTTCAGACCATGGGCAAGGTCGCCCGAGCGGTGGCGGGCCTGCTCGATCAGCCGCTGCTGCCCGTCGAGCAATTCGTTCACCTCCTCGACCAGCGGCGAGACCTCGGCGGGGAAATCGCCCTGGATGCGCAGTCCGGGATGGTCGCGCACCTTGCGCACCTCGGAGCGGATGGTATCCATGGGCCTGAGCCCCAGCCCCACCTGCACCCAGGCCGCCGCGATCAGCGCCACCCCGAGCAGGCCCAGCCACATACCGACGCTCTGACGGAAACCGGACGCAAAGGTCTCGATCTCGGAGAGGTCGGCGGCGACGCTCATCACCAGTTCCTCGCTGTCGCCCAATGCAGCCCCATCGCCACCGACGAGGATGCTCCAGGTGACGGCCAGAAGCGGTTCGCCATCGGTGCCGGGGATCACCTCCGCCACCGGCTCGCCCGGGGTTTGGGGCACGGTCACATCGAAGGGTTCGTCCCAGAGCGAGCGCGAGACCAGCGGCAGCCCCTCTTCGCGCTGCACCTGCCAGTAGAGCCCGGAGAGCGGTTGGGAGAACCGCACATCCGGCATCTCGGCGACGGCGAGCTCGCCATCCTCGTTGATGCCGAGATTTGCGGTCAGTTGCTGAAGATGGGTCTCAAGTTCGCTTTCCAGGCGCTGGCGGAAATAGCCCTCGAAGAGCTGCGAGAACACCACCGCCGTGATCACGAGGGCTGCCGCCGTCGCCAGCCCCGAGGCCACCAGCAGCCGGACAGAGAGCGAGCGGCGCTTCATGCCTCCGGATCAATGGTGTAGCCAAAGCCGCGGCGTGTACGGATGACCCCGGATTTCAGCTTGCGCCTCAGACGTCCGACGGTAACCTCAACGGCGTTCGAGTTCGGCTCCTGGTCCTGGAAATAGATATTGGTCGCCAGTTCCTCCTGGCTGACCACCCGGTCGGAATTCAGCAAGAGGTAGCTCAGCAGCCGGAACTCCAGCGGCGTCACCTTTACCGGCATCCCGTCCTCGGTGACCTTCATCTGTCTTGTATCGACGCTGAGCGGCCCGGCGGTCAGGACCGACGAGGACAGTCCGTTCGACCGCCGCACGATGGCGCGCAGCCGGGCCAGCAATTCCTCCATATGGAAGGGCTTGACGAGGTAGTCGTCGGCCCCGGCGTCGATCCCCTCGACCCGCTCGGGCCAACTGCCCTTGGCGGTGAGCAGCAGCACCGGCATGGTGATCCCCTCGCGCCGCCAGTTCCTGAGCACCGACAGACCGTCAAGTTCCGGCAGGCCGATATCGAGAATGGCCGCGGCATAGTCCTCGGTCGAACCCTGGAACCAGCCGCTCTGGCCGTCAGAGGAGACTTCCGGGACATAGCCTGCATCGGACAGGGTTTCAGAGATCATGGACGCGATCTTGGGTTCGTCCTCAACGATCAGTATCCGCATTCAACACCCGTTGACGGAGAGAATCTGTGCGTTACGCGCGTTCACCTGAACTGACACAAGAGATCCGCCATCGGAGATCATCCGCATGGTATACTCCGCCTGCCCGCCGGCCTCGGAGAAACTCACCTCGATCAGCCGCCCGCCGATCCGCCGCTTCACGCTGCCCATCACCTTGCCCAGCGGCAACGCCCGCCCCCGCTGCACCGCCGCCTGCGCGGCGCGGTAGTCGCTCTGCGAGATGGTGATCTGGCCGCCGCCGCCCCCGCCGCCACTTCCGCCACCGGCAGAACAGGAATTGCGCGGAGGACGGTTGCGCTGCGAGCCGCCGGCCTGCACTTCGGGTTGGCCAGTGCCGGGATCGGGCACGCCGTCCGGCGTGGATGGCAGGGACGGAGTTGAAACCTCAGGTACGGAAGGGGTAGAAGGGGCAGAAGGCGCCGAGGGGGCAGAAGGCGCCGAGGGGGTTGAAGATGAACCACCGCCGCCGTTCCCGTTTCCATTGCCGTTCCCATTGCCGTTTCCGTTCCCGCCTTTCGCCTGCGCCTCGCTGACCAGCAAGAGATTTGGTGCCGCATAGACCGCCCACACGCCAAGCCCGAGACGCCGCAGCGCATCGCGCCGGGTTCCCTGCCCGTCAGTGCTATGTTCGGTCTTCTTCATCAGTTTCCACCTTACCCCGAGGGGCCGTTTCTGTCAGCGCTCATCTTTCGCCCGGTTTCCCCGCCTTTTTCGCTTTCCATTGCCGGTCCGGCCCGGCGGAGCAGGTTGCCCCAGGCCAGATGCCGCAGGACCCGGTCGATATCGGCGGCGATGCGGTCGCGCGGAACATCCGGGAAGGCGACTTCGAACAGGTCGGTGATTTCAGCAGCACATGTGGGCGTTTTCAGGGCAGTCCAGACCGCGCCCGAAGTTTCGTTCAACTCGAAAATGCCGAATCCGGCCTCATCGGACAGGAAATGCCGGTCATCGACCTGGACCGCGCGGATCCCTTCGGCCTGCACATAGCGGGCCTCCGGGTCGTATCCTTCGCTGATCCGCCCGGTTTCAAGATCGGGCCGGTTCTCGGTGAAGCGCTGGCGGAGCGACTGCGGCACAGCCAGTTCGGGAAAGCGCGCCGCCGCGAAATCGTCAGACAGGAGGCGCGCGGCCTCTTCGGCATCGGCATAGCTCAGCATGTAGGCCGGGGCCTTCATGGCCAGGAAATGCATGAGCTGCAGAATATTGCCGCCATTCAGCGCCCGCGAGAAATTCTGCCGCACCAGCACTTTCAGCGCCTCGGCCCGGTTCATTTCCGACAGCGCCGCCGGTCCCGTCTCGCGGCGGTCCAGCACCACGATGGCCCCCACCGGCATTTCCGCGCCCCGCGCGGCCAACTGGCCGGCCGGCAGGTCGAGATAGCGGTAGCGGCGGTTCTCGATCGCGGCCCCCCGCGCGGCGAAGGCGGTCATCTCGGCGCTGAACGCGTCGGGCAGCGGCAGCCGCACCCGGGGGCGGATGCCGGAGGCAATGCCCATCGGCCTGCCGTCCTCGGCGATGCGCAGGGGCAGGAAATCGTCGGAGAGGACCCGGTGGCCCAAGCGGGCGAGACAGGCGACCAGGGTGCTTTTCCCGGCCCGCCGCGTCGAGGGAATGACCACGAGATTGCCACCGATATCGACCCCGGCGCCGTGCAGGCACAAAAGCTCCTCGCGCGCCCTGAGATGCGCCCAGGCCAGTTCGACGATGATGGCGCAGACCGCATCGACCGGATCGGGATAGGTCACGGGCTTGTCCATGAAGGGCGAGCTCAGCCGGTATCCCTTGCCGCCGCCGGTGACGGTCAGGAACGGCTCCATATCGCGTGAAGTGACCGAGATCGGCCAATAGGGCATGATCCCGCGCAGGAGCGACAAGAGCGGCTCGGCCGCCTCCAGCCGCATGACCCCGTCGGTATCGGCAAAGCCGAGCGTCAGCTGCGCCACTGTCCCGCCTTTCGGTTCCTGAAGCAGAAGCAAGGGCGACAGTCTAGCGCAGGTACAAGGCGAGGCAAGCGCCCCCGGATGCAGTAGCTCCGGGGGCACCTGGTCTTGTGTTGCTATGCCATGCCTGGCGGGCATGGGATCAGCACTTCTTGATGCGACCCGTCGCGTTGACGACGCACTCGCCCGCGCGCAACGGACGGTCGCCGACATATTCGGCGCTATCCTCCCGGGGTCCGGACGGTCCGGAGGCCACCGAGGGTGCGGAAACCGAAGATGTGGAGCTCGACGGTGCCGAGGGTTCAGACGGGGCCGAGGCTGCGGACGGGGACGAAGCTGCGGACGGGGTCGAGGCTGCGGACGGGGACGAGGCTGCGGACGGGGCCGAAGCTGCGGACGGGGCCGAAGACGCGCGCGCCATGCTCAGCGTGGTCATCGCCGGGATTGCGTAAGCCGCGGCACTGCCGAGACCGAGCCGGAGCAACATGCGGCGGCGGTCGATGTCACTGGAAAGCTTCTTACTGGACATGATCTGTCTCCTCTTGACCGATTCGTTCGGACCTCTTGAAATCCTAGGCGATGAACCTGAACGCTTTGCTTACCCCCCCTGTCAGCAAAGTGTCAGATTGGGTTCACAGTTCCGCCAAAGCGCGACATTCGACAGGAGCCCGTTAACCAGGCTTTGATTCTGTTGACTTTCTTAAAGCTCGGTTAGTGGAGAGCCGGTCAAAATCCCACAATGCCAGTCTGCGAATCCCGATCCGGACCGCCGACCCGCCGCGTTTTTGGAATCGGGCCGTAATCCTGGGTAGGACACAGGCGCAAGGAGCTGTCTGCCGGCGCAGATCCGGCGGAGAGGTGACAACGGATGAAAACGGCCAGATGGCGGAAAATTTCGCGTAATGCCAAGCGCTTCGGTCAGGACGAAAACGGTGCGATCAGCGTCGAGTTCGTGCTCTGGATGCCGGTGTTCTTTCTGGTCCTGATGCTGATCACCGACACCACGCTGGTCTTTTCGGCCGAGGCCCGACTCTGGTCCATTACCCGCGATGCGGCGCGGCAGATGTCGATCTACCAGATAGACGAGGACACCGTCGCAGCCTATGTCGCCGAAAACGCGATCGGCTTGAACGGAGATCTGACGGTCACCGCCAGCGACACCGGCCCCGATATCTGGGTCCAGGTCTCGATGCCCATCGCCGATGTCGCGCTTTTCGGCGTTTTCAGCGCGTTGAGCGACCCGATCATCACAGCCCGCGTTACCCAGCGCACGGAACCTTTCTGACGGAGGACCCATCATGTCGAGAAGAATTACGGAGCATTTTAGACGGTTCTGTGCCGATGAGAACGGTGCGATTTCCGGCTGGTCGCTGGTCTGGACGATGATCTTCGTCGTCCTCGGCGGCTTTGCCGTCGATGTCGCCAACGTCCTGCGTACCCAGGCGCATCTGCAGGCCACAGCGGATGTCGCGGCCCATGCGGCGGTCATCGAATTGCCCGATCCCATCTTGGCCCGCGCCCAGGCCATCCGGATCGCCCAGTTGAACATGGTGCCGGCCCTGCATGGCGACGCGCTGGTCTCGACTGATATCCAGATCGGCACCTGGGATGGTGAAACCGGGTTTACCGAGGGCGGCATCGCACCGGATGCGGTTCGCGTCCTGGCTTCGCGCGAAAATGACAAATCCAATCCCCTGCCGACCTATCTGCTGCGATTCGGCGTCCGGGATCGCTGGCAGGTCGGGGCCCAGGCCACTGCCCAGCGGTATGATCCTCCTTGCGTTCGCGACGGAATACTGGCGCGCGGGGTCGTGGAAATGAGCTCGAATAACGACTTCTATAACGGTATGTGCGTCTACGGATACCAAAGCGTAAAACTGAGCCAGAACAATACGTTCGAGGATGGCGTGATCGTGGGCATGTTCGACCTGGATACGCTTCAGGTCCCTGCGGGCGATCTCGATAGCAATGCAGGTTTGAGAAAGGCGCTGCGGGCCGGGTTCACCGAGCCGCGTCTGGTCGACAGGATCGACGAGCTTCTGATCGAACTGCTCAATCCGGCCTCGAGCGAGCAGCCCGATTATATCAACGGTTTGCTCTACATCGTGAAGGAGATGGATTTCGATCCGGCCGCGCTGGTGGCGGGGAATGTCTATTACGTGGCCTGCAGTGGCGGAAACGCGCTGAAGATTTCAGGACCGACTGTGATCTCGGAGGTGGTGATCGTGACCAACTGCAAGGTCGAACTCGACATGGATCTGGTGATCGGCGACGCAGTCATCGCTACCTCCTCGACTTCGATCCACAGCTTTACCGGCAGTGCCGGGGTCTCGCTGGGATTTCCCGATAATTGCAGCCCCGGCGGCGGGGCGCAGCTGATCACCGCCGGTGACGTGCATTTCGCCGCTCAGATGGAATACCACGGCTCGCAAATCATTGCCGCCGGCAATGTCACCATGGCCGCGCAGGTCGAAGGGATCATGGGCACCTCGGTGCAGGCCGGCGGCGATATCAAGGTGACCTCTAACGATGCCTTCGGCCTGTGCGGCGGCAATGTCGATCAGCAGTTCACGGCGACATACTGGCGTCTGGTGAACTGACCGCCAGACGCGCGGAACCCGATCCGTTTGCATGAGCTCGTTTGCCTCGAACCCGGCGAAGGAAGGAACCCGGGTGGCCGCATCCCGGGCTCCAGACCGTCTCCGGGCCCGGGTCTGACATTTGTCGGAAGCCCGCGTCTGCCGGTTGCGCGTGTCCGGCGCGCCCGGCTGGACGGAAATGTATTGCTCCTCAATGACCCTGCTTCAGCCCGCACCGTGACCTGACACAAGTCTGCCAACTCTTGCATCGCATCTGGAAATCAGGTCGAAATACAAGAGAAGCACACGCCGGGGGAATGCACGGAAAATGGGCCTTCTGACTACGCACGTTCTCGATACAGCCCGCGGCTGCCCGGCCGCCGGGCTCAAGATCGAGCTTTATGCCCTCGAACTTGACCGCCAGAAGATCGTCACCGCTACCACCAACGAAGATGGCCGCTGCGACAAGCCGCTCCTCGAAGGCGACGCCTTCCATTTCGGCCAGTTCGAGCTGGTCTTCTATGCCGGCGACTATCTCGACACCACCGGCCAGCCGCTGCCCAGCCCGAAATTCCTCGACCACATCCCGATCCGCTTCGGCATGGCCGAGGACACCCATTACCACGTCCCGCTGCTGCTTTCCCCCTTTGGCTATTCCACCTACCGGGGCAGCTGATGGGCACGATCCGCTTCCTCCTCAACGGCGCCCTGACCGAGATCGACAACCCCGACCCGACCGCCACCCTCCTCGACTGGCTCCGCGACACAAGGGCCCTCAAAGGCACCAAGGAGGGCTGCAACGAGGGCGATTGCGGCGCCTGCACCATCTGCGTCACCTCCCTCGAAGGCGACCACCTCACCCACCGCGCCGTCAACGCCTGCATCCTCTTCCTGCCGCAAGTCCATGGGCGCGCCATCCGCACCGTCGAAGGCCTCGCTGCCCCCGACGGCACCCTCCATCCGGTCCAATCCGCCATGGTCACCCATCACGGCTCCCAATGCGGCTTCTGCACCCCCGGCTTCGTCATGTCGCTCTACGCCGCCCACCGCTCAGGGAGGCAGGATTTCGACGACATCCTCGCCGGCAATCTCTGCCGCTGCACCGGCTACGCCCCGATCATCCGCGCCGCCGAGGCCGCCTCCCACGACCCCGCCCCCCCTTGGGAAATCGACGAAACCGAGGCCCTGCAATCCCTCCAGTCCCCCGAAGACATCACCTTCGAGAACGGCTACCTCCCCGCCTCCCTCGACGCCTTCGCCCAATGGTACGAGGCCAACCCCGACGCCACACTCGTCGGCGGCGCTACCGATGTCGGCCTCTGGGTCACCAAACAACTCCGCCGCCTCGCCCCGGTCGCCTTCCTGCATCGCCTTCAGGGTCTGCAAAACATCGAAATCACCGACGAGGGCATGACCATCGGTGCCGGTGTCACCCTTGCCCGCCTGCGCGGCGCTCTGACCGGACGCTACGGCGATTTCGCAGAACTGATCCGCCGCTACGGCTCCGTCCAGGTGCGCAATTCCGCCACCATCGGCGGCAACATCGCCAACGGCTCGCCCATCGGCGACGGCCCCCCGGCGCTGATTGCGCTCGGAGCCGAAGTGACCCTTCGCAAAGGCGCAACCCGCCGCAGCATCGCCCTCGAAGATTTCTTCATCGACTACGGCAAACAGGACCGCGCGCCTGGCGAGTTTGTCGAGAGCATCTTCATCCCGGCCCAGCCGGACGCCTTACGCTGCTACAAGATCTCCAAGCGCTTCGATCAGGACATCTCCGCCGTCTGCGGCTGCTTCAACGTCACCGTCGAGAACAACACCGTCACCGCCGCCCGCATCGCCTTCGGCGGCATGGCCGCCATCCCGAAACGCGCCACCGCCGTCGAAGCCGCACTCACCGGCCAAAACTGGTCCGAGGCCACCATCCGCGCCGCCCAGGAGAAATTCGCCGAGGACTTCACCCCCATCTCCGACATGCGCGCCTCCGCAACCTACCGGCAGGAGATCGCCCGCAATCTCCTGATGAAATACTATTTCGAGACCACCGGCCCCGCCCTCCGCCTCACCGGACGAGGTGCCGCATGAGCGTCGCCCGTCCCGACCCCCACGATAGCGGCCCCGCCCATGTCACCGGCACCGCCCGCTATGTCGACGACGCGCCGCTCCCCGCCAACACCATCCACCTTGCCTTCGGCCTGTCCGACAAGGCCCATGCGCGGATCACCGCCCTCGACCTCAGTGCCGTCCGCGGGTCGCCCGGGGTGCTGAAGGTCGTCACGGCGGACGACCTCCCCGCCGCCAACGACGTCTCCCCCTCCATCCACGACGAACCGCTGCTCGCCACCGGCGAGGTCCACTATCTCGGCCAGCCCATCTTCCTCGTCATCGCCGAAACCCACCTCTCCGCCCGCCGCGCCGCCCGCCTCGCCAACATCACTTACGAAGACCTCCCCGCCATCCTCACCATTGAAGAAGCCCTCGCCGCCAACGCCCGCTTCGAGGCCCCGGTCATCTGGACCAACGGCAACGCAGCGGAAAAACTCGCCTCCGCCCCAAACCGCCTGCAAGGACGCATCGAAATCGGCGGCCAGGAGCACTTTTATCTCGAAGGCCAGGCCGCCGCCGCCCTCCCCGGCGAGCAGGGCGAGATGATCGTCCTCTCCTCCACCCAGCACCCCACCGAAATCCAGCACAAGGTCGCCGAGGCGCTCGGCCAGCCGATGAACACCGTCCGGGTCGAGACCCGCCGCATGGGCGGCGGCTTCGGCGGCAAGGAGAGCCAGGGCAACGCCCTTGCCTGTGCCTGCGCTATCGCCGCCCGCCTTACGGGTCGCCCGGCCAAGATGCGCTACGACCGCGACGACGACATGACGATCACCGGCAAGCGTCACGATTTCCGCATCGACTACGATGTCGGCTTCGACGCCACGGGCCGCATCACCGGCCTCGCCTTCGAGCAGTTCACCCGCTGCGGCTGGGCCCAGGACCTGTCACTGGCCATCGCCGACCGCGCGATGCTGCATGCCGACAACGCCTATGACATCCCCGACATCGCCATCACCTCGCACCGCCTCAGGACCAACACCCAGTCCGCCACCGCCTTCCGCGGCTTCGGCGGCCCGCAAGGCATGGTCGCCATCGAGCGCGTCATCGACGAGATCGCCGCCCATCTCGGCCTCGACCCCCTGCAGGTCCGGCTGGTCAATTTCTACGGGGAAGGCAAGGCCAACATCACCCCCTACAAGATGCGCGTCGAGGACAGCATCCTCACCGAACTGGTCGAGAAACTGGCGGCGAACGCCGACTACGCCACCCGCCGCGCCGAGATCGAAGCCGCCAACGCCGAAAGCCCAGTCCTCAAACGCGGCATCGCGCTGACCCCGGTCAAGTTCGGCATCTCATTCACCCTCACACATCTCAACCAGGCCGGCGCGCTGGTGCATATCTACACCGACGGTTCCATCCACCTGAACCACGGCGGCACCGAGATGGGACAGGGCCTGTTCACCAAGGTCGCCCAGGTCGCCGCCTCCGCCTTCGACCTGCCGCTTTCCTCGATCCGCATCACCCCCACCGACACCGCCAAGGTCCCGAACACGTCGGCCACCGCGGCCTCTTCGGGCTCCGACATGAACGGCATGGCCACCAAGGCCGCCTGCGACACAATCAAGGACCGTCTCATCGCCCACGCCGCCGAACGCTGGCAGGCCGACCCCTCGACGATCCGCTTCCGCTCCGGCAATGTCGAAATCGGCACCGAGACCATCCCCTTCGCGGATCTGGTCCTCTCCGCCTACCAGGCCCGCGTCCAGCTGTCCGCAACCGGCTTCTACGCCACGCCCAAGATCGAATGGAACCGCCTCAAGGGCGAAGGCCGGCCCTTCTTCTATTTCGCCTATGGTGCGGCCGTCACCGAGGTCGCCCTCGACACCCTCACCGGCGAGAACCGCATCCTCCGCACCGACATAATCCACGACGTCGGCCGCTCCCTGAATCCCGCCATCGATATCGGCCAGATCGAGGGCGGCTATGTGCAGGGGGCAGGCTGGCTGACCACCGAGGAACTGGTCTGGAACGCCGACGGCCGCCTCACCACCCACGCGCCGTCCACCTACAAGATACCCGCCTGCTCCGACCGCCCGCGCATCTTCAACGTCGCCCTCTGGGACGGCGAAAACCGCGAGGAAACCATCTACCGCTCCAAGGCCGTCGGCGAGCCCCCCCTGATGCTCGGCATCTCCGCCTTCTCGGCGCTGACCCACGCCGTCGCCCAATCCGCAGACGGCCCCCACCGCCCCGATCTCGACGCCCCCGCAACACCCGAAAGGCTGCTCAGGGCCGTGGATCGGCGGCGGGGACGGGACTGGTGAGGGGCGCGATGGGACAGGCTGCACGCACCATCGCGCCGTCTGCTCATCCTGATTTTCAGGGCAAACCGCAACGTTGCACACACCGGCAAAATTCTCCGTCCCCATCGCCAGCCGCTCAGCACTTGCACGGTGCGACCAGCACCGGGCAAAGCCCGTCCCACGCCCGGGACGGGCGCGTTGCCGCCACAGGACCGAGCGGCCCGCTAGGCAGTGACATAGCCATAAAGGGACATAGCAGAGAGCCCCGCGTCGCGCCCATCCTGGGCCGGGCTTTGCCCTTTTCTTTTACCGGCACCCGCGGCAAATCCGCCTGTTGCGCGGGCGCTCCAACCCCTCTCCCCCAACCCCTCTCCCAGAGGGAGAGGGGAGAAGCCCCATGGCGATGCCGGGTTTCCCCCCTCCCGCTGGGGAGGGCTATCGCATGTGAAACTGTGGTGTCCTTCGCGTTCATTTTTCGGGCCCTGATCCTGCACCTTCCCGAAACCTGCCCTGCCCTGCCGGGACTTCGAAATGAGGGCCAAGCCCGACCCAGGGTGGGCGCTGTCCGGGCTTCTCTGCGGACCACTTTATGGCGCAGTCACTTCCGAGCGGGCCGCTCCGAGCGAGCGTCAGCAACGCGCCCGCCCCTCGGATGGGTCGGGCTTGGCCCGGTGCTGGTCGCACCGTGCGGGGGGCGAGCGGCGTCCCGGAAACGCGCCGGTGGAGCGTTTCAGCCGCGAGCGGGCGGAGCCCTGGTGAGCGGGGAGGGATGGGGACGGCGGGGCTATGGATTTGGGAAGGGATTGGGGGTTGGCTCGAATGGAGGAAACCGAATCTCAGGCGGGTTTCCCGTGACAGGTGACCCAAACGCAATTGCCCCCCTCGCTCTGGGAGGGGGGCAGGGGGGAGGTTCTGGCGATGGTCCCGCAATAGCGAGTGGCGAACGGACACGACCGCGGCACCTTCGAAACCGACAAACCTCTCCGGCACCCGTTCGGCCTCGGCTCCTTTCTCCTACAGGCGCCCGAGGCTAACAAAATGAGCCTCGACCTCCCCGCCCTCCGCCACCACATCGCCGCCCACGGCCCCACCATCCGCGTCACCGTCACCGCCACCTCCGGCTCCGCCCCCCGCGAACCCGGCGCCGCCCTCCTCGTCACCCAATCAACCCAATCCGGCACCATCGGCGGCGGCGCCCTCGAATTCGACGCCATCCGCACCGCCCGCACCCTGCTCCCCAAAACCACCCCCTGGCTCCGCCACACCACCCAGACCCCCCTCGGCCCAACCCTGGGCCAATGCTGCGGCGGTGCCGTCTCCCTCCTCTTCGAACGCTTCACCGAGGCCGAAGCAGCGCAAATCCCCGACACCGGCCTCTTCATCCGCCCCACCACCTCCGGCCCCCCCACCCCCGAACCCGAACCACAGGCCATCACCCGCCTCACCCGCGAGGCCCGCTCCGGCCACCCCGTCGCCCCGCTCCTCACAGACGGCCTCTTCGCCGAGCCCCTGACCCCCACCAACTCCAACCTCTGGCTCTACGGTGCCGGCCACGTAGGCCGCGCCCTGACCCACATCCTCCAAGACCTCCCCTTCACCATCACCTGGATCGACGACGCCCCGACGCGCTTCCCCGACCAAATCCCCCCCAACGCCACCCGCTTCGTTGCCCAAAACCCCGCCGACGCCGTCCAGCACGCCCCCGACGACGCCACCCACCTCGTCCTCACCTATTCCCACGCGCTCGACCTCGAAATCACACACCGCGTCCTCTCCCGCCCCTTCCACCACCTGGGCCTCATCGGCTCCGCCACAAAACGGGCGCGATTCCTGTCCAGATTGCGGGCACTTGGGCATTCGGACGCCGCTCTTTCACGCATCCAGTGCCCCATCGGAACAAAGAGCCTCGGCAAACACCCCGCCGCGATTGCATTGGGCGTCGCGGCGCAGTTAACTGAAGGCCACATGCGCGGCACCGCGCAGGAGAGCAAAGAGGCCAAGGCGTGACGGCGTTACTGAGTATCCAACACCTCACCAAAAGCTACCCCGGCGTCGTCGCCAATAACGACGTCACCTTCGCGCTGGAGCCGGGCGAAATCCATGCGCTGCTGGGGGAGAATGGCGCCGGCAAATCCACCCTCGTCAAGGCCATCTACGGCCTCGTCCGCCCCGATAGCGGCCATATGGAGTTCCGCGGGAAACCTTACGCCCCCGCCAACCCCAAACAGGCCCGCGCCCAGGGTATCGCCATGGTCTTCCAGCATTTCTCGCTGTTCGAGGCCATGACCGTCGCCGAAAACATCGCCCTTGGCATGGAATCCCCGCCCCCCCGCCACCTGCTCGCCCGCGAGATCCGAGACGTCTCGCGCGATTACGGCCTTCCTCTCGACCCGAACCGCCTCGTCGGCGATCTCTCTGCCGGTCAGCGCCAGCGGGTCGAGATCGTCCGCTGCCTCCTCCAGCGCCCCAAACTCCTCATCATGGACGAGCCCACCTCCGTCCTCACCCCGCAGGAAGTCGAAACTCTCTTTGCCACTTTGGAAAAACTGGCCGCCGAAGGCGTCGCCATTCTTTACATTTCGCACAAACTGGAAGAAATCCGCACCCTCTGCAGCCACGCCACCATCCTGCGCGGCGGCAAGGTGGTCGACACCTGCATCCCCCGCAACAAGACCGCCCACGAACTGGCCGAGATGATGATCGGCCAGGAACTCGCCCCCGCTACCGCCGGTGACTTCACCCCCGGTGACCCGATGCTGAAACTGATGGGCCTCACCATGCCCTCGGACGACCCGTTCGGTACCTCGCTCAAGGACATCTCGCTGATCCTGAGGAAGGGCGAGGTCATGGGCATCGCCGGGGTCGCGGGCAACGGCCAGGACGAACTGATGCTGGCCATCTCGGGCGAGCGGCTGATCGAGACCGACCAGATCGTCTTCGACGGCCTCCATATCGGCCATTACCCGCCCGCCAAACGCCGCCTCATGGGCCTGCTGACCGCCCCCGAAGAGCGTCTTGGCCACGCCGCCGCCCCCAATATGTCGCTCACCGAAAACGGACTTCTGACCGGCCGCCAGCGGCAGCGGCTGGTCTGGAAGGGGTTCATCAAGCCGCAGGCCTCGACCAATTTCGCCCGCGCCATCGTCAAGAGTTTCGACGTCCGCACCCCCGGCGTCGAGGCCGAGGCAAGATCGCTTTCGGGCGGCAATTTGCAGAAATTCGTCATCGGCCGCGAGATCCTGCAACGTCCCAAGGCCCTCGTCGTCAACCAGCCCACCTGGGGCGTCGATGCCCATGCGGCGGCCACCATCCGCAAGGCGCTGCGCAAGCTGGCCGAAGACGGGGCGGCTGTCCTCGTCATCTCGCAGGACCTCGACGAACTGATGGAAATCGCAGACACTTTCGCCGTCCTCGAAGGCGGCCGCCTGTCCGTCCCCCGGCCAACAAAGGAAATGACCGTCGAACAGATCGGCATCATGATGGCCGGCGGCTTCGGCGAGAAGGAGGCGGCCAATGCTGGTGCTTGAACCCCGTCTCAATCCCTCGCCGACCCTGAAGCTCCTCACCCCGGTCATTGCCCTCGCCCTGACCATGGCCGCCGGGGCTATCCTCTTCGCACTCTTGGGAAAAAACCCGGTCGAGGCCATCCGCGTCATCTTCATCGACCCGCTCTTCGACCCCTATTCCCGCTCCGAACTCCTCGTCAAAGCCGCCCCCCTCGCCCTCATCGCCACCGGCCTCGCCCTCGGCTTCCGCGCCGGAGTCTGGAATATCGGCGCCGGTGGCCAGATGATCCTCGGCGCGCTCTGCTCAGGCTCGGTCGCGCTGGCCTTCTACAATGTCGAAGGCAAATGGCTGCTCCCCCTCATGGCGCTGGCCGGAATGCTCGGCGGCTGGGCCTGGGCGATGATCCCGGCGATCCTGAAGACCCGCTTCAACACCAACGAAATCCTCGTCTCGCTGATGCTGGTCTATGTCGCCGTCCAGCTGCTGTCGGCCCTCGTCTCCGGCCCCTTGCGCAATCCAGACGGCTTCAACTTCCCCGAAAGCCGCATGTTCCACGACAGCGCCATGCTGCCGATCCTCCTCGAAGGCACCCGCGTCCACCTTGGCGTCCTCGTGGCGCTGATCGTCGTCAACATCGCCTACATCGTCCAGGAACGCCACATCCTCGGCTACCACATCAAGCTGATGGGAGAATCCCCCCGCGCCGCCGCCTTCGGAGGCGTGCGCCGCAACCGCATCATCACCCTCACCCTAGGCACCTCCGGCGCGCTGGCCGGCCTCGCCGGCATGTTCGAGATCGCGGGGCCCGTCGGCCAGCTCACCCCCGACGGTGTGCCCTATACCTACGGCTTCACCGCCATCATCGTCGCCTTCCTCGGTCGCCTCCACCCGGTCGGCATCCTCATCGCCTCGCTGATCCTGGCGCTGACCATCATCGGCGGCGAAACCGCCCAGTTCGCCCTCCGCATCCCCAACGCCGCCATCGACGTCTTCCAGGGCATGCTGCTGTTCTTCCTCCTCGGTGCCGATGTCTTCGCCACCCACCGCCTGAGGCTCATCCCGCGGAGGCGCGCCTGATGGACCGGAAATTCGACCCCACCCAGCCGATCCTCATCGTCGTCGCCATCGCCGCCCTCGTGGCCTTCTCGCTGACCAACGGCCTCGACCCCGCCCTTCTCGCCGCCTCGATCATCGTCGCCGCCAACCCGCTGCTGCTGGCGGCCTTGGGCGAGCTCATCGTCGAAAAATCCGGCGTCCTCAACCTCGGCGTCGAAGGCATGATGATCACCGGGGCGATCTGCGGCTTCGCCGTCTCCGTCGAGACCGGCTCCCCCCTCCTCGGCATCCTCGCCGCCGCCATCGGCGCGGCGGCACTATCGCTGATCTTCGGCTTCCTCACCCAGGTCCTCCTGTCCAACCAGGTCGCCACCGGCCTCGCCCTCACCCTCTTCGGCCTCGGCCTCGCCGCCCTCATCGGCCAACCCTATTCCGGCATCAAACCCCCGCAATTCCCCCACCTGCAGATCCCCGGCCTGTCCGACCTGCCGGTGGCCGGAGGCCTCCTCTTCTCCCACGACTACATGGTCTACTTCGCCATCCTCCTGACAATCCTCGTCTGGCTCTTCCTCACCCGCACCCGCGCCGGCATGATCCTCCGCGCCACCGGCGAAAACCACGACGCCGCCCATTCGCTCGGCTACCACGTCATCGCCATCCGCCTCGCCGCCATCGCCTTCGGCGGCGCCTGCGCCGGGCTCGGCGGCGCCTACCTGTCGCTCATCCGCGTCCCGCAATGGACCGAAGGCATGACCGCAGGCGCGGGCTGGATCGCGCTCGCCATCGTCGTCTTCGGCGCCTGGAGACCCTGGCGCGTCCTCCTCGGTGCCTATCTTTTCGGCGGTGTGACCATCCTTCAGCTCAATTTCCAGGCAGCCCAGATCACCCCCTTCTGGCTCGTCGCCCTGGGCTTGATGCTTTTTGCGCTCTACGTCACCCTGAAGGGAATGCGCGATCATGATTCCAAAAACACGATCAAGATGGTCTCCCTCTGGATCGCCACCTTCGTCGCCGCCATGCTGGCCTCGGAATTCCCCGTGGCAATACCCGCACAATACCTGTCCATGACCCCCTATATCGTCACCATCATCGTCCTCGTGGTGATGTCGGCGGACAAGCTGAAAACCAACCTCAACGCCCCGGCCTCGCTCGGCCGGGTCTTCCACAAAACCGGCTGAGACCGGCGTTCAACAAGGAGAACATCCATGCGTATCCTCACAACAGCCCTCGCGGCGGCCCTGACGCTCAGCGCGTCGGCAGGCCTCGCCCAGGACCCGGTCAAGGTCGGCTTCATCTATGTCGGCCCCATCGGCGATTTCGGCTGGTCCCACGAACATGACCAGGGCCGCCTCGCCCTTGAGGAACATTTCGGCGACGCCGTCGAAACCTCCTATGTCGAAAGCGTCCCCGAAGGCCCAGATGCCGAGCGCGTCATCCGCCAGATGGCCCAGGCCGGCACCGACCTGATCTTCACCACCTCGTTCGGCTACATGAACCCCACCATCAAGGTCGCCAAACAGTTCCCGGACGTGAAGTTCGAGCACGCCACCGGCTACCTCCGCGAACCCAACGTCTCGACCTATTCGGCCCGCTTCTACGAGGGCCGCACCGTCATCGGCCACATCGCCGGGCACATGACCGAAAGCAACACCGTGGGCTATATCGCCTCCTTCCCGATCCCCGAGGTCGTCCGCGGCATCAACGCCGCCTATCTGGCGGCCAAGGAGGTCAACCCGGACGTCGAATTCAAGATCGTCTGGGTCTCCACCTGGTTTGATCCCGCCAAGGAGGCTGACGCCGCCAACGCCCTGATCGAACAGGGCGCCGACGTCATCATGCAGCACACGGACAGCCCGGCCGCCATGACCATCGCCCAGGGCACGTGGGAGGATGATATCGAGGGTAACGAAGTGTATGCCTTCGGCCAGGCATCCGACATGCAGCAATTCGGCCCCGACGCGCGGCTGTCCTCGATCATCGACAACTGGTCGCCCTACTACATCTCCCGCGTCCAGGCGGTCATCGACGGCACCTGGGAGAGCACCGACACCTGGGACGGCATCGGCCCCGGCATGACCAAGATCGGCGCCTTCTCTGACGCCATCCCCGCCGAGGTCCAGGCGTCAGCCCAAGCCATCGCCGACGCCATCGCGGCGGGCGAGCTGCACAGCTTCACCGGCCCGATCAACAAACAGGACGGCTCGCCCTGGCTGGCCGAAGGCGAAACGGCGGATGACGGCACGCTTCTGGGCATGAATTTCTATGTCGAAGGCATCGAGGGCGCACTGCCGCAGTAAGTTGGCGAAAGCATTTATTGAAAGGGCCCGGCCTTCGGTTGGGCCCTTTATTTGTGTTCAAAATCTTCGAACGGCAATTGCGATTCCAGTATACCTGCAGCGTTTCGAGAAAAACCTGGTACATCACGATCACTTTTTCGGCTCAAGGCAAGGCCAAGAGGCAGCGAGAAGTGATTCAGATTTTTCTCGAAACGCAATAAAGCATTCGACTTTTAACCTGAATCACCAATCGCTGCCTGAAACCTTACGGTTTCAACGCGGGTTGGTGATGCTCGATGTCTCAGGTAAAAGGTCGAACGCGATAATGCTGCGTATCGCACGAATGACCGGCTTTCATGGGGCGGCAATGATGTGCCAAATTCAAACCGGATTTCGGCAAGGGCTTGAGGAATGGGTTTTTCAACGGCTCCAATGAACGACTGACCTGTGTCAGTAAAGATTGTTTCTGGCCGCAGCATTCATACGCGACGCAACTCAATTTCTTGCCAATCGACATCAGCAGCGTGAAGGCAGGTTTGACGGTGCCGATGCGAATATCGTGATCAGTAGCAAGCCAGCAGAAAAGACGTGGTCCAGGCGCTCCCCTGGCTGTGCAACAAGCCCCTGACCTTCGACGAACGTACCAACGCAACCCGGCACGGTTCCTTATATCTTTTCAACGGGCACACCGGACGACACATTTCTCGCCGCGTCGGCCACAAGACAAGTGTGTCGGTTCATTGGGAGGAGATCAGCATAATGAACAGAATCATAACAGCCACTGCCGTCCTGGCAGTTTCGGCCCTGGCCGCCATTGGCGCCGCGGCTGAGGTTCAAGAGCCGACGGAAGGAAGCTTCGTGCTGGACAGCTTCACCTTCGAAAACGGCGAAGTCCTTGAGGACGTGACCATTGCCTATACGACCTACGGCAACCCGGAAGGTGAACCCGTATTGCTTCTGCACGGCACCCACGGCAACGGTGGCGGGATGCTTCCGGATCAGTTCATGGAGGTGCTCTTTGCCCCCGGACAGGCGCTGGACGCCGAAAAGTATTTCTTCATCGCCCCTGATGCGCTTGGGTCCGGCGGTTCAACCAAACCGTCCGACGGTCTCAAGGCCGGGTTCCCGGTCTACAACTATCACGACATGGTCAATGCCGAATACGCGCTCCTGACCGAACATTTCGGGATCGATCACCTGCGTCTCGTCTTCGGCTATTCAATGGGTGGCATGAAGGCCTTCGACTGGGCGATCATGTATCCTGACTATATGGACGCAATCGTTCCGATGGCGGCCTTTCCCGGGGCAATGTCGGGCCGGAACTGGGCCCTGCGCAAGCTGCTTGTCGACAGCATCAAGCGCGATCCGGAGTACAATGACGGCAACTACACCGAGCCGCCGCGAAGCTTTGTGGAGGGACGGATCTGGTTCAGCACCGCGAACTATCTTGGCGAGCGCAAATTCAGCGCCGACGGCAACACGCGGCAGGCCGTCGACGACATGATCGAGGCGCGCTACGAAAATACCAATATACCCGATGCCAACGATGCCATGTACCAGTGGGGCGCCAGCCGCGATTTCGATCCGGTCCCGGATCTTGAAAGGATCAAGGCGAGCGTATTGATCATCAACTCCGATGATGATCCGCGCAATCCGCCGGAACTTGATGTCCTGACCTTTGGTCTTGCCAAGATCGCTGATGGTGAGAGCTTCATGATCAAGGGCACGGATGAGACAACCGGCCATGGAACCGTGATGAATTTCCCCGAACTCTATGAAGGCAAACTGGCCGGGTGGTTGGCTGACGTCCCCTCGATGCGGTGAGCCTTGGTCCTTCCGTCCGGAAGGGCGTTTCGGCAATGCCGGTTATCCGTCGTCAGAGCTCGCCGTATAGCTCTGACGACGGACCGAGCAACAGATCGGTAGCTGGAGCGTTTTGCGCCTGATCGGAGTCACACATTCATTCTGGACCGTGAGGCAGCGTTTGCGCAGCAAATGCGTTCACGGGCTGGAATGAATTCGATTTGGCGCAAAATGCTATGAGTGGAAAGCCTGCCGGAACCAGCGCTCACCCCTCGGTCTCCATCGCGAACAAACCGTGAAAATACACACATCAGTAACTATTTTATCCAACAATATCAACGCAAAACCCATTTTTGCACGCGTGCAACCCCCCTACCGCCACCGCCTGATCCCCGCCAGCATCCCCATCGAAACCAGCGTCAGCACCGCCGCCAGCAGGAACGGCGCCCCCGGCAGGTAGACCTCCGCCCCCTCCCGCGTGAACACCCGGAAAAGCCCGGTCATCACCAGCGGCGAGACGATCATCGCGATCCCGTTCGCCGACGAGATCACCCCCTGCAGCTCCCCCTGCTCGCTGTCCGCCACCCGGTTCGCCGCCATCCCCTGCAGCGCCGGCGTGACGATCACCCCCAGCGCCGTGATCGGCATCAGCGCGAAGACCCAGAACCCGTCCTCGATGAAGCCCAGCACCACCATGCCCAGCGCCGTCAGCGCGAACCCGGCAAACGCCGTCTTCCGCTCCCCGAACCGACGCAGGATCGGCCGGATCAGCACCCCTTGCGCCAGGGCGGCCAGCAGCCCGTAATAGGCCAGGCTCAGTCCCACCGTGCCGGTGCTCCAGCCGAACCGCTCGATCCCGAAGAAGCTCCAGACCGCCGGGTAGACGTAGTTGGCAATCGTATAGACGAACATCACCAGCACCAGCCCCCCCACCGCCGGGATTTCCCTCAGACGCAGCAAGGCCCGGAGCGGGTTGGCACGGGCGAGGTCCAGGGGCCGCCGGTTGCCCGCCGCCAGGGTCTCCGGCACCGCGAACCACCCGAAGGCGGCATTCACCAGCGCCAGCACCCCCGCCGCCACAAACGGCGCCCGCGGCCCCAGTTCCCCCAGCATGCCGCCGATGGCGGGACCGAGGATGAACCCCAGCCCGAAGGACGCCCCGATCAGCCCGAAATTCGCCGCCCGGTTCTCGCGGCTCGAGATATCCGCCAGATAGGCCGCCGCCGTCGAATAGGTCGCCCCGGTCACCCCCGACAGGAACCGCGCGATGAAGAGCAGCCACAGCGACCCCGCCACCGCCATCAGGAAATAATCCAGCCCCATGACTACCAGTGAGGTCAGGAGCACGATCCGCCGCCCATAGGCATCCGACAGGTTACCCAGGAGAGGCGCGCAGAGGAACTGCATGATCGAGTATGTAAACGCCAGCAGCCCGCCGATGAGCGCCGCCGAGGACACCGTTTCGCCCTGCAGATCGACGATCAGCTCCGGCATCACCGGCATGATCAGCCCGATCCCCATCGCGTCGAGCATCACGGTGACGATGATGAAGATGAAGGGCAACCTTGATCGCATTGTCGCGCGGCTCCGGATCGTGATACGCCCCCTTATCAGGAAATAGGGAAAGGGCAAGAAAATGAGCCAGTTGTTTGTCGACCGCCTCGGCAAGACCCCGTCGAAACTGACTTTCGGCGTCATGCAGTTCGGCGGCCGCGCCGACGAGGCCCAGTCGCGCGAGATGTTCGACGCCTGCCGCGCCGCCGGCATCAACGCCTTCGACACCGCCTATCTCTACAATGGCGGCGAAAGCGAACGCCTGCTCGGGCAATTCGCCAAACCCGAGCGCGACGACCTGATCCTGATCTCGAAATGCCTCTACCACGACGGCGAGCGCGGGAACGACCTCCGCGCCCAGGTCGAGGAAAGCCTGCGCCGGCTCGGTACCGACTATCTCGACGTGCTCTATTTCCACCAGTGGATCGGCTTTGACCGCATGGACGAGGCCCTTGGGATCGCGAAAGACCTGTTCGAGGAAGGCAAGTTCCGCGTCCTCGGCGCCTCCAACTTCGCCGCCTGGCAGGTGGTCAAGACGCAAGTCGCCGCCGAACGCCTCGGCGCCCCGCCGATCACCATCCTCCAGCCGATGTACAACCTGGTCAAACGCCAGGTCGAGGTCGAGATCCTGCCGATGGCCCTCAACGAGGGCCTCGCCGTCCACCCATATTCGCCGCTGGGCGGCGGCCTTCTGACCGGCAAATACGCCGCCGGAGGTTCGGGCCGCCTCAGGGAGGACGCCATGTATACCAACCGCTATTCACAGGACTGGATGCACCGGACCGCCGCCGATTTCGCGGCGCTGGCCGCCCGCCACGGCACCGATCCCGCCACCCTCGGGGTCGCCTGGGTCGCGCGGCATCCGGCGATCACCTCGCCGATCATCTCCGCCCGCAATGTCGAGCAGCTGCGTCCCTCGCTGGCTGCCGCCGATTTCGAGATGTCCGACGCGCTCTACGCCGAGATCACCGCCCTCACCCGCACCCCGCCGCCCGCCACGGACCGGCTGGAAGAGGCCCTTTGACCACACGCAACCGGTGAGTCGGGACCGGGTCAAGGGCCGCGCAGCGGCGGTGCGCAGCACTGTTTACCCTTGACGCGGGCGCGACTCGCCCCACACCATGGTGGCGGCGACTTGAGGAGCATTCTGCTCCTCAAGCGCCTCTCGGCAGAAATCCGGGAACCCGAAACCAGCCCCTCCCCGTCAGCAGGGATCCATCCCGCCACGCCGCGGGAGCGAGCGAAATACGGGGGCTCGATGCCCCCGGATTTCGCCCCCCTAAGGCTCCGCTGACCGTCCGCCACAGTCGGCCAGCAGTTCCACACACCGCAACCCGAAACCCGCACCGGTCCGGTCGGGACCGAACCAGACCACGGCCAGCCCCGCATGGGCGTGGGCCGCGGTCAGAACCAGGGCCGGGTCCAGCCCTGCCGCCGCGCCGATCCATCCGGCCAGCCGGCGCATCCGTGCCGGATCATGGACCAGACCCGGCTCGTGGATCGGGTTCAGGAACAGATTGGCATAGTCATAGACTGGCGGCCCAAGCCTCCCCTTCGGATCGATGGCCAGCCAGCCCCGCGCGCTGTCGAGGATGTTCTCGTGATGAATATCCCCATGCAGCACGACATGCCCCGGCTCGGCAATCAGCCGCTCGGCCGAGGCGGCACAGCCCGCGAATACCGCATCCCCCGCGGCCGCCGCAAAGAGCGGTCCGAACAGCGCCGCCAACTCCGGCAGTCCCTCAGGCACCGCGTCGTCCGCGCCATGCAACCGCCGCACCACATCGCAGATGATCGCCGCCGCCGCCGCATCCCCGCCCGCCAGCGCCATCCGCTTCAGGGATGCCGTACCGTCCGCCCGCTCCATCAGCGTCGCCGGACCTTCGGCCCGCAGCAGCCGCACCGCGCCCTTGCCGTCATAATGGCGCAGCATCTCCGCCGTCCGCTCGTCGCTGCCCGCCTCCGTGGCGACCTTCAGCATCGCCGGCACCCCGTCCGCCGTCCGCACCGGGACTACCCGCGAGGCATGGGTGACCACCGCCTCCCCGTCCGCTTCCAGCCGCCAGCGCCCGATCCAGGCTTCCGTGTCGCTCACAGCCTCGCCGCCAGCCGCGACCCCTGGTCGATGGCCCGTTTGGCGTCGAGTTCGGCGGCCACATCCGCCCCGCCGATCACATGCGGCCGCAGCCCCGCCGCTTCCAGCCGGTCGGCCAGCCCCCGGTTCGGCTCCTGCCCGGCGCAGATGACGACCGTGTCGGCCGCGACCCATTCCGGCCGCTCGCGCCCCTCGCCGTGGCTGATCAGCACGCCTTCCGGCCCGATCCGCTCGTAGTTGATCCCGGCCCGCATCGCGACTTTCTTCATCTTTAGGCTCGCCCGGTGGATCCACCCGGTCGTCTTCCCCAGCCCCTTGCCGGGCTTCGAGGCCTTGCGCTGCAACAGCACCACCTGTCGCGCCGCCGGTTCGGGCTGCGGCCCCTCCGGTGCCAGCCCGCTCCGGGCCTCCCAGGGGGCGGTCACCCCCCATTCCTTCAGCCATTCCTCCAGATCGACAGTCGGCGAGCTCTCCTGGGTCAGAAACTCAGCCACATCGAAGCCGATCCCCCCGGCCCCGATGATCGCCACCCGCGCGCCCACCGGGGCCTTGTCGCGGAGCACGTCGATATAAGACAACACATTCGGCCCCCGGTTGCCCTGCAGCCCGGTCTCGCGCGGTACCACCCCGGTGGCGACGACGATCTCGTCGAACCCCGCCAGATCCTCCGGCGTCGCCTCGGTGCCCAGCTTCAGAGTTATCCCAAGCGCTGCAATCCGCGCCTCGTACCAGGCGATCAGCGTATGGAACTCCTCCTTCCCCGGCACTTCCCTGGCCATGTTCAGCTGCCCGCCGATCCGGGCGTCCCGCTCGAACACCGTCACCTGATGCCCGCGCTCGGCGGCCACCAGCGCCGTCGACAGCCCCGCCGGTCCGGACCCGACCACCGCGATCCGCTTCACGACCTCGGCAGGCTCATAGCGCAACTCCGTCTCGAAACAGGCCCTCGGATTGACCAGACAGGTCGAGACCTTCAGCTCGAACGTGTGATCCAGACAGGCCTGGTTGCAGGCAATACAAGGTGCGATCTGATCCGCCCTTCCGTCGCGGGCCTTGGCGACGAAATCGGCATCCGCCAGAAACGGCCGCGCCATCGAGACCATGTCGGCACAGCCCTCGGCCAGCACCGCCTCGGCCACCTCCGGGCTGTTGATCCGGTTCGAGGTCACCAAGGGCACGCCGACCTCGCCCATCAGCTGCTGCGTCACCCAGGTGAAGGCCCGCCGCGGCACCGAGGTGGCGATCGTCGGCACCCGCGCCTCGTGCCAGCCGATGCCGGTATTGATGATCGACGCCCCCGCCGCCTCGACCTCCCTGGCCAGCTGCACCACCTCCTCCCAGGTCGAGCCGTCCGGCACCAGGTCGATCATCGACAGCCGGTAGATGAGGATGAAATCCGCCCCCACCGCCGCGCGGCAGCGCCGCACCACCTCCAGCGGAAACCGCATCCGGTGCTCAAAGGAGCCGCCCCAGCCGTCGTCGCGCTTGTTGGTATGGGTGACGAGGAACTGGTTCAGCAGATACCCCTCGGACCCCATGATCTCGATCCCGTCATATCCGGCCTCCCGCGCCCGCGCCGCGGCGATGGCGAAATCGGCGATCTGCTTCTCGATCCCCGCCTCGTCCAGCGCGGTCGGCACAAACGGCGAAATCGGGGCCTTGATCGCCGAGGGCGCCACGCTGCCCTTCCCATAGGCATAGCGCCCGGCATGCAGGATCTGCATCGCGATCCGCCCGCCATTGTCGTGCACCCGGCCCGTGACGACCCGGTGATTGGCGATATCCTCCGGCCCGAACAGCCCCGCCGCGCCGGGCAGCACGCTGCCCTCGGCGTTCGGCGCCATCCCGCCCGTGACCATCAGCCCGACACCACCCCGGGCGCGTTCGGCATAGAACTCGGCGACCCGGTTCCAGTCGCCCCGCTCCTCCAGCCCGGTATGCATCGAGCCCATCAGCACCCGGTTCGGCAGCGTGACATGGCCCAGATCGAGCGGACGGAACAGATTGGGATAGAGGCTCATGGTCGCCAAAGTCCTTGCGGTTTTCCTGCCATTCTGGCGATTTCCGCCGCGCGCGTCACCCCGAACCCGACGTCATCCGGATATCGCCTTCTGCGTCCGCAGCCCTGGCCTCGTCGAGGCGGCTGTCCAAAGGCGGCCAGGGACGATGGGTTTCCGCGCCGACCCATTCCTCGACCCAGCGAGGCAGGGCGGGATTCCAGTCGGGATGGCCGATCTCCTCGGCGACTTTCTGGGTCGGCACGATCCCGTTCCTGTCGGTAATCGCGATCCGGTAAAGCACCGACGAGGTCGCCTCGCCGTCCCGCCACATGCTCTGCTCCATATAGAAGAACCGCGCGTCGCGCCCCACCGTGACCGAGCGCACTTCCAGCCGGTCGAACATCCGCACGCGACGGCGGAACCGTACCGAGGCCCCGGCCATGGTCAGCGCCCAGCGGCGGCGTCGCAGCGCGCCCACCAGCCCGACCCGCCATCCCAGTGACATCCGCCCGATATCGTACAGCGTCAGGGTCCGCCCGTTGTTGAGCTCCATCCAGATATCGAGATCCCAGGGCATGCAGCGCAAATGCGTCACATGTAGGCCTCCCGGCTCCAGCGGCGGATCGCGGCGGCAGCGGAGATATTCGGCAGCCAGGCGGACAAGCGGATACATGGCGTCCCCTTTCTCCATGTCAGCCCTAATATCATGCCGCCCCCATCGGCAGGCAATCAATGCTTACCCTGCGTCACGACCCGGTCGCCGCGCCGACTCCGATCCATCCGAAGCTGCGGCAATCGGGTGCCGGTTTGCGTTTGCGTAACGGTTTCGGTCTATGGGCAGATGGCAACGGCGCTTGCAACACGGCCCCTCGGCGCTTAGGTGTTGGCGCATTGCAATGGAGACCGACCGCAGATGAATTCCCTGGCGACCATCATCTATGTAGCCCTCGATATCGTGAAATTCATGATCATCGCCAAGATCATCATCTCCTGGCTGGTCAATTTTCAGGTGCTGAACATCCACCAGCCGCTGGTCTACCAGATCTATACCGGCCTGCAGCGCCTGTTCGAACCGATCTATGCCCCGATCCGCCGGCTACTGCCCAATCTCGGGCCCATCGATATCACCCCGATGATCGTGCTCTTCGGCATCATCGCGGCCCAGATCGTGCTCGCGAACAATTTTATCATCGGCTATTGATCAAAGCGCCGGACCGTCCCGTCCCTTCGCCGGATTGACAGCGTCAATCGGTCCGAACCCGGCGCGATCCGCAGGCAGCGCGCCGCGCCCATCCGGCTCAGAAAATCGCGCGTCGCCGCCGTCACAGACGCCGAAAAATCCGCGATATCAAGACCCTGTTCCGGCAGGGTCCGGCCCGGAGAGCGGCCCGGGTCCGGCCATTCGATCAGATGCGGCACTGTGCCGCCGCCTGTCAGACGGCCATCCTCAGGCACCGTCAGGTGCCAATCGAGATCATCGCGCGAGAATGCCAGCACCGGGCCGGGATCATGGGCGCAGGCGGCGCGGCTGGCCGCGATGTCGCGGGTAGACGCCACCCAGGTCAGCAATCTGCAGGTCCCGGTATCCAGCGCCGCCCGCGTTGCCGGATCGTCCAGCGAGAACCACCTGACACGGCCCGGATCGGGGGCGCCGGGATCGACGGCGATCACCTCCAGATAGGCATTCCCGACCCGCCAGAGCGCGTTATGGGTGCTCATTGCCGCATGTTTACCACCGCCCGCCGACGGAGCGCCAAGAGCGGCGGTCATCCAGGCGGTTCCAGCCGCCAGGTCGGCGGCTCCGAAGACAAGGTGGTCGATCTCCAGCGCCGGAGGGACAGTCTCAGCCATGACCGGCCGCCGCGTCGCCCCAGATTTCCTTCACTCTCCGGTCCCGCCCGCAACGCGCGCGGAAAAAGCTGTAGCGCAGCGGGTTCTTCCGAGCGTAGTCCTGATGATACGCCTCCGCTGGCCAGAACCGGTCGGTGCGCAGGATCTCGGTGGCGACAGGCTGGGCGAAGCGAGCCGCGATCCCGGCCTTCGACGCCTCCGCCGCCGCCTGCTGCGAGGCGTTCACCGCATAGACCGCGCTTCGATAGCTGTCGCCCCTGTCGCAGAACTGGCCACCGGCATCGAACGGGTCGATGGAGCGCCAGAAATGCGCCAACAGGGTCTCGTAGCCGACGATCTCGGCGTCGTATTTCACCAGAACCGCTTCGCGGTGGCCGGTCTCGGACGTTGAGACCTGCTTGTAGGTCGGGTTCTCGACATGGCCGCCGGTAAAGCCCGAGACGGTCTCCGTCACGCCCTCGACCTGGTCAAAATCCGACTCGACGCACCAGAAACACCCGCCCGCGAAAATGGCCGTGCGGATATCCTCGGCGTGGACCGGGCTGGTGAAGAGGAGGCAGATGAGCAAAAGACGCATGGCGGACCTTCCGGTGTCTGGGCCGGTTCTGATTGGCCCGGAGCGCGGGACGGGCGCAAACCACAAAGAGGTGATGCAGCGGTGAGGCAGTGTCGTGCTATCGCTTTGCCTGAGACAAACGAGAGGCCATCATGCGCGGTATTGTGATCTTCTTCTGCCTGCTCGCGGCACCGGTCCTCGCCGGTCCATTGGGCGACCGCGACGGCTGGGCGGTGCATCCCACCGGCAAGCCCTATGAGACGCTTCTCGCCGATCTCCGCGCGGCGGTGAAGGCCGAGGGACTGATCGTCGTCACCGAAGCCGGGCCGACCGGGGCGGCAAGAGCGCGGGGGATCGAGATCCCCGGCAACCGGGTGGTCGGGGTGTTCAACAACGATTACGCGGTTCGGATTCTGGCCTTGTCAGAGGCCGCGATGATCGAGGCGCCGATCCGGTTCTATGTCACCGAGACCGCGGACCGGACGGCGATCCTGTCCTACAAGACGCCGGGATTCGTCCTCGCGCCCTATGTCGAGGACGGCGGGGCCGAGCTGGCGGCTATCGCGGCGGAACTCGATGACCGTTTCGCGCGTATCGCGGCGATGGCGGGCGGCAGCGGGTGACGGTCCGTGCCGGTACGGCGTGTTCCGCGCCCACCTGTCCCGCTCTGCGATGAAGGCCGCCGCCCAAAGGTTGGCAGGCGAGGCTGGTTGGCAGTTGCCTGAGGACGGGACAAGACGCAGCCCTTGCGCGTCAGTTGCCCAAAAGCGCCGCGGGGGCCTCGGAAATATCGGTGCCGATGGTCGCTCCGGCGGCTTGCAGTTCGCTGATGAAACCCGGGGTCACGACCAGGGTGACCAGAATGATGAGACCGGTCAGAACCACCCAATCGACAGTCGTGGCACCGGATTCGCATTTGATGAATTTATCCAAGAGATTTCTGAACATGTCTGCACCCGTTGTAATCGCCATTACCCCATGCGATCCGGTCTTCCCCGCGCGCCCCGTTTCGGCGTGCTCCGCCTTTCTGGCGGGATCGTCACTTCCTGAGCACCGGCCTAGCACGATCAGGGTTTCCGACAGATTAATGCACCACCGCCCTTTCGCATTTTTTCCGCCCTTGCTATGAGGCCGGGGTAGAACAGGTTACCGACGGAATGCGGCAATGAAATTCACCCTGAGCTGGCTGAAGAAACACCTCGATACCCAAGCCACGTTGGACGAAATCCTCTATGCGCTGACCGATCTCGGGCTCGAGGTCGAGGGTGTGGAGAACCCGGCCGAGGCTTTGGCGGCGTTTACCATAGGCGAAGTTTTGGCCGCGGAGCAGCATCCGGATGCGGACCGTTTGCGGGTCTGCCGGGTGGCGACCGCCGATGGCGAGAAGCAGATCGTCTGCGGGGCGCCGAATGCGCGTGCGGGGATCAAGGTGGTGGTGGCTGCACCCGGGGACTACATCCCGGGCATCGATGTCACGATCAAGGTCGGCAAGATCCGCGGTGTCGAGAGTTTCGGCATGATGCTGTCGGAGCGCGAGCTGGAGCTATCGGACGCCCATGACGGCATCATCGAACTGCCCGCCGACGCGCCCCTGGGCGGGCGGTATATCGATTATGCCGGGACTGACGACCCGGTGATCGAGATCGCGATCACGCCGAACCGGCCTGATGCGCTTGGGGTTGAGGGGATCGCCCGCGACCTTGCTGCGCGGGGGATAGGGAGATTGATCGAACACCCCGCGCCTTCGGTGGCCGGGACCTTCCCCTGTCCCGTCACGGTGATGATTGCGCCGGGTACCATTGAAAAGGGCTGCCCTCTCTTCACCGGGCGGCTGATCAAGGGGGTGAGGAATGGCCCGTCGCCGCAATGGCTGCAGGACCAGTTGAAGGCGATTGGCTTGCGGCCGATCTCGGCCCTTGTCGATGTCACCAACTATTTCACCTATGATCGCAACCGGCCCTTGCATGTCTTCGATGCCGATAAGGTGCAGGGCGGTCTCAGGGTGCATTTCGCCGAGGGGGGCGAGACGATCACCGCGCTCGATGACAAGGATTATGTCCTCGAGAAGGGCATGATGATCATCTCCGACGACAAGGGTCCGGAATCCATCGCCGGGGTCATGGGTGGGGCCGAAACGGGCTGTACCGAAGGCACGGTCAATGTCTTCGTCGAAAGTGCTTGGTGGGACCCGGTGATGATCGCCTCAACGGGGCGGCAGCTGAAGATCAATTCCGATGCCCGCTACCGGTTCGAGCGTGGGGTCGATCCGGCGTTCACGCCGGTGGGGCTCGATCTGGCCTGCGAGATGATCGTCGCGCTTTGCGGGGGCGAGGTCTCGGAAATGGTGGTCGCGGGGGCTGTACCGGATACGTCGCGAAGCTTCGTGCTCGACCCGCGCCGGGTAGTGTCGCTGGTCGGCATGGAAATCGAGGTCGCCGAGCAGGAGCGGATCCTGACCGCGCTGGGCTTCACCGTCACCCGCGATGGCGACCGGTTCTCGGTCGCGGTGCCAAGCTGGCGGCCCGATGTCCATGGCGAGGCCGATCTGGTCGAGGAGGTGGCGCGTGTCGCCTCGCTGACCCGACTGAAGGGCATCCCGATGCGACGGCCCGAGGGCGTGGCAAAGCCGATCCTAACCCCGATGCAGAAACGCGAGAGTATCGCGCGGCGGGCAATCGCCGCACTTGGATACAACGAATGCGTCACCTATTCCTTCATTGACCAGGCCTCTGCGGCGCTGTTCGAGGGCGGCACGGATGCGCTGATGCTCGCCAATCCGATCAGCGCCGACATGAGCCACATGCGCCCCGATCTTCTGCCCGGCCTGTTGCAGGCGGCGGCGCGGAACCAGGCGCGGGGGTTTGCCGATCTGGCCCTCTTCGAGGTCGGCCCGGCCTTCACCGGCGGCGAGCCGGAAGAGCAGGTGCGGATGGCGAGCGGGGTGCGGGTCGGTCAGTCGGACCCGCGCAATCCCCACGGGTCGCGCCGTCCTGTGGACCTTTACGATGCCAAGGCGGACGCCGAGGCGGCACTGGCAGCCATCGGCGCACCGGCCAAACTGATGACGTTGCGTGCTGCGCCGGGCTGGTTCCATCCCGGACGCTCGGCGGTCCTGGGTCTTGGGCCGAAGAACCCGCTGGCGGTGTTTGGCGAGTTGCATCCCAAAGTGCTGCGCGAGATGGGGGTCAAGGGCCCGGCGGTGGCCTTCTCGGTCTGGATGGAAAATCTGCCGCTGCCCAAGGCCAGAAAGGCGACGCGTCCGGCGCTGAAGATTTCCGACCTGCAGGCGGTGGAGCGCGATTTCGCCTTTGTCGTCGATGCGGGCGTCGAGGCCGAGGCGCTGGTCCGCGCTGCACAGGGGGCGGACAGGTCCCTGGTCGAAACGGTGTCCGTCTTCGATGTCTTTGCCGGCGACAAGGCCGAGGCGCAGATGGGATCGGGCAAGAAATCCGTGGCCATCCTGGTGCGGCTGCAACCGAAGGACCGGACGCTGACCGACAAGGATATCGAGGCGGTCTCAGCCGCGGTGGTGGCTTCGGTCGGCAAGGCGACGGGCGGCGTGTTGAGGAGCTGAGGCGATGCTGAAGGTCTATCTGTCGGGCGAAATCCACACCGATTGGCGCGACGAGATCGAGGCCGGGTGCCGCGTGGCAGGGCTGGAGGTGGACTTTTCCGGGCCGGTGACCGATCACGCGGCGTCGGATGATTGTGGGGTGGCGATCCTCGGGGCGGAGACGGACAAGTTCTGGCACGACCACAAGGGGGCCAAGCTGAACGCGATCCGGACGCGCAAGGGTATCGCCGAGGCCGATATCGTGGTGGTGCGCTTCGGCGCGCAATACAGGCAGTGGAATGCGGCTTTCGATGCAGGCTACGCGGCGGCTCTGGGCAAATCGCTGATCGTGCAGCACGGGGCCGAGCACAGCCATGCGCTGAAAGAGGTGGACGCCGCGGCTCTGGCGGTGGCCGAGCGGCCCGCGCAGGTGGTCGAGCTGCTGGCCTATGTGCTGACCGGGCGGCTGCCGGGGTAATCCGCCCGATCGGGCTAGACCAAAATCGTTTCAGACTGTCGCAGTCTGAAAAGGAATTTTGGTCCAGAGACATAGGCTTGAGCAAAATACTGGGATCAGATTGGTTCAATCTGATCCGGCTTTGCTCTAGGGCAGGGAAGCCGCGAAGCTCCTCCCCGCCCCAGTGTCCGGGCTCCCTATTCGAAGACCGAGGCGATATCGGCCATGCCGACGCCTTCCTTGATCTCCTTCAGCCTGGCGAAGAGAAGGGCGGTGAAACAGCCCATGATCCCCGTGGTGATCGTGTTGCCGATGGCATAGACCAGAGTGTAGCCGACAATCCCGGCGATGGTGTAGCCAAGCCAGGTCAGTCCGGCGATGACCAGCGATATCACGATGATGGCAAGGACCAGCAGGATTGATGCCCCGACGATGGGCCAGCGGTAGCCTGCGGTCAGCTCCTGTGCGCGACCGAGCCCGCCCCAGCCGACGCCCTCCACGACGATGGCCGGCGTCAGGACGCTGAACCGGGCGAAGATGTAGATGCCGGGCAGGATCAGCAGCAACAGGCCGATATAGCCCATGATGACCAGCACGATCGACAGCACGATCAGCGGCACGAGGAATGCCAGGGTGCGGCTGAAATAGGCCGGGATGTTCACCGGGCGGCCGAGCTTTGTGTCATAGGCGGCCAGGATCACCGCGCCGGTGATCACGAAACTGACCACGACGCCGATCAGCGGCAGGATATATTGCTCGAAGACGCCGGGATTGCTGAAGCGTGCAAGCTGTTCGGGATCGACATCGCCGGTGATGGTCCCGATGCCGGTGATCATCGCCGGGCCCGAGACCATGGCCGAGATGGCGCCCATGACGAGAATGGGCAGGAAGATGATCTTGAACATGGTGACGATGCGGGCGAAGAAGACGCCGAAGCTCTCGGAGATCAGCGATCCGACCCCCAGCGGTGTGGTCGGTGTGTCAGGATTGGCCGTCATGGTTGTCTCCCTTTCGGTCAAGCAGTGCGCGCGAGTCAACGGTGCCTTGACGCCCCGCGCAAGAGGGGAGCGGACCCGTGCAGCATTTTCACCGACGGTTTGATGCCGATTTGCCGCAGCCGGGATGCCGGGGCAGGGGCCACTGTTATTCGAAGACCTGCGCCAGATCCGCCGAGGCGACGCCTTCCTTGAGTTCGATCAGGCGGCGATAGAGCACGACCACGAAACTCACCGCCAGCCCGTTGATCGAGGCGGCCAGGAGCGCGTTCAGCAATTGCAGTCCCAGAATGGCAGCCGTCAGCGTGCCGGAGGAGGGATCGGAAATCGACGACACCATCAGCGCGCTGCTCGCGAATCCGGCCACAAGCGCGAAGAGAGAGAAGACCAAGAAGACAATGAGAATGAAGACGAACAGCGTCCCCGCCACCTTCCACCGGTAGCCCCTTGTCAGGTGCAGCGACCTCAGCAAGCTTCCCCAGCCGCCGTTGTCGATCAGGATCACCGGCAACAACGGGCTGAGGGCTCCGGCGAAATAGAAATAGGCGGCAGCCCCCATGACCAGACCGGCAATCGCCCCGGGCTGCCCGCCGATCTGCCCGGGAAGGCCGCCGATGATCGACAGAACGAAGACCATGGCGACAAGGACGGCGAGGCCCAGAAAGAACATCTGCGGCAGCTTCGCCAGCGCGCCGCCGAAACAGGCGAAGACCCCAAGCGGCTGGCCGGAGATCTTCGCGTTCACCGCCAGGATCGCCGCGCCCCAGATGAGCAGCGTGAACAGCAGCAGCAGCAGAAGGACCAGGACCGGCGCGAGTGCCGCAATCCCGTTTGCACCGAAAAGGCCGTTTGCCCCGATGCCGAAGGCCATCGTCCCCAGAAGGCCGATCTGCGCGATAAACATGACGATCGTCGGCAGGATGATGATGACCATCAGCTTCCAGAAGGACGAAAAGAACCCTGAAAAGCTGTCCCCGAGGATCATGCCCATACCCAAAGGCTGCCTTGCCACTTCTGTCTGATCCGCCATGTGAAGCTACTCCCTGTCCCGGCCCCTACCTGTCAAAACGCATTCTGCCCGTCCGGTACCCGGCATACAGGCCCAACCCCCAAGCGTCAGTCGAAAACCGTGTCGATATTCGCAAAATGTCCCTCCTTGACCACAAGAAGCCGGTTGAAAATCACAATTGCGAGGCTGGCCGAATAGCCGATGACGATGGCTGTGAACCCGGTTTCAAGGACGTCGTTTATCGTCCGGGCACGGCTGAAATCCGAACCCGCGGTCAAGGTCCAGACTGTCACCAGCCCCGTCGCAAGTTGCATCAGGTACACAAGCAGGCCAACCAGCAGCAGGTACAGCATTACCAGCCCTGCAAGTGGCCAGCGGTAGCCTCGTGTCAGGTCCAGCGACCGGGTCAGCGAGCGCCAACCGGTCTTTTCGACCAGGATCACCGACAGGAGAGGGCTGAAGGTGCCGAGGATATAAAGAAACACAAAGAGCCAGGCGAAATAGCCCATCAGCGTGAAAATACCGCTACCGGTCGAGAACGGAACCATAACCACGATCATGAAACTGGCTGCGATGACAAGGCCGACCGCCACCGACAGGACCAGCACCTGCGGCAACTTTCGGAGCGGAACCAGGAAATACGCCTTCAGCGCGACCTTTTGTCCCCCGGTCCGGGCACTGACGGCCAGAATGGCCACGCTCCAGATCAACAGCGCAAAAGTCAGACTGACCAAAAGAACGAGAAGGCCCGTCAAAGGCAGGGACCCAAACCCTCCGAAGGCTCCTGGAGCAAGAGGTCTCATCCAGAACGGGCCGTCGAGCGTGGCGAAAAGGAAGGATCGGATGGCATCCACCGCGTGGGATGCCAGAACCATCGGTATGACAAGGACGGCGGCGAGACGCCAGAAACTGGCAAAGAACGCGCCGAAACTTCGGCTGAGCAGTCGCCCGACGCCCAGCGGTTGCGCGGTGTTCGGAAAATCTGTTTCCAAAGTCATTGCGTCAAATCCCTCCCTTGCCCAACGCTCCCATTCGATAGCGCCTCTGGTCCGAGCTCCTCAGACCCCCTCATCTTCCTTGTGAAACTTGTCCTCGCGCGCATCGCCGAACAGCTTGCGGTTCTCCAGATAGGCCCGCTGGGTACGGTAGAAGGCTTCGAGAAAGCCCTTTTCGCCGCCCTTGGGGATGGTCTCGGTGAACTCGATGCGCTTGATGATCGAAGCGGTGACCTTTTGCAGGGTCTGGCGGTGGCGGTATTGGGCCCGCTGGTCCATTCTTTTCGTATCGACATGGAGGAGGGTTTCCAGCGTCTGCAGCTCGTAGCGGCCGTAGTGATCCAGGTGATGCGGCAGGAAGCTGTAGCCATGCTGCTCGATATCGGGTTTGGCCGACGCGAGATCGGGCATCAGCACCGGTTTGGGGATTTCGACGACATAGGTATTGGCGATGATGTCACCCAGCCGCATGCGGCGGCGGTTCAAGAGCGGCACCGCAAGGAGAATGGTGATCCAGACGACGAGGATCAGCCTTTCCTGCCAGCTCAGCGCCGGGGCGGCGAGCAGGTAGAGGCCGGGGACGAAGATCTCCATCTCCTTCATCATGTTGCGGACCGTTACCTGATAGGCGGTCAGGGAGCGGCCATTGCCGGAAATGACCCTGAGCCCGACGATCTTTTTGCCCAGCGTCTGGCCGTTCCAGAGGATCTCGGTGGCGACGTAGTAGGGCACGCGCAGGGCGAAGAAGAGGATGGAGAACAGCGCCAGAAAGGCGGGGCCGGAGATCAGGTCGGACATGCCAAGAACGGTCAGGATGGCGATGACGAAGACCACCGTCAGCAGGATATCCAGCATCTGCGCCCCGAACCGCGCGCCCAGCGAGGCGACGCGGAACTTGATCGGCACCCCTTCGGGCGGCAGGAAGTTCTCGATCAGCCGCTTGTCCCTGGGGCTCATGCGCCGTGTGCGGGTGGCGGCGGTGTCCCGGTTGCGGCGCCAGAAGCGCCATCTCATCGTTCAGGCTCCGGGCCGCGTCCGGCCAGGCTCCAGTATAACAGCCAGAAGGCGCCCATGCCCCAGCCGATGGCGAGGCGGATTTCGGGGGCCTGGACCAGCTGGCGGAAGAAGCCTTCGAGGATGGCGGCGACGACCAGCATGAAGGACGCGAGCAGCGCCAGTTTCACCGCGTCAGGCCCGGCGGCGCGCAAGGCATCGCGGCGGGTCATCTGGCCGGGGAAGAGGACGGCAAGCCCAAGGTGGAAGCCACCGGCACAAGCGACGATGATCGCCCCGAGCTCGGTGACGCCGTGGATCGACAGCCAGGCGAAGATGTCGTAGCCGATGCCGCGGTCGACATGCAGGCCGACGAACGCGCCAAGGATCATGCCGTTATAGAAGGTCAGGATGAAGCTGGGGATGCAGATCAGCACTCCGAGCGAGAAGACGAAGATGGCGATCCTTGTATTGTGCGAGAACAGGAAACTGGCAAAGGCCGCCAGCGCCCCGCCGGTGGTCGGCTCGGTATTGTAGATGCTTTCCAGCAATTCTTCGCGCGAACTCGACAGGCCCCGTCCGCCGGCGAGGCCCTCGGGGATCATTGTGTTGTACCAGGTCGGATCGTCGAGAAAGAGCAGATAGCCGACAAGCCCGCCCAGCGCCATCGTGAGCAGCGCCACGATCAGCGGCAGGATGGTGCGGCGGACCGCCTGCGGAAAACCGCGCAGGAACAGGCGCGAGACGAGGCCGCGCAGGGTTTCCTGGGGCGCATAGACGGCGAGATAGGCGCGGGCGCAAAGCGCTTCGAGATAGGCCAGAAGCCCCTTGTCGAGGGAGATTTCGCGGGCCAGCGACAGCGAGGTCATCGCCTGGCGGTAGAGGGCGGCCATGTCTTGTGCGTCGCCGAAGCTGAGCGCGTGGACGCCGCGTTTTTCGACTGTGGTGACGAGGGTCTCCAGCCGCAGCCAGCCGGGTTCGCGTTCTTTCCGGAACCTTGCCGAGCGGATGAGGGTGTCGGTGGTGCTCATATCCGCTCTTTCGCCTTGATTTCGAGATAGGCGGAGACCAGGCGGGGGGTCAGTTTGCCCGGTTCGGTGTCGAGGCAGACGACGCCGAGGCGGGCGAGGTTGTCGAGGACGATGCGGCGTTCGCGGACCAGTTGGCTGGCGGCGACGGCCTCGGCGACGCCGGTCATGCTGTCGGCGTTGCCGCGGGCCTTGGCTTCGAGCATGGGGTTTTTCAGCGCGACGAAGATGATGACATGGTGGCGGTTGAGGACGGCGATGTTCTCGACCAGCAGCTCGGCGGTGACGGTGTCGACAAAGTCGGAGAAGATGACGAGGAGGCTGCGGCGGCGGAGTTGGCCGTTGAGATGCGCCATCGCCAGCGTGTGGTTGCTTTCGACGGTCTTGTATTCGAGCGCCGCCATATGGCTGCGGAGGCGCGGGAAGGCGGTGCGGGGCGGGGCGGGCGGCAGGAACAGCCGCGGCTGGGCGTCGAAATTGTACAAGCCCACGAGGTCGCCGCCGAGGCCTGCGGCCCAGGCCAGTGCCAGCGCCGAGTTGACCGCGTGGTCGATCTTGGGCAACCCGTCGATTTCCTCGCGCATCAGGTAGCCATTGTCGAGGCAGATGATGATCTGGTGGTTGCGCTCGGCGCGGGTCTCCTTGGCGACCAGGGTGCGCATGCGGGCCGAGCGTTTCCAGTCGATGGCCCGCGTGTCCATGCCGGTGGTAAACTCGCGCAGCTGGTGGAACTCGGACCCCTCGCCATGCGCCTGGTTTTCCTTGGCCCCGTAAAGATCCGACTGGACGGTGACGTTGATCTCGCCCGAAGCGATGGGGCGGATATTGGGCACGACTTTCAGCACCCGCTCGATCAGGTATTTCGGGGTAAACTCCAGCAGGCCGAACCGCGAGCGCCATCTTAGCCACAGGGCGCGGACAGGGAAGGTGCCGCGCCTCACGCCATCGACCTCGATCCAGCCGGTGGCGCTGTCGCCCAGCGCCCGCAGCCGGAAAGCGCCGGACCCGCCAAGGCCTTCGGTCAGATCGAACCGCCCGTCGATGCTGCGCGGCAACGCGGTGCCATTGGTAGAGATATCCAGCGCGAACCGGGCCTTTTCGCCGGTGAAGATTTCGTCCGGCCCGTCCACCGCCAGCTGGATGGCGCTGCGTCCGGGGCTGAGCAGAAAGTCGATCACCATCAGCACCGCCAGCACCCCCCAGATGCCGGTGGCCGCTTCGACCGGAATGGCGCTCCAGGCCACGGCGAGGACGCTGAAGGCGAGGGCCACGAGGGCCAGGGCGAGAAAGCGCCGCGAAGGGCGCATTACTTGGGTGCCTCGATCCGGTTGAGGATGTTGACGATGACGTCTTCTTCGGTCCGCCCCTCGATCTCGGCGGTGGGGCCGAGGATGATGCGGTGGCGGAGGGCGGGCAGGATCAGTTGCTGGACGTCGTCTGGGATGGCGTAGTCGCGGCCCTCGAGCGCGGCCATGGCGCGCACCGCTCCGGCGATGGCGTCGGCGGCGCGGGTGGAGGCTCCATAGCGGATCTCGGGGTCTTCGCGGGTGGCGCGGACGAGGTCGAGGATGTAGCGCAGGATCGTCCGGTCGAGGCGGATATCGTCGATGATGCCGCGCGCGGCGGCCATGTCCTCGGAGGACACGACGGGTTCGACGTCCGCCGTCTTGGCGGCGTGGTCCAGCGGCTGGGCGGCGTGGCGTGTGAGAATCTCGAATTCGGCCTCGTCAGCGGGGAACTGGATGTCGAGCTTGAACAGGAACCGGTCTAGCTGGGCCTCGGGCAGCGGATAGGTGCCCTGCTGCTCGATCGGGTTCTGGGTGGCGACGACGAAAAAGTCGTTGCCGAAGGAATAATCGGTGCCGTCGATGGTAGCGACGCGTTCGTTCATCACCTGCAACAGGGCCGCCTGGGTCTTGGGCGGGGCGCGGTTGATCTCGTCCGCCAATAGGATATCGGTGAAGACAGGGCCCTTGGTGAGGGTGAACTCCGAGGTGGCGAAATTGAAGATATTGGTGCCGAGCACGTCGCCGGGCATCAGGTCGGGAGTGAACTGAATGCGGCCGAAATCCATCTTCATGGCGGCGGCAAGCGACTGGGCGAGCAGGGTTTTTGCCGTGCCCGGGGGGCCTTCCAGCAGGCAGTGGCCACGGGCGAACAGGGCGACCAGCAATTGCGAGACGATCTCGTCCTGCCCGTGGACGGCCTTGCCGATCTCGGCGCGGATTTTCTCAGCCAGGGACTGAAGTTCTTCCAAATTCATATCTTACCTTTTCAAGCTTGGCTTCGAAATCGCTCAGCAGATCAAGCATATGGCCGACAGACGCATCATGACGCACCGTCATAGCGCGGGCATGGGCCGCTGACAATTCCGACGCCAGGTCGGAATTGCGCCGTGCCACCAGCGCCACAAGCTGGCGCAGCGAATCGGCGCGGCGGTGCGGACCCAGCAGATCGGCGGCAAGGTCCTGGATCATGTTCTCGGTCTGTTTCTCCACAAGCTCGCGGTCGTTGCCGGACAAGCGCAAAAGCCGGCCCTTGGCGGCGATGGAAACGGCCTTGGAGGCGCCGATGGCGTCTTCGAAGACCTTGCGGGGCGGGCCGAAGCGGATGCCGGAGCGCCAGATGGCGAGGAGGGTGAGGACCCCGACTCCGAGCCAGATCAGCGAGAAGGGATAGGCGAAGAAGCGCAAGAGGTCTGACCATTCGCGTTTGTGCAGGACCGGGGGCGCCGGGCTGAGGATGACGCGGGTCGAGGTGTCGACAATGGTCGGCAGACCGCTGTCGAGGGTGGCGATCAGGGCCCGCGTCAGCGCGGCATTGTCGCCGAGATTTAGGCCGTGATTGTTCAGAAGATCGGGATCGGAAAGCCCAAGCATCCGCGTTTTCTTGTCACCGCATTCGACCAGCAGATGGCCATTGCTGTCGCCGATGAGCGAACGGCAGTCCCCGGGCAGGTCGGGGTGGAACAATTGCGGCGCGTAGAGCGTGGCCGTGCCGCCTTCTAGAAAGGTCTCCGCCGCGATGGTCAGAGACTTCGCCTCGGGCCGGACGATCCGGGTCGGCAGGGTGCCGATCTGGGTGAGGGGGCGCTCGACATCCTCGGGGTCCAGCAGCAGGCTCGCATGGGCATAGCCCGAATGGCGCATGGCGCGGGTCCATTTCGGAGCGATGACGACGGTCTCCAGCAGCCCGGCCTTCTCGCGGATCACGTCCGCGGTAATGTCGAATTCCGTGCCGGTCTTGAGATATTCGGCCTGGGTGTCGGGGCGGCGGAAGCTGTCCTCGAGATCGGTGTCATAAACCGGCAGCAGCCGCAGCCCCATCGCCTCGGGCTGCATCTCGCGCACCAGCGTGCCGCGGACCTCCAACTGCTCGCCCCTGGCCCAGGCGATCAGCCCGTCATGGCCCAGCGCCGAACGGCCGAGCGGCATTTCGGGATTGCGGGTCAGAAGCCAGATGGCGCCGAAGGCGACCAGGGCCAGGATCACCACCCAGGAATAATCGCCGCGCGGCGCGGAACTGTCGGAACTCGCGCTCATGCCGCCATCCTCGGTCTGGAGGCCCCGTCGAGGATGGGAACGGCGCGGCGGAGGCAGTCCTCGAAGGTGCGCTCGGGCAGGTCGCGGCCGCCGAACTGCACCAGTTCCTCCGTCATCACGATGCGCTTCAGTTCCGGCAGCATGGTCCATTTCACCGGCAGGCGGCGGATGATCTCGCGGGCGGTCTCGGAGCGGCCGAGGCGGATGTCGTTCTGGTGCGCCGCAGCAGGAAGCAGATGTTCGATAAGGGTCACCAGCGCCTCGCGGCGATCCTCCATGGCGCGGAGCTGGTTCAGCAGAATCTCGGTCGGGGTCTCGGGCCTGTAGACCGGGCGGGTGCGGCCGTTCTGGCGGGTCTCGCGGCTACCGGTGTCGGGGCCCTTGCGGAAGCTGCCGCCAAAGCCGCCGCCAAAGCGGTAGGCGACGAAGGCGACGATGAAGGCAAGGGCGGCGAAGAGCGCGATGGTGCCCCAGCGTTCGCCATCCGTTATCGGACGCAGATCGGGGACGTCTTCCACCTCGGGCTCGGGACGGCGCTCGAATCGCGGCAGGCCGTTCATCGGGATCGGCTGGTTCAGCTCGTCGATATAGAAGATGTCCTTCTGGATGCGCGAGAAGCGCAACCGCTCGGCATAGGCCCGTGCGCTGTCACCGCGCTCGATCTCCAGTCTGGTATTCGGCGAGTCGGATTGGGCGACAGCTGCTCCGGCACTTGCAGCAAGGCAGGCAAGCGCGAGACCGGTGCTGCGGAAATGCCTGACTGACCGTCTCAAAATCACCTTACCTCGAAACCCGCCACGGGCTTTAAACTACGCTTTCTAAACCCTTGGGATCAAGGCGCAAGATGGTGCAAATGGCAACAGGGACCTTTGGTTTGACATGGGGTTATGGTGGGACCCGACTGGACCCCCTCTCCCCCAACCCCTCTCCCAGGGGGAGAGGGGAGGTGCGTTGCGCCGATGTCGGGATTCCCCCCCTCTCCCTTGTGAGGCAGGGCAATTGCATTTGGGTCACCTGTCACGGGAAACCCGCCTGAGGTTCGGTTTCCCATTCGAGCCAACCCCCAATCCCGCCCCAAACTCACAATCCCGCCGCCCCCATCCCTCCCCGCTCCACACCCGCACGGTGCGACCAGCACCGGGCCAAGCCCACCCGAGGGGCGGGCGCGTTGCTGACGCTCGCTCGGAGCGGCCCGCTCGGAAGCGACTGCGCCATAAAGTGGCCCGCAGAGAAGCCCGGACAGCGCCCTCCCTGGGTCGGGCTTGGCCCTCATTTCGAAGTCCCGGCAGGGCAGGGCAGGTTTCGGGAAGGTGCAGGATCAGGGCGGGCGACATGTACGCGAAAGAGACGCAATACTTTCATATTCGATAGCCCTGCCCTTGTGAGGGGGAGCAGGGAGTAGGCTCTGGATGAGAGGCGCAGGCAGAGGCGGCTCCGGGCCGCGCCTCGCGCGCCCTAACGGTCCTTCACCAGCTTGGAAATCTGGTCCCGCATCGCGTCGATCTGCGATTTCAGGTCGTCGATCTCGCTGCCTTTCGGCTCGGGCCTGTCGGGCCCGGCCTCCTGGGGCTCTTCGGGACGGGCGGTACCGAACGGGGTGAACATGCGCATGGCGTTTTCGAACATTTCCATGTTCTGCCGCGCCAGCGCCTCGAACCCGGCTGTTGCCGGATTGGTGCCGAAGACCCGGCTCATCTGCTCACGCATCTGTTCCTGGTTCTTCGAGAAGGTCTCCATCGACGCCTCGAGATAGCTCGGTACCACGCCCTGCAGCGTGTCGCCATAGAGCCGGATCAGCTGGCGCAGGAAGTTCTGCGGCAGCATGGTCTGGCCCTTGGCCTCTTCCTCGAAGATGATCTGTGCCAGAACCGAGCGGGTGATGTCCTCGCCGGTCTTGGCGTCCACCACGACGAAATCGATATCCTCGCGGACCATCTGCGCGAGGTGGTCGAGCGTGACATAGCTGGACTTGGCGGTGTTGTAGAGCCGCCGATTGGCGTATTTCTTGATGATGACAGGGGCGCCATCCTTCGGATCAGACTTCGCCACACCATCCCCCTGGGCTGATTGTTGTCTTCCGACTGTAACGGCTGGCTTTCGCGCTGCAACGTATTTTTGCGCAAGCGAACGTCGCCAAGCGCGGCGGAGGGTGCTAGCTTGGCGGCTGCAAGGGACGGAGGGGACGCTGGCAAAGCCGCCCGAAGACAGGCCGGATCAAGGGGAGGAGGCCAGGAAGGCCGCCGCCCGCTATCTTGACCTGTTCGAGACTTCGCTGGCGCTTTATGCCGCAAAGGGTCCCATTCCGCCGCCATCGCCCAGGCCGGATCCCGACCCAAAATGACCGCGCCGGCTTCGCACCGCCTCGGCCAGCCGAGCCCCCTTCCTTTTCACCTGGGAACAGCGGCGCTTGCCTATGCGCAGGCGCTGCAACTTGCCCCCCTCGCCGGGAGCGGCGCGGTGCCCCTGCACGACGATCTCGGTTGCCCGGACCTGAAGCCCCTCGATCCCCGCGCCGTATTGGGCGAGGCGCTGGACCGGCTCGACGCGATGCTCGACGGGATCGAAGCGTGGCAGCGGCATCCTTTTCGCCGCCTGGAGCCCGACCTGCCGGTGGTCTGGCGCGACGGCTCCTCGCGGCTCCTCGCCTATGGGGGGACCGGCCCGCCGGTGCTGGTGCTGCCCTCGTTGATCAACCGGGCCTATATCCTCGATCTCCTGCCGGGGCGGTCTATGCTGCGCGCGCTCGCGGCCTCGGGTCTGCGGCCCTATCTGCTCGACTGGGGGGAACCGGGCGAAGCGGAGTGGACATTCGGTCTCGACAGCTATGCCAGCCGCCGCCTGCTGCCTGCACTTGCCGCCGTCTCGGTCCATGCCGGGGCGCCGCCGGTGCTGATGGGTTATTGCATGGGCGGGACGCTGGCGGCGGGGCTCGCCGCTCTTGGGCCGGGGATCACGGGGCTGGTGACCATCGGCGCGCCGTGGCGATTTACCGGCGGGCGCGGGGTGGCCGCACAGATGCGTCTGGCGGCGCGGGCTTACGGGATCGGGCGGATCGAGACGGCGCTGGCGCAGCTGGTCGAGGTGTTCGGGCTGGTGCCGGTCGAAATCCTGCAAGGCCTCTTCGCCGCCATCAACCCGATCCAGGCCGCCCGCAAGTTCCGCCGCTTCGCCGCGATGGACCCCGACAGCGACGCCGCCCGGGTCTTCGTCGCCCTTGAGGACTGGCTCGCCGACGGGGTGCCGCTGGCCGGGCCGCTGGCCGCCGATGTGATGGTGGACTGGCAGCTTCGCGACTCTCCCGCCGAGGGGCGTTGGCGGCTGATGGGCGAGCGGGTCAATCCCGGGCGCATCGCGGTCCCGTCTCTGGTGGTCACCGGCACCGCCGACCGAATCGCTCCGCCCGCGGAGGCCGGACCTCTGGCCGCGACGATCACGGATGCCGCGCATCTGTCGGTGCCGTTGGGCCATGTGGCGATGGTTGCAGGATCGAAGGCCGAAGAAACGGTCTGGCGCCCGATCGGGGAGTTTATCCGCGGCATCGACTCGGTTAGGCTGTGACAAAATGGGCCTTGGCAATACATCCGGAACCAGTTAATGCTGCACTGCAACAAAACCTGAAATCGTTCCGCAGAACGCGGAAAGTGGGGAGACTACCATGACCAATATCGTCATCGCATCGGCTGCGCGCACCGCCGTCGGCAGCTTCAGCGGCGCCTTCGCCGATACGCCGGCCCATGATCTGGGCGCTTCGGTGATCTCGGCCCTTCTGGAGCGGTCGGGGGTGGCCGCCGAAGACGTGTCCGAGACCATCCTCGGCCAGGTGCTGACCGCCGGTCAGGGACAGAACCCGGCTCGTCAGGCCCATATCAAGGCCGGTCTGCCGATCGAGGCAGCGGCCTGGGGGATCAACCAGGTCTGCGGCTCGGGGCTGAGGGCAGTGGCGCTGGCCGCGCAGCATATCCAGCTCGGCGATGCCGGGATCGTGGTCGCGGGCGGTCAGGAAAGCATGAGCCTGTCGCCTCATGCCGCCCATCTGCGGGCTGGCAAGAAGATGGGTGACATGAGCTTCACCGACACGATGATCAAGGACGGGCTCTGGGACGCGTTCAACGACTACCATATGGGGGTGACGGCCGAGAACGTCGCAGGGAAATGGCAGATCAGCCGCGAGATGCAGGATGAATTCGCCGTGGCCTCGCAGAACAAGGCCGAGGCGGCGCAGAAGGCCGGGCGCTTCGACGACGAGGTGATCCCCTTCACGGTGAAGACCCGCAAGGGCGATATCGTGGTCGACAAGGACGAATATATCCGCCACGGCGCGACCATTGAGGCGATGCAGAAACTGCGACCGGCGTTTTCGAAGGACGGAACGGTGACGGCGGCGAATGCGTCGGGGCTGAATGACGGGGCCGCCGGAGTGCTGGTGATGAGCGAGGACGAGGCCGCGAAGCGCGGGATCGAACCTCTGGCGCGGATCGCCTCCTATGCCACCGCCGGGCTCGACCCCTCGATCATGGGCGTGGGGCCGATCTATGCGTCGCGCAAGGCGCTGGAAAAGGCCGGCTGGTCAGTTGGCGATCTCGATCTGGTCGAGGCCAACGAGGCCTTTGCGGCACAGGCCTGTGCGGTCAACAAGGACATGGGCTGGGACCCGGCGATCGTGAACGTCAACGGCGGGGCCATTGCCATCGGCCACCCGATCGGGGCTTCGGGGGCGCGGGTGCTGAACACGCTCTTGTTCGAGATGAAACGGCGCGGGGCGAAAAAGGGCCTGGCGACGCTGTGCATCGGCGGCGGCATGGGTGTGGCGTTGTGCGTCGAGCGGTAAGACCTTGAGGAAAGGTGCGTGAAATCACGCACCCTACACGCAATGGAAACAATAACGTAGGGTGCGTGATTTCACGCACCATGGCTCAGAAGGATAAAGGGGGAAACCATGGGACGAGTTGCACTGGTCACCGGAGGAACGCGCGGCATAGGGGCTGCGATTTCGGTGGCGCTGAAGGACGCAGGCTATACCGTTGCGGCAAACTATGCCGGAAATGACGAGGCCGCCACCAAATTCACCGAAGAGACCGGCATCAAGACCTATAAATGGTCCGTGGCCGATTACGAGGCCTGTGTCGCGGGCATCGCCAAGGTCGAGGCCGAGCTTGGTCCGGTCGAGGTGCTGGTGAACAATGCCGGGATCACCCGCGACGCCATGTTCCACCGCATGACTCCCGAGCAATGGCGCGAGGTCATCGACACCAATCTCTCGGGATTGTTCAACATGACCCATCCGGTCTGGACCGGCATGCGGGACCGGAAATTCGGGCGGGTCATCAATATCTCGTCGATCAACGGCCAGAAGGGTCAGGCGGGCCAGGCGAACTATTCCTCGGCCAAGGCCGGCGATCTGGGCTTCACCAAGGCGCTGGCCCAGGAAGGGGCGCGGGCGGGGATCACCGTCAACGCCATCTGCCCGGGCTATATCGGCACCGAAATGGTCCGCGCCATCGACGAGAAGGTCCTGAACGAGCGCATCATCCCGCAGATCCCCGTCGGCCGCCTCGGCGAGCCCGAGGAAATCGCCCGCTGCGTGGTCTTTCTCGCCTCTGACGATGCCGGGTTCATCACCGGCTCGACCCTGTCGGCCAATGGCGGGCAGTTCTTCGTCTGAGCCGGATTTTCGCTGTTGAGCTTTCCGGAGCGCGGGCTAGGATCGCGCTCCGGATCGGCGGAGCGGACCCATGAAAATCGGCATTCTCGAAACCGGCGAAGTCCATGAGACCATCGTCGGCACCCACGGCACCTACCCCCAGATGTTCGAGCGTCTGCTGGGCGCCGTCGACCCGGGCTTGAGCTTCCGCAGCTTCAGCGTCGTCAATGGCGAGATGCCCGCCGGCCCCGATGACGCCGACGCCTGGCTGGTCACCGGCTCGCGCCATGGGGTCTATGACGACCTGCCCTGGATTGCGCCCCTGAAGGAGTTCCTGCGCGCCTGTCTGGCGGCGAAGGTGCCGGTGGCGGGGGTCTGTTTCGGCCACCAGATCCTGGCCGAGGCCATGGGCGGACGGGCCGAGAAATCGCCCAAGGGCTGGGGGGTCGGGGTGCATGACTATATCGTCAGACACGCGCCGTCCTGGATGCAGGGCCTCGGCAAGACCTATCGCGGCCATGCGGTGCATCAGGATCAGGTGACGGTGCAGCCGCCGGACAGCGTGGTGCTGGCCGGGTCGGATTTCTGCGAATATGCCGCCCTTGCCTATGGCGATGCGGAGGCGCCGCTGGCGATCTCGATCCAGTCGCATCCCGAATTCTCGCCCGACTTCGTCGCCGACCTGATCGAGGACCGGCTGCGCGGCATCGTGCCCGATGCCGTCGCCGATACCGGCAGGGCCTCGCTTTCCGGCGATCTCGACAATCCCGACTGGGCTCGCTGGATCGTCGAGTTCTTCAGGCGCACCGCCAGGAAGCCATGAGCCCGGCAAGGGCAACCCTGACCGGGTTCGGCGCTGTACTGCTCTGGGCGTCGCTGGCATTGTTCACGGTCGGCGCCGACGGGGTGCCGCCCCTGCAGCTGAACGCCATGTGCTTCACCATCGCCACCGGCATCGGCCTGATCCGCGCCCTCACCGGCCCCGGCCTGCCGTCCCTGCACGCGATCCCGCCGGCCGCAATCGCGGTCGGGGTCGGCGGGCTGTTCGGCTTTCACTTTCTCTATTTCACCGCCCTCAGCCTCGCCCCGCCGGCGGAGGCCAATCTCCTGAACTATCTCTGGCCGCTGCTGATCGTGCTGTTTTCCGGCCTGCTGCCCGGCGAGCGCCTGCGCCCGGCCCATATCCTCGGCGCGCTTGTCGCCTTTGCCGGGGCCGGGGTGCTGCTGGGGCCGAAGGCAGGGACGCTGGCAGCGGAGAACTGGCTCGGCTATGCCGCCGCGATGGCAAGCGCGCTGTTCTGGGCCGGGTATTCGGTGCTCAGCCGCCGCTTCGGATCGGTGCCGAGCTCGGCGGTGACGCTGTTCTGTCTCGGCGCGGCGATCCTGTCCTGGGCGGCGCATCTGGGGCTGGAGACGACGCGCTGGCCCGCAACGCCTCTCGCCTGGGGATCGGTGGCGGCGCTGGGGCTCGGGCCGGTGGGACTGGCGTTCTTCCTGTGGGATATCGGGGTGAAGGGCGGGAATATCCAGCTTCTGGGGGTGCTGGCCTATGCGGCACCGGTGCTGTCGACCCTGCTGCTGGTCGCGACCGGGATGGCCGATCCGGATGCCGGACTGGGTGTCGCGACCGTACTGATTACCGCAGGCGCGGCGATTGCCGGTCTGACAAGACGGGGCTGAGCGCGGCGGGCCCGATTCGCCGGACCCGGCTATTGAACGTCGCGTCGGGGCCTAGGCCACTTGCTGGGTTTTGCGCGCGATTTCTTCCTTGATATGCAGTTTCAGGCGTTTGAGTTCACGGATTTCCAGGTCGTCTGCGGCGGGATGCCTTTCCTCCTCCTCGATCTGAGCCGCCAGCATTTCGTGTTTTTTCCGCAGTTCCTCCAGGTGAGAACTCAAGCTCATATATGCCTCCCTTCGAATCTGGTTCAGTGCCAGGTATTGCAGCACAGAACGCGCTAAAAGTCACGGAAACTGAGCGCCGCGTGACCGGGTCAGAGGCTAAGTGGCAAACTGTTACCAAAACGTAAAACCGCCTCCGCCGCCGGCGAGAATCCGACCCCGTCACGGATATGGGAATCGCCCTCATGCAATACAAAGGGCGGCAGCAGCGACAGGGCGCCGCGGGTGCCCTTGCGGGCCAGCAGGATCACCCGCTCGGCGGCGCGTCCCTGACGGGCGGCCAGCGGCAGGACGCGGATATCGCCGGCCCTTCCCTCGAGCGCGGCCAGCATCTCGCCCAGCCTTGCGGTGCGGTGGATGAGGCTGAGCCAGCCTTTCGGCTTCAATCGTCGCAACCCGGCATCGATCCAATCGGCAAGATCGCGCCCGCCCTCCCGATGCGCGGTATCGCGGCCCGGGTCTTCGGCGCCGCTATCGTCCGTGCGGTGAAAGGGCGGGTTGGCGAGGACATGATCGAAGGAACGTCCGCGCAACCCGGCGGGCATCTCGCCGAGGTCGCCGTCATGAACCGTCAGCCGGAGTGCGTTTTCGTCGGCATTCCGCCGCGCAAGGCCGGCATAGAAGGGCTGAAGTTCGAGACCATGGGCGTCCAGACCCTCCACCCGCGCCATCAGGCAGAGAATCGCCGCGCCCGCCCCGCAGCCAAGTTCGAGCACCGACTGGCCGGGGCTTGCCGGAACGGCGGCGGCCAGAAGGACGGGGTCGGTGGCGGCGCGGTAGCCCTGGGCGGGCTGGTTGAGGTGCAGGCGGCCTCCGAGGAAGGCGTCGTTGGTGAGGCCGGGGGTCGGGACGGCGCTCACGGGGCGTCCGGGAGGTCGATGCCGTTGGCGGCGAGGATGGCGCGGGCCTCGCCCAGATGTTCGTCGGCGACGGCAAGCCGCCGGGGGAAGGCGCCGATACCGCCTTCGAGGACGCTCATATGGACGTCGAGGACAAAGGCCTCTATATCCTCGGCCCGCAACAGGGCGGTGGCAAAGGAGATGATCGTGGGGTCGGTGGTCCGGAGAAGCTCTTTCATGGGGATCAATCTAGGGGCTCCGGCACCGGAGGTCGAGCGATGACGGTCGAGACCCCGATCAATGCCTTCGAACAGCTCTCGGCGCTGATGGCGCCGGACATGGAGCGGGTGAACGGGCTGATCCGCACAAGGATGGCCTCCGAACACGCCCCGCGCATCCCGGAGGTCACCGCCCATCTGGTCGAAGCCGGCGGCAAGCGGCTGCGCCCGCTCCTGACCCTGGCGGCGGCACGCCTGTGCGGCTATGCCGGCGAGGACCATATCCGGCTGGCGGCGACTGTGGAGTTCATCCATACCGCGACGCTCCTGCATGACGACGTGGTCGACGAAAGCGATCAGCGGCGGGGGCGGCCGACGGCGAACCTGCTTTGGGACAATCAGTCCTCGGTGCTGGTGGGGGACTACCTGTTCTCGCGCTCGTTCCAGCTGATGGTCGAGACCGGCTCACTCAGGGTGCTGGATATCCTGGCCAATGCCTCGGCGGTGATCGCCGAGGGCGAGGTGCTGCAATTGTCGGTGGCCTCCAGGCTTTCAACCCCGGAGGCCACCTATATGCAGGTGATCCGAGGCAAGACGGCGGCTCTGTTCGCGGCGGCCTGCGAGGTCGGCGGGGTGATAGCCGACGCCCCGGAGGATCAGGTGACGGCGTTGCGCGACTACGGCGACGCGCTGGGGATCGCCTTTCAGATCGTCGACGATTTGCTGGATTATGGCGGCTCGTCGAAGCGGCTGGGCAAGAATGTCGGCGACGATTTCCGCGAGCGCAAGATCACCCTGCCGGTGATCCTGGCGGTGGCCGAGGCGGATGCCGAAGAGCGCGCGTTCTGGGCGCGGGTGATCGAAAAGGGAGATCAGCGGGACGAGGATCTGGAGCGGGCACTGGAGCTGATGGGCCGGCACGGAGCGCTGGAGGCAACACGGACGCGGGCGCTGAACTGGGCCGGAACGGCGAAATCGGCGCTGGGGCCCCTGCCGGGCGGCGACCTGAAGCGGCTTCTGGCCGATCTGGCGGATTTCGTGGTCGCGCGGCTGGTCTGAACCCGCCACGCCGCCGGTCCCGATCGGACCGGGCAACCGGTCGCCGTCCCAAAGGCCTTTCGGGACTCGCTTTAACGGTTTTCTACCGTCAAGGCATTCGGTATGAGGGCGGTGAGCAGCAGCCTATTCCGGGGACACCTGACCATGAGCACCATCATCGACATCACCGCCCGTGAAATCCTCGACAGCCGGGGAAACCCGACCGTCGAGGTCGACGTGCTTCTCGAAGACGGTGCGCTGGGCCGCGCCGCCGTGCCCTCGGGAGCATCCACCGGGGCGCATGAGGCGGTGGAGCTGCGCGACGGCAACAAGAAACGCTATTCCGGCAAAGGAGTGCTGAAGGCGGTCAAGGCGGTCAATGACACATTTGCCGACGCGCTGACGGGCATGGATGCCACCGACCAGGTGGCTATCGACACGACAATGCGCGCCCTCGATGGCACGGCCAACAAGGGAAAGCTGGGGGCGAATGCGATCCTCGGCGTCTCGCTGGCCGTGGCCAAGGCTGCGTCCGAAAGCCTGTCGCAGCCGCTCTATCGTTATATCGGCGGCACCAACGCCCGCACCCTGCCGGTGCCGATGATGAACATCATCAATGGCGGTGAGCACGCCGACAACCCCATCGACATCCAGGAATTCATGGTCATGCCGGTGGGCGCCGAAAGCTGCCGCGAGGCGATCCGCTGGGGCTCGGAGATCTTCCACACCCTGAAAAAGGAACTCGCCGCCGCCGGTCACAACACCGCCGTCGGCGACGAGGGCGGCTTCGCGCCGAACCTCAGTTCCACCACCGATGCGCTGGATTTCATCATGCGCTCGGTCGAAAAGGCCGGCTACACCCCCGGCAAGGACGTCTATCTCGCCCTTGACTGCGCCTCGACCGAGTATTTCAAGGGCGGCAAATACGAGATGACCGGCGAGGGCAAATCCCTGAGCTCGGCCGAGAATGCCGATTACCTCGCCGGTCTCGTCGCCCAATACCCGATCATCTCGATCGAGGACGGCATGGCCGAGGACGACTGGGAGGGCTGGAAGGCGCTGACCGAAAAGCTCCCCAATACCCAACTGGTCGGTGACGATCTTTTCGTCACCAATACCGAGCGGCTGTCGCGGGGGATTGCGGATGGCATCGCCAATTCGATCCTGGTCAAGGTCAACCAGATCGGCTCGCTGACCGAGACGCTGGAGGCCGTCGACATGGCCCACCGTGCGCGCTACACCGCCGTCATGTCTCACCGCTCCGGCGAGACCGAGGACGCCACCATCGCCGATCTCGCCGTCGCCACCAATTGCGGGCAGATCAAGACCGGCTCGCTGTCGCGCTCGGACCGGCTGGCCAAATATAACCAGTTGATCCGCATTGAGGAAGAGCTGGGCGAGACTGCGATCTATGCCGGTCGCTCGATCCTGAAGTGACGGCCGCCGAGATCATCGAGGCCCTTGGACTGCAGCCCCATCCGGAGGGCGGCTGGTACCGCGAAACCTGGCGTGCCGATGCGGCAGAGGGTGCGCGACCTGTCGGGACGGCGATCTATTATCTGCTGGAAAAGGGCCAGCGCTCGCACTGGCACCGTGTCGATGCGGATGAAATCTGGCACTGGTATGCCGGTGACACCCTGCGCCTGTCGGTCAGCGAGGACGATGCCGGGCCTGTGACGACAAGGGTCCTGGGCGCCGACCTTCGGTCGGGTCAGTCTCCGCAGTTCCGTGTCCCTGCCGGGCATTGGCAATCGGCGGAGCCGGACGGCGACTGGGCCCTCGCGGGCTGTACGGTTTCACCGGGTTTCCGGTTCGAAGGATTTGAAATGGCGCCGGAGGGGTGGCACCCGGGACGAGCCTGAGGGCGAAGAAGGCGGAAAGGGCATATCATGCAAATCGACGGCGCCTGCCATTGTGGCGCGATCACCTACAGGGCCGAGATTGATCCGGCCAAGGTTCGCATCTGCCATTGCACCGACTGCCAGACCTTCGGCTCGGCGGCCTTTCGCACCGTCGCCCCCTGCCGGGAAGAGGATTTCACCCTGCTGACCGGAACCCCGAAGGTCTATCTCAAGACCGCCGAAAGCGGGCGCATCCGCCAGCAGGTCTTTTGCGGCGATTGCGGTACCGGGCTCTGGGCCACCTCCGACCCGGCGGACCCGTCGCCGCGCAGCCTCGGTCTCAGGACCGGCGCCATCCGCCAGCGCGACCGGCTTGTCCCTTCCCGGCAATACTGGACCAGATCGATGGTCTCCTGGCTTCGGACTCTGGACCGGATACCGTCGTGGGAGACGCAATGACCCTGTCCGCAGGGCGTGGCCGCAGCAACGCATGCGACGACCGGTATCGGACAACGCGCATTTCAATAGCGGTAAGTTGCCCAAGGAAAGACGATCCGGCGACCTACGGTCCAAGGGGGCGGAGTTAACCGGAAATACCTTTCCGGGTCCGGCTGGCACCAAAGGAAGGCACCCACGTGCGTGTAAAAAAGGAAGGCGAGCCAAACAGGCTCGCCTCTCATGTCTTTACCTGACGACCGCTGCGACGCGACCCGGGCTGAAACCCACAAATCATCCACGCACGGACGGATCGCTGTCGTCGTCATCGTCGTCGCCGCTGGAGGCGATGGCCAGCCCGATCACGGCGATGGCGAGAAGCGGCACCACCCAGGCGGCGTTGGAGCTGCCCATCGGCTCGTCCTCGACGACGACGATTTCCTGTTCTTCCTCGGCCTCGAAGACCAGGGTGCCGGCGACGGCGGTGCCGGCGGCGATGATGGCGGCGGCGGTATAGGCTACGATTTTCATGTTCTTCTCCTGTTGGCCCCAGAATTACCCGATGATGACACGGCGAGCCGGTTGATACCCGCCCCACTTACCTCGACAAGCCTCGCGGATGCAACCGACGCAATGCAGGGCCAGTATAAAATCGCAAACTGTGGCCTGTGTGCAAGACATCGGACCTTTGCTGACCACCATCCGGCCCGAGGTCGTCTGACCGAGCACAGCGGCAATGGACGACGGCCGACCGGTCAGACGACCTTGACCTGGGTGCCGACCCTGGTGGCCTCGAACAGTTCGGCGATATGCTCGTTATAGAGCCCGATACAGCCATTCGAGGATTTCCGCCCGATCTTGCGGGTGTCGTTGGTGCCGTGAATCCGGTAATAGGTCCAGCCGAGATAGAGCGCATGGGTCCCCAGAGGGTTCTGCGGGCCGGGGCCGACATAAGGCGGCAGGCTCGGATCACGCTGCAACATGTTCGGGGTCGGGCGCCAATCCGGTCCGACCTGCTTGCGCACAATCGAGGTCCGGCCCCTGCGGGTCATTTCCTGGGTCAGTGGCACCGAGGTCGGGTAGACCTTGTAATACGACCCGTCAGCGGGCCAGAAATGTAGCGACCGAGAGGAAATATCCACCAGGATCGCGCCACCTGAAAGCGAGCTGAAATGGTCCTGCCACCGCATCGCGGAGAAACCCGAGACCCGGCGGTCGAGCTCGGCGCCCGTGCCCGGCAGGGGCTCGGACCCGCGGCTGGAGAGGCTCTCGTCCGCAGGTGCGGCGATATCGGAGGCGGTCGAGCAGGCGCCGGTCAGAAGGCCGGCCGCGCTCAGGCCGAATCCCGCCGTCAGTCTTGCAAAGCTGCGGCGGTCTAGTCTGGTGTCGGTGTTGTCGCTCATGATCCACTACTCAATCTGGCCAATCCGGAAAGTCCGGACCCTAGCATGATTCGCCGGATCAAGGCGATTCACGGTGTCGCGTGACAGATCGGTGTCACTTTTTTGCCAAGCGCCAAGATGCGTTTGAATCCATGCGCCAATCGCGCTAGAGCATGCGCCGAGCAGCAGTCTGTTGCCACAGTCCCAAGAAGAGCCATTTCATGATTCGTGCCCTGTTCCTTGTCGTACTTGTCCCCCTCGCACTTGCCGGCTGCGATCCGACCCCGACCACCGGCGCAGGCGGCGTGCCGATCATTTCGCCGCGGGACACCGACGCCATCATCACCCGCCATGTCGATACCGTGAACGCCTTTCGCGCCGAGAACGGCATGGGTCCGGTGCAGGTCTCGCCCGAACTGACCGCCGCCGCGCGCACCCATGCCCGCGACATGTCGGTGCAGAAACGCGCCTGGCATTTCGGATCGGACGGCACCTCGCCCAAGGACCGCGCCGACCGCGCCGGGTATCGCGGGCAGGTGACCGGCGAGAATATCTCCGAAAGCTTCGACGACGAGTTCACCCTGATCCAGAGCTGGCTGTCAGACCCCTCCACCCGCCGCGTCATGGCCAATCCGCGTTCGAACGAGATCGGTTTCGGCTGGTATCAGGAAACCAACGGCAAGCTGTGGTGGGTCCAGGTCCTCGGACAGCGCGGGGCTCAGGGGCCGCTGATCGGCGGCTGATTCCCTGCGCTGACCGGAAGGCTGACCTGAACGACGATGCCACCGCCAGAAACGCTCCGCCCGACCGATGACGAGGCCAGAAGACTGGCCAAGACCCTTCTGCGCACCGCCCGTTTCGGCGCGCTCGCCTGCCTCGATCCCACTACAGGCAGCCCCCTGGCCAGCCGCGTGGCACTGGCCACCGATCATGCCGGCCATCCCCTAATCCTGATCTCGCGGCTTTCGGGCCATTTCGCCGCTCTTGAGGCCGATTCCCGGGCCTCGCTGCTGGTCGGCGAGCCCGGAAAGGGAGATCCGCTGGCGCATCCGCGTATCACCTTGATCGGAAAGGCGGAAATGCTGGCAGGAGACGACCGGGCGCAGGCCCGCGCCCGGGTGCTTTCCCGCCAGCCCAAATCCGCTCTCTACGCCGATTTTCCCGATTTCGCCTTCTGGCGCATCCAGCTGGAGCGGGCCGCGCTCAATGGCGGGTTCGGCAAGGCATTTGAGCTGACCGGCAGCGATCTTCTGGCCCCGGACTGCGCAGGTCTCGCCACCGCCGAGCCCGGAATTCTCGATCACATGAATGCCGACCATTCCGATGCGGTTTCCCTCTATGCCCGTCTCGCAGGTGCCGAGCCCGGCAACTGGCGGCTGACGGGGATCGATGCCGAGGGGATCGATCTGGTGCTGGGCGACGCGGCAAGGCGGCTGTGGTTCGACAGGCCGCTGGAGGATTCCGTCCAGGCCCTGCCGAGGCTGGTGATGCTGGCGAAATCGGCACGGCGGCGTCTCGGAGACTGAAAACGCCGCCCGGGCGGCGAAACCTACGGCAATTTCACGGTATTTTAACCATTGCGACCGCGACAATTCGACCGCCGGGTCCGGCGCATTTGGCTTGAGCAATCGGGTCCGGGTCACTATGGTGCCGGGCAAATTCGTGCCGCGGCAGGCGGGTTCCGCCTTGCCTGTCTCATGCGGCACCGGAACGACCGTCAAGGGTCTCGGGAGACTTAAACGAATGGCTGACGCAACGGCACATCACGACGAACGCGGCTTCTTCACCCGCTGGTTCATGTCCACCAACCACAAGGATATCGGTATCCTCTATCTGGTGGTCTCGGCGGCGCTTGGCTTCATCTCGGTCGCCTTCACCATGTATATGCGGCTGGAACTGATGGAGCCGGGCGTGCAGTACATGCTGCTCGACGGCGAACCGAACGGCCATCTGTGGAACGTCATGGTGACCGCCCACGGCATCCTGATGATGTTCTTCGTGGTCATTCCGGCGCTTTTCGGCGGTTTCGGCAACTATTTCATGCCGCTGATGATCGGCGCGCCCGACATGGCCTTCCCGCGGATGAACAACCTCTCGTTCTGGCTGTATGTCGCGGGGTCCTCGCTGGCGGTGCTGTCAGTGGTGTCACCGGGCGGTAACGGGCAGCTTGGATCGGGCATCGGCTGGGTGCTTTACGCGCCGCTATCGACAAACGAAGCGGGCTGGTCCACGGACCTCGCGATCTTCGCCGTGCACCTGTCGGGGGCCTCGTCGATCCTTGGTGCGATCAACATGATTACAACCTTCCTGAATATGCGCGCCCCGGGCATGACGCTGTTCAAGGTTCCGCTTTTCGCCTGGTCGATCATGGTCACAGCCTTCCTGATCCTTCTGTCGCTGCCGGTGCTGGCGGGCGCCATCACCATGTTGCTGACCGACCGGAATTTCGGCACCACCTTCTTCGATGCGGCCGGTGGCGGCGACCCGATCCTCTATCAGCACATCCTGTGGTTCTTCGGCCATCCCGAGGTCTATATCGTCATCGTGCCGGCCTTCGGGATCGTGTCCCATGTCATTGCGACCTTCTCGAAAAAGCCGATCTTCGGCTATCTGCCGATGGTCTTTGCGATGATCGCCATCGGGGCGCTGGGCTTTGTTGTCTGGGCGCACCATATGTACACGGTCGGCATGTCGGTCCGGCAGCAGAGCTATTTCATGCTGGCGACGATGGTGATCGCGGTGCCGACGGGCGTGAAGATCTTCTCGTGGATCGCCACCATGTGGGGCGGCTCGATCGAGCTGAAGACGCCGATGCTCTGGGCCATCGGCTTCCTGTTCCTGTTCACCGTTGGCGGTGTGACCGGCGTGGTGCTGTCCCAGGCGCCCATCGACCGGGCCTATCACGACACCTACTATGTCGTCGCCCATTTCCACTATGTGATGAGCCTCGGTGCCGTCTTCGGCATCTTCGCCGGGGCCTATTACTGGATCGGCAAGATGTCCGGCAGGCAATATCCCGAGATGTGGGGCAAGGTGCATTTCTGGATGATGTTCATCGGCGCCAACCTGACATTCTTCCCGCAGCACTTCCTCGGGCGGCAGGGGATGCCGCGGCGGTATATTGACTACCCCGAGCAGTTCGCCCAGTGGAACTTCGTCTCGTCCATCGGGGCGTTCATCTCTGGTGCGTCCTTCCTGCTGTTCTTCGGCATCGTCTTCTACACGCTCCGCAAAGGGGCGCTGGTGACCGAGCCGGATTACTGGGGCGAATATGCCGACACCCTTGAATGGACCCTGCCCAATCCGCCGCCCGAACACACGTTCGAGACGCTGCCGACGCAGGACATGTGGGACAAGCATCCCGGGCACTGAGACCGGTTGAATTGGACTTGGAAAAGGCCGCAGCGCGATCTGCGGCCTTTTCCTTGAAGCGGGGGGTGGTGTGACGTTTCAGGAATGGATCAGGAGCCTGTGGCGCGGGCTTGCCGAGGTGAAGCTGCCGCTTCTGTGGATCTTCGGCCTGCTGTTCCTGATCGCCGTGGGCGGTTGGATCGGCTGGAAGCTGAACCGGCCCCCGATCGACCGCGCCTATCACGATACCTATTACGTGGTGGCGCATTTTCACTATGTGATGTCGTTCGGGGCGGTTTTCCTGTTCTTCGCCGCCTTCTATCACTGGTTCGGGCGGGTCACCGGGCGGCACTTGTCCATTTTCTGGGGCAAGGTGCAGTTCTGGATGATGTTTGGCGGCATCTGCCTGACATTCTTTCCGCAGTACTATCTTGGGCGGCAGGGGATGCCGCGGCGGTATATCGACTATCCCGAGGCGTTTGCGCAGATAAATTTTATCTCGTCCGTCGGGGCCTTCCTGACGGTGCTTTCCCTTGTCCTGTTCATCGGAATCGTCGCTCACGCCCTGCTCAGAGGGCCTCGGGCGGGTGGTGAGACCTCTTGAACCCGGACCTTGGTCCCGTTGAATGTCGCTTGCCTATTTCGCCGTCCGGGCCTAGGCTTGTTCCACTGCCGAGGCAGGATTTGTGTGACCAGCGACAGGGGCCCTGATGGATCATCAGCCCGACATGTCAGACAGTACCGGCATCGAGGGCAAGGCTGCCCCGGCGTGGGACCATCCCCGCGAGGACCCGCCTGCGCTGTCCTTCGTGCTCTGGCCGAACCGGTCGTTGTCCCAGGACGAGTTCCGCACCATCCTCTGGCTCACTGCCACAGCCATGTGTTTCCCGCTGCTGCCGCTCCTGGGCACCAAGGTCGGGGCCTTCCTGATCCCCTTCCTGGCAGGGGCTTTGCTGATGCTCTATCTGGCGCTGAAGCGGAGCTATTATGATGGGCGGCTGACCGAGGAGGTCAATGTCTGGCCGGACCTGATCACCGTCACAAGGCGCGATCCGTTCGGGCGGGTGAAGACCTGGGATGCGAACCCGTTCTGGGTGAGGTTGCAGCTCTATAAAAACGCCCGGATCGAGAACTACCTGACCCTTGACGGCAATGGCCGCGAGATCGAGCTGGGGGCGTTTCTGAGCCCGGAGGAGCGGGTGAGCCTGTATCATGAAATCCATGATGCGTTCTGCCGGGTGAAGGCGGGGACGTTGCAGCCAGCGACGTGAGGCTGGGGCATTTCACTGGGAAGCGCGGGCTATCATTCTGAAATTTTGAGGTTTCATGTGCGTTTCCTGGATTTTGCCGGGTCGGATGCACAAACCCCCTCCCCCGGCCCCTCCCCATGACAGGGCAGGGCAATCGCATCTGAAAGTATTGTCTCCTTCGCATTCACTTTGCCCGCCCTGATCCTGCACCTTCCCGAAATCTGCCCTGCCCTGCCGGGACTTCGAAATGAGGGCCAAGCCCGACCCAGGGTGGGCGCTGTCCGGAGCCCTCTGCGGACCACTTTATGGCGCAGTTACTTCCGAGCGGGCCGCTCCGAGCGAGCGTCAGCAACGCGCCCGCCCCTCGGATGGGTCGGGCTTGGCCCGGTGCTGGTCGCACCGTGCGGGTGTGGAGCGGGGAGGGATGGGGACGGCGGGATTGTGAGTTTGGGGCGGGATTGGGGGTTGGCTCGAATGGAGGAAACCGAACCTCAGGCGGGTTTCCCGTGACAGGCGGACCCAAATGCAATTGCCCTGCCCTGACAGGGAGAGAGGAGTCCGTTTCGTGACTGGCGGGCAGCGCTCGGGTCGGGGCGCGCGGACGGGAGCCTCCGGCGGGAGTATTTTCAAGAAGGAGGATAAAGGGGCGTCAGTCGCAGGACGCGGCGTGGGCGGGCGTCGGCCAGTGGGCGGGCCAGAATGTGAGGAGGCCGGGGATCTCGTCGGTTTCGCTGTCGAGCGCGTAGCAGGTGAGGCGGGGGTAGTTGTCGCTATCGGTAGCGAAGCGGCAGAAGAGCTGCCAGTCACCGAGGCGGCCTTCGTAGGGAGCCTGGCCTTCGTGGACGAGCTGAGCGGGCCAGAGGCCGCCGGTGCCGGAGCGGCAGGAAGACAGGATCATCCGGTCGGGCTCCGCGCCCGCCTCCGGCTGGATGTGCAGCCAGTCGGAAAACGGCAACCCGTCCGCACCCGGACTGCGGCCGGTGACCTCGTAGCTGCCGGCGAAAAAGTCGGGTCCCGGGAAGGGCTGCGCGGTGAGCGGGGCGGCGAGGAGCACCGCAAGCAGAAGTGGCAAGATACGCATGGGGCAGAGGATAGACTGCGAAAGGCGCGGAAGGGAAGCGCGATAGGATGTTGCGCGGAGGCCGATTTTTGTGGCGGGGCGGCAACGGTGCGGCGGGGTGACGCAGGGGAAGGCTCGGAAGCGTTGATCCGACTCGCGCTGCCGGACTATGCAGCGCCTCCCGACGATGACCGGACGGATCCTAGCGGGCGGAGGTGTGATCCTTCCCCGGTGCGGCTGGCCTTGCCAGTCCCGTATGCCAGGGGCGCGAGGTCGTGACGGGATACGGGATGTAGCTCAGGGGTAGAGCGCCGGGGGTGACCCGGAGGTCAGCGGTTCGAGTCCGTTCATGTCGACCACGACGATGTAGCTCATCGGGTAGAGCAGCAGACTGTTAATCTGTCGGTAGTGGGTTCGAATCCCACCATCAACGGCTTTCCAAGCCACCAGATTTAGGTTCTGGCATCTGAAATGGGCTCCGGGACCGGCCTGCGAGGCCGGTCCGGCACCGCCGATCCTTCGGGAGAGGCGGCAAAGGCCGGGTTCGCCCTGGACGGGGGGCCGGCGGAGGGATGACGGGTCGGGCCGGGTGTGGCCGGGAAGGGCGGGTCTCGATCCTCTCGACCCCGCCGCGCACCGCCCCGCCCCCGCTCGCCCGACGCCCGCGCTTCGGACAGGTCAGCCGGTCCCGGGGTCTTCCAACCGCCTCCTTCCCGGGAGGCCCTAACCAAGTCCCTTGTCAGGGCATGAAAACAGGAGTTTGGCGCGGATGCGTTAGATACAGAAGGAATGTGAACGATGATGAAACTGATGGAAAAACTGCTCGGTTTCCGCCGGGTGACGGTTCAGGAGAACCAGCGCGTGATCGTGCTGGTGAAGGGGAAATTCGCCGGGATCCTCGGCGCGGGCGAGCACCGGATCAAGGTCCGCGAGACGCGCGTCGATATCCATGACCTGAACCGGCCCGAGTTCACCAGTGACCTGCGGCAGGCCCTCATGCGCGAGCGGCCGGACCTGGCGGAGGCGCATCTTCTGGAGGTCCGTGCGGCCAAGGACGAGGTGGTTCTGCTGGAGCGCGACGGCCGGTTCAACCGGGTGCTGCGCCCGGAGAACCGGGTCGTGCTGTGGAAGGACGCGGGGCCGTGGAGCGTCGAGCGGATCGATCTGGGCGATGGTCTCGAGGTCGAGGCGAAGCTGGCCAAGCGGCTGGCACAGGCCGGGATCAGCGACAGCGTGCTGAGCTTCGAGGTGCCGGAAGCCCATGTCGGGCTGATGAGCCTCGACGGGGCGCAGGAGCGGGTTCTGAAGCCGGGGACGCACCGGTTCTGGAACGCAGGCGCCAAGGTTGCCGTTCGGCTGATCGACCTGCGTTGGCGGGCGCATGACGTTGTGGGCCAGGAAATCCTGACCCGCGACCGGGTGAGCCTGCGCGTCAACCTGGCCGCCGATTTCCGGGTCACCGATCCGGTCAAGGTGGCCGGCGAGGTGAAGGACTTCGAGGAAGCCCTGCACCGGGCGCTGCAGTTCGCGTTCCGCAAGACGCTAGGGGCCATGAGCCTCGATCAGCTGCTGGCCGAGAAGGTCAGCGTTGACGCGGCGGCCGCCGAGGCGGTCCGGGCCGAGATGGCCGGGATCGGGGTCGAGGTGGGCGCGATCGCCCTGAAGGACATCGTCCTGCCGGGGGAGATGCGCGACATCCTCAACCAGGTGGTCGCGGCCCAGAAGGCGGCAGAGGCGAACGTCATCCGTCGGCGCGAGGAGACCAACGCGACGCGGAGCCTCCTGAACACCGCCAAGGTCATGGCCGAGAACCCGGTCATGCTGCGGCTGAAGGAGCTGGAGGCTCTGGAGGCGATCGCGGGCAAGGTCGAACGGCTGACGGTCCATAGCGGGACCGACGGTCTGATGAACGACCTCGTGCGTCTGCGCGACTGAAGATTGCCCCGTCCGGTTCGAGAGGATCGGGCGGGGTTTTCTCTATTACAGTTTAAGAAAGAATATCAGTCGAAGTCGCTAAGCATCTTGCCTGTCGCGAGATCAAACGCGTTTTCCGTTTTGAGCTTCACAGTACATTTTCCATCGTGGAAACTGCACGAAATGAACTCTTTTGGATGCACATCCGGAGCGCTCGCCAACCTCACATAGCCAAATCTTTCGTCCCGGAGAATCCTTCCGTTCTGAATATCGGAAAGATCAAGAACCTGTATCTTCCAGGACGAGTCATCCCCCCAGACGCATCCCCAGACAAATCCGAAATCTCCCTTTGGGAATTCATGGTCCGAGCTCCAGCGCGACGATCCGGGTAGAATGGTGTCCCCATTTATGTCCCACCAGTCCGGTACGTAGAACCCGACCGGACAGAACCCATGGGTATGGGGCGTTTCGCCAGCAATGGTTTCACCAGTGGCCAGATCCAGAACCGACGTCGCCGTGTAGTCTGTCGATACCAGTGCAAACATCCGGTCGCCTTGCCGAAACGGCTCGAAAGTTTGCATCAATGCGCCATAGTTCCGGTCATACTCCGCGACGGTTTCGCCAGCTTCGTCGAGGACTTCGATCTTCAGCGTGTTGCGGTGGCCTGCGCCGGTTAAAACGACGTGCTCGCGCGTAGAGTATCTTTCGCGCGGTGTAGGCTTCGACGGGAACTCGAAGCAACCGGTGACATCGAGTTCTTCGATCCACCAGCGTTCGTGATGCTTCTCAGCCCATTCGCGACGTGCTGCGCCAAATCTGCTTTCCATCAATTGAGTTGCTTCGTCTAGTGTCTTTCGCGCACCCCAAGTGTGTATTTTGCCGTTACCTTTGGAAATCGAGCGTACTTCAAAAATCTTTTTCATCGCGCTTCGATACGCTCAAAAATGCCAATTGCGAAAGGCTATACGTCCTGGGGCCTCAAGATTTGCGGATCACTGTGGTATTTTGCTTTCGCGAAATTGCTGATTGGCGTATGAGCCAGGCTTCCCAATGCGAAAGGTATGTTACGTTATGGCGGGATTTGAGATCGGGGACCTGGTGGTCCTGACGGCGGGCTCGATGCGGATGGCGGTCGAGGCTGTTGATGGCGAGCAGATCGCCTGTGTCTGGTGCCACGAGGGCGAGATCGGGCGGGATGCGTTCAACGCGAAGCTTCTGAAGAAATGGGAAGTCCGCGAGGATGATGACGGGCCGCGGCGGTTTGCCGGGAAGGGCAAGCCCTTCAAGGGCGATCGCGACGGCGGCGGGAAATCCTTCGGCGGGCGCGATGACAAGCCCAAGGGCAAGCCGGGCTGGGACGGCAAGCCGCGGGAGAAGAAATATTTTCGCAAGGACTAGCATGTCCTCGGGCCCGATGGTCCGGGACGCCTCCGGCGGGAGTATTTGGAAGAAGGAGGAGCGGGGACCGTGACCGGGGCGCGGTTTCAGCCCGATTGCGGGCGCTGCGCGGGGCTGTGCTGCGTGGCGTTCGCGTTTGACCGCTCGGAGAGTTTCGGGATCGACAAGGCGGTGGATGAACCCTGCCCGAATCTCGGGGCCGGGGCGGTCTGTGCGATCCATGACCATTTGCCCAAGGCGGGGTTCCCGGGCTGTGCGGCCTATGATTGCCACGGGGCCGGGCAGGTGGTGGTGCAGGAGATGTTCGCCGGGCGCAGCTGGCAGGACGATCCTGCCTTGCTGGCCCCGATGACGCGGGCGTTTAGGGCGATGTGCCGGGTGCGCGAGCGGCAGGTTTTGCTGGCGGAAGCCGGAAAGCTGGATTTGTCCAACGCGGATCGGGAGCGGCTTGGGCATCTGGCGACAGCGCTGGAGCCGGAGGGCGGCTGGACCAGCGAGGCGCTTGAGGCGGCGGACGGGGCGGCGCTCGACGGGGCTTCGATTCTGCGCGAGATCGACCGGTTTCTGGGCCGTCTGGGCCGCTATGTGCGCAGAGACGAAGCCGCTTCGGAAAAGTCATGGTGATCGCGGCGGGCGGCTCTGGCCATGGGCGGGGTGTTGGGGTATCCCGGCGATGACACGGCCAACGGGGACCGGCGATGTATCTGATCTGCGGCGATTCGCTGTTCGACTTCTTTCTGAGCGATGAGGCGGGGCCGGGGGCTGCGACCTGGGAGGCGCGGGCTGGCGGCTCGCCGTTCAATGTCGCCATCGGGGTGGCCAGGCTCGGCGGGCAGGCGGCGATGCTGACCGGACTGTCTGGGGACATGCTGGGGGTGCGGCTGCGGCAGGTGCTTGAGGATGAGGGGGTCGGGACGCGGTATTGCGTCACCAATGCGCGGCCGACAACGCTGAGCCTGGTGGGGCTCGATGCGGCGGGCAGCCCGGCCTATCAGTTCTATGGGGAGAATTCGGCGGATACCTCGCTGACGGTGGCGCAACTGCCGGAACTGGGGGACGAGATCGATGGCCTGCATTTCGGGTCCTATTCGATTGCGGTCGCACCTGGGGCGGATGCTCTGGCCGAACTGGCGGCGCGACATGGGGAGCGGTTCATCTCGCTCGATCCGAATATCCGCCCGACCATCGAGCCGGATATGAGGGTCTGGCAGCGGCGGGTGGCCGCCCTTGTACCGCATGTGGACTTGCTGAAGATTTCGGCGGAGGATATCGGGGCGCTGTTTCCGGGACGGTCGGCGGACGATCTGGCCGCCGGGTGGCTGGCCGAAGGTATCGGCCTCGTCGTGGTCACCGATGGTGGTGAGACGGCGATCGGGTGGCTGGCGAACGGGGGTCGCGTGGAAGTGTCCCCGCCTGCGACGAAGGTCGTTGACACTGTCGGCGCAGGCGATACGTTCCAGGCCGCGCTGCTTGCCGAGCTGGCCCTCAGGGGCAAGCCGCGTAAGGTGATTGACGGGCTGGACGAAGCCGCTCTGAAAGACATCCTCGACCTGGCGGCCAAGGCCGCCGCGATAACCTGCTCGCGCCGTGGGGCGGACCTGCCGAGGCGCGACGAGCTTTAAGGGGCCTGCAAATGGTTGCACGCGTCATTCCGGTCGATCCGTTCGACCTCGTCATCTTTGGCGGAACCGGCGATCTGGCCCGGCGCAAGATCCTGCCGTCTCTGTACCGGCGGATGCTGGCCGGGCAGATGCCCAAGGATGCGCGGATCATCGGGTGTGCGCGCGGTGAACTGGGGCGGGCGGAGTATCAGGAAACGATCCGGGCCGCTCTCGACGAATTCCTGCCCGAGGCGCAGCGTGACGCTTCTGTGATCGCCGATTTCGTCGACTGCCTGCATTTCGTGACCCTGGACGCGACCGGCGAGGGCGGGTGGAGCGATCTGAAATCCTGTCTCCGGAAATCGGCGGTGCGGGTCTTTTACCTTTCGGTGGGCCCGTCGATCTTCGGCGCGATCGCAGACCGGCTGAAGGAGACCGGGCTGGCGACGGCCGACAGCCGCATCGTGGTGGAAAAGCCGCTGGGGCATGATCTGGCTTCGGCCAAGGCGCTGAACGCGCAGCTGAGGGCCTCGTTCGACGAGGAGCAGATTTACCGGATCGACCATTATCTCGGCAAGGAGACGGTGCAGAACCTGATGGCCTTGCGCTTTGCCAATGCGCTGTTCGAACCCTTGTGGAACGCCCAGCATGTCGATCATGTGCAGATCACCGTAGCCGAGAGTATCGGGGTCGAAGGGCGCGGCGGCTACTACGACCGCTCGGGCGCGATGCGCGACATGATCCAGAATCACCTGATGCAGCTTTTGTGTCTGACCGCGATGGAGCCGCCCTCGCGGTTCGAACCGGACGCGGTGCGCGATGAGAAGCTGAAGGTGATCCGGGCGCTCGATCCGGTGCCGGTGGCCGATACGGTGCGCGGGCAGTACCGGGCCTCGAAGGCGGGGGGGGATTCTTATCTCGACCATGCCGAGAACCCGGACAGCAAGACCGAAAGCTATGTGGCGATCAAGGCGCAGATCTCGAACTGGCGCTGGGCGGGGACGCCGTTTTACCTCAGGACGGGCAAGAAGCTCAGGGCGCGGCTGTCCGAGATCGCGATCATTTTCAAGGACGTGCCGCATTCGATCTTTCCGGAGGTGGACGAGAAACGCGGCAATGCGCTGATTATCCGCCTGCAGCCGGATGAAGGGATCACCCTTCGCATGACCATCAAGGACCCCGGACCGGGCGGCATGCGGCTGACCGAGGTGCCGCTGGACATGACCTTCGCCGAGGCATTGGGGGCGGACGGAGGGAACGTGCCCGACGCCTATGAGCGGCTGATCATGGACGTGGTGCGCGGCAACCAGACCCTGTTCATGCGCGGCGACGAGGTCGAGGCCGCCTGGGGCTGGACCGATGCGATGCTCGACGCCTGGGAGCATTCCTCCGGCAGGCCACAGCCCTATGACCAGGGCGGCTCTGGGCCTGAGGACGCGCTGGCGCTGATGCACCGCGACGGGCGGCGCTGGCGGGAAATCCAGACGGGCGGGGCGTGAGATGGCGCTGAGGGACACGGTCGCGAAGGTCACCGCGGATATCGTTGAACGCAGCCGCGAGGCGCGGGCGATCTATCTGGAGCGGATGGCGCGGCAGCGGGACGAGGGCACGAACCGGTCGCATCTGAGCTGCTCGAACCTTGCCCATGCCTATGCGGCGATGGGGGACGACAAGGGCACGCTGGTCGCGGGCGAGGCGGGGAATCTGGGGATTGTCACCGCCTATAACGACATGCTGTCGGCGCATCAGCCTTTCGAGACCTATCCCGCCCTGATCCGCAAGGCGGCGCGGGATGTCGGCGGCACGGCGCAGGTCGCGGGCGGTGTTCCGGCGATGTGCGATGGGGTCACGCAAGGGCGCGAGGGGATGGAGCTGTCGCTGTTCTCGCGCGATGTGATCGCGTTGGCCGCTGGGGTGGCGCTGAGCCACAAGACGTTTGATGCGGCGGTTTATCTGGGTGTCTGCGACAAGATCGTGCCGGGGCTGGTGATGGCGGCGGCGACATTCGGGCATATTCCGGCGGTGTTTTTGCCGGCGGGGCCGATGGTCTCGGGACTGCCGAATGACGAGAAGGCGAAGGTGCGGCAGTTGTTTGCCGCTGGCGAGGTCGGTCGGGACAAGCTGATGGAGGCCGAGATGGCCTCCTATCACGGGCCGGGGACCTGTACCTTCTACGGCACCGCCAACACCAACCAGATGCTGATGGAGTTCATGGGGCTGCACCTGCCGGGGGCCAGTTTCGTCAATCCGGGGACGGAATTGCGCGACGCGCTGACGGTGGAAGGTGCGAAGCGGGCGCTGGCGATCTCGGCTTTGGGCAATGAATACACGCCGGTGAGCGCGGTCTTGGACGAGAAGGCCTTCGTGAACGGCATTGTCGGGCTGATGGCGACGGGCGGGTCGACCAATCTGCTTATTCACCTGATCGCGATGGCAAGGGCAGCCGGCGTGATCCTCGACTGGACGGATTTTTCCACCCTGTCGGATGCAGTGCCGCTGATGGCGCGGGTCTATCCCAACGGGCTGGCGGATGTGAACCACTTCCATGCCGCGGGCGGGCTCGGGTACATGATCGGGGAGCTCTTGGAGGCGGGGCTGCTGCATCCCGATACCAGGACTGTGGCCGGGGACGGGCTGGCGCATTATACGCGCGAGCCGAAGCTGATCGACGGGGTGCTGAGCTGGGTCGAGGGCGCGGGCGAGAGCCTCAATGACCGGATATTGAAGCCGGTGGCGGCACCGTTCCAGCCGACGGGCGGGCTGAAGCGGCTGTCAGGCAGCCTCGGGACCGGGGTGATGAAGGTCTCGGCGGTGGCGCCCGAGCGGCATGTGATCGAGGCGCGTGCCCGGGTGTTTGACGATCAGGAGGAGGTAAAGGCGGCCTACAGGGCCGGGGAATTCACCGAGGATGTGGTGGTCGTTGTGCGGTTCCAGGGACCGAAGGCGAACGGGATGCCGGAACTGCACTCGCTGACCCCCTTGCTGGCGGTGCTGCAGGACAGGGGGCTGAAGGTGGCGCTGGTGACGGACGGGCGGATGTCGGGGGCCTCGGGCAAGGTCCCGGCGGCGATCCATGTCTGTCCCGAGGCGCTGGATGGCGGGGCGCTGGCGCGGATCGCCGATGGCGATCTGGTGCGGGTGGATGCGGTTTCGGGCGTACTGGATGTGCTGGGCGAGATTTCGGGGCGCGCGGCGGTGGTTCCCGATCTGTCGGGGTATCATTCCGGGACGGGCCGGGAAATGTTCGCGGCGTTCCGGGCCATGGTGGGCTCGGCGGAGACGGGGGCGAGTGTGGCGGTCTGAGGCAAGGAATTTCGCCCCGCTTCGCGGGACGATCCGTGGGGGGCTCCGCCCCCCACACCCCCCGGAGGTATTTTCAAGAAGGAGAATGGGGTGCATGGCGCGGTTTGCGGAGACGGAAGCTGATCTTGAAGTCATCTACGGTGAACCGGGGGTGACCTCGCTGGCCAAGGTGGCGGATCATCTGACAGCACAGTACCGCGCCTGGATCGAGGCGGCGCCGTTCTGTGCGCTGGCGACCATCGGGCCGGAAGGGTTGGATTGCTCGCCGCGCGGGGATCGCGGGCAGGTGGTGACGGTGGTTGATGAGCGGACCCTGGCGCTGCCGGACCGGCGGGGGAACAACCGGATGGACAGTTTGCGCAATATCGTGCGCGATCCGAGGGTCTCGTGCATGTTTCTGGTGCCGGGATCGGATACGGTGATCCGGGTGAATGGTGAAGCGCGGGTGGCGATTGATGCGGAGACCTGTGACGTGTTCGCCGTTGACGGCAAGGCGCCGCGCTCGGTGGTGATGGTGCGGATCGGCGAGGTGTATTTCCAATGCGCGCGGGCCTGTATGCGGGCAGGGCTCTGGGATGTGCGGCCTGATCTGTCGGGGCTGCCGAGCCCGGGGGCGATCCTCGGGGCAATGTCGAAGGGTGAGGTTGACGGGCGGAAATATGATCAGGACTGGCCCGGGCGCGCGGCTGAGAGCTTATGGTAGACAGGGATCGGGCCTTGGACAGGGGGCCCTGCGGGGAAAGGTGAGCGAATGGGAATGACGGCGAAGGATGCCTGCGCGCGGACGCGGGAGATTTGCGGGCTGGCGCAGATCGTGCCGGTGCTGGTGGTCAAGGATGCAGGCGCGGCGCGGCCGCTGGCGGAGGCGTTGGTGGCGGGCGGATTACCGGCCCTGGAGGTGACGCTCAGGACACCGGCGGCTCTGGAGGCGATCCGGGCGATGGCCGAGGTGCCGGGTGGCGTGGTCGGGGCGGGGACACTGGTGACCCCCGAAGACGTGCGCAATGCCAAGGCAGCGGGCGCGCGGTTCGGGGTGTCTCCGGGCGCGACGGACGCGCTGGTGGCGGCTTGCGAGGCGGAAGGGTTGCCGTTGCTGGCCGGGGCCGCGACGGCGACAGAGGCGATGGAGATGCTGGCGCGCGGATACGACGTGCTGAAATTCTTCCCGGCAGAAGCCTCGGGCGGGGCGGCGGCGCTAAAGGCGATTGGCGCGCCCTTGCCGCAGATTTCGTTCTGTCCGACGGGCGGGGTCTCGCCGGAGAACGCGCGGGACTATCTGGCGCTGCCGAACGTGCTCTGTGCCGGGGGGTCCTGGGTGGCGCCCGCCGACAAGGTGGCGTCGGGCGACTGGGCCGGGATCGAGGCGCTGGCGCGGGATGCAGCAAGGCTGGGAGGGGCATGATGGGGGCTTGGGAGGACCTGGCGAGGGCGGCCCGCCGGACGCGGAAGCGGCGGATCGTGGAGCTTTTCGAGGCGGACCCGGCGCGGTTCGATGGCTTCTCGGCGCGCTGCGGAGGGACGCTGCTCGACTATTCGAAGACGCGGATCGACGCGGAGATCCGGGGGCTGCTGCTGCAGCTTCTCGAAGAGCGGGACGTACCGGGCAAGCGCGACGCGATGTTCGAGGGCGCGCGGATCAACCGGTCGGAGAACCGCCCGGTCCTGCACTCCGCCCTCAGGAACCGTTCGGGCCAGCCGCTGGTGGTGGACGGCACGGACGTGATGCCGGGCGTTCGGTCGACGCTGGAGGCGATGGCAGCCTTTGCCGAAGGCGTGCGCTCGGGCACGATCGCCGCTGCTGATGGCGGGGCGTTCACGGATGTGATCAATATCGGGATCGGCGGCTCGGATCTCGGCCCGGCGATGGCGACGCAGGCGCTGGCTCCGTATCATGACGGGCCCCGGGTGCAGTATGTCTCGAACATCGATGGCGCGCATATCGCCGATACGCTGAAGGGGCTCGATCCGGCCCGGACGCTGGTGATCGTGGCCTCGAAGACCTTCACGACGCTCGAGACGATGACCAATGCCGAGACCGCCCGGGCCTGGCTGAAATCGGCGCTGGGCCGCGAGGCGGGCGCGCACCTGACGGCGGTGTCCTCGGCGCCGGAAAAGACCAGGGCCTTCGGGATCGCGCCTGAAAGGGTGTTCAGTTTCGAGGATTGGGTCGGCGGGCGCTATTCGGTCTGGGGGCCGGTCGGTCTGCCACTGATGATCGCGATCGGGGCGGAGGCTTTCGGGCAGTTCCTCGACGGCGCCTATGCAATGGACTGCCATTTCCGCGAGACCCCGGCGGAACGGAACCTGCCGATGCTGATGGCGATGGTCGGGATCTGGCACCGGAATTTCTGCGGATATGCGACGCGGGCTGTGTTGCCGTATGACCAGCGGCTGGCGCGGCTGCCAGCCTATCTGCAGCAACTCGACATGGAGAGCAACGGCAAGCGGGTGACGGCGGAAGGCGTGCCTTTGAAACCCGGAACCGGGCCGGTCGTCTGGGGGGAGGCCGGAACCAACGGACAGCATGCTTTCTATCAGTTGCTGCATCAGGGGACGGTGATCGTCCCGTGCGAATTTCTGGTGGCCGCGGACGGGCACGAGGCGGATCTGGCGCATCATCACGATATTCTCGTGGCCAATTGCCTGGCCCAATCCCAGGCGCTGATGACCGGACGTGGCGAGGGTCGGACCCGGCGGATGCTGGCGGAGGCCGGGGTCGGTGGCGACCTGACCATGCTGGCGCGCAGCCGGACCTTTCCCGGCAACCGACCGTCGACGACGCTGATCTATCCGAAGCTGACACCCGAGATACTGGGCCAGATCATTGCGCTATATGAGCATCGGGTGTTTGTCGAAGGCGCGGTCTGGGGGATCAACTCCTTCGATCAGTGGGGGGTGGAACTGGGCAAGGAACTGGCCGTCGGGCTCTTGGGTAATGTGAAGAGCGGCGAGGTTCCCGAGGGGGGGGATGCCTCGACCGCAGGGCTGATCAGTGAGGTGGCACGGCTGCGGCGTCAGGCCAAGGGGACATTTCTGGGAATCCGCCGGGCGGATGACGCACAGATCCAGCTTGTTCTGGAGCAGGCGCCCGCGGAGGACGATACCTGGGAATAGCGCGGGTCCAGCCTGGTTGGACAACGGCAAGTCCGCGCTGCCCCGAACCCCAACGTCCTTTCTCGCCGGGGCGCGGGCAGCTGCCGTTCCGCGCCCTTTTCGGCGCAGCCATCCCATGCTTTGCACGCGTGCAAAGATGGGGATGGGATTGGTTTTGTTGGAGAAAAGGATTGATTGAGGGTTAATTTCGCAAGGAGAGAGGCAGTATTGCGTAAATTACGTATTTTCTGTATATTACGGGGTCTTCAAGGAGGTCCGAGATGCGCCGAATCGATGTCAGCGCCACCGAATTTGCCCGCAACTTTCCGCAAATGAAGGAAGACGTGCGGGAGCACGGAGTGATCACTGTGCGCAGCCACAAACGCACCGTGGGGGCTTTCGTGTCTCCGGCGGTGCTGGAGGAGTTGGAGGAACTTCGGCGGCAGAGACGGGAGTTCATTCGGCTGGAAGAGGCCGGGGAGGCGTTCTTCGACGCGCTCGACAAGGCGGCCGAGACTTACGAAGACTGACCCTTGAGCCTGCCTGACCCGAAACCGGGCCTCGTCATCGGCTATGAGTTTCTGTTCCGGGAAGAGGCGGAGGCGGGACGCGAGACGGGGCGCAAGGCCCGGCCATGCGCGGTGGTGGTCGTGGTGGGCGAGGGTGTCAACAAGCGGGTCTGGCTGGTCGCAGCTACCCATTCCCCGCCCAGTCCGGGCGCGGCGCGGTATCATCTGGAGCTGACGCCGGAGGAATGCCGCGAAATGGGTCTGGACGGGGCGGCGCATTGGGTCTGCCTGCGCGATCTGAATGCTTTCGACTGGCCGGGGTATGACCTGCGGCCGTCGGCTCCGGGGGGCGGGTTCGTTTATGGACGGATGTCGAAGGGCGGGTTTCGGCGGTTGGTAGCGGCGCTGAAGGAATGTGCGGCGCGGGTGACGCGGGGGAGGGTTTGAGGCGGGGAGGGGCAGGATGCGTATCCTGGGCTCGATATTCGGCGGCATCGAGAATGGCGCATCGCAGTGAGGTGAGCGTCATGCGAAGGAATCTCGTGAATTTTCATGACGAATGGTGCGTGAAACCACGCACCCTACGGGCGCTCAAGGGCGATGGGTGAACCCGCGCCGGTGGCGCGGAACCACCCATCCTACGAATCCGGTCAGGCGGCTTTTGCGAGGTTCCTCAGCACATAGTGCAGCACGCCGCCGTGTTCGACATATTCGATCTCGATCTCGGTATCGATGCGGCACTTGAGGGTGATCTCCTTCGTGGTGCCGTCGGCGTAGCCGATGGTGGCGGGGACTTCGGCGAGCGGTTTGAGGCCCTCGGCTAGGCCGCGGATGGAGACGGTCTCGGTGCCTTTGAGGGCCAGGGATTTGCGGGTGTCGCCGCCCGTGAACTCGAAGGGGATGACGCCCATGCCGACGAGGTTCGAGCGGTGGATGCGCTCGAAGTTTTCGGCGATGACCGCCTTGACGCCCAAGAGGGCGGTGCCCTTCGCCGCCCAGTCGCGGGAGGAGCCGGCGCCGTATTGTTCGCCGCCGAAGATCACCAGCGGGGTGCCCTGTTCCTTGTAGGCCATTGCCGCGTCGTAGATCGAGGTTTGCGCGCCGTCTGGGCCCTTGGTGTAGCCGCCTTCGACGCCGTCGAGCATCTCGTTCTTGATGCGGATATTGGCGAAGGTGCCGCGCATCATGACTTCGTGGTTGCCGCGCCGCGAGCCGTAGGAGTTGAACTCGCGGGGGGCGACCTGGCGGTCGACGAGGTATTTGCCGGCGGGGGTGGTGTCCTTGAAGGAGCCCGCCGGGGAGATGTGGTCGGTGGTGACCATGTCGCCGAGAAGGGCGAGGACGCGGGCGTTCTCGATGTTGGAGATGACGCCCGGCTCCTTGCTCATGCCCTGGAAATAGGGCGGGTTCTGGACGTAGGTGGAGGCGGCGGGCCAGTCATAGGTGAGGCTGTCGGTGGTCTCGACGGCCTGCCATTTCTCGTCGCCGGTGAAGACTTCGGCGTATTTCTTCTGGAAGGCCTCGCGGGTAACGGTGGCGTGGACCAGATCGGCGATTTCGCGGTTGGTGGGCCAGATATCCTTCAGGAACACGTCCTGACCGTCCTTGCCGGTGCCGATCGGGTCGGTGGCGAGGTTGATGTCCAGGGTCCCGGCCAGCGCATAGGCGACGACCAGCGGCGGCGAGGCCAGGTAGTTGGCGCGGACATCAGGGGAAATGCGTCCCTCGAAATTGCGGTTGCCCGACAGGACCGAGGTGGCGACGAGGTCGCCCTCGGCGATGGCTTTTGACAGTTCGGGCTGGATGGGGCCGGAGTTGCCGATGCAGGTGGTGCAACCGTAGCCGACGAGGTTGAACCCGATGGCGTCGAGGTCTTCCTGCAGGTTGGCGGCCTCGAGATATTCCGAGACGACCTGGGACCCGGGCGCGAGCGAGGTTTTCACCCAGGGCTTGCGGTTGAGCCCCAGTTCGCGGGCCTTTCGGGCGACGAGGCCGGCGCCGATCATCACGTAAGGATTCGAGGTGTTGGTGCAGGAGGTGATCGAGGCGATGACGACCTTTCCCGATTCCATGGTGTAGTCTTCGCCTTCGACCGGGACCTGTTTGCCCATGGGGCGTTTGAACGTCTCGGCCATTTCGCGGGCGAAGGCGGATTTGGCGTCGGTGAGCGCTACGTAGTCCTGCGGGCGCTTGGGGCCCGAGATGGCCGGAACGATGGTGCCCATGTCGAGATGCAGGGTGTCGGTGTAGACCGGGTCGTAATCCGCCCCGCGCCAGAAGCCGTTTTCCTTGGCGTAGGCTTCGACCAGCGCGATGGTGGCTTCGTCGCGGCCGGACATGTTGAGGTAGCGCAGGGTCTCGGCGTCGATGGGGAAGAAGCCGCAGGTGGCGCCGTATTCGGGGGCCATGTTGCCGATGGTGGCGCGGTCGGCGAGCGGCAGGTGGTCGAGGCCGGGGCCGTAGAACTCGACGAACTTGCCGACGACGCCCTTCTCGCGCAGCATCTGCACGACCTTGAGGACGAGGTCGGTAGCGGTGGTGCCTTCGACCATCTGGCCGGTGAGCTTGAAGCCCACGACCTCGGGGATCAGCATGGAGATGGGCTGGCCGAGCATGGCGGCCTCGGCCTCGATCCCGCCGACGCCCCAGCCGAGGACAGCGAGGCCGTTGACCATGGTGGTGTGGCTGTCGGTGCCGACGAGGGTGTCGGGATAGGCGACGGTCTCGCCGTTCTGGTCGGTGTCGGTCCAGACCGCCTTGGCCAGGTATTCGAGGTTGACCTGGTGACAGATGCCGGTGCCGGGAGGGACGACGCGGAAATTGTCGAAGGCGGACTGGCCCCATTTGAGGAAGGTATAGCGCTCGATATTGCGCTCGTATTCGCGGTCCACGTTCATCTGGAAGGCGCGGGGGTTGCCGAATTCGTCGATCATGACGGAGTGGTCGATGACGAGATCGACGGGGTTCAGCGGATTGATCTTTTCCGCGTCGCCACCGAGGGCGACGATACCGTCGCGCATGGCGGCGAGGTCGACGACGGCCGGGACGCCGGTGAAGTCCTGCATGAGGACGCGCGCGGGGCGATAGGCAATCTCACGGGGGTTCTTGCCGCCCTGTTTGGCCCAGTCGGAGAAGGCGCGGATGTCGTCGGTGGAGACGGTCTTGCCGTCCTCGAAGCGGAGCATGTTTTCCAGCACCACTTTCAGCGAGGCCGGGAGGCGGGAGAAATCACCCAGGCCCGCGGCTTCGGCGGCGGCGATGGAGTAGTAGGAGACCTCCTTGCCGGCGGCGGTCAGTTTGCGGCGGGTATTGGCAGAATCGGTTCCGACGGTGATGGGCATGAAGGGCCTCCGGCTGTCTGGCTGTGGCGGAATTCAAGGCTGCTATGCCTCAATCCGGTAAGGGCTGCAAGGGTGAAGGCGTTGATAGTGTACAATTGCATACAAAAAAATTACTGCGGTGCAAAAAATCCGGGCAGATGGATCAGCTTTCTGCGCATGGGAGGGGTGATCGCTTCAGACCGGGACCCTGACCCCGCCTTCGAGGGGCCGCTTTCTTCGAAAGAAAGCGGTCGAAATCTTGCAAAGATTTCGGGGCCCGGGCGGAAGGGTTTGGAGTTGAAGGCGAGGATTTCCCGATGGAGGCTGGATTTGACGCATTTCTCCGGAATGGCAAAACCTGAGCCTTTTATCGGCGTGGTTCCCTTGCGGCGGCGGGTGCTCTAGGAGTGGACGGATGGGACTTGAGGTTGAAAATCTGCGATGCGTGCGCGGCGGCCGGCTGGTGCTGGACGGGCTCGGCTTTTCGCTGGCGGCGGGGCGGGCATTGATGCTGCGTGGACCGAACGGGGCGGGGAAGACCACGCTGTTGCGGGTGCTGGCCGGGCTGGTGCCCTTTGAGGGGACGATGCGGCTGGAAGGGATCTCGCCGCAGGACCGGGATGGCTGGGACGAGCGGGTGGCCTATGCCGGGCATCTCGACGCGGTCAAGCCGCAACTGAGCGTGGCGGAGAATCTGGAATTCTGGGCCGGGCTCTTCGGTGGCGCGCCACCGGCGGCGATGGCGGCGATGAACCTGACGGCGCTCGCCGATCGGCCGGCGGGGATGTGTTCGGCGGGGCAGAAGCGGAGGCTGGGGCTGGCGCGGCTGTTGCTGGCGCGACGGGATCTGTGGTTGCTGGACGAGCCGACCGTTTCGCTCGACACGGCAAGCGCTGCGGCCCTGATCGGCGCGGTCACGGCGCATCTCGACAGCGGCGGGATGGCGGTGATCGCGACCCATACCGATCTGGGGCTGAGAGCGGATGAGTTGCAAATCGAGCCGTATCGCGGCACGCAGGCGACCGATCCCTTTGGCGGGTTCTCAATGACGGGCGCTTTCGGGTGAGAAGTTATACGGCCCTTCTGGCGCGGGAATTGCGCCTGGCCCTGCGCGCCGGCGGCGGCGCGGCGCAGGGGTTGGCCTTCTATTTCATTCTGGTGCTGCTGGTGCCGCTGGGTGTGGGTCCCGATGCCGATATCCTTGCGAAGATCGCCCCGGGCATCCTGTGGATCGGGGCGCTCCTGGCCTGTCTTCTGTCGCTCGACCGGCTGTTTCTGAGCGATGCCGAGGACGGCACGCTCGATATCCTTGTCCTGTCGCCCCTGCCGCTGTCCGGCGTGGTCGCGGTGAAAGCGGCCGCCCATTGGCTGACCACCGGGCTGCCGCTGGTGGTGCTCGCCCCGCTGATGTCGCTGACGCTGAACCTGCCCGGCAGCGCGCTGGGATGGCTGGTCCTGGCGCTCGTCTGCGGCACACCGGCGCTGAGTTTCCTCGGAGCCTTCGGCGCGGCGCTGACCATGGGGCTGCGGCGCGGCGGGTTGGTGCTGTCGGTGCTGGTGCTGCCGCTTTACGTTCCGACGCTGATCTTCGGCGGGCTCATCATCCTTCGCGCCGCGACCGGCGGCAACCCGGTGCCCGTCCTTGCCGTCCTCGGTGGGGTGAGCCTCGTTTGCCTCGCGATCGCACCGGCGGCCACCGCCTGGGTGCTGCGGGTCCAGTTGCGTTAAGGGGATCGAAAGAAATTCGCGGGGCAATTCACCCAAAGGCGAAACAGGCGCGCGACAAAACCCGAACAAACGCGAACGTGTTGAACAATTGTTCACAAATTCTTCCTAACCTCGCGCCCTGGTAAGGGGAAGTCTCAGCCAGATGAAGATCGAGTCCGTTGTTCAGAATGTGGGGGCATTTACCTCCGAGGCGATCCTGATCGCCGATGTCGACCTGACCGACGGCGCAGTGATGACCCTGCGCTGGTGCAATCCAGCTTTCGAGCGGATGACCGGCTACAGTTTCGACGAAACCGTCGGCCAGCCGGCACGCTTCCTGGTCGGCAAGGATACCGACCGGGCGCGGCATCTCGAAATCATCGACCAGTTGATGAACTGGGAAAGCTTCATCAACGAGATGCAGACCAACCGCAAGGACGGCACGCCCTATTGGGTGGAAATGTCCTGGGAACCCTTGCGTGACGAGACCGGCACCTTCCGCTTCTGGATCTGCGTCCTGCGCGACGTCACCGCGCAGAAACAGGCCGCCTGCGAGCTTGAGGAGGCCAAGGGTCGGGCCGAGCAGGCGCAGGACCGGCTGGTGCAGGCGATCGAGGCGCTGGACGACGCTTTCGTGATCTATGACGGCGATGACCGGCTGGTGATGTGCAACGAAAAATACCTCCAGCAGAACGAAGTCTCGCGCGAGATGATCAGACCCGGGGTCAGGTATGAAGACCTGATCCGCAACAATCTGCAGGAGGGCCTTTATCCAACGGCCACGGGGGACAAGGAGGCCTGGATCGCCGGTCGGATGGAGAATTTCCGCAATCCCGGCGCGGACCATATCGCCGAAATCGGTCACGGCCGGTTCTACAAGATGATCGAACGGCGCACCTCGCGGGACGACCTGGTGAGCCTGAGAATCGAAGTCACCGAAACCCTGCGCCAGAAAGAGGCGCTCGAGCGCTACGCCTTCGATCTCGACCGGGCGCGGGCGCGGAACGAATATGCCTCGCTGCATGACGATCTGACGGAACTCGCCAACCGGCGCTATCTGAATCAGGAGCTCTCGGTTCGGGTCGGCGGTGGCAAGGCCCGCCACAAGCCCTTCGGCGTGCTGCATATCGATCTCGACCGCTTCAAGGAGATCAACGATGCTTTCGGCCATGATGCGGGCGACATGATTCTCAAGGTGGCGGCGCAGAATCTTCGGGGATGCCTCGCGCGTGACGATTTCGTGGCCAGGGTCGGTGGCGACGAATTCGTCATCCTTACCGAGGAAACCGATTCCGACCAGCTGGCCGCGCTGGCGAGCCGGATCATCGAACGGATGCGCGAACCGGTCTCCTACAAGGGTCAGGAATGCTGGTTCGGGGCCAGTGCCGGTGTCGCGATCGCCGACAATGAACATGACGACCCGCGGCAATATCTGATCAATGCCGATATCGCGCTCTATCAGGCCAAACAGGCCGGCCGGAACCGCTGGACCCTTTTCACCGCCGAACTGCAGGAGGAAATCGTCCGGCGCAAGCGTACCGCCGACGACATCCGCCGCGCCCTCGAATCGGGCGAGTTCCTGGCCTTCTACCAACCGCAATTCGATGCAGGCACGCTGCAGCTGACCGGGGTCGAGGCACTGGTACGCTGGGACCATCCCGAGCGCGGCATCCTGACCCCCTATTTCTTCATGGATGTGGCGGAGCGGGCCAACCTGGTGCACGCGCTCGACGAGGCGGTTCTGGAGCGGGTGGCCCAGGATTGCGACGCCTGGGACCGGGCCGGGATCGAGGTGCCGAAAGTCTCGGTCAATGTCTCGGGCGAGCGGCTGAAACAGACGGATTTCGTCGGCGATATCGCCCGGGCGGGGATCGATTCGCGGCGGCTGACCATCGAATTGCTGGAATCGATCTTTCTGGACGACAAGGACGACCTTCTGGCTTTCAACCTCGATCAGCTGAAGGAAATGGGCTGCGGGATCGAACTGGACGATTTCGGCACCGGCCATTCCTCGCTGATCTCGCTGATCCGGCTGCAGCCGACGCGGATCAAGATCGACCAGCAATTCATCTTTCCGATCCTGGAAAGCGCCGATGCCCGCGCCCTTGTCGGGTCGATCATCGAGATCGGGCATTCGCTGAATGTCGGCGTGGTGGCAGAAGGGGTCGAGACCCATGAGCACGGCATGTGGCTGAATTCGCGCGGCTGCGACGTCCTGCAGGGGTTCGGCTATGGCAGGCCGATGTCCTCGCCGGCCCTGATCGAATTCGTCCGCAATCAGACCTGGCGCGAGGGCCTGCCGCCGATGCCACCGCAATCGCTGCGGGTGGCGGGGGAATAGAGCCGTCCCCAAGTCAGCCCAACGCAGGGGGTGGGGACCTCAGCCTGGCGCCAACGGGCGCGGCGGAGACGCTTCGCCGCTGGGCCTGCGGGTCCCGGTGACCGGTCCGTGAAGGAGCTTGCCATTGCCACGGGGCAGGCCGCGCGATACCAAGCGTCATGTCGATCTGGAGATACGCCAATCCCGTGGAATTCATGGCCCTGAGCGGCCGGGTGCTGCCGCCGCTGGCCGTGCTGACCGTGCTTTGCCTGGGCCTGGGGCTCGGCTGGGGGTTCTTCGCCACGCCGGACGATTCCCGGATGGGGGCGACGGCGCGGATTCTCTATATCCACGTGCCATCGGCCTTTGTCGCGATCAATTGCTGGCTGATGATGCTGGCCGCCTCGCTGATCTGGCTGGTGCGGCGGCATCATGTTTCGGCCGTGGCCGCACGGGCCGCCGCGCCCATCGGCGCGACCATGACCGTTGTGGCGATCCTCACAGGCGCCTTCTGGGGTCAGCCGACCTGGGGCACCTATTGGGCCTGGGATCCGCGTCTGACCTCGTTCGCGGTGCTGTTTGCCTTCTATCTCGGCTATATCGCCCTGGCCGGAGCGGTCGAGGACCCCGAGAAAAACGCCGACCTGACCTCGGTCCTGTGCATGGTCGGCTCGGTCTTCGCGCTGATGTCGCGCTATGCGGTGCTGTTCTGGAACCAGGGCCTGCACCAGGGCGCCTCGCTGTCGCTGGATGCAGAGGAGAATGTCGCCGACGTCTTCTGGTACCCGCTGGTCGTTTCGATCGCCGGGTTCGTGCTGCTTTTCGTCACGCTTCTGCTGATCCGCACCCGCACCGGAATCCGCACCCGCCGGATCGGTGCGCTGATGCAGAGGCTGGGCTGACCGATGCCCGATCTCGGCAAACACGCCTTTGTGGTCCTCGGCGCCTACGTCTCGGCCTTGGCGATCCTCGCCGGGCTGGTGCTGGTGACCTGGGCGGAGGCGCGGGCGGCGAAACGGCGGCTGGCGCGGCTGGAGGAACAGATGAAGGACAAGACCGATGGCTGAGCGGCGGTTCAACTGGCTCCTGATCCTGCCGCCGGTGATCTTCGTGGTGCTGCTCCTGGCATTCGCCTTCGGCAATTCCCGCGCCGGCCGCGACGAGCTGCCCAGCGCGCTGGAGGGCAGGCTGGCCCCGGCTCTGGACCTGCCCGCCCTGAGCGCGGATATCCCCGCCCCCAACCGAGAGGCGCTGACTGCACCAGGTGTGAAACTGGTGAATTTCTGGGCCAGCTGGTGCGGACCCTGCCGGGTGGAGCATCCGACGCTCGCGGAGCTGGCGCGGCGCGGGGTGACGATCATCGGGGTGAACTACAAGGACAATCCCGACAACGCCCGGGCCTTCCTCGACGAACTCGGCAATCCCTATGCCGCCATCGGCACCGATGAAGGCGGACGGACAGGGATCGACTGGGGCGTTTACGGCGTGCCGGAGACCTTTGTCATCGACGGAACCGGCCGGGTCGTGCTGCGGTTCGCGGGGCCGGTGACCCAACGGGTGCTGGCCGAGCGCGTCGGGCCGGCCATAGAAGCGTCAGGCGGTCGGATCGAGCCGGAATAAGCAGCCGCCACGCCATACGGCCCTGCCGGACTATAGCATTTTGCGCCAAATCGAATTCATTCCAAACCGCGAACGCATTTGCTGCGCAAACGCTGCCTCGCGGATCGGAATGAATAAGTGAATCCGGTCAGGCGCAATACGCCGTAGACCAAAATCGTTTCAGACTGAATCAGTCTGAAAAAAGAATTTTGCTCCAGATTCAAATGTTTGAGCAAAATCCTGGGATCAGATTGATTCAATCTGATCCGGTTTTGCTCAGGCGCCCAGCATCGGCGGGGCTGGATGCGGCGGATTTCGAAACCCCGCAACGTTCGCATGACCGAAAGCTCGTTGCCGGGCTGGATCGCGCGTTCGGACATCTTGCACGCGCGGCAAGATCCTCAGAACAGCCCTCTGCCGCCGTTTTTCCGCTCGGCCACCTCGTCGGCCACCACGGCCGCTCCGGCCCCGACCACGACCGGTGTGCAGCCCGAGACCAGGATCACCCCGATCAGCGCCAGAATCTTCCACATCAGAACAGCCCGTCCCCGCCGCGATCATCCTCGATGATCTCATCCGTCACCACCACAGCCCCGGCCCCCACTGCCAGCGGCACGCAGCCCGATGCCAGCGCCAAAACCCAGCCCAGCACCGCCATCGTCAAAAGCTTCTTCATCGCCCTGTCCTCTTCCAGCGTCTCCACTGACATACCACGCCGCCTGCCGATCTGAAAACCCGCCGATTCCATCACGCCGAATCATCTGGCAACCGCGCCACAGGCTTCCGAGGTGCCGAAACCGGGCTTCGGTGAGGAATTTGGCCCTTTTTCTGACGGATCGAGGTTATCCCGGACTATCCGTCTGATCGACACGAATAATCGGAATTCATCCACAACTGGACCAACAGAGAAGCCCACAGTTTATCCCCAGAAAACTTGCTTGTTGCATGAAATTTTTCTTGCGGGATAGGCATGCTTTTGTGAACCTCTCCTTACCGCAAGAGGTTGCAAGACTTCAAGTGGGGCGCAAGGGCCGGAGGCTCGTGCGGGAGGGGTAACGGGACTTCGGAACCGGACTTTTCCCACAGGAGTTTCAGAAACGGGTCAGATCGCTCAGGTTCTCAGGGATCTTGATCGGCCGGTTTCAAGGTCAGGGCGCGTCGGGATGGTCTTAGGACTGGATCGGCAGCGGGCCTTCTTCGGAAGGCACGTATCTGGGCCGGATGCCCTTCTGGGGTGGAAGGTTTCAGGAAGGCGTCAGGGAGTGTCCGCAAGGGCATATGCGAAGACCGCGTCTGAGCACCTGGCGCCTTTTCCTGTTCCGGCCCCAATAATTGCAAGAGAAAAACGAAAGCGGGGCTCGTCTGTCGCACAAACGAGCCCCGCCGTCAGAGAATGCATTACCGCGTCCATATGCACCTGTAGCTGCACCGATACAGGAGCAGGAGGTGGAACGCAACTATATCTGGCGGGGGTCTGCCGGAATCACGCCAGATATTGCCGATGTGAGTCCCATTCGTCACAGATTATCGCATTTTGCGCCAAATCGAATTCATTCCGATCCTTGAAACGCATTTGCTGGAGCATCGTCCCTGATTTCTGAATCAGGAACGACACTCTAACCATTTGATTTTAAGCGATGTCCGAGTCGGAAATCGTTGCCGATTTCCTCGCCATCGCTCTAACCGGCACGTCCCCGCGGATTTCGTGCAGGGTCTGCCCGACAGGCTGGAAATTCCCGCCCGCAGCCTGGACGCTTTCGCAAGGGCCCGGACGTGGGGCGATTGTCTCGGGCCGTCTTCTGAGGTGCCCGGTTTCCCGAAGGCAACGCGGGATCGCCCGCCGAAAATCCTGTTCGGCGCGGAACAGGGCTACCGGAGACGCCGCGAAACGCGCCCGAAATCGGCGCAGATCCGTTGAGAAAACCTCTAAAATAGGTTAATGTCCCCGGCGGGGGTGAAGATCGGCAACTTAACGAGAGGCATCGATAATGCGGCCCCTTCTGCTTTCCGGTTTCCTGTTCTGCATCTCCTTGCCGGCTTATTCTGCCGGGATCACCGAAAAGGCCTGCCTACAGTCGGACCGCTCCCCGGGGCCGGAAGTCTGTTCCTGCGCGCAAGTCGTCGCGGACCAGATGCTGACAGCCTCGGACCAGCGCGATGCAGCCAAGATCATCGCCGAGCCGGATATCTATCTGGAATTCAAATACGGCACCGAGGCCAAGAAGACCTTCCTCGACCGCTACCGGGCCTGGGGCGATGCCTCGGCACAGTTCTGCACCCAGTAAGGGCGGAGCGCGCCCGGCAGAGACGGCCCGAAACTCCGGGTTCACCTGCGGCGGGACACCGGCGGTGAATTCCGGATTGCCGCGTCCGTTCAGCGCGCCAGCAGTGACATGGGATCGAGATCCTGAAGCTCGGCCAGAACGGCGGCGGTTTCCCGAACGGCTGTCTCTATGTCTTCTGCGCCATGCGATGCGGTGACGAAGAACCGCAGGCGGGCGAGTTTTTCCGGCACCCCCGGCGGGATCACCGGCATGACATGGATGCCTCGCGCGCCGAGGCGGTCGGCGGCCAGCACACAGCGGATTGAATCGCCGATGATCACCGGGATGACGGCCAGCCCCGCCGAGGCCCCGCAATCAAGGCCCGCGGCGCGGGCGGCGGCGAGGAAGGCCCCGCCATTCTCGTGCAGCCGCGCCACCCGGTGGGGTTCAGCCAGCATCAGGTCAAGCGCCTTGCCAGCGGCGGCGGCGATGGGCGGCGGCAGGCCGACGGAATAGACCAGCCCCCCGGCCTTGTAGCGCAGGAAATCGCATAAGGCGCGGCTGCCGGCGATATAGCCGCCGCAAGCGCAGAGCGTTTTTGACAGGGTCCCCATCCAGATCTCGACCGTGGCCGGATCGATTCCGCAAGCCTCGAACGCCCCGCGACCGGTCTCGCCTGCGACGCCCAGCCCATGGGCGTCGTCGACCATCAGCCAGGCCTTGTGCCGGGATTTGATGCCGACGAGGCGGGCGAGGTCGGGCAGGTCGCCGTCCATGGAATAGAGGCCCTCGACAGCGATCAGCACATTCTCGTACTGGTTACGGATCTGGGCCAGCGTTGCCTCGACCCAGTCCCAGTCATTATGGGGAAAGGTCATCCGGGTCGCCCCGGACATCCGCGCGCCCTCGTAGATCGAGTTGTGACAGAGCGTGTCGATCAGCAACAGGTCGCGCGGCCCGGTCAGCGCGGCGATGGTGGCGATGTTGGTGGCGTGGCCCGAGACCAGGGTGATCGCGTCTTCGGCCCCGTAAAGGCCGGCCAGTTGCCGTTCCAGGGCGCGGTGTGGCGGGCGCTGGCCGCCGGCGAGGCGGCTCGCGGTGGCCGAAATGCCGAATTCGGTTGCGGCGTCGGCCATCGCCTGGGCGATGCGAGGGTCCTTGTTGAGGCCGAGATAGTCGTAGGAAGCGAACTGGATCCTCTCCTGCCCGTCGATGGTGACGCGGGCCCCGGAGACCGCCGCGCCGGTGCGATAGTAGGGTTGGGTGATGCCCAGCATATCCGCCGCCGAGCGTTGCAGGCGCAGCTGGTCGAAGGCTGGAAGGGTCGAAAAATCGAAGCTGCTCGCCGCCGGTCCTGCCCCTGTTCCGGCCTCTGTTCCGGCCTCTGTTCCGGTGCTGTCGTTCGGCGGCCGGCGTGGACCCGAACGGTTGCTGCGGCTGGCGCGAAGCTGGTCCAGCAATGGCCCGGCATGTGGTGTCATCATGTTGCCCCTTCAGGGTTACCCATCTGCAGACTATCCGTTGGAAACGTTTTTCAGGTTCGCAGCACGGCTTTCGATTTCGCGCCGTATCTCGTCGGGCACCGCGCCGCCGGTGACATGGGTCTGGTGCAGGTCGCTGACAGTCGAGGCGGTCTCGCCGGCCTCGTTTCGCATCAGCATCGCGGCGGCCTGGGCCAGGGTGGTGCCGTCCATCAGCGAGATCAGCGGCAGCTGGACGCCGTATTTTTCCTCGGCGACCATGCGCAGATTCAGGGCCATCAGCGAGTCGAAACCCAGTTCGGCCAACGGGCGGAGCGGGTCGAGATCGGACGGGGCCAGCCGCAGGATGGCGGCGGCCTCGTCGCGCAGGAGGTCGGTGACCTTCTTCAGGGCCTTGTCGGGGGCGAGACCGGCGATCATCTCGGCGAGGCCGGCGGCGGATTCGGCGCCGGTGCGGGCGAGGTCGAGCCGTTCGGTCAGCGGGGTCTGCAGCAGCGGCAGGTCACCCGCCATGCGGCCCCAGTTCATCGCGGTGAAGGTGACGACGGCATTGTCGGAACGCAGAAAGTCCTCCAGCGCATCAAGGGCTTCGGTGGAACTCAGCAGCGGCGCGCCCAGTTTCTTGGCCATCATCTCGCGCTCGGCCGGGTCGCCCGCCAGCACCCCGACATCGCCGATCGGCCCCCAGCCGATGGCCAGCCCGTGCAGACCCGCGGCGCGGCGGGCGCGCATCCGGGCGTCAAGATAGGCATTGGCGGTGGCATAGGCCGACTGGCCGGGATTGCCGATGAGGGCGGCGAGAGAGGAATAGCAGACGAAATAGCGCGGCGGGGTCGCCCTGGTGGCCGCTTCGAGAATGTCGAGCCCCTTGATCTTGGGGGCGAGGACACGGGAGGTTCGCGCCGCGTCGAGATCGGCAAAAAGGCGGTCTTCAAGCACCATGGGGGCGTGGACGATGCCCGTCAGCGGGCCGATCCGGTCGATGAGCGCCGCCATCGCCCCGGCATCGGTGACGTCGGCGGCGACGGGTTCGATGGCCGCCCCCGTGGCTTCGAGCCGGGCACGGGCGGCGTCCGGCAGGCTGCCTCTGCGGCTGGTGAGGATCAGTCGGTCGGCCCCGTTTTCGGCCAGGCGGATCGCGGTCTCGATACCGAAGCCGCCGAGACCGCCGGTGATCAGCCAGGTGCCGGAATAGTCCGGCATTTCCAGGGGTTTGGGCTGGGATCGCGGTGGGCTGATCAGGATCTTGCCGATATGGCCCGCGCGTTGCATGAGGCGGAAGGCGTCGACGGCGTCTTCGGCGGCGAAGACCTGATGTGGCGGGACAGTGAAGGCGCCGGTGGCGAAACCGTCCTGTAGCCGCGCCAGCAGGGTTTCGAGAAGGTCGGGACGGGCCGAGAAAAGCTGATCGGCATCGAGGGCGAAATAAGACAGGTTGCGGCGGAAGGGGCGCAGGCCGAGCCGCGAATTTGCGTAGAGGTCGCGCTTGCCCAGCTCAACGAAGCGGCCAAAGGGCCTGAGGCAGTCCAGCGACCGCGCCATGGCTTCGCCCGCCAGCGAGTTCAGAACCACGTCAGCCCCGCCCGCCGCGCGGACCGCATCGGCAAAGCCGGTATCACGGGAGGAGAAGACGGCATCGGCGCCGAGGCGGCGGAGAAGGGTGCGTTTTTCCTCCGTGCCGGCGGTGGCGAGGATGCGGGCGCCGGTCCTCCTGGCGACCTGCAGGGCGGCTAGGCCGACGCCTCCGGCGGCGCCATGGATGAGGATCGTCTCGCCCTTGCGGAGATTGGCAAGATTTTCAATGGCATAGAGGGCGGTGACGAAAATGGTCGGGATGGTGGCGGCCTGCGCCGCCGTCAGGCCGGGCGGGATCGGCGTGAAGGACCGCGCCGGGCCGGTGAGATGGGAGGAAAAGGCGGCGGGGGCGAAGCCCATGACCTCCGTGCCCTCGGGCAGGGACGGGTCGGCGGAGCGGGTGACGCGACCGGCGCATTCCATGCCGAGCGCCGGGCCGGTGAAGCCGTCGGCGAGGGCTTCTTCCGGCAGCAGTCCCTGCGCCCAGAGCACATCGCGGAAATTCAGGCCGGTGGCGGCGATGTCCACCTCGACCTCGCCGGGATCGGGGGCGCGGCGTCTGGCCGGGTCCCAGGTCAGGGCGTCGAGGTCGTTTTCCCGGCTCTGGGTTAGGTGCCAGGCGTCGCCCTCCTGCCGCGCGGGGAGGGGGACCGGTTCGATGCGCGGGGCGTGCCAGGCCCCGGTGGCGGGGTCGATGCGGATCTCGGTTTCGTCCCCGGCAAAGGCGATGGCGCGGGCGAGGATCTCGGGCAGGGTCTCGCTGAGCGGGGTTTCCAACAGCCGCGCCGCGATGCCCTCGTTGCAGAGTGTGCGGCAAAGGCCGCTGAGGCCGGCGGCGGCGTCAGTGAGCAGCCACAGGCGGTCGGGCCGGGCGTCGGAAAGCGCGTCCTGGAGGCGGGTAAAGGTCTCGGAAGTGGTGGCGAGGCTGTCGGGTCCGGCCTCTGCCACAAGCACCCAGTCGGGGGCCGCGGGGCCGGTGTCCTCGAGGCCCGGCGCGCTGCCGATGACATGGAGGTCCGGAAGGTCGGGCAGCGCGGTCGCGGCGGCAGGCGTGATCGCGGCGGCGAGCGTCGCGTCGCCCTCCTCGATGGCCAGCGGCGCGCCGGTGGCGGTCGGGAGCGCCTGGCCGCAGATCAGGGACTGGTGGAGGGTCTGGAAGAGGTCGGGTCCGTGGCTGAGCGTCAGGACCAGGCCGCCGGGCGCGAGGCGGCGGTCGGGATCGGGCAGCGGGATGCCGGTCTCGATCAGGATATCGACCTCGCGCGAGGGGTCGGTGGAGAGGCGCGGATGGGCGAGTGGTGCATAGCCACCGGGCAGGACGATGCCATCGCAGGCCTCCAGCAGTCGCGAGAGCAGGGCGCGGGGCGGGGTGCCGGTAAGGCCGAGGATCAGGCGCTCCCCGGGGTGCCATTTGGCGATGAGGTCGTCGGCGAGCCGGGCAGTGCGGTCCCAGAGGGCGCGCTCAAAGGCGGTGGGGCCGGCGGGTTTCGCCGGGCGCGTCGGCTCTCCGGCAAGGGCTGCCGGGAGCAGCAGGCGAAGCTTGCCGAGGGCGGCGATCTCGGGCGCGCGGTCTGGGGCAAGGCGGGTGAGTTCGGCGAGGATGGTGTCGAAATCGGGATAGGATGTGGCCGCGCTCAGGGTGTGGCCGTTCCCGCTCCGCTCGGCCTCGCCATCGCTGGCGAGGGCGTCGAGGCAAAGGCGTTCAAGCGGGTCGTTGCCGGTCAGGGCGGCGATGCCTGCAAGGGCGTCGCGGGTGAGGCGGCGGGCGGCGGCGTCGATCAGGATCGCGGCATCGGTCAGCGGGGTATCGTCCCCGGCGAGAAGACCGAGATCGGCGGCGCGGGCCATTGGGTCGCACCAGACCTCCGGCAAAGCGACGGGCGTTCCGGGGCGGAGGCGGGTCGGGGTCGTGTGCCAGGCCCCGGCCCGGCGTTTCGCGCCCGCGAGACGGTGTTTCTGCAGCCGGAGGCCGGTAATCTCGGTGGTGACCTCACCGGTGGCGGCGAGGAGCTGGACATCGCCGACCGCCTCGCGGTCGCCGACCCGCGACAGGCGGAGGCGCGCCTCGGAGGCGGGGGTGCCGGGCTGGAGGACGCGGATGCGGGCAGCGCGCAGGGGCAGGATTGTCTCGCCCGGTTTCAGGGGTTTGACGCTTTCGCTGTCGATGAGCGGGTAGAAGACATGCAGCGCGGAATCGAGGCTGAAGGGGCTTAGACTGTGGTCGCGCTCCACCGGGGGGCAGAGGGTGACGCGGGCGGTTTTGGGGCCGACGGCGGCCATGTCGATCAGGCGGAAGGCGGGGCCGTAGCTCAGCGCACAGGCCTCGAGCTTGCCATAGAGCCAGCCAAGGTCGAGCGGGCCCTCGGGCGCGTCATCGAAGGGCAAAGGCTCGCCGGGCGGGCAGGGGCGGAGCGTGGCGGCGGCGGCCGGCGTCCAGTCCTGACCCGCGCCATGGCGGCGGGTCTCGATGCTGATGGCACCGGTTGCGGGCTCAAGGGTGGTGCGGAGGTCCACCGGCTGGTTTTCTGGGAAGGTGACGGCATGCAGAAGGTCGGCATCGGTGATCTCGACCGGCTCGGCGAATGTCTCGCGACCCGCTTCGGCGAGGATGTCGAACAGCGCGGCGGCGGGCAGGACCGGCACGCCGTCGACCTTGTGGTCGGCGAGCCAGGGCAGGCGGGTGGGATCGATGGTGGCGTGCCAAGGCCCCTCCCCGGGGCGGAGGCGGTGGCCGATAAGCGGGTGCTCGCGGCAATGGCCGCCGAAGAGGTCGATGGCATCCTCCGCCAGCGGGGCGGCATGGGTCTCGTGTGCCCAGGGATAACGGGGAAGGCCGCCCTGAAACGGCACCGGTGGCCCCCAGAAGCGGCGGGGGGCCGGGATGGCCCCGGAGGCGACGGCCTCGGCGGCGATCTGGCGGGGGGTGACGGTTTCGCGCGGGCCGGGGTCGAGGCTGCGGATATGAACGGCGTTGGATCCGGCGGCCTCGATCGTGTCGGTGACATAGGTCTTCAGGACGGTGCGGGCACCGATTTCGACCAGGACCTGGATACCGTCGGCGATCATCGCCTCGACAGCCGCGCGGAAACGGACCGGCTGGCGGGCATTCTGCCACCAGTAGTCGGCGTCGAGCGTTGTGGTATCGATGGCGCGGCCATGGGTCGAGGAATAATAGGTGGCTTCCGACGGCTGGGGGCGCAGGCGCGACAGATCGGCCCGCAGGCGATCCTCGACGCGTTCGACTTCAACCGAATGATAGGGATAGTCGATATCGAGGATCTTGGCGGCGACCCGGGATTTGCGGGCGCGGGTGGCGAGGAGTTTCAGGTCCTCGACCGGGCCGGAGACGGTCAGCGACCGGGGCGAGTTTTCCGCAGAGATTTCAAGGGCAAGGCCGGTGAGAAGCTTTTCGCAGGTGGCCCGGTCGGTCAGCACGGCGGCCATCGACCCGGTGCCGCGAATGGCTTCCAGCGTCACGGCCCGGGGACAGATCAGGTGGACGGCATCTTCAAGGCTCAGCCCACCCGAAGCCCAGGCGGCGGCGACCTCGCCCGCCGAATGCCCAGCGATGGCGGTGGGCACGAGGCCGGTCTGTCGCAGCGCCTCGGTCAGGGCGACCTGCAGGGCGAAGTTGAGCGGCTGGCAGTTGGTGGAACGCTTGAGCTCCTGTTCCAGTGTTGCCGAAACGATCAGATCGCGAAGGTTCGGTCCGCCCCAATCCACGACGAGGCCCGAGACACGGTCGAAGGCCTCGCGGAACACCGGATCGGTCTCGAACAGATGCCGCCCCATACCGGCCCATTGCGCCCCATTGCCGCTATAGAGGAACCCGACGGGACCCGAGCGATAGGCGAGGCCGGTCTGGATGGTGGGGCACTCGGCGCCTTCGGAGAAACGGCTGGCGGCGGTGGCGATTTCTGCGGGCGTGTCCCCGGACAGAAGCACCCGGTGGCGGTGCCGGGTCAGATGGTGGTTGGCGTTGTTGATGCGGATGGCGGCGTCGGAGGCGGGGATATCGCTCAGGGTCGCGGCCCAGCTGGCGGCGAGGTCGGTCAGGCTGTCGGCGGTGGCGGCACTCAGCATCAGCGACGAGATGGCGGGTGGAACATCCGGGCGGGCGGGGTTTTCATGCTCCCAGGGCTGGCGCAGCACGATATGGGCATTGGCACCACCGAAGCCGAAGGAATTGACCGCCGCCAGCCAGGGGCGCTTGCGCGGCTCCAGCGGAACGGGATCGGTGGCGACGGTGAGGCGAAGCGCGTCGAAGGGGATATGCGGGTTCAGGTCTTCGGCGTGAAGTGTTGCGGGCAGCAGGTCGTTCTCCAGCGCCAGCTGCGCCTTCAGCAATCCGATGAGGCCGGAGCCGGGTTCGAGATGGCCGAAATTGGTCTTGGCCGAGCCGATGGGCAGCGGGGTGCCACGGCCTTTGCCATAGACCGAGCCGATGGCCTGCGCTTCGACCGGATCACCGACGGGCGTGCCGGTGCCATGGGCCTCGACAAAGGCCAGATCGTTTGGATCGAGGTTGAGGCGGGTCGCGATGCGGCGAATGAGGGCGGCCTGGCCCTCGGGCGAGGGCATCGACATGCCGCCCGTGCGCCCGTCGGTATTGGTGCCGGTACCGAGGATGACCGAGCGGGTGCGCAGGCCCTCGGTCTCGCCGCTGCGTTTCAGCACGAACACGGCCGCCCCCTCGGCGCGGACATAGCCATTGGCATTGGCCGAGAAGGCCTGGCAGAGCCCGTCGGGCGACAGCATTGCGGCGCGGGCGAAGCCGATGAAGGGCAGCGGCGAGAGGAGGGCGTTGACCCCGCCGACGATGGCGGTGTCGATCTCGCCCGACCGCAGCGCCTCGCAGGCCTGATGCAGCGCGAAGGCGGAGGAGGAACAGGCGGTGTCGACGGTATAGCTGGGGCCCTTGGCGTCGAGGAGGTAGGACAGCCGGTTGGAGTGGATCGACAGCGTGTTGCCGAGCATGAAGGCGCTGTCGATGGCCTGCATGCCGCCGGCGAAGCGGCCGCCGTGGTCGAGCGACGAAGCCCCGATGAAGATGCCGGTGCCGTCGCCGGCCAGGGTCTCGGCGCGGAGGCCGGCATGGTCGAGCGCCTCCCAGGTGACCTCCATCAACAGCCGCTGCTGGGGGTCGATCTGGACGGCTTCGCGGGGCGAGATGCCGAAGAACTCGGCGTCGAACTCGAAGAGATCCGGCACGATCCCGGCGCGGGCGACATAGGTGGTGCCGGGCATGGACGGGTCGGGATGGGTGAAACGGTCGCGGGACCAGCGCGAACCGGGGATATCGGTGATGGTGCAGCGACGGTCCAGAAGCGCCTGCCAGAAAGCCTCGGGACCGGACACGCCGGAAGCGCGGACGCCGTAACCGATGACGGCAATCCCCGGGGTCGCGTTCTGACTGGTCATAGGAGTGTGATTCCGACTTTCTGCCTCAGAAGCCAGATCAACCGAATAATGGGAAAGAAAAGGTTAATTTCGGCCGCCACCGCCAGTGCATGCCACGAATGTCCTGGCGCGCCGGCACTTTCCCGGGACAAGAGCCGGGATCCGGGCAAGACGCGCGTGTCCGGGGTGCTCAGGACCCGGCTCTCTGTTGCGCGGCGCGCATTATCAGGTGCTCACGAAACGTAATGTCCCCGCGCCGATCATGGCCGCGGTCAGCTGACCGGTCCGCCAGGCGCCGGTATCGACGGCGACCCGACCGCCGTCTGCCCGGGGCTCGCGGGTGATCCGGTGGCCATGGATCACCCAGAGCCCGTCGCGGCGCGGTACCCTGTCGAAATCCCCATGCCCCCAGACCAGCGCCTCCCAGCTTTGCCCGTTCACCGGCTGATGCGGATCGGCTCCGGCATGGGAGATCAGCACATTGCCGGACACCAGGCCCGGACGCAGCGAGAAAAGGAAGGCAAGATGCTCCAGCGGCAGCGCCTTCAGAAGCGCGGCCTGGGCGGCCAGACGCGCCTTGAGATCGGCCCATTCGCCGACCCCGGTCACACCGTAGCTTTCCAGCGTCGCGGTCCCCCCGGCCCTGAGCCAGCCGCCGCCGCGTTCAGGCGCATCGACAAAGCCGAGGAACATCGCCTCGTGATTGCCCAAAAGGCAGGTCGCCCGCCCCTGCGCCGTCAGCCCGATCAGCCGGTCGAGCACCTGCGCCGATTGCGGGCCGCGGTCGAGGTAATCGCCGACAAAGACCAGCCGGTGGTCTTCCCCGACCCGCGCCAGGAGCGCGTCCAGCAGGTCTAGCCGCCCGTGGATGTCGCCGATCACGCAAAGCGGCTCGTCCGGGGCGATGCCGGACAGGCCATTGCGAAAGAGCAGGTCGCGCAGATGCAGCATGTCAGCTCCTGTAATAGGCCACCTGGCCCGCATATTCGCCATAGGGCGCGCCCGAGCCGTATTGCTCCATCCGGCGCTCGTTGACCCGGGTCAGCACCAGCCCGCTGATCCCGATCCTGAGGCTTTCGAACATCTTCAACCCGCGCCGCACCAGCGCACGGTCGGTCCGGTCCCATTGCACGGCATAGAGCACCGCATCGGCCCGGGGCGCGATGACGCGGGCGTCGGGCACGGCGAGGACGGGGGCGGTGTCGATGACGATATGGTCATACTGGCCGCGCATGATCTCCAGGAACCGCTCGAAGCGGAAATGGCTGAACAGGTCGGCGGCATTGGTGGTGGCGTTTTCACCGACCAGCATGTCGAATTGCATGCCCTCGGGGCGGAAGATGGCCTCGGCCGGCGTGGTGGATTCCGACAGCAGCGACAACAGGCCCTCATGGCCGCGCTTGCCGAACATCGCCGCGCAGACCGGGCGGCGGATATCGGCCTCGACCATCAGGACCGAGCGACCCATGGCGGCGAGGTTCTGGGCCAGCATCAGGGCGGCGGCACTCTTGCCCTCGTCGGGCACCGAGGAGGTGATCATGACGACCTTCGGCGGCGTGTCGGGATCGCTCAGAAGGATCGAGGTGCGCAGGTTCCGCACCGCCTCGGCCAGCGGCGCGTTGGGGTTTCTTGCCGCATAATCGAGCGGCGTGCCATGGCGGCGGCTGATCTGCGGGATCGAGCCGAGAACGGAATAGCCGGTGACGGCCTCGATCTCGGACGGGGTGCGGAAGGTGGTGTGGCGCATCTCGCGGATCAGGATCAGCGCCGAGCCGAGGAAGAGCCCGAGCATCCCCGAAAGCGCCAGCACCAGGGGAGGATTGGGCCAGAAGGGGCCGGTGGGGATGGCGGCGCGGGACAGGATACGGCTGTCGGCCTGCTGCACGCCCTGATGGACGCTGGTCTCCTTCAGCCTGGTCAGGAAATGCTGGTACAGAAGCCCGCTGGTCGTCGCCTCGCGCTTCAGCTGTTCGAGCTTTACCAACTGCGCCGATTGCGCCTCGACCTCCCGTTCCAGGCGCGCGGCCTCCGCCTCAAGCGGCGCGCCGCTGGAGATGCGGGCGCGGATGGCGGCGAGCTGGCGCTCCTGGGCGTCGAGCTGGTCCGGTGTGGCAAACTCGGTGCTGGCCTCGAAGGCCTTCACCTGCGCCTCGGCGGCGGCGAAATCCGCCTGCAGCTCCGTCACCCGGCTGCTCAGCCAGGCGGTGGCCTCTTCGGTGGCGGCGAATTTGGTTTCGAGCTGGTCGAGGATATAGAGGTCGGCCAGGGTATTGGCGATTTGCGCCGCAAGGTCGGGATCGGAGGCGGTGGCGGTGATCGAAAAGACCAGCGAGGTCGGCAGGATTCGCACATTCAGCGCCTCGATCACGCGGCTGACCGTCGCCTCGAACTGTTTCTGTTCGCTCGGGGTCTCGACAGGGCGCGGCTCCAGCCAGCCGCGCGCCTCGGCCAGCCCCCGTAGCCGCGCCCTGGGGTCAAGCGTCGCGTCCCGCGCGAGGGCGGGGTTGAATTCCGGGTCGGCAGTCAGGTTCAGCCGCGCGACCAGGCGGCCGACCAGGCTCCGCGAGCGGATCACCTCGACCTCGGAATTGATGATCTTCTCGTCGCGCCCGAGGCCCGAGATCACCGAGCCGAGCTCGACCACCTTCTCGTCGCGGGGTTCCAGCATGACGACGGCGGTGGCGCGAAAGACCGGGTCGGCGAGTTTCAGGACATAGACCAGCCCCAGCCCGATCGTCAGCGCCACGACAGTGGCGATAAGCCATTTCCCGAGCCACAGGGCCCGCAGGAAGGCGATTCCCTGTGGCGAGTCCAAAGAAGCCTCCGCCACCGGCTCGATTCCCCATTTGAGAGAACTGTTCACGTACGAACCCAGAACATTGCGAATTTTCCGTTTTTTTGCCTAAAACTTTTTTTCGTTTTGCTTCAGACGTTTACGAGAAATCCTGCGTTAACACTCGTTAATTTAAAACCTTATTAAATGTCTGGTTAAAAACATCTTACCAAAGGCCGCTTTTTGCGAAGTTTCTTTTGGGCGGCCTTCGAATCCGGTTTTTTACGAGGGCTGAGAGTATGAGTGATCTTGGAATTAACACTGTTTTCGCCGGACCGCTGACAGGCACCGTCGGCACGGTCTACGAACGCGGCCTCAAGCGCCTCTCCGACCTCGCTCTCATCCTTCTCAGCGCCCCGCTCAGCCTGCCGCTGATCGGGCTGCTCATGCTCCTCGCCCGTCTCGATGGCGGCCCGGCGCTCTACAGCCACCTCCGCGTCGGACGGGGTGGGGCGCTGTTCCGCTGCTGGAAAATCCGCACCATGGTCCCGGACGCCGACGCGCGACTGTCCCGGTTGCTGGACAGCGATCCCGCCGCCGCCGCCGAATGGGCCCGTGACCGGAAACTGTCCCGCGACCCCCGTGTCACCGCCCTCGGTCGGCTCCTGCGCCGCGCCAGCCTCGACGAATTGCCGCAACTGTGGAACGTGCTCGCTGGCGAGATGAGCCTCGTCGGCCCCCGCCCGGTCACCGAGGCCGAACTGGATCGCTACGGCCCCGCCCGCTGGGCCTATCTCGGACATCTGCCGGGGATCACCGGGCTGTGGCAGGTCTCGGGACGGAATGGAGTGTCCTATGACGACCGGGTGGCGCTGGATATCGACTATGCCAACCGGCTATGCTTCCTGACCGATCTGACGATCCTCTTGCGCACCGGCGGCGCGGTTCTGCGACGCACGGGAGTGTAGCAGCGTCAAGGAACACGGCCCCTTCACAAAAAGGAAGGGTGCCGTCGCAGCGACCGAAGATGCCTTGCGGGCCGACCGTCAGACCAGCCGCGATTTCTCGACCGCTGCGCGGACGAAATCCGCGAACAGCGGATGCGGCTCGAAGGGCCGGGATTTCAGCTCGGGATGGAACTGGACGCCGATATACCAGGGGTGGTCGGGGATCTCGATGATCTCGGGCAGGCGGCCGTCCGGGGACAGACCGGCAAAGGCGATACCGGCCTCTTCCAGTTTCTCGCGGTATTTCAGATCGACCTCATACCGGTGGCGGTGCCGTTCGGAAATCGTCGTGGACCCGTAAATCTCCGCCACCTGCGAGCCGTCCTTCAGGATCGCGTCATAGGCCCCCAGCCGCATCGTCCCGCCCTTGTCGTCCTGCACTTCGCGCTTGATGGTGCGGTTGCCCTCCAGCCATTCCTTCAGGTGATAGACCACCGGCTCGAACCGCTTCTTGCCGGCCTCGTGGTCGAATTCCTCGGACCCGGCATTGGCAAGGCCGAGCAGGTTCCGCGAGGCCTCGATCACCGCCATCTGCATGCCGAGACAGATGCCGAGATAGGGTACGCCGCGTTCGCGGGCGAATTGCGCGGCCCTGATCTTGCCCTCGGTGCCCCGCTCGCCGAAACCGCCGGGGACGAGGATGGCGTCGAAGGCTTCGAGATGGGCGGCGACGTCCTTGCCGTCCTCGAACAGCGAGGCATCAATCCATTCGGCCTGGACCTTGACCCGGTTGGCCATGCCGCCATGGGTCAGGGCCTCGGCCAGGGATTTATAGGCATCTTCAAGCTGGGTGTATTTGCCGACCACGGCGATCTTGACCTCGCCATCGGGGTTTTCGATCCGGTCGGCGACGTCGAGCCATTTCTCCAGATTGGGCTGCGGGGCAGGGGCGATACCGAACGCGTCCAGCACCGCCTGATCCAGACCCTCGCGGTGATAGACCAGCGGCGCTTCGTAGATCGATTTCAGGTCCTGGGCGGCGATGACGCTGTCGGGGCGGACGTTGCAGAACAGCGCCAGCTTCTCGCGTTCCTTTTCCGGGATCGGACCTTCGGAGCGGCAGACGAGGACGTCGGGCGCGATGCCGATGGAGCGCAGTTCCTTGACGGAATGCTGGGTGGGCTTGGTCTTCAACTCACCGCTCGCCTTGATATAGGGCAACAGGGTCAGGTGCATGAAGATGCACTGGCCGCGCGGCTTGTCCTGGCCGAACTGGCGGATGGCTTCGAAGAACGGCAGGCCCTCGATATCACCGACGGTGCCGCCGATCTCGCAGAGCATGAAATCGACCTCGTCGCCGCCGACCTCGAGGAAGGCCTTGATCTCGTCGGTGACGTGGGGGATCACCTGGATGGTCTTGCCGAGATAGTCGCCGCGCCGCTCTTTCTCCAGCACATCGGAATAGATGCGGCCCGAGGAGACCGAGTCGGTGCGCCGGGCCGAGACGCCGGTGAAGCGCTCGTAATGGCCGAGGTCGAGGTCGGTCTCGGCGCCATCATCGGTGACGAAGACCTCGCCGTGCTCGAAGGGGCTCATCGTGCCGGGGTCGACGTTCAGATAGGGGTCGAGCTTGCGCAGGCGGACGGAATAGCCGCGTGCCTGCAGCAATGCGCCAAGCGCCGCCGAGGCGAGGCCCTTGCCGAGCGAGGACACCACGCCGCCGGTGATGAAGATATATCGTGCCATTAAGGTGGGGGCTCCCGTGGCTGAAATTCGCCGGTCTCGGACCGGTACTCACGGGATTTAAGGTATAAAGGATTCGCGCCGATGCGGCAACCCGTATGACGCTATATCCTGTGGAAAAATCTGGTCCGGCAACTAGGTGTTGCCGGGGTTCCGGATCAGTCTGCCGCCGGTGGCAGGGCAGGGCTGTCATCGGGCAGCGCCGGGGTCAGATCGCCCGTCGGGGCGGGAAGCGACGGGGTGAGGCTGCCTTCGGTCGCTTCCAGGCCGATACGGTCGATGACCGAATCCGTGGCGGCATTCTGGGTGGCGATGATGACCAGCGAGATCGAGGTGATCAGAAAGCCCGTCGCGACCGTCCAGGTCAGTTTCTGCATCCCGGTCACCGGCGCCCGACCGGACATCGCCCCCCCGCCGCCGCCCATGCCAAGGCCGCCGCCCTCGGAGCGCTGCAGCAGCACCACGAAGATCAGGATCAGCGCGAGGATCAGGTGGATGGTAAGGACGATATTTTCCATGACGGGTCCGGGGTCTGTCAGCTTGAGCGGGCTGCTTACCCGATCAGGTGAGGCTTGTCGATTGCGAATTCAACCCTGTCCCGGGCAGGGAGGCAGGGTTTGACAAAAGTGGTGGAAGCGCCCGGCACTTTGCTTCGCGGCGGCAACGGAACCGAAATTTTTCAAAAATTTCGGCCGCTGTCTTTGAAAGACAGCGGGGCCGCCCAGGGTCGGATATCGGATGCCACGGCCATGGGGGGAATTGTATTGTCGGCCCGTGCGAGTCCGGTTGCAGCGGCCCGAGTTTTGCTTTTAGTGTCGGCCAATTGAAGCGGCTTTCGAGGTGCTCGCGATGATTGGCTCTCCTTATCTTCTGTTCCTGGGCGACGCGCCCGATCTCCTGGCCGCGAAAGTGGCCATCGGCATCCGCGACTGGCACCCCGAGGCCGCGGCGGGGCAATTGCGCCTGGAAGGCTGCAAGGCCGACCTGAAACTGCCCGACATGAGCCTCGACGCGGCGGTGGCTGCCGGGGTGAAGACGCTGGTGATCGGCGTGGCGAACCGGGGCGGAGTGCTGTCGGAAGCCTGGCTCGATGTGTTGGAAGAGGCCCTCGGCAAAGGGCTCGACATCGCGTCGGGCCTGCATACGCTGCTGAGAAACCAGCCAAGGCTGGTGGCGGCGGCAGAGGCCCATGGCCGGGTTCTGCACGACGTGCGCATCCCGATGGTGCCCTATCCGATTGCCAGCGGCGTGAAGCGCCGGGGCAAGCGGCTGCTGGCGATCGGCACCGATTGCTCGGTGGGCAAGATGTACACGACACTGGCGATGGCACACGAGATGCGCGCGCGCGGCATGAAGGCGAGTTTCCGGGCCACCGGGCAGACCGGCATCCTCATCACCGGGGACGGGGTGCCGCTCGACGCCGTCATTGCCGATTTCATGGCCGGCTCCATCGAATACCTGACCCCGGACAACGATCCCGACCACTGGGACGTGATCGAGGGGCAGGGCAGCCTGTTCCACGCCTCTTTCTCGGGCGTGACCCTGGCGCTGATCCATGGCGGGCAGCCGGATGCGCTGGTGCTCTGCCACGAGCCGACACGGGAACACATGCGCGGGCTACCCGACTACAAGCTGCCGTCGCTGGAGGCGGTGCGGGATCTCGGGCTGACAATGGCGCGGATGGTCAATCCGGGTTGCGAAGTGATCGGGATCGCGGTCAACACCGCAGCACTCGAGGAGGATGCGGCAGAGGCGTATCTCACCGAGGTCGAGGCACGGATGGGGCTGCCGGCGGTTGATCCCTACCGGCAAGGCGCGGCGCGGCTGGTCGACGCGTTGCTGGCGTGAGCGCTCACCGGGAGGGCGGGCCCGAACCGAGATCCGATCTCGGGTCCGACCTTGGGGCGGCGGCGTGACCGGGTCCATCGAGGTGACGTGCGACCGGTTCAGGTTGGCGCAGGCTTTCACCATTTCGCGGGGATCGCGGACCGAGGCACAGGTGCTCACGGTCCGGGTGACACGGGACGGGGTCTCGGGCCGGGGGGAATGCGTGCCCTATGCGCGCTACGGAGAGACGCTGGAAAGCGTCGAGGCCGAAATTGCCGGGCTCGATCCGGATGTGACGCGGCAGACGCTGCAGGCGGCGCTGCCTGCCGGCGCGGCGCGCAATGCCGTGGATTGCGCGCTGTGGGACTGGGAAGCGAAGCGGGCAGGCAGGCCGGTCTGGGCGCTGGCCGGGCTGCAGACGGCACCCGGACCCCTGGTAACCGCCTACACGCTGTCGCTGGACACGCCGGAAAGGATGCGGCAAGCAGCGGCGGCCCAGGCGGAGCGACCGCTCCTGAAGATCAAGTTGGGCGGTGCGGGAGACCTGGAGCGGCTGGAGGCGGTTCGGGCCGGGGCTCCGGAGGCGCGGATCATTGTTGATGCCAATGAAGGCTGGGACGCCGCGACCTACAAGGTTCTCGCGCCCGAAATGGTGCGTCTGGGTGTGGCGATGGTGGAGCAGCCGATGCCGGTCGGCGCGGATACGGAACTGGCCGGACTGGAACGGGTGCTTCCGGTCTGCGCCGACGAAAGCTGCCATGACCGGGCGACGCTGGCGGGGCTGCGCGGCAAATATGACATGGTGAATATCAAGCTCGACAAGACGGGCGGGCTCACCGAAGCCCTGGCGTTGAAAGCCGAGGCCGAGGCGATGGGGTTCCGGGTGATGGTGGGCTGCATGGTCGGCTCGTCGCTGGCCATGGCGCCGGCGGTGCTGGTGGCGCAGGGGGTGGAGATCGTCGATCTCGATGCGCCACTGCTTCTGGCCGAGGACCGGTCGGCGGCGTTGCGCTATGAGGGGTCGGTGCTGCACCCTGAGATGGCGGGGCTTTGGGGCTCCGGGGCGGACTGATCGGGAGAAATGGCTATGCATGAAGGCGAAGAGGACGACGTCGGAAAAGGGCCGGAAGCGGGCGATGTCGACGCGCTGGCCGAGAGCGACGCGGCGCTGGCGAAGATACTTGGGGTGATCGAGGAGCTTGCGGCGGCGGGGGAGGAAGGGTCGCTGGAGGGGCTCTCGGAAAAGCTCGACCTTATCGAGCAAATCTCGGCGCAATTCGGGGTGAACAAGGAAGAGACCGGGGAATCCTTAGCCGGGATCAGGCAGACGATTGCCAGTACCGCCACGCAGATGCGCGATATCGAGATGGCGCTTTGGGCGGGCGACATGGAACGGGCGAACCTGTTGCAGGACCGGTTCGAGGAATATGCCGCGACGGGGCTGAACGAGTTTGGCGAGGAGGTTGATCCGGACGCGGAAGACGCGGACGAGGACGAGGATGACGAAGCGCTTAATGCCGAGCTGGCTGAATTGCTGGCTGCGGCGGCGGCCAGTGGGGATGACGAGGACTGGGATGACGAAGACGACGACGAGGGCGACGTCTGGGACGAGGCGGAGGATGCGGGAGACGATCTCTTCTTCATGATGCCGGACGAGGGCGCGGAGGACCTGTTTGCCGATCTCGAGGCTGGCGAGCCGGGAGCGGTCGAGGCGCTGATTGTTTCGGGCGTCGATCTAAATGCGCCTTCGGGGCCGTATCGGCGGGGGGCGGTGCTGGCCGCACTCGATGCGCCGGGGCGCTCTGTCGAGATATTGCGGAAGCTGGTCGAGGCCGGGGCGGACCCGACGCTGGGGAGTGCCGGGCGCGATACGGTGTTTCTGTGGGCGGCGGGGTATCACAAGCGCGAGACGGTTACGGCCGAAACGGAACGGGATCTGGTGCGGTTCCTGCGCGAGGCGGGCAACGATCTGAACGAAGAGGTGCCGGTCTTCGGCTCGGCACTGGCCCGCGCGGTGATGGAGGGAGACGCGGCGATGGTGGCGGCGATGCTCGGGGAAGGCGCGGATGGCGGGGTGCTGCTGCCACGGGATTTTGAACCGGGGTTTCTGGCCGGGGTCGGGTTGCTGGCATATGCGGCGCCGAAGCCTGGGATATTGCGGATATTGCTGGAATATGGGGTGGATGCCGGGAAACCGGATGCCGCCGGGCGGTTGCCGGCGGATTTCGTGGCGGCGATTGCTGGCGAGGCGCGGGCGCGGGCGGATGCGGATGATCCGTGGACGGTGGCGCATGCCGAGGCGCTGGAGCGCTCGGCCGAGATGCTGAGGGCTGTGTCGGGGGCGTGACCCCGGCGGTGGAAACGAAGGACTGGGAGGCCGCGAGATGGGTCGGATCGTTTATGTGAACGGGGCGTATGTGGATGAGGCCGAGGCGGTGATCTCGGTTTTCGACCGGGGGTTCCTGATGGCGGACGGGGTCTATGAGGTGACCTCGGTGCTGGACGGCAAGCTGATCGACTTCGCCGCCCATATGGCGCGGCTGGCGCGCTCTCTGGGCGAGCTGGACATGGCCGCGCCTGCGACGGAGGACGAGCTTCTGGCGATCCACCGCGAACTGGTGGCACGGAACGAGGTCGTGGAGGGCATGGTCTACATGCAGGTGACGCGAGGGGCGGCGGACCGGGATTTTGTGTATCCCGAGGGGGCCGCGCCGTCGCTGGTGCTGTTTACGCAGGCAAAGCCCCTGACCGAGACGAAAGCCTCGCGGGAGGGGATCAGGGTGATCTCGATCCCGGATATCCGCTGGGGGCGGCGGGACATCAAGACGGTACAGCTCCTGGCCCCCTCGATGGGCAAGATGGCGGCGAAGGCGGCCGGCGCCGACGACGCGTGGCTCGTGGAAGATGGCAAGGTGACCGAGGGGACCTCGAACAATGCCTATATCGTCACCGGCGACGGGCGGATCGTCACCCGGCATCTGAGCGAGGAGATCCTGCACGGGATCACCCGGGCGGCGGTGCTGAGGCTGGCGGCGGAGGCGCAGATGCCGGTGGAGGAGCGGGCCTTCACCATCGAAGAGGCGAAGGCGGCGCGGGAGGCCTTCATCACCTCGGCCTCGACCTTTGTCTGCCCGGTGGTCGGGATCGACGGGGTGGCGATCGGCGACGGCGCACCGGGACCGGTGGCGCGGCGGCTGAGGGAGATCTATCTTATGGAAGCGCGCAAGACCGCGATCTGACGCCGGACGGGCCGACCGCGCGCTGCCAGAGCGGGGGTCCCGCCGGTGCCGATAGAGAAAAATTTAGCCATTTTCTGACGGTATTCGTGTCGGCTTAGCCGAACGGTAAGCCTGTACGCCTATGAATCACCCGGACAAAGCGGTGCCGAAGGATATGGATTACAGGGAGCTAACCGAGGATTTCCTCGAAAATACCGTGGAACCGGTCTGGATTTCCTACCGTCCTTCGGTGGACGATCCCGCGCGGCTGCAATGGGTCAATGACGCCTTCTGCCGCTATTTCGGCTTCGACCGCGACGCGGTTCTCGGCGAGGACGTGCGCCTCATTCACGATCCCGATCACTACGACGAATTCGTGGACAACGTCCGCAAGGCGGTCGCCACACACGAATGTTCCTTCGCGGTGGAAACACGTTGCCGCAACAGCGAAGGCACGCCGCGCTGGGCGCATATCGCCTTTTTCATGATCCCGGACCGCAAGGGCACCGGTCGCCGCTCGGTCTGCACCTTGCGCGATATCGACGAGCTGATGAAGCGCGAGGCGGCGGCAACCCGGGCGCTGACCGAACATGAACGGCTCTATCGGCAACTGGAGGCGATGCAGGTCCGGCTGCTCTCGGCGATCAACACCATGCGCGATCCGTTCGCGATCTTTGACGACAAGAACCGGCTGGTGATCTGGAACGCGGCCTATGCCGAATCCTCGGCGGATCGGCCCGAGGACCTGGTCGAGGGCATGCCGATGGAGGACGTGCTGCGCCTGGCCGTCGAAAAGGGGCTCTACCCCGAAGCGAAGGGGCAGGTGGCCGCGTGGGTGAAGAAACAGATCAGCGATGTCGACACCTATGGCAGAAAGGCCGAGACCATCATTCTGGTCGGGATCGGCCAGCGCAAATACCGGGTCCACCGCAACCGGGCGGCCAATGGCGATTTCGTTATCTTGCGCAGCGACGTCACCGAACTGGTCCGGCAGCAGCAGAAACTGGAGGAATACGCCGAGCGGCTGGAAGAGGCCAATGCCGAGATCAGCCATCAGGCGATGCATGACGACCTCACCGGGCTTGGCAACCGGCGCTATCTGGGACGGAAGCTGGACGACATGATCGCGGAACGGGCCGAGAAGGGCGGCGAGATCGCGGCGCTGCATATCGATCTCGACCGATTCAAGCAGATCAACGACACGATCGGCCATAGTGCCGGGGACTACCTTCTGCAGGGGGTTGCCAGGATCCTGCGCGACCTCATCGGGCCCGAGGAATTTGCCGCCCGCATTGGCGGCGACGAATTCGTGGTGCTGATGCGCTGCTGCGAGAATGACGACGCGCCGGAACGGCTGGCGCAAGAAATCGTTGCCCGCTGCGCCGAACCGATGCCCTTCGAGAGCCGGCAATGCCGCTACGGGGCCAGCGTCGGGATCGCCCGGACGCCGCTGATCGCGGCCCCGGATCTGATCACGTCGGCGGATGTGGCGCTCTACAAGGCCAAACACAATGGCCGGTCGCGTGCGGAACGGTTCGACAAGCTCGATCTTGAAAAGATGCGCCGGACCAAGGAGATCGCCGACGACATTCTGCGTGGCCTGGAACGCAGCGAGTTCGAACCATGGTACCAGCCGCAGATCGACGCCCGCACGGGCGAGATCGTCGGGTTCGAGGCCCTGGCGCGCTGGTATCATCCCGAAATGGGCGTGCTGGTGCCCGATGTGTTCCTGGCCACGGCCTCGGACATGCAAGTGGACTGGCGGATCGACGCGATGATCTTCGAAAAGGCAATGGACCAATGCGGGGGGCTCTTCGCGGACGAGCCGGAAGTGCCGAGCCTGTCGTTCAATGTCAGCATCGGGCGGATCCTGGATGACGCGATCTTCGACTCGGCGCGGGTGCTGAATGCCTATCCCGGTGAGGTGGCGTTCGAGCTTCTCGAGACGATCTTTCTCGAAGAGGAATCGGATGCTTTCCTGATGCGCGTCGATACGCTGCGCGAGATGGGCGTCGGGCTGGAAGTGGACGATTTCGGCTCGGGCCGGGCCTCGGTGATCGCGCTGAAACGGCTGGCCCCGGACCGGCTGAAGATCGACCGGCGACTGATCCAGCCGATCACCGAAAGCGAAAGTGCGCGGCAATTGGTGCGCTCGATGGTCGAGATCGGGCGGGCGCTTGAGATCAAGGTGACCGCCGAAGGCGTCGAAACCGCCGAGCACGTCCGGCATCTGGCGCGGCTGGGCTGCGACCGTCTGCAGGGCTACTACTATGCCCGCCCGGCACCGTTTGACGAGATCAAGGAGATCTATGCCGGCGACCGGCGCCTGCCGCGTTGCGGGTGAGGCGCGGCGGCAAATCCGGCGCCCGGACACGATGGGATGGCAGGAGGGTGTACAGGGCGGGAATGGTGTCCGTGCGCGCGTGAGTCTCGGGTGTGGATAGCAGGTTCGAGATAGCTGCATGCAGAAGCCCTTCCCTGACAGGAGGAGGGCTATCGAGGGCTATCGCAATTGAAACCTTCGCATCCGCAACAGAAGATGCGCTTGCGCCACGCACTCCCTGGCCCTGCAAATCCCGATCCCGTCCTTTCGATGCCCATGCTCCGAGATGAGGGGCGAGACCGTCCTCGTCCACCGTGCTTAAGGTTGGGTGATAGCATTGGGTTTCCGGAACCTGCCGCGGACCACCTTATGGCGCAGTCGCATCCGAACGGCCCGCTTTCAGCCCGTGGCCGCAACGCGCCCGCCCTGGGGGAGGGCAATTGCATTTGGGTCCGCCTGTCACGGGAAACCCGCCTGAGGTTCGGTTTCCTCCATTCGAGCCAACCCCCAATCCCTTCCCAAATCCATAGCCCCGCCGCCCCCATTTCTCCCCGCTCACCAGGGCTCCGCCCGCTCGCGGCTGAAACGCTCCACTGGAGCGTTTCCGGGACGCCGCTCGCCCCCCGCACGGTGCGACCAGCACCGGGCCCAGCCCGACCCCTCCGGGGGGCGGGCGCGTTGCTGACACATGCTGAGAGCGGCCCGCTTGGAAGTGACTGCGCCATAAAGTGGTCCGCAGAGGGCTCCGGACAGCGCCCACCCTGGGTCGGGCTTGGCCCTCATTTCGAAGTCCCGGCAGGGCAGGGCAGGATTCCGGAAGGTGCAGGATCAGGGCGGGCAACATGTACGCGAAAGAGACGCAATACTTTCATATGCGATAGCCCTGAGGGGAAGGGGGTCGGGCGCGGCCCGGTGCTGGTCGCACCGGGCAGGGGGTGAGCGGGGTGCAATGGGGGGCGGTGGTCTGCATGGGGCGGGATTGGTGTCCGCGCGAAGGAGAGAGTCTCGGGGCCGGTTGGAGGGTTCGAGATGGACGTGCGCGATTGCCCCCGGGGCACAGAACGCGCCAGCCGACCGGGACCCGGCCCGGACGGCTTGACGATCTCGAACCATTCACCGCTTTCCGAGATCCTGAGGAGGCCGGCATTGAACGCCGCCAGCTTTGCGCGGGCCATCGGATCGTGCTTCGGCATCTTCCCTACGGTGGTTTTCCCGCTTGCGGATCGTATTATCGTTAACATATGGTAAACCGGCCCGGCCCCGCCGCGGCGGAGCCCGCACGGGGGTCTCCGGTCGGCGGACCCGGGCGCTGGCAGAGGGGAAGATGATGGAAGAGATCGCAAGCATCCCGGCCCTCGGCTTCGGTACCTATGGCCGCCGGGCACAAGAGGGTCAGGCGGCGATCGAGACGGCGCTGGAGACCGGCTACCGCCATCTCGATACCGCCCAGACCTACAACACCGAGGCCGAATGCGGTCGGGCGCTGAAGGTTTCGGGGCTGACCCGCGACGAGGTCTTCGTCACCACCAAGATCACCCCGGAAAACTTCGGCCCCGACAGACTGATCCCCAGCCTCGAAACGTCGCTGACCAACCTCGCCCTCGACACTGTCGATCTCACCCTCATCCACTGGCCGAGCCCCCATGGCGAGGTCGCGCTGGCCACCTATCTCGAACAGCTCGCCGAGGCGCAATCCGCCGGCCTCACCCGGCTTATTGGCGTGTCCAACTTCACCATCGCGCTGATCGATCAGGCCATTTCCATCCTCGGTCCCGACCGGCTGACCACCAACCAGGTCGAACTGCATCCCTATCTGCAGAACCGTCGCCTCGCCGCCCATTGCGCGGCCAAGAACATCGCTGTCACCGCTTACCGGCCCATCTATGGTGGCGGCGTCAACGACGATGCGACTATCCGCGGCCTGGCAGAGAAACACGCCGCCACCCCGGCCCAGATCACCCTTGCTTTCCTGCGCCAGCTCGGCCATATCGCCATCCCGACTTCCGGCAAGCCGCGGCGGATTAGGGAGAATTTCGCATCGCTGACCATCGCTCTCGACCCTGCCGACATGGAGGCCATGCGCGCCCTCGACCGGGGGCAGCGCCATATCAACCCCACCTGGGGGCCCGACTGGGACGTTTGACCGGAACCCCCGCCCAAGGAGACGCATATGCAAGGCATCACCGGGCTCGGCCATGTCGCCATCAAGGTCACCGATCTCGACCGCTCGCTGGAATATTATTCCAACAAGCTCGAATTCCCCGAAATGCTGCGGCTCTACAAGGAGGACGGTACCGTCTGGCTGGTCTGTCTGAGGATCACCGACGACCAGTATCTCGAGCTCTTTCCCGGCGCCGAAAACGACCGCGCCCCGGGCCCCGATGCCAATGGCACCAACCATGTCTGCTGGACCATCGACGATCTCGACGCCACCGTGGCGCGGATGAAATCGAAGGGGATCGAGTTGCTGTCCGAGATCAAGCCGGGGCTGGACGGCAACCGGCAGGCCTGGCTGGAAGACCCCGACGGCAACCGGATCGAGCTGATGGAGATGAACCCGGATTGCCTGCAATACCAGGCGATCGAAAGACTGCGGGCCATGCGAGGTTAGTTGCGTTCCACCGAAAAACCCGCATAAGCACAGGCGATCGGTGAAAGGTGACGCGGTCGGATGCGAAAGACCCGGGTGACATTGAAGGATATCGCGAAAGAGACCGGTTTCTCGACCAACACCGTGTCACTGGCGCTCCGCGACAGCCCCCGCATCCCCGAAGTCACCCGCGAAAAGATCAAGGCCGCGGCCGAGGCGCTGAACTACCTGCCGAACCAGATCGCCCAGGCGCTGGTCAGCCGCGAGACCAGGACAATCGGCCTCGTGCTGACCGATATCCGCAACCCGGTGCTGACCCAGGTGGCGCAGAAGATCGGCAACCTCCTGTCCGATCGCGGCTATTCGACCCTTTTCTCGACCTCCAACAATACGCTCGACAAGGAACGCGAGGTCGTCGACACGTTCCGCCGCCGCCAGGTCGACGGCATGCTGGTCTATCCGTCCAACCACACCGAGGTCGAGCATCTCTCGAAACTTCGCCGCATGGGCTACCCGATCGTGTCGCTGATCGCCGATCCCTCGCGCTCCATCGACAGTGTCGGTGTCAACGAGGTCATGGGCGGGACCCTGGCGACAAGCCACCTGATCGGGACGGGCTGCCGCCGGATCGCGCTTCTCGACGCCGCCGGACCCCTTGGGAATGTCGAGAAGCGCGACGGCTATCTTCGTGCCCTTTCCGCGGCCGGGATCGCGCGGGACGACAGTCTCATCGCCGACGTGCCGGGCCACGGTATCCGCTATGGCTACAGCGCCATAGAGAGCCTCTGGCATCGCGGTGTCCGTCCAGACGGGATCGTCGCCAGCAACGACTCGCTGGCGCTGGGCGCCGAGCGCTGGTGCCAGGATAGCGGCCTCGCCGTGCCCGCCGATATCGCCATCGTCGGTTTCGACAATATCGAGTTCGCCCAATTCGCCTCCATCCCGCTCTCGACCGTCGCCTACCCGGTCGAGACCATCTCCACCGCCGCCGTCGATCACCTGATGACGCTGGTCGCCGCCCAGGGCGAGCTGCCCGCCCCCACCGAGACCCTCCACGACCCCGAACTCCTGATCCGGCGCTCCAGCGACCGGGGCAGTGTGCATGGGTGACCCGCCGGGCGGCGCGGCAGGATCGTGGCTCTCTGCACGCACCAGTCGTGCCCAATACATACCCCCGCCATCCCCATCGCACGCCGCTCACCCCCTGCCCGGTGCGACCAGCACCGGACCGCGCCAGCCCTCTCCCAGGGGCGGGCGCGTTGCTGCCACGGGCTGTCAGCGGGCCGCTATGATGTGACCGCGCCATAAAGTGGTCCGCAGAGGGTTCTGGAAAGCGCCCACCCGAGGGCTGGCACGGCCCTCGTTTTAGGGGCATCGAGACCGGGTTCGGGATTTGCCGGAGCAGGGGTCGATTGGAAAAAGCGGGTCTTGCGTTGCAGAAGCAAAGGCTTCACATGCAATAGACCTCCCCCCGGGCAGGGCAGGGGAATCGCGTGTAGCTTTTTCAAACCCACCATCCAAAACCAAGTCTCACCCAAGCACGAACACCATTCCCGCCCAGTACAGTCCCCGCCATCCCCATCCAACGCCGCTCACCCCCCCCCGCACGGTGCGACCAGCGCCGGGTCGCGCCCGCCCTAACCCTTGGGCGGGCGCATTGCCGATACGGGCTGACAAGCGGGCCGCTCGGATGTGACGGCGCCCTAAAGCGATGAAGCAGCGAAGCCCGGATAGCGCCCACCCGAGGGCGGACACGGCCCTCATCTCGGCGTGGGGAATCGAGAGGTGGGTACCGGCAAATGCCGGGTCAGGGGGCAATTGGGGCACGCGGGTCTTTCGTTTGGGATGCGAGGCGGGGGGTCGGGGGTAGGGCGACCCAGTGCAGCGCGCCATCGCCCGATAATTTAACGCCATGCCGCCTGAATTAACCCCGCCTTAACCGCCAATCCCGACACTCGCCCGGTCCCGACCAGCCGAGTATCCCCAGAATGGCAAGCCTGTCAGACCCGATCCCAGCCAGTCGCTCGCCGCTGACGATCTCGCTGGCCCTGCTTCTGGCCCGCAGCCTCGCCGCCATTGCCGCGGCCCTGACCACCTTCCTTCTCGCCCGGCTGATCCCCAGCGCCGATCTCGGGTCGGTCATGGCCATGGTCTCGGCGGCGATGATCGGCTCGCTGGTTCTCAGCCTCAATATCGAGACCGGCGCCATGCGCTTTCTCACCGAGGCCCGCGCCGCCAACGCCCCCGACCGGATCCATGGCTTCATCCATTTCAGCCGCCGGGTCATCCGCGTCCTCGCCCTGCCGGTCATGGCCGGCACCGCGCTGTTCCTGATCCTCACCGGCGCACCCTTCTCTGCCCCGCTTCTCGTGGGCCTTCTGATGATCCCGGCCTTCGCCTGGTCCCGCGCCACCGCGCGCCACGCCGGAGCGCTGCATCAGGTGTTGCGCGGCGGCCTGCCGCAACTCACCATCCGGCCGCTGACGGTCCTGGTCGGCATCGCGCTTGCCGCCGCCTTCGGCTGGCCGCTCACCCCGCTCACCGTCCTTCTGCTCTTCCTCGCCGGCGCCGTCCTCACCATTGCCCTGCAGACCCGCCTTCTCGCGCCGGTTCTCGCGCCGATCCTTGCCACCCCTCCCGACGATACCGAAGCGGCGGACTGGGCCGCGACCGGGGTCAGGCTGGCGCCCTCGCTGCTGTTTCAGGACCTGCTCCGCGACCTGGTGCTGGTCCTCTCCGCCCTCGGCCTCGGGGCTTCCGATACCGGCATCCTCGCCATCTGCCTCACCATCGTGCTCCTGCCCAATCTCGCCCTTGTCGGCATCGAGATGGGATACGGGCCGCAAATCTCCGCCGCCTGTGTCGCCCGGAACCGCCCGGAACTGGCCGCGCTCCTCCGTCAGGCCGCGGGCCTCCGCCTTGCCGCCACGTTGCCGGCCACCGTCCTGATCGCGGGCTTCGCCGAGCCCATCCTCGGGTTCTTCGGCCCCGACTATGTCGCCGGTGCCACGCCCCTGCGCCTGCTCTGCCTCCTGCCGCTCACCCGCGCCGCCTTTGGCAATCCGTTCCTGATCCTGAGCGTGGCGGGTGAAGCAGCGGCGATCTTTCGCATCACTGGCCTCGGACTGATCGCCATGCTGGCCGTCATTCCCGCCGCCGCCCTGTTCGGCCTTCCGGGGGCGGCCATCGCCGCTTGTGCCGGTTTCGCCCTGGTGCAGGTCTGGCTCTACGCCTCCTGCCGGGCCTCTGCCGGCGCCGATACCTCGGCCTTGTCGCTGATCGCGTCCCGGGCCCCATAGGCGCGCCGCGCCTGCGCGTATAGCCGCATGTCCGGGGCCAGCAGCAGCTGCAGCCGCTCGTATTGCGCGGCGGAAAGCGCCACTGGAGCGCCGCTGCCGACATTGTAGCGCGGGATGGCGGGGGTTACACCGAAGACCTGCCGGAAGCCCTGCCGGAACCCCTCAAGATCGTCGAGAAATCCGACCAGGTCCAGCTTGGCGAGGTTCAGTCTTGCCTGCGCCTCCATCCGCACCATGTCCCCGGGCGCGATCACCGTCCGCCCGCTCAGATAGCGCAGGTAGACCCGGGCCATGCTCTCGCCCACCGGCCCCTCCAGCCAGGCGTCGATATCGTCGGCAATCACCCCGTTCCGCACCGCCATCCGGTAATTCGACAATGTGCGCTCATAGGGATCGCGCATCAGGGTGACGGTCTTGTAGAGCTTGCCGAAATGCCGCATGGCGTCGTCCGAGAAAAGCACATGGCCGTGGATCAGCCGCGTCCCCCAGGCCATGTGCATCAACAGCATCTCCTCGCGCAGCGCGAAAGTGTGATGCCCGTGGGCGAGGTCCTCATGGGTCAGGTTCAGGTCGTCGCGCGAGAAATGCCGGATCGCCGCCGCCCGTCGCGTCGCCAGCGCGTCGATCACCCCGACCCGCTGTGTCAGGGACACGGTCCCGTAGAGCCCCGCCGCCACAGAGGTACCGCCGCATTTCGGCAGATGCAGGAACAGGCAGGGCTGCCGCAGCCCCCGGAACGGGACCGTCCGGAGCGCCCGCGTGCCATAGAGCCGGACCCGTCGCCGAAATTCACGCATGACGCAATTCGCTGCTAGGCAGCTCACCGGGCCCGGGCCCGGCCCCGGTCATCTTGGTCATGCCCCGAGGCATTCGCACTTTCATTGCTCCATTGCCCGTCATCCGGCCGGCCATGGCCTCATATCCGGCCGCCCCGGCGTTCAAAGCGTCGCCCCCGGCAACCCCGGCGCTCACTGTCGGGGCTCCCGCAAACGCGCCGGTCACCGCCACGCCCGGCATTTTGCTTGTCCCCGCCACCGTCCCGCCGCTTCCGGGTTCCACCGGGTCAAGGTCCAGCATCGCCTCGACCTCGAAACCCTGCTGGGCGAACAGCGTCTCCGACTTGCGCAGAATGACGAATTTTTCCCGTTGCAGCGCACCGGCATCCAGCCTCCTGAGCAGCCGGACAAGCGCCTGCGCGTCGGCCTCCTCGATCACATGGCCCAGCCCCTCGCTCCGCACCCGCCGCGCCGTCTCGGTTCCGGCGACCGCGATGCAGGGACAGCCGAACCACCCGGCCTCGTAAAGCCTGTTCGGCAGCAGCCAGTCTGAATTCGCCCCCGCCTGCCACAGGTCCTGGGCCCAGACCAGGTCGAGACCCGCATAGGCCTCCTTCAGACCGTCGGGATAGCTGTAGCCGCCTTCGAAGCGGATATTGTCGTTCCGCGCCACCACGGCGTCGAAATCCGGCAGCGCATGGGCATGCACCACGCCGCGCATCACGATCTCGACCTCATCGCCCAGCAATTGCGCTGCCCGCTCCAGAAGATCGAGGCTGCGTGCGCAGCGCAGCGTTCCGATCCAGCCGAGCCGCAGCGGTCCCGGCTTGCGCCGCAGGGGCATCGGGCGGGCCAGCGGCGTATCGAGCCAGACGATCCGGTTTTCCAGCAGATAGGCATCGCCCCGGAACCGCTGCAGCGGCTCGAAATAGTGCCGCAGGAAGCCGGGCGACGAGACCACCAGCCGCGCCACATGGGCCAGCGCGCGCCGCTCGGCCCAGCGCGCCAGCCGTCCCTTCAGGCCTTTTGCAGTGAATATCCCATGGATATCAAGGCATTGATAGATCACCGGTGCCCGTGCTCCGGTGAGCAGCCTCCCGGCCAGGGCCAGGAGCAGCAGATCGAAATTCCGCGCCACGATCACATCCGCCGCCCTGAGCAGCGACCGGGCCCGCCAGACCGGCCCCAGCGCGCGGGCCAGCACCGGAAGCCGGCGCAGGAGCGCGCCGTTCTCGACCTCGCCCAGGGCAACATCGTGCCAGTCAGGGACGAAATCGCTGTCCATGTTGCGCCGCTGGAAGGTGAAGCTCGCCACTCCGGCCCCCGCCGCCTTCATGGCCCGGATCGAACGGACCTGGCTCGCCTCGCTTCTGTCGAACCCGAAGACCACCACTTTTTTCATGATCGCACCGTCTCCCAGACCGCCTGTTCGCGGCCCCGGACCGCCTTCAGGATGCCGAGGAAAGTCGCGAGCATTGCCAGCACGATCTCCAGCCCCTTGCCGAAGGGTCCGATCCCGCGAAAGGCGGCGAGGCCCGAGGCCAGCGCCACCCAGGCAAAGAACCAGAACAGCCCCGTCTGCCAGGCAAGGGCGGCGGCAAAGCCAGCCGCCGCGACCAGCCAGACGAAGGAAAACCAGCGGATCAGCTTGTGCGAGGCGTATTTGAACCGGTGCTTCCAGCCCAGCCGCGCCACCAGGAGGTTCATGTCGTCATGGGCATGCCAGGCCCCGCAGGCGATGCGGATCTTGCGCGCGAACTCCCCGCCCGTCTCCGCCGCCGCCGGTTCCGTGGCGCGGATATCTGGGGCCGAGACCACCCGCAGCCCGCGAAACACCGGCTCCATCGAGGGACGGAAGTCGTCGGCCAGATAATGGGCGAATTTCGGATAGAGATGCCGCCTTATGCCCCAAAGTGCCCCGTCGCAGCCCACGGTCGAACCGGTGGCGCTTTCCAGCGCCTTGATCCGCTCTTCCAGCCTCCAGAAGGCCGCGCCGACCCCCGCCGTGGCACTTTCGGTGCCGTTGGGCAGGGTCACGGTGGCGGCGACGGCCCCGATGGTGGCATCGGCGAAATAGCTTCGGAAATTCAGCATCGAGGCGACGTCGATCCGCGTGTTGGCATCCATGAACAGCACCACATCGGCCCGGGTCTTCGCCAGCATCTGCACGATCCCCGCCGCTTTGCCGGTGCGCCGCGTGGCGTGATGCGGGGTCAGGATATCGGAGGCATTTTCCAGTAGCGGCCCGGTCCCGTCCCTGGAGAAATCGTCGAACGCATGAATCTCCAGCCCCGGCCAGAGCCGTTTCAGCGCCCGCAGATCCGCCAGCGTGTCGGGCAGGTTCCCGGCCTCGTCATAGGCGCAGAACAGCAGGGCGAAACGCTGATTTTCAAGCGGTTGCGCGCCCGGCACCCGCGCCTTCGGCAGCAGTTTCAGCAGATGCGGATAGATCAGGTACGGGTAGATCAGCAAGAAGAGGGACACACCCAGACCGATCGCCGCAACCATTTGTTAACAACCTTGAACCACCATGGAGTTAACGCCCAAGAAACCGGGAATAAGTTAAGATTTGCTTTAAGAATGAAGCTCCAGCGTCACGAAATCCCTCCGGTCCCGTCGCCGCGCTCGGAAACCGAGCGCCGCCTCCTCGTCGCCGCCCTGACCTATCGCCGGCCCGCCGGTCTGGTCGCGCTGCTCGACGGTCTTGCCGCGCTCCGCCTGCCGTCCGGGCGGGTCGAATTCCTGATCGTCGACAATTCCCCCGATGCCACCGCCCGTTTTCTCGTCACCGCGCGTGCCGAGAGGTTTCCTGCCCCTCTGACCTATCTCCACGAGCCTCGGCGCGGCCTAACCCCGGCCCGCAACCGGGCGCTGGAGCACGGGCTCGACAATGCCGACCTGATGGCCTTCATCGACGATGACGAGACCCCCGATCCGGGCTGGCTCATCGCGCATCTCGACACGCTCGACCGGACCGGCTGCGCCGCCTCGCACGGGGCCGTCCACGCCGCCTTCGAGACGCCGCCGGCCCCTTGGCTCGCCCGGGGCGGCTTTCTCGAATTTCGCGGCCTGCCGCGCCATGCCGCGCTGCCCACCGGCTCCACCGCCAATATCCTCTTCGATCTCGCCCCGATCCGCCGCCTCGGCCTGCGCTTCGATCCGGATTTTTCGCTCACAGGCGGCGAGGACACCGAATTCTTCGACCGGCTGATCCGCGATGGTGGTGCGATCCGCTTCACCCCGGAGGCCGTAGTCACCGAGACCATCGTTCCCGCCCGAGCCACGCTCGCCTGGCTCCGCCGGCGCTGGCGGCGCACCGGCGCCACCGACGCCATGATCCGCCTGAAACGCCGCCCCGGTACCCGGACCCGCCTTGCCTGCCTCGCCGGAGGCCTCGCCCGTCTCGCCGCCGGAACGATACTCGCCGCAACCCTCGCTCCGGCCGCCCTCTCGGGCCGCGCGGAACGCCCCCTCAGGGGCCTCCGCATCGCCGCAAGAGGCCTTGGCTTTCTCGACGTCCTTGGCGGGAGCGGCATCGAGGAATACCGGACCCCGACCCGGTGAACGGAGCACCGGAGCCCTTGGCCGGCAAGAAGGACGGGACGCTGCCCGGCGATCCGCCCGCACCCGCCACCGACATCCCGGCCCTGACCGCCCTGCGCGGCCTCGCGGTGCTGATCGTTTTCGTCTCCCACGCCGCCAATGACGGGCTGTTGCCGCGCTGGCTGGGCGCGGGATTCGGCCAGATGGGGGTGCAGCTCTTCTTCCTGCTCAGCGGTTTTCTGATGGTCCATCTCTACGCCGCCCGCCCGGCCACCGGCCCCGAGATCAACCGCTTCCTTGTTGCCCGCGCGGCCCGTATCCTGCCGCTCTATTGGGGTGTCCTCTTCCTCTCGCTGGCGCTTGCCGGCCTCGCTCCGGGTTTCCGCTACCAGTTCCAAAGCGGGGAATTCCTGCCCGCTCTCCTCCTCGTCGAGGCCCCGTTCGAGCTCTGGTCGATCCCGGTCGAGGCGCAGTTCTATGGCCTCTTCATCGCGCTCTGGCTGATCCTGCCCGCCTGGCGCCGCGACCCAATCGGCTTCTGGGTCCTCACCCTCGCCGTCGCCCTGCCGGCGGCATTTCTCTGGCGCGGCTTCGTGTCCGAGGCCAAGACCCTGATCCCCTATGCCTTCGCCTTCCTCCTTGGCGGCGCCATCGCCGAGGCCTACCGCAGCTATTGGCGGCGCCTTTTGCCCTGGCTTTCGGCGCCCTGGCTCCACGCCGCCGCGCTGGCCCTGCTTGTCCTCAACATTCCCGGGCTCCGCGCCGCCCTCGGCCTGGAACTGACCGAGGGTTTCTACCCCCGCACCTGGCTCGACCCGTTGCGCCTGACGGCACTGGCGCTGTTCTTCACCCTCACCCTCGTTCCCAACGGGATCGGGCGCATGGGCGGGATCGGCTGGCTCAGCCGTCTCGGCACCATCTCCTTCGGCTTCTACCTTTTCCACCGCCCGGTCCTCAGGGCCGCCGAGACCATCTTCTGGCAATCGCCCGGGGCCTTCACGGCCCTGGTCGGCTTCGGCTTCACGGCCCTCCTGGCCTGGGTCTCGTTCCACTTCTACGAACGACCCGCCGCACGGGTCCTGCGCGCCCGTCTCGGTGCGCGGCGGCACCGATCGCCACCACCAGAAGCAGGGAAATCTCGTGCTGGCGGAAAAACGACGAGCCCAGAAGCGACAGGAGCAGCAACAGCAGCACCACAAGCCAGCCCCAATACCTGACCTGCCCGGCCGGGACCCGCCCGAGACCGATCACGGCATGCGCCGCAATGGCCAGAAGCGTCACCAGTCCCAGCGGGCCGAGGGCGACCAGGGCTTCGATGACGAAATTGTGGAATGCCTCCACCGTCTCGCCATAGAGGCCCGAGATCACCAGCACTTCCTGGGCGAATTCCGGCGCGTGCCAGAAGGCGAGGATCCCGTGTCCGAAGAGCGGCGCCTCGCCGACCTTGGCCAGTCCCACCTCCCAAAGCACCGTCCGCCCGGTCAGGGTGGCGTTCTTGCCGAAAGCGTCGAGGACCTCGGTCACCGGATTGATCCCGAGGATGATGAGCGACACCGCCATGGCCGCCCCGCTCAGGGTCACAAAGATTACCGCCAGCCCCCGGAAATGCGGCAGGTTCACCCAGCCGAGCACCAATAGCGTCAGTCCGCCCATCGCCGCCGACATCAGGATCGAGGTCACCGACAGCGACAGGCCCAGAAGCACCATCGTCAGGGCCCCCAAGGCCAATGCCAGCCAGAAGACCGGCCCCCGCCGCTCGGTCAGCACGAAGAAGAGGCAGGTCACCAAGAGCAGCACGCCGCGCTGGCCGAGCGCGTTCTTGTTGGTGTAGATGCCGAGAAAGCCGCCGAAATAGCTCCAGGCCTTGCCGAAGGCGCCGCCGAGATTGGCGAGCGAGGCCAGCATGGTCACGCCCAGGGCGCAGAGGATCAGCAGCGCCAGGCCTCTCAGGCCCAGCTGACCGCCGAGAAAGACGCCGATGAGGATCGTGAACAGGATCTGGACGGCGCCGACCATCGACAGCATCGGGGTCAGCGACCAGGCGACCGAGGCGAGGCAGAGCCCCGGGTAAAGCAGCACTGGCCAGTTCCTCAGAACCAGCGGCAGGAAGCGCGGCAGGGTCATGGCGAAGCGCAGCGAGAAATAGGCGTAGACCAGCGCGGTCACCGCCGACAGCATCGGCAGCCGCACCAGCGCCTCGGCGGTCCAGACGACCACCAGAGCCCCCATCGCGGCATCGAGGCTCAGCCACCGCAACTGGTGGCGCGTCGGCGCCGCGGCCGCAAGATATGGGATTGGAGAGGCTGTCTCAGCAATACTCATCACACATTCCACAAAGGTTCCGCAATTCGTGAACCGGTCCCCGGTCCGGTTAACCAAGCCTTAACCATCCTTGATCAGACTGAGTGCGGGGTAGTTTGGTTCTGAAAGAGTTAACGGATGGTTACTGAGGAGTCCCCGCGCTATGCCATCGGCATCGGGGCGCAGAAATGCGCCTCTTCCTGGCTGCATTCGTTGATGGCGACGCATCCCCAGGTGGGGGCCTCACGACCCAAGGAAGTCGACTTTTTCAGCTACAATTTCGATCGTGGCTATCGCTGGTACGAAAGCCACTTTCCGGCCGGGAAGGAGCTGAGGTTCGAAAACGCTCCCTCCTATTTCCACGACCCTCGCACCCCCGGCCGGCTCCGCGCCTATGCGCCCGACGCGAAGATTCTCGCCATCCTCCGCGATCCGGTCGAGCGGGCCTTTTCAAACCATCTCCACGAGGTCATCAAGGGCCATATCCCGGAGGTAAGCTTTGCCAGGGGCCTCGCCAACAACCCGGCCTATGTCGAGCAAAGCCGCTACAACACCCATCTCTCGCGCTGGTACGACACCTTCCCCCGCGCCCAGATCAAGGTCCTCATCGCCGAGGAGATCGGTACCGACCCCCAGGGGCTTGCCCGCGAGATCTTCGCCTTCCTCGGAATCAATCCCCTACACGCCACCGGCCTCCTTGCCGAGCGCCGCAACGTCTCGGACCGCGCCCGCTCCCCCGCGCTCCGCAGGGTCCTTCGGGCGGGCGGCAACGGCATGCGCGCGCTGGGGTTCGAAGAGACCCTGACCCGGACCAAACAGCTGACCCCGGTCCGCCAGATCCTCGCCGCCAACTCCGTCGATATGCGCAGCGCCGTCCCGCCCCTGACCCAAGCCGAGCGCCGCGATCTTCTGAACCTTCTCCGGCCCGAAATCGCCGGGCTCGCCAAACTCATGGGCCGCAAATCCTTCCCCTGGGCCAGCTGGGAAGCCTGATCCCCACCCGACACCGGATTGACGGCACTGACCGTTCCAAATCCGTCTCGACCTCACCGCGTCCAGCCGCTACAACCGCCCCTGTCGCGGAGGCAAGACCCATGAACGAGATCAAACCCAATTCCTATCGCACCGGCCCCGACGAGCGCGGGCGCTTCGGCATCTATGGCGGGCGCTTCGTGTCCGAAACCCTGATGCCGCTGATCCTCGATCTGGAGGCCGAATATGAGAAGGCCAAGACCGACCCGGATTTCTGGGCCGAGATGGACGATCTCTGGAAGCACTATGTCGGCCGCCCCTCGCCCCTCTATCACGCCGAGCGGCTGACCGGGCATTTCGGCGGGGCGAAGATCTATTTCAAGCGTGACGAGCTGAACCATACCGGGGCCCACAAGATCAACAACGTCCTGGGCCAGATCCTGCTGGCGCGGCGAATGGGGAAAACCCGGATCATCGCCGAGACCGGGGCCGGGCAGCACGGGGTGGCGACGGCCACGGTCTGTGCGCGCTTCGGGCTGAAATGCGTGGTCTTCATGGGCAAGACCGATGTCGAGCGCCAGAAACCCAACGTCTTCCGGATGAAACTGCTGGGCGCCGAGGTGATCCCGGTGACCTCGGGACGCGGGACGCTGAAGGATGCGATGAACGAAGCGCTCAGGGACTGGGTGACCTATGTCGAGGACACGTTCTATTGCATCGGCACCGTCGCCGGCCCGCATCCCTATCCGGCGATGGTCCGCGATTTTCAGTCGATCATCGGCAAGGAGACGCGGGCGCAGATGATGGAGCGGGAGGGGCGGCTGCCGGACAGTCTGGTGGCCTGTATCGGCGGCGGGTCGAATGCGATGGGGCTGTTTCATCCGTTTCTGGATGACGCGGACGTGCGGATCATCGGGGTCGAGGCCGGGGGGCACGGGGTGGACGAGAGGATGGAGCACGCGGCCTCGCTGACCGGGGGGCGGCCGGGGGTGCTGCATGGGAACCGGACCTATCTGTTGCAGGACGGGGACGGGCAGATCATCGAGGGGCACTCGATTTCCGCCGGGCTGGACTATCCGGGGATCGGGCCGGAGCATTCGTGGCTGAACGATATGGGCCGGGTCGAGTATGTCTCGGTGACCGACACCGAGGCCCTGGAGGCGTTCCAGCTGTGCTGCCGGACGGAGGGGATCATTCCGGCGCTGGAGCCGAGCCATGCGCTGGCTCATGTCTCGAAGATCGCGGGGGAGCTGCCGGGGGATCATCTGATGGTGATGAACATGTGCGGGCGGGGGGACAAGGATATCTTCACGGTGGCCGAGGCTCTGGGGACGGAGATGTAGCGCAGTCCGGCGCCGTTTGCACGCGTGCAAAAATGACCAGTGGATTGATTTTGTTGGGAAAAATAGTTAATAGTGGGTGTATTTTCCGGGTTTGTTCTGGTTTGGCACGGGGGGAGGTGGGGTGCGTTATTACGAAAAGTAAGTCACCAAACTGATCTGTTCGGATAGCGCGATATCCCAAATTTCGATAAACCCTTGTCAGTTTCCGTGGCCAAGTGAAGCAAAAAACGTTCGATTCTTTGCAGCACTGAATCATTCAACTGATGTTTGCCGAGAGGAGTTGTTGTCCAATTGTAGGCTGGAATTGCAAAGCCATGTGCAAAGCTGTGCCGAACATTTAGTATCTCGTTAAGAAATTCGCGAGATTGAGTCCCGTTCATACTGGCGCGTCTCCAATTCCAATCATTAATTGGATCATAGCCAGTGCAGCTTATTAATAAATTTCTTGAGTTTTCCCAGTTTGGCGTATTGAATCTCCTCAAAGTGGCTTCTGTGAAGTTTTGCAACCTTTCGTGTGCGGTGGCGTAGTCAACGTCCAAAGGTTGTCTTATACAATCAATAAATTCCTGAACGACGTTATTTAAGTAAGCATCCCAGCTTGCTACATACGCTGCAAGGGACGCATGCAAATAGTAGTTCCTGGCCTTTGAGTTAATAGGGCGGAGGCGGGAATCATTTGCAGATCTACGAACGCACTGCGCTGCATTTAATGCTTCAGAAAATTTTCCAAGCGAGCGACTTGGCATTTAAAGCCTATCGACAAATGCCTTTAGGGAAGCGCGATAACGATCCAAAGGCTCTTGGTTCAGCTGAACTCGTTCCCCATCAAGATTCTTAGGACCAGGTTTTACTAAGTGCAAAGGCGTTCCAGTGGTAGCTGAGAATACACAAGCGCTATGATAGTCTGGAACTTCGACAAACGCAGTACTAGGTTTTTCTTTTGGAACAAAATAAAAATTTCGATGCTTATCGTGTATTTTATCAACAGTTATTTTTACTCTTTGGTTTACAACTTGGAAGGCTTTACTCGGCTTTCCATCGTACAAGGTTACTCTGTTGGAGACGAATGTATGCAATTTTGGTTGATTTACCCCTTCTTCTTTTGCTTTTTTTGCGAAACTTAGATTTGCGTACGTGGACGTATGACTGTCACCAACACCGTAGAGCAGAGCAATAACGTTTTCAATTGCTCTACGAGAGCTATCGTCGGCAGTGAATGGCACAACAATGCCATCTGCCGCAACTAGACCGAGTTGGGTGTAAATTGCGAAACTCGGATTGCAATCAATGATAAAAAAGGCATCACGTTCCCCGCTGCGTTTGCGCAGCGCTTTTGCGAGATCGTCAATCCACGAGATCACCTGTTTCCACGCATCGAAGGGAACAGAAAGTTGGGAGGTTTGCCTTATCGCCTCTGCTAGAATTTCCAGTAGATTGTCCCCGCAAACCAGCCATAGGTTCTCAGGAATATTCCTGTTGAAATGATGTGGATGACTGACATATGGTTCCACGTCGTCAATCATACGAAATGGCGAATTCAATCGTTCTTCAAGATATCCAGCGACTGTTTGCCTGTGGCTAGTATTAGTAAGTTCACTAATTGCCTTGGCTTCTATGTCAAAACCGCCAAGTAATGTCTCGGATATATTGCCCTGCGGACACAAGTCGATTACATACACATCGGCGTCTGGGTTCCGATGAGCGTATTCTGTTGAAGCAATGAATCCGAGGAAGCTCTTTCCCACTCCCCCTTTGTTATTCCAAAATGCGTAACTAGCCATTTCATCCCTCGGAATCTCAATTTGAAACTGATTGATAGGCTTTCTGCGAAGTTGTGCCAATGCGTATTATTCTTCAAACGTTGTGACCACTGTAAGGTAACGCATATGCACATTGCAGCCCTTACTTAAAAAGTGTTCGTAAAGGAAATCAACTCCCGTAATAGATTCAACCCCTTACCCCCCATTTCACCGTGAACACCCCTTACCGCCGCTCCTCGGCGGCCAGTTTCAGTCTGATCTCGTAGGCGTGGGAGATGTGGGCGCGGGCGGCGGTGTCGGCGGCGTCGCCGTCGTGGGCCTCGATGGCGGCGACGATGCGGCGGTGCTCGTCGAGGGCCTCGGCGGTGCGGCCCGGGGCCTCGAAGGAGGATTTCACCAGCAGCGCCATCGAGCGGTGGACCATCTCGAGCTGCTGGACGAGGTAGCGGTTGTGGCCGGCCCGGTGGATCTGGCGGTGGAAGCGCTTGTTGGCAAGCGACATGGCGGCGGGGTCGGCGGCGAGGGTCCGGTCGGCCTCGATCAGGTCGTAGAGGACGCGGATTTCCTCCGGCGAGGCGTGCTGGGCGGCGAGGCGGGCGGCGAGGCCTTCGAGCTCGGCGCGGACGACGTAGAGTTCGCCCATCTGGTCGTGGTCGAGGGCGGAGACGAAGAGCGAGCGGCCGTCGCGTTTGAGGACGCCCTGGGTTTCGAGCCGCTGGAAGGCCTCGCGGATGGGGGTGCGGGAGACGCCGAAACGCTCGGCGAGGTCGCTTTCGACGAGGCGATCGCCGGGCTTGTACTCGCCGCGGTCGATGGCCGACAGCACCATCTCGTAGGCGTCGCGGCCGGGCTGGGGGGTGGTCTCCAATGGGCTGTCCTTCCTGGCGGGTCTCGGGGTGTTTTACAGGATTTGGGCGGGTTCAGCCATGGGCGCGGATGAGCCAGGCGGCGGTGGTGACGGTGACGTGGGTGCCGGTGACATGGGGGGCGAGGCCCTCGGCGAGGGCGGCGCGGATCCGGGCGCGGGTGGCGGGGTCGGTGCCGCGGAGGCGGCTGGCGAGGGGGCCGATGCGCAGCGCGAAGTCGGCGGCGCGTTCGGCCGGGGTCGGGGCGGGGCCGGCCTCCATCCGGGCCTGGGCGGTGATGGGGGTGTGGTGGATGTCTCTCCAGCCGGCGGCGTGGAGGATGGGGAGGAAGTGGCCGGGGTCGGACCAGGCGAAGGGGCCGGGGCCCAAGGGCGCGGCGATGCGGGTAGCCTCGGCGCCGAGGATGGGGGAGGCGAGGTGGAGGGGGAGGGCGGCCCAGTCGTGTTCTTGTGCTGTGCGCCAGGTGGTCAGCGCGATGGGGGCGCCGGGGCGGAGGATTGTGCGCAGGTGGGTCCAGGCGGCGATCTCGTCGTCGAAGAACATCGCGCCGCAGCGGGAGTGGAGGAGGTCGAAGGCGGCCACAGGAGTGAAGGTGGTGGCGTCGGCGCGGGTGAAGGTGACGGTGCGGGCGGGGTCCCGGGAGCGGGCCTTGGCGAGGAGGTCTTCGGAGATGTCGAGGCCGGTGACGAGGGCGCCGCGCCTGGCGAGGGCGAGGGAGGTGGCGCCGGCGCCGCAGCCGAGGTCGAGGAGCGTGCGGCCGGAGACGTTGCCGAGGGCTTCGATGCCGGCGTCGCCGATGGGGCCGAGCAGGCGGTCGAGGGCGTCGGCCTTGTCGGCCCATTCGCGGCCGACGCGGCCTTGCCAGTCTGCGGTATTTGCCATGATGCGACTTTCGATTTCGATTGAGGGCTAGCATGGGGCGCGCTATCCCGCCAGTCATGCATAAGGATGGTTTTGAGCATGTGGCGTGTTGGGTCTTCGATCTCGACAATACGCTTTATGGCCCAGAGGCGCGGCTGTTCGATCAGATCGAGGTGCTGATGACCGAATATGTGATGGCCGCACTCGGGGTGGCGCGGGCCGAGGCGGACCGGCTGCGGCTGCACTATTGGCGGAACCATGGGACGACGCTGGCCGGGCTGATGCGGGAGCATGATCTCGATCCGGTGCCGTATCTGGCCCATGTGCATGAGATCGACCTGTCGGGGCTGGAGGCCGATCCGGCGTTGAAGGCGGCGATTGGCGGACTGCCGGGGCGGAAGATCGTGCACACCAATGGGTCCAGGCGTCATGCCGAAAGGGTTGTTGCGGCGCGGGGGCTGGAGGGGGTGTTCGACGGGCTTTACGGGATCGAGGATGCGGGTTTCGCACCGAAACCGGAGCGGCGGGCGTTCGAGACGGTGTTTGCCGCCAGTGGGGTTCGGCCCGGGCTTGCGGCGATGTTCGAGGACGATCCCAGAAACCTTCTGGTGCCGTATGACATGGGGATGCGGACGGTGCTGGTGGGCGGCGGTGGGAGGCAGCGGCATATCCACCACCGGACAATGGATCTGGCGGGATTTCTGGCGGGGCTGGTGTGATGGCGAGGGTTGGGCGCAATTGCGGGCATGGGGCTGGCAAGGGTTGGAGCTGTGTCTTCCCTGGCTGAGACCATAGACCAAAATCGTTTCAGACTGTCGCAGTCTGAAAAAGAATTTAGGTCCAGAGACGTAGGCTTGAGCAAAATCCCAGGATCAGATTGGTTCAATCTGATCCGGTTTTGCTCTGGCGGATTGCCTTTGATCTGAAACGCCGCATCGGTCAGGCGTCCGAGGCAGCGTTTGCGTAGCAAATGCGTTCGTGTTTCCTGACCGATGCCGGTTAGAGCGCTTTGCGCCAGACCGGATTCACTTATTCATTCCGATCCGCGAGACAGCGTTTGCGTAGCAAATGCGTTCGCGGTTTGGAATGAATTCGATTTGGCGCAAAATGCTATAAAGGCAAACTGCTTCAGGGGTCGGACGCATCCCGGATCGTCTCGGGGTTTGACGGGTTTGCACAAGCCCGTTCAGAACGCCGCCCGCTCGCAGAGCGGCGGAAACAGGCGTGCCGGGCGCGTCAGAAGGCTGCCGGCTGTGCTTCGCGGGCCATGTGATCGAGAACCGCGTTGACGAATTTCGGCTCCTTGCCTTCGGGAAAGAAAGCGCGGGCGACGTCGACATATTCGGTTATCGTGACCCTGGGCGGCGTGCGCGCGCCCAGAAGCTCGGCCCCGGCGGCGCGGAACAGGGCGCGCAGCGTCGGATCGATCCGGTCGATGGGCCATTTCGCCACCAGGGCGCGGTCGGTCATCTGGTCGATCTTCGCCTGCCGCGAGACCGCGCCGGTCAGGATCTCGCGGAAGAGATCGAGATGGCCCTCGGCATAGGTGTCGCCGTCGACCTCGGCCCCGAACCGGTAGGTCTCGAACTCCTCGCGGATATCGTCGAGCGCGGCACCGGATGCCTCCATCTGGAACAGCGCCTGCACGGCGTAAAGCCTTGCTGCCGCACGCATTTTCAGTTTTTCGTCCCGGCCCTTACTCACCACGCGCTCCATCCACAAACCGCCGTTTCAGCGCCACGAGATGCAGGGCCGCCTCAGCCGCCCCGCCGCCCTTGTTCTGTCCTGCCGCCTCGGCCCTGACCTCGGCCTGGGCGCGGTTTTCCACCGTCAGGATGCCGTTGCCGATGCACAGGCCCCGCAGCCCCATCAGCGTCAGCGCCCGCGAACTATCATTGCAGACCGTATCGTAATGGGTGGTCTCGCCGCGGATCACGCAGCCCAGCGCCACGAACCCGTCATAGCGTCCGCTTTCCGCTGCCAGCGCGATCGCCGTCGGCACTTCCAGCGCGCCGGGCACCTCGACCGTTTCGCATTCCGCCCCCGCCGCCGCACCGGCCGCCATAGCACCCGCGACCAGCTGGTCGGCGATGTCCTTGTAATAGGGAGCAACCACGATCAGCAGCCGCACCGGGGCGTCAAAGGCCGGTTTCGGCAGGGTGTAATGGGGTTCGGCCTCGGCCATGGTCAGCTCTCGCGCCGGATCGGGCGGGTGCCGGTGATCGACAGGCCGTATCCCTCCAGACCCACCACCTTCGGGCTGGGCGAGTTGGTCAGGAGCACCATGTTATGCACCCCCAGCGCGGCCAGGATCTGCGCCCCCAGCCCGTATTGCCGGAGCGTCTGCGGTGACACCGCGCCGTCCACCACCAGTTTTGCCGACATGTCGCGCAACAGCACGATCACCCCGCGCCCCTCCGCGGCGATGATCTCCATCGCGTCATGCAGCTGATGCGAGCGGCCCGGCACCAGGCCGAGCACATCTTCAAGCGGGTTGGAGGCGTGCATCCGCACCAGAACCGGGTCGGTGGTGTCCACATCGCCCTTCGACAGCACGATATGCTCGGCCCCGCCGGCGGTATCGGCGAAGATGCGCATCTGCCAGTCGCCGCCGAATTCCGACGAGACCGTCTGCGAAATCCGCTCCCGCACCAGATTGTCATGGCGGCGGCGATAGGCGATCAGATCGGAAATGGTGCCGATCTTCAGGTTGTGCATCTGGGCGAAAGCCACCAGTTCCGGCAGCCGCGCCATGGTGCCGTCCTCGTTCATGATCTCGCAGATCACCCCCGAGGGGTTCAGCCCCGCCAGCCGCGAGATATCGACCGCCGCCTCGGTATGACCGGCACGGACCAGCACCCCGCCCTCCTTGGCGCGGAGCGGGAAGACATGCCCCGGCGTGGCGATATCCTGAGCACCGGATTTGGCATCGATGGCCACCGCCACCGTCCGCGCCCTGTCGGGGGCCGAAATCCCCGTCGTCACCCCTTCGCGGGCCTCGATCGACAGGGTAAAGGCCGTCTCGTGTCGCGAGGAGTTCATCGCCGACATCAGCGGCAGGCCCAGCGCGTCCAGCCGGTCGCCGGTCAGGGCCAGGCAGATCAGCCCGCGCCCGTGGGTGGCCATGAAGTTGATTGCATCCGGGGTCGCCATCTGGGCCGGGATAATCAGATCGCCTTCGTTCTCGCGGTCCTCGTGGTCGACGAGGATATACATCTTGCCATTGCGGGCGGCGTCGATGATCTCTTCGACCGGCGAGATGGCATCGCCGAAGATGTCGTAATCCGACATGGCTTTTTCAGAATTCATTTCCGGCCTCGTTGAGCCGCGCCACATAGCGCGCCAGCGTGTCGATTTCGAGATTGACCAGATCGCCTTTCTTCACCTGCCCCCAGGTGGTCACCGCGCGGGTATGGGGGATGATGTTGACCCCGAAACTCTCGCCCTCGACCTCGTTTACCGTCAGCGAGGTGCCGTTCAGCGCCACCGAGCCCTTGGGGGCGATGAACCGCGCCAGGTCCTTCGGCACAAGGAAGGTGATCCGTTCGCTGTCGCCCTCATCGGCCACCGAGATCACTTCAGCCAGCCCGTCCACATGGCCCGAGACGATATGCCCGCCCAGCTCGTCCCCGACCTTCAGGGCGCGTTCGAGATTGACCTTCCGGCCCACCTCCCAATGGCCGGTATTGCGCTGCACATTGGTCTTCGACAGGGTCTCGGCGGACAGCTCCACGTCGAACCAGTTGGCGTCGCGGTCGTCGCAGACGCCCTTGTCGATCACCGTGAGGCAAATGCCGTCGCAGGCGATCGAGGCGCCCATGTCGATGCTCGCCGGGTCATAGCCGGTGGCGATGCGCACGCGCAGGTCGCCGCGCTTCTCGATTTCGAGCACTTCGCCGATATCGGTAACGATGCCAGTGAACAATCGGGGCCTCTTCGTGTCACTTGGGTTGTCGCGTGGGTTATGGGGCGGTGGTAATGGAAGCCCGGGGGCTGGGCAAGAGCCGTTGCCGCGGGGAAACACCGTATTTTCACCCTTTCGGGACACGATTGCACCACGATTCGGGTATATGGTAGCGCTCATAGCGTATCGGGTTTCCGTTGAAACAAGCCACATCGTTTTTCGCGTTCGAGCGCAGCGAGAGGCAGCGAAAAACGATTCAACATGAACTCGAAACGCTTTGGGCGTATCGCAAATCGTGAGGGTATTCTTGTCAGGGCGACATTTCCTGTTTCTTCAGGGACCGCACGGGCCGTTCTTTGCCGAGCTCGGCAAGGTGCTGGAGGCCGCCGGCTGCAGGGTGTCGCGGATCGGGTTCAACCAGGGCGATGCGCATTTCTGGAAGGACCGGGCCACCTATACCCCCTATACCGGTCGGCTGGAGGATTGGGGCGACTTCCTCGACCGTTATCTCGATGCCGAGAAGGTCACCGATGTCGTGCTCTATGGCGATACCCGCGAGATCCATACCGTTGCCCGCGAACACGCCCATCTGCGGGCGCTGTCGGTGCATTGTTTCGAGGAAGGCTATCTGCGCCCCTATTGGGTGACCTACGAGCGCGGCGGCGTGAACGGGCATTCGCGGCTGATGGAGATGAGCGTGTCGCAGATGCAGCGCGCCCTCGAAGGCGGCCACCGCGAGGTGCCCGACACCCCGGCGCAATGGGGGGCGCTGTGGCGGCATTCGCTATTGGGGGCGATCTATCACTTTCATGTGCTGGCGCTGAACCGGAAGTACCGGAACTATGTCCCGCACCGCTCGATCTCGGTCCTGCGCGAGCTGGGGCTGCATCTGCGCCGCCTGATCCATTTCCCGCTCTACGGGCTGCAGCGGCGGCGATCGACCTTCAGGCTGAAACGCTCCGGCGCGCCTTATCACCTGGTGCTCTTGCAACTCGCCCATGACGCGTCCTTCGTCAATCACGGCCAGTTCGACGGGATCGGCGAGTTCATCGATATCTGCTGCAAGGGCTTCGCGTCCGGGGCGGCGGGGCACCACCACCTGGTTTTCAAGACCCATCCGCTGGAGGATGACCGCGAACCCCTCGCCTGGCATATCCGCACCGCCGCACGGCGCTACGGGATCACGAAACGGGTGCATATGATCCGGGGCGGCAAGCTGGGGCCCCTGATGAACAAGGCGAAATCGGCGGTGACGGTGAATTCCACTGCCGGGCAGCAGGCGCTCTGGCGCGGACTTCCGCTCAGGGTCTTCGGCAAATCGGTCTATTCGAAACCGGAATTCGTCTCCTATCAGCCGCTGGAGAAATTCTTCCGCGACCCGGCCTATCCGGATGTTGCCGCCTATCGCGATTACCGGCAATTCCTGCTGGAAACCTCCCAGATTACAGGAGGTTACTATACGCGCACCGGCCGGGCGGAAGTGCTGCGCAATATCGCGGATGTCATCCTCGCCGACGCCGATCCTTACGAAAGCCGATATTTACAAAAAGCAGCGAAACGGCAACACTTGCGCGTTGTTCAGGGCGGGCTGCGACGCTGAGCCTGTCAATGGGGGGGTGTTTTTCCTAAAGTCTCGGGAAAACAGAAATCTGTGAAGGCAGATCGCATGGGCAGTATCGGGATATCCGGAATCAAGACCACGTTCACCGCAGTGGCCCTGTTGGCGCTTGCCGCCTGCGGCAGCCTGCCCCGGTCGGGGCCGGATCCGGACGAGATCGTCGCCGGTTCGCGGGTCAATGGCGGCGGGATGAACATCGTCATGGCCGACTACCGGGTCGCGGCGGCTTCGGAACTGGCGTACAACACCGGGTTTTCCGCCGAATTCCTGACCGCGGGCCAGGTCTCGACCGATATCATCAACCCGGGTGACACGTTGACGGTGACGGTCTGGGAGAACGTCGATAACGGGCTCCTGGCCAGTGTCGGGCAGAAGGTTACCGCCCTGCAGACGCTGCAGGTCGACCAGCTCGGCCAGATTTTCGTGCCCTATGCGGGCAATATCGCCGCTGCGGGCAATACTCCCGACCAGTTGCGCGACGTGATCACCCGCCGGCTGGAGACCCAGACCCCCGACCCGCAGGTCGAGGTGCGCCGCGTCGCCGGAGACGGCTCGTCGGTGACGCTTGTCGGCGGGGTCGGGTCCCAGGGCATCTATCCGATCGAGCCCTCGACCCGGACCCTGACCTCGATGCTGGCCGTCGCCGGCGGGGTCACCATCGAACCCGATGTCGCGCAGATCGTGGTCCGCCGGGGCAGCCGTTCGGGGCGGATATTCCTGCGCGATCTCTATGACCGTCCCAATCTCGACATCGCCCTGCGCGGCAATGACAAGATCATCGTCGAGGAGGACCGCCGGACCTTCACGTCCCTTGGGTCTTCCGGGACCCAGGCCCGGGTGAAGTTCCCGCAGGGCCGTCTCAATGTCATCGAGGCGCTGGCCACGGTGGGCGGGTTGAACGCCGATACCGCCGATCCGACCGGCATCTTCATCTTCCGCCGCGAACCGGCCGCCATCGGCGCGGCGGTCACCGGACGCACCGATGTCCGCGAGAACGAGCCCTTCGCCTATGTGATCGACCTCACCAAGCCCGAAGGCATCTTCATCGCCCGTGAGTTCCAGGTCCGCGACGAGGACACGATCTATATCACCGAAGCGCCGTTTGTCGCCTGGGCACGGGTGCTGCAGGCGACGGCGCAGAGCCTCAACTTCCTGTCGCTGACGGCCAACACGGTCAGTAATCTCAGCGGAAACTGAATGGACGTGGCGGGGTCCGAACCCCGCCCCTGCGCAGGGGCCGGTCCGGCGGGTGCCCGCCATGGGCTGGCGGTCTTCGCCCTGGGGTTTCTCCGCCAGAGGCGCATTGCGCGTATCCTCACCCTGTGCGGCTGGAAGCTGCAGCATTTTCACTGGACCCGGCGCACCGGGAGCGTCGGTGTCTGGGGTCGCCGCCCGGTCTCGCGCCGGGGTCTCGCAATTGCCGCCCGCACCGGTCTGCCGGTCCTCAATATCGAGGATGCCTTTCTGCGTTCCCTCCACCCCGGTCCCACCGACCCGCCGCTGGGCCTGCTGATCGACGGAAAGGCCCTGCATTTCGACGCGTCCCATCCGTCGCATCTGGAAGAGATGCTGGCCACCGCCCCCCTCGACGACCCCGCCCATCTGGCCCGCGCCCGCGACGGGATCGCCTTTCTCCGCCGGCACCGGTTGTCGAAGTTCAACGACTGGCCCGAGGCCGCCCCGCCCGCGCCCGGCTATATCCTCCTGATCGACCAGACGCGCGGTGACGCCGCCATCCGCCTTGCCGGGGCCGACGAGTCCAGTTTCGCCCGGATGCTGGCGGAGGCCCGCGCCGCCCATCCCGGCAAGCGCCTTGTCATCCGGTCCCATCCACTCACGGCCAGAGGGCAGAAACAGGGGCATTTCGGACCCGGGGATTGCGACGCCACCTGCGAAATCCTCACCGATCCGGTCAATCCCTGGGACCTTCTGGAGGCGGCGGCGGAAGTCTGGTGCGTTTCCTCGCAGTTGGGGTTCGAGGCCATTCTCGCCGGGCACCGCCCGGTGGTCTTCGGCCAGCCCTTCTATGCCGGTTGGGGTCTCAGCGACGACCGGGCGCCGGTGGAGAGGCGCGTGCGGAGTCTTGTCGCCGAGCAGCTCTTTGCCGCCGCGATGCTGGATTATCCGGTGTGGTACGACCCCTATCGCGACCGGCTTTGCGCCTTCGAGGATGTGGCCCGTGCGCTGGCCGCCCGCGCCCGGGCCTTCCGCGAGGACGACCGTCCGACGATCTGCACCGGCATGAAGCCCTGGAAACGCCGGCCGCTGACCAGGTTCCTGTCGACACGCAACCAGCGGCCGCGCTTCGTCCCCGATCCGGCCATCGCGCTGCGGGCGGCGCAATCCACCGGCAGCCGTCTGATTATCTGGGCCACGAAAGAGACCGGGGACTTCCGCCGGCAGGCCGAGGCCGCCGGAGTACCGACGATCCGCATCGAGGACGGGTTCCTGCGCTCGGTCGGGCTCGGCGCCGAGCTGCGTCCCGCGGCCTCGCTGGTGCTCGACGATCTCGGCATCTATTTCGATCCGACCCGGCCCAGCCGTCTGGAGGCGCTGATCGCCGCCTCGTCGGACCTGCCGCAAGCCGCACTGGCACGGGCCGCCCGCCTGCGCGCGGCCATCGTCGCGGGCGAAGTATCGAAATACAATGTCGGCACCCCGCCAGAACTGCCGCCCCGCGACGGACGCCGGCGCATCCTGGTGCCGGGGCAGGTGGAGGACGACGCCTCGATCCGGCTGGGCTGCGGTGCGGTCCGGACCAATCTCGACCTTCTGGCCCGCACCCGCGACGCCAATCCCGACGCCTTCGTGATCTACAAGCCCCATCCCGATGTCGAGGCCGGTCTGCGCGACGGCGGGGCAGGGGATTTTGCCGCGCTGGCCGATATGGTCGCGGTCGACAGCTCGATCACCGCCCTTCTGCCCGAGATCGACGCGCTCTGGACCCTCACCTCGCTCGCCGGGTTCGAGGCTCTGCTGCGCGGCATCGAGGTCCATTGTCTCGGACGGCCCTTCTATGCCGGCTGGGGTCTGACCGAGGATCACGGCCAGAGTTTCGAGCGGCGCGCGGCCGGACCCTCCCTGGACGGGCTGGTCCATGCCGCGCTCATCGACTATCCACGCTATTTCGACCCGGGGACCGGGCTGGCCTGCCCGCCTGAGGTCATCGTTGACCGGCTCGCCGCCCGCGACCGGACCATCTCGCGCAACCCTTCCGCCGTCACGCGGCTGCTGGCGCGGTTGCAGGGCCGGTTCAGCCATCTTGCGTGGATGTGGCGGCGCTGAACCCCAGCGCTTCCGGTCCCCGCGCCGGCCCGGGCTTGTCTCGCCGCATCGCCAGCGCCATAGTCCCAGCCCATGAACATGGCCCGCCTCGATATCCACCGGATCGCCGCGGCGATCAGCAGCCCGGACCTGCCCGGCTCGACCGATTACGACCTCAATCCCGAGGTCGCCGCCGCCCTTCCCGGGGCCCGGAAGCTCCGCCCCGCCTCGGTGCTGATCCCGCTGATCGGGCGCGGGGCAGGGCTCAACGTCATCCTTACCCGCCGCGCCGCCGAGCTGAAGCACCACCCGGGCCAGGTCGCCTTTCCCGGCGGCAAGGTCGATATCGGTGATGCCTCGGCAGAGGCTGCGGCGCTGCGCGAGGCCCGCGAGGAGATCGGCCTGCAGCCCGAGGCCGTCTCGCTGATCGGCACCCTGCCGCCGCACGAGACCGTGACCCGCTTCCATGTCACACCCTTTGTCGGCCTGGTCACCGGCGCCTTCGAGCCTGTCCCGGAGGCGGGCGAGGTGGACGAGGTCTTCGAGGTGCCGCTGGGGTTCCTGATGGAACCGGGCAATTACGCCATCGAGGCGCGGGACTGGCACGGCACCAGGCGGCGTTTTTACGCGATCCCCTACGGGCCCTATTACATCTGGGGCGCGACGGCGCGGATGCTGAAGATGCTCGCCGACCGGGTGCAGGCCTCGTGAAGCTGAGCGGCGCCTGGCTGGAGGCCCCCGGCACCCAGGCGGTACTGGGGATGCTTGCCGGCGCCGGGCATCAGGCCTTTGTGGTCGGCGGCTGCGTGCGCAACGCCCTTCTGGGCACTGCGGTGGCCGATGTCGATATCGCCACCGATGCCCGGCCCGACCGGGTGGCGGCGCTGGCCGAGGCGGCTGGCTTCACCCCGGTGCCGACCGGGATCGCCCATGGCACGGTCACGGTGGTGGCCGACGGCGAACCCTATGAGGTGACGACCTTTCGCAAGGATGTCCAGACCGACGGTCGCCGGGCGGTGGTCGCCTATTCGGACCGGATCGAGGAGGATGCGCGGCGGCGGGATTTCACCGTGAACGCGCTCTATGCGCGGGCCGATGGGTCGCTGGTCGATCCTCTGGGCGGCGGGCTGGACGATCTCGGCGCCCGGCGCATCCGATTCATCGAGGACGCCGCCACCCGCATCCGCGAGGATTATCTCCGCATCCTGCGCTATTTCCGTTTCCTCGCCTGGTATGGCGATCCCGGTTCCGGACCGGATGCGGCGGCTCTCGATGCCTGCGCGCGGCACGCCGAAGGGTTGGCGGGCCTGTCGAAGGAACGGGTGGGGGCCGAGATCCGCAAGCTTCTCGCCGCCCGGGACCCGGCCCCGTCGCTGGCGCTGATGGCGGCCTCGGGGGTGCTGGCCAGGGTCCTGCCCGGCGCCGATCCGCGGAGTCTGGCCCCGCTGGTGCATCTGGAGGCGGTGGCCGGGCTTGCACCGCGCTGGCAGCGGCGGCTGCGCAGCCTCGGCGGCCATGACTGGACCGACGCGTTGCGCCTGTCGCGGAAGGAGCAAAGGGAGCTGGGCGATCTCGACACCGCCCTCGCCGGCGCGATGCCTCCCGGCGAAGCCGCCTACCGGTTCGGATCGGAGATTGCCGCGGATGCGGTGCTGATCGGCGCGGCGGCGGCGGGAAGCCAACCGCCGCCGGGCTGGGCGGCTGAGATCGCCGATGGTGCCGGGCGGCAGCTTCCGGTCCGGGCCGCCGACCTTTTGGAGCGCCATGGCGCGGGGCCGGACCTTGGAGCGGCGCTCGCGCGGCTGGAGCGGGACTGGATCGCCTCGGGTTTCGCCCTGGATCGCGACGCCCTTTTGGCAATTGACAGCGACCGGCCGGCCTGAGACATCGCCTTGGAACATCGTCCGTGATATCGGAATCACGGACGATGTTCCAAGCCGTTGAAATTACGCGGTGTCCGAGCCGAAAATCGTTGCCGATCTTCTCGCCATCGCTCTATAGCATTTTGCGCCAAATCGAATTCATTCCAAACCGCGAACGCATTTGCTACGCAAACGCTGTCTCGCGGATCGGAATGAATAAGTGAATCCGGTCAGGCGCAAAGCGCTCTAGCTGAACCTTGCTGAAGGGACCCTGATGACGCTCGAAACCGCCCTGGCGATTGCCGTATTGCTGATCGCCTCGACCTGGACCCCGGGGCCGAACAACGCCATGCTGGCCTCCTCGGGCGCGACCTTCGGTTTCCGGCGCACCCTGCCCCATGCGCTGGGTGTGGCGCTGGGTTTTCCGGCGATGCTCTTTGTCGTGGCGCTGGGGCTCGGCGAGGTCTTCAAGCGCTCGGTGCCGATGCAGGAGGGGCTGCGCTATGCGGGTGCGGCGCTGATGCTCTGGGTGGCCTGGCGCATCGCCAATGCAAGGGCGCCGGGCGAGGCGGGATCGCGTTCGAAGCCCTTCACCTTCTGGCAGGCGGTGGCGTTTCAATGGGTCAATCCCAAGGCCTGGGCGATGTGCGTCGGCGTCGTGGGTCTGCTGCCCGCCGGGCAGAATGTGCTGCTGCAGGGTGCGCTGGCCAGCCTGATCGGCACGGTTTCGGGCCTGACCTCGGCCCATGGCTGGGCCGCTTTCGGCTCGGTCCTGCAACGCTGGCTGCGGACCCCGGGACGGCTGAGAATATTCAATGTCGCCATGGCCGGTTTTGTCGCCCTCGGCGTCTTCTGGCTGCTGACCGCGAAGCTGGTTCAGGACGCCGCGCCACCCTCCTTCTGAGGCCGCGCCCGGGTCGGGCCACGGAGCCTCAGGGTCAGCCCAGCGCGGCCTTGATCCGGGCGCCGACCTTGCCGAAATCCATCTGCCCGGTATAGCGGCTTTTCAGATGCCCCATGATCTTGCCCATGTCGCGGATCGACGCGGCTCCGGTCGCGGCGACCGCCTCGGCAATCGCCGCCTCGACCTCGGCGTCGGACAGCTGCTTGGGCAGGAACTTGCGGATCACCTCGATCTCGGCCCGCTCGCCCTCGGCCAGCTCGATCCGTCCGGCCTCGTCATAGACCGCGGCACTTTCCTCGCGCTGCTTGATCATCTTGGCAAGGATCCCGAGGATGTCCTCGTCCGAGACCCCTTGCGAATTCTCCTCGCTGCGCGCCGCGATATCGCGGTCCTTGATCGCCGCCGTGATCAGGCGCAGGGTCGCCAGACGCACGGTCTCCTTCGCCTTCATCGCTTCCTTGGTGTCGGAAGCAAGCCGCTCACGGATCATCTCACGCCTCGGGTCCGGTGCAGGTCCAGGCCTGCGGAAGCGCTAACATAAACAGATTCGGTGAAAGATGTAAAATCCCTTCCATGATGCCAAATATTTGATTTTATTGTGTTAAATTATTAGCCTTTACCTTGACCTCCCCCGGTAGCGCTTCTATTTTCCGCCCCGTTTGCCCAAAGGAGAATACCGCGATGATCGAGACGGCCAGCCCGGGGCCTTCCGCTGCACCCGCCCCCGATTCCGCATCCTTTCCAACGGCTTGCATCATGCTCGCCGATGGTCAGACCTTCTATGGGCGCGGTTTCGGACGGCCGGGAATCGCTGTGGCGGAGCTCTGTTTCAACACCGCGATGACCGGCTATCAGGAGATCATGACCGATCCTTCCTATGCCGGACAGATCGTCACCTTCACCTTTCCCCATATCGGCAATGTCGGGGTGAACCCCGAGGATGACGAGACCGCCGAGCCGGTCGCCGAGGCGATGATCGTCAAATGGGACCCGACCGAGCCCTCGAACTGGCGCGCCGCCGAGACCCTGGCCGCCTGGCTGGAACGGCGCGGGCGGATCGGGATCGGCGGTGTGGATACGCGGCGGCTGACACGGGTGATCCGGCATCAAGGTGCGCCGCATGTGGCGATCCAGTTCGCCCCGGACGGGGTCTTCGATCTGGAGGCGCTGCGTCGCCAGGCTCAGGCCTTCAGCGGGCTGGAAGGGGCCGATCTGGCGAAGGACGTCACCTGCGCCCAATCCTACCGCTGGGACGAGATGCGCTGGGCCTGGCCCGCGGGCTTTACCCGTCAGGCGGCACCGAAGCACCGGGTCGTGGCCGTCGATTACGGCGCGAAACGCAATATCCTGCGCTGCCTCGCCTCGGCGGGATGCGATGTGACGGTGCTGCCGGCGACCGCGACGGCGGAGGAGGTGCTGGCCCATGATCCCGACGGCGTTTTTCTGTCCAACGGCCCCGGCGATCCGGCGGCGACGGGGGTCTATGCGGTGCCGATGATCAAGGCCATTCTCGCGGCCGATCTGCCGGTCTTTGGCATCTGCCTCGGCCATCAGATGCTGGCGTTGGCGCTGGGGGCGAAGACCCTGAAGATGAACCATGGCCATCACGGCGCCAACCATCCGGTCAAGGACCTGACCACTGGCAAGGTCGAGATCACCTCGATGAACCATGGGTTCACGGTGGACGCGCAAAGCCTGCCCGATGGCGTCATCGAGACCCACGTGTCGCTGTTCGACGGCTCGAATTGCGGGATTGCGATGACCGACCGGCCGGTCTTTTCTGTCCAGTACCACCCCGAGGCCAGCCCCGGACCGCAGGACAGCTATTACCTGTTCGAACGGTTCACCGCCTCGATGGAAGCAAGGTAACGGGTTCCCGGCCGCCTCACTTCACAGCAGCCCTCTGGCCCGGAAACTGACCTCGCCACCGCGCCCGATGACGATATGGTCGTGCAGCGTCACGCCGATGGCCTCCAGCCCCGCCTGGACCCGGGTGGTCATGTCGATATCCGATTGTGACGGGGTGGGGTCGCCCGACGGATGGTTGTGGACGAGGATCAGGGCCGCCGCGTTCAATTCCAGCGCCCGTCTGGCGACCTCGCGGGGATAGGCCGGGACGTGGTCGATCGTGCCCTGCTGCTGCAATTCGTCGGCGATCAGCACGTTCTTGCGGTCCAGAAACAGCAGCCGCAGCCCCTCAATGGGCCGGTGCGCCATCACCAGGCGGCAATAGCGCACCAGCGCGTCCCAGGATGAAATCACTTCGCGGTCCATGACCTCCGCCCGGGCCAGCCGGTGGCTCATCGCCTCGATCAGGCCGAGGTCTTCCAGCGCGTCTTCCGGCAGACCGCAGGCCCTGCCGAGATGGCGGGGCGGCGTGGCGAGGATGGCGGGGAGGCTGCCGAAATGCTCTGTCAGTGTACGGGCCAGAGAGGCGCTGTCCTGGCCGGGGACGAGCCAGGCGAGCAAAAGTGCCAGCAATTCGCAATCGTCGAGCGCATCACTGCCCCGCAGCCGCAGCCGGGACCGGAGGTCGGGAAGGCCGGTGGGATCGGGCCTGGCGGTTTGAGTAGGGCGTGGGGCGACCGCAGCCACTGCAAGGGGCAGCTCGGTCTGGAGGTCGGAAAAGCCGGGGCGTCGCGCTGTCATGCGCCGCAGACTGGCGCGCCTATGCTTAATTCGCGGTTAAACCCGAGGGAGGCATCGGCGCGGACTGGCTAGAGCAAAACCGGATCAGATTGTATCAATCTGATGCCAGGATTTTGCTCAAACATTTGAATCTGGACCAAAATTCTTTTTCAGACTGCGACAGTCTGATACGATTTTGGTCACGGCACTTGCAGGATGCCGTGGCCGGTGCGCCGGGTCCAGCCGGTGCCCGAGGGGTTGAGGGCGGCAGCGCGCAGCTGGTCGAACAGCTTTTCCGGAGACAGGCTGCGCCGCTGCGTCCTGAGCGAGGCCACCAGCCCCGCCGCCACGCCGCAGGAGGCCGACGAGCCGTTGGAGGCGGTATGGGCGTCGAAATCCTCGGTGAACCAGGCCGGGGCGGCGAGATCGGGCTTGCCGGCCGTATCGATCCCGTAGCGCAGCGCCTCCGGCCCGTCGCCCTGGGACGAGGCTCCAGCCCAGTCGCCCTGGGTGTTGCAGGCCGCCACGCAGAGGATGCGGCCGATGGCGTTCGAGCCCCGGATCGAGCGTTCCGGTCCCCGGTCGTAAAGCCCCGCGCCGGTGGCGGGGTGGAACTGGCCGTAATTGCCGGCGGCGAAAATGATATCGTGCTCCTTGGCCAGGTCGTTCAGGATCTCGTTCGCCTTGTTCAACTGGCCGGTGATGTAAAGCTCCTCCGCCGTCAGCCCGCTGTCGTAGTCCTGGATGGTATTGGCCACCGACCAGGCATTGACCAGCACCCAAGGCTCGTCCTTGTGCGGGCTTTTCGAGATCGCCGCGGCGATACTTTCGTAGAGCTTGCGCAGCTCGTCGGCAAAAGCCTCGACCCAGACCACCCGGTGCGGCAGGAGCGGCGCGTCGTAGATCCGAGCCTTCGGTGCCAGCCTGAGCACGTTGCGGGCCACCATGTCGCCATGCCAGTCCGCCGGCAGCCCGAAGCCTTTCACATAGTCGCCCTGCGGATGCCGCCCCGGCACGCGATAAAGGTCTTCGAGGATCCCGAACGTGCCGCCGAGCGCGCGGATATAGTCGCGGTTCAGCCCGACATCGACGATCACCACATTGACGTCGTGCCCGTCGCGTTCCTCCGGCACCGGCCCTGCGCCCGCGACGGCCCAGTCGGCCCCGATCAGCTTCATCGCCTTGGAGGCGGAACCGAAGGCGTTGCCGCTCCAGTGCCAGTCCTTCGGCGGGATCGGGGTTGCTACGACACCTGACTGCACTGGAAAACCTCCCGCTTCTGCACACCGAATCGGAGGACCAGGGCCCCCGTACCCAGCAAGGATTGCACGAGTTTCGCGGCCTGACGAGTGCGCTTTCTCACACTTGCCCCCGTCCAAAACCCTCCCGGAAGCCATTCCGAGCCCCCACGAGAATCCAGCCCGAACTCATCCCGAACCCGTCGCGACGCGGTATTTCACCGGCATTTCGCCGGGCCCCGGGCGTCAACAATCGGTTAATTTCAGTGACATTGCGGGTGTTATCCCGTAAAAACAGGGACATCATCGGTGTAGGGTAAGGGATGCGACCGTGAATAGTGAGGCAGCCGTTTTCGCTGTGAAGGCGCGGCAACTTCTGTGTGTCGTCTTCGCCGACATGGCCGGCTATTCCGCCCTGACCTCGCAGGACGAGGTCGGGACCCATGACATGTGGATGCGGTTCGTCGAGGATGTGGTCAGGCCGCAGACCGGGCAGCGGGGCGGGCATATCATCCGCACCCTGGGCGACGGCATCCTCCTGACCTTCCAGAGCACCTCGGCGGCACTGGAATGGTCCATCGCGGTGCAGGACCAGATCCTTCAGGGGCGGATCGGCAAGACGGCGCGCTATCCGGGCCTGTCCATGCGCATCGGGCTGCATGTCTGCGAGGTGATCCAGGATGGCGAGGACGTTTATGGCGACGGGGTGAACATCACCAAGCGGCTGCAGGAAACCGTCGAGCCGGACGGGATCATCATCTCGGAGGAGCTGTACCACGCCACCCGCAAATCGGTGCCGGTCGAGGTGCGCAATCTCGGCTATCTGACGCTCAAGAACATCGGCGACCCGATCCGCGCCTACGAGATCATCCGGCCCAAGGGCAATGACGTGGTGGGAAGGGCGCTGGCGCAGAAGAAACTGCCCTCGATTGCCGTCCTGCCCTTGCAGAACCTCTCGGGCGACGATGATTTCAAGTATTTCGCCGACGGGGTGGTCGAGGACATCATCGTCTCGCTCTCGGCGATGAAGGAACTGCTGGTGATCTCGCGCGCCTCGGCCCTGGCCTTCAACTCGGGCGACAGCGATCCGAGGGCCGTCGGGCGGGCACTGGATGTGCGCTATGTGCTGATGGGAACGCTCCGGCGTTCGACGACAAAACTGCGGCTGTCGGTGTCGCTGTGTGACACCTCGAACGGCGAAATTATTTTCTCGGAGAAAAGTGAATTTCCTCACAAGGACCTGTTCGAGACCCAAGATAGGATCGTTGAACATGTAGTCTCGCGGATCGCGCCGAACGTCCGCGCCTCAGAGAGCAGAAAAGCATTGCGCAAACCCCCCGACAATTTCACAGCTTACGATTTGACCCTGAAAGCGCTTGATCTGATGACGCATCTCGACAAGGAGAGCTTCGATCAGGCGCTGAAATATCTCAAGGCAGCGATGGAGCTGGACCCCAAATTCGCCATGCCCGTCGCCTATGCCGCCCGCTGGCACTGTATCTATATCGGCCAGGGCTGGGACGAAGACCGGACAAAGTACATCGCGGCGGCGCGGGACTATGCCTCAAAGGCGGTCAATCTCGACCGGCAGAACGCGCTCGGGCTTGCCGCTTACGGGCACGTCAAGTCGTACCTGGAACATGATTACGATTCGGCGCTGGTCTTTCTCGACCGCGCCCGCGAAATGGGACCGAGCCAGTCCATCGCCTGGATCCTGTCTTCGGGCACCCTGTCCTATATCGGCCGTTACGAGGAGGCGATCGAACATGCGCGCCATGGTGTGCGCCTGTCGCCGAACGACCCTGATATCTTCCAGTATTACGATTTTCTTTGTATGGCCTACTACCTCAACCGCGACTTTGAAGAGGCGGTGAAATGGGGCGAAAGATCCTTTGCCGAGAAATCCGACTACACGTCGAACTGGCGACTGATGGTAGTCAGCAATGCCGGAGCGGGCAAGATGGAGCGAGCACGGTTCTTTGCCCAGAAAATTATCACCAAGGAGCAGGATTTCCGCACCGATGAGTTCGTGAGGGAGTTCTGCCCGTTCCGTGAACCGGCTGATCGAACGATGTATGCAGAGCATCTGCATGCAGCCGGTCTTGCCTAACCCGAGTATAGAGGTTCCCCCATGTCCATTGATGGCAGCAACGCCAATAACGCGAACAACGCCAATAACGCGAATAATGCCAATAACGCGAATAATGCCTACAATGCCAACGGTATCAGCACCGCCAGCCGCGACATCGGCGCTTCGCCGACGATCAGGCCGGCCAATCCCGTGGACCCGGACGGCAACCCGACCCCGGTCCAGGACCAGTACTGGCACGCCAACCAGTGGCCCGCCGCCAATCCGGTCGCTTATACCGGCCCGGACGAGAACGCCGGTCCGGTCCGCATCCAGAACATCTATGCCAATACCAAAGGCCCGCGCTTCACGCCGCGTTTCTGGTCGCCGCAGAATTATGCCTATTCCTTCATGATCGATTTCTCGGTCGAACTGGACAAGATGGGCATCGATCTTTGGCCGGACTGGGCCACGGCCGCCGATGGCGACGAGAACTGGGAACCCGCCAATCCCAATGTCCAGGCCGAACTGACCGAACTGACCCGGCTGATCGAATACCGGCCCGCCATGCTGGCCGAAGGCCTCGACCAGCGAAGCAATGTCGAGGATTTCTATCGCGGCATCCTGACCTATAACCGCTTCACCCATCCCAACACGTCGAAACTCTTCGCGATTGCCCAGGAGGCGGCGACGCTGTCAGTGATGAGATACAAGCGCATCCATGCCCGGCCCCGGCCCTCGCAGCTGTCCCCGGCGCTGATGCCGCCGGTCGATCCGCCCGAGCACGCCTCCTTCCCCAGCGGCCACGCCACCCAGGCCTATACGCTGTCGACCGTCATGCGCGAATTGATGCCCGATCTCGCCGCCGATCATTTCGGCGAATGGGACGGCTCCTCGCGGCCGCCCCTGAAGCGCGATCCGCTGGAGGACATGGCCCGGCGTATCGCCCGCAACCGCGAGGTGATGGGGCTGCATTATCCGTCCGACAGTGAAGCCGGCAGGAAGCTCGCGACCTATATCTACGACGTCCTGATCAACAAGATGCCGGCCCTGACCAGCCTCTGGGACGAAGCCCGTCAGGAATGGTATGTCTGAGGGCTGACGGATAGCCCGAGCGCAGGCGGAGGCACCGAAATCTTTCGAAGATTTCGGCCGCGTTCTTTGAAAGAACGCGGGGGGCCCGGGGGGGCGGGTCAGGCGCGACCGCCGCCGGTGCTCTCAGACATATCCCTTGATTTCATCCACCAGGTCCGTCTTCTCCCAGGAGAACCCGCCATCGGCCTCGGGCGCCCGTCCGAAATGCCCATAGGCCGCCGTCCGCTGGTAGATCGGCCGGTTCATCCCCAGATGCTCGCGGATGCCGCGCGGGGTCAGGTTCATGGCCTTGCCCACCGCCGCCTCGATCACCTCTTCATCGACCGTGCCGGTGCCGTAGGTATCGGCGTAGATCGACAGCGGCTTGGCCACCCCGATGGCATAGGAAAGCTGGATCGCGCAGCGCTTCGCCAGCCCCGCCGCGACCACGTTCTTGGCCAGATAGCGCGCCGCATAGGCCGCCGAGCGGTCGACCTTGGTCGGGTCCTTCCCTGAGAACGCCCCGCCGCCATGGGGCGCCGCTCCGCCATAGGTATCGACGATGATCTTCCGCCCCGTCAGCCCGGCATCCCCGTCCGGGCCACCGATCACGAAGGCGCCGGTCGGGTTCACATGCCACTCCGTGCCGCCGTTCATCCAGGCCTCGGGCACCACCGCGCGGATATAGGGTTCGACCACCTTGCGCACATCGTCCGAGGTCATCTCGGCGTCCATATGCTGGGTCGAGAGCACCACCGAGGTCACCTCCACCGGCTTGCCGTTCTCGTAGCGCACCGACAGTTGCGATTTCGCGTCCGGCCCCAGCGTGGGCTCGGCCCCCGACTTCCGCACCTCGGCCAGCTTCTTCAGGATCGCATGGGCATAGAGGATCGGGGCGGGCATCAGCATCTCGGTCTCGTCGGTGGCATAGCCGAACATGATCCCCTGGTCACCGGCGCCTTCATCCTTGTTGCCGGAGGCATCCACCCCTTGCGCGATATGGGCCGACTGCTCGTGCAGGAGGTTTTCGATGACGATATCCCGCCAGTGAAACTTCTCCTGCTCGTAGCCGATATCCCTGACGCACTCGCGCACGATCTCCTCGACCCGCCGCGCCACGTTTTCCGGCCCCCGTATCTCACCGCCGACCACAACGCGGTTGGTGGTGGCGAAGGTCTCGCAGGCCACCCGCGAGAACGGGTCCTCGGCGAGGAAGGCGTCCAGAACGCCGTCCGAAATCCGGTCGCAGACCTTGTCGGGATGGCCTTCGGAGACCGATTCTGAGGTGAAGAGATAATTCTGGCGCATGTCGGATCGTCACTCCCGCAGTGGGCTTAAATTCAGGTTCCGGGATCATGTACATGGATGAAGGCCGGATTGCGAGTGAGTTTTGACGAACCGCTTAAAACTTGCAACGAATGCATATAGCCAAGGATTTCAGACAACAGAACACCATGGACAGCTTTCAACTGACCCCCCTTGTCCGCAACCTCGTCGAGGCCCGGAACGCGCTTCGTTCCCACTACCGCGGGATTGCTCGACAAAGGGGCTGTCCGGTCGATCTGGACTTCACACTGGACGGCAACCTTGTCGGCGATATCGGCGAGGCGCTGGCCGTCGAGCTGTTCGGCATCCTGCTCGACCCGTCGCGCTCCAGCGAGGGCATCGACGGAACGGCACCCGACGGCAGGACCGTTCAGGTCAAGGCGACCGGCCGCGGACGTGGTCCCGCCTTTCGGCGGACGCGGATCGAGGCCAGCCACCTGATCTTCCTCGATATCGACTTCGAAAATGCCGTCGGCACCATCGCCTATAACGGCCCGCTCTGCCACGTCGCCGCCTACCTGCCCGAGACCTTCATCGGGCAGCGCGCCGTGTCCATGTCGCAGGTGCGGCGGGCTGATGCGCTTGTCAGACCCGACCAGAGGCTTGCGAGGCTCGGCTGAAAGCCGCGACGCGGCGCCCCTTCAGCCCAATTTCTGCAGCAGCGTTTCCACCGACGCCTTCGCGTCGCCGTAGAACATCCGCGTGTTCTCCTTGTAGAACAAGGGGTTCTCGATCCCCGAATAGCCTGTCCCCTGGCCGCGCTTCGACACGAAGACCTGCTTGGCCTTCCACACTTCCAGCACCGGCATCCCCGCGATGGGCGAGTTCGGGTCTTCTTGCGCCGCCGGGTTCACGATGTCGTTCGAGCCGACGACGATGGCGACGTCGGTCGAGGGGAAATCCGCGTTGATCTCGTCCATTTCCAGCACGATGTCATAGGGCACCTTGGCTTCGGCCAGGAGCACGTTCATATGCCCCGGCAGCCGTCCCGCAACCGGGTGGATGGCAAACCGCACCTCCTTGCCCCTGGCCCTCAGCCGCTTGGTGAGTTCCGAAATCGACTGCTGCGCCTGCGCCACCGCCATGCCGTAGCCCGGGACGATGATGACACTGTCCGCATCCTCCAGCGCCTGCGCGACGCCATCGGCATCGATGGCCACCTGCTCGCCCTCGATCTCGGCCACCGGACCGCCGGTGGTGCCAAAGCCGCCGAGGATCACCGAGATGAAGGACCGGTTCATCGCCTTGCACATGATATAGCTCAGGATCGCCCCCGACGAGCCGACCAGCGCGCCGACCACGATCAGGAGGTCATTGCCAAGCGAGAACCCGATGGCCGCCGCCGCCCAGCCCGAATAGGAGTTCAGCATCGACACCACCACCGGCATGTCCGCCCCGCCGATCCCCATGATCAGGTGATAGCCGATGAAAAGTGCTGCCACCGTCATCAGGAACAGCGGGAAGAAGCCGCCGGTGTTGAAATACCAGATCAGGCAGAGGAGCGAGATACCGGCGGCGCCTGCATTCAGCATATGCCCCCCCGGCAGCTTGGTCGCCGTCGACGAGACCTTGCCCGCCAGCTTGCCGAAGGCGATCACCGAGCCGGTGAAGGTGATGGCGCCGATGAAGACGCCGAGGAACAGTTCGACCCGGAGGATATTGATCTCGACCGCCGATTTATGGGCGATGATCTGTCCGAAGGTGCCGAGATCCTCGGTGACGATGCCGGTCCCGACATTGCCGATCTCGAAATGCGCGTTGTAGCCGACAAACACCGCCGCCAGGCCGACCAGCGAATGCATTGCGGCCACCAGCTGCGGCATCTCGGTCATCTGGACGCGCTGGGCGACGACCCAGCCGATGGCCCCGCCCGCCGCGATCAGGACGAGCGACAGCAGCCAAAGCCCTGACCCTGGCCCGATCAGGGTGGCGAAAACCGCCAGCGCCATTCCGGCAATGCCGTACCAGACGGCGCGTTTCGCGCTTTCCTGCCCCGACAGTCCGCCGAGCGAGAGGATGACAAGCACGGCGGCCACGACATAGGCGGCCGGGGTCAGACCCGATGCGATCATGGATGAATACTCCCTTTCAATACGCGCAATCCGGTCGGCGTGTCGAGATATGGTCCTGTCTGCACCCGCTCATCCCTTCGTGATGATCAATCCGATTGACGTTGTTGCCCAGTCCCAAAGCTGCAGCCGCAAGTGGCGTTTCTGCGGGAAGGTATTGGTTCGACGCGATATCCGGTCGACATACCTGTCATGGGAATGGTCTCCGAGGCGGATATCCAGCGGCTCGACGCGGTGACCGGCCTCTGTCAGCCGGCGCATGATGTCTTCGATATCCCTGAGCCGGTAGATGACGGTGGCGCCCGTCTCGATGGTCTCTTCGTTGGAGGAGAGGTTGAATTCCGTTGTGTGCACGGCCAGCCCGCCCGACCTGAGGCAATCCATCTGGCGAAGGATGAAATCGGCTCCCTTCTGCAGGCTGCCGCAATGCTCGAACGAGCAGGTGGACCAGGTGAAATCGTAACCCGTCAAGTCGTCCGGAATGTCGTTCATGTCGACGGGCCGGAACTCGACCTGCGCCGCCATGACCTCCTTCGGACAGATATCGGGGAACGTCAGGTCCTCGAGCGTGCCGGACCATTGGTTGGTATCGGCCCAAAGCGCGTTATTCTCGCCACCAGCCCCGAGATCGGTCGCCGTCAGCCGGCATCCACCGGCCGCCAGAACCGCCGGGATCCGCTCCCGGCCCACAGCAAAGCCAAGCCCCCGCGATCCATCCCTGATCAGCCCCCGTTCGGCGAGGGCCTGCAGGATATAGGCGGTCTCCCAGCATTTGCGGTGAATCGTCCGCTGCGCCTCGAATGGGGCAAGCCGCGTCTGGAAGTTGTCTGAAAGCAGCCTGTCGGTTCGCGCGATCTCGGAGCGCAGCATTCCCAGGCGGCGCGATTCCGCCTCGGGCATATAGGCAATATCCGCCGCCCTGTCGAACGCGCCCACAGCGATCGGCGGGGGCTTTTCCAGCCACGATCCCAGGGTCTGCTTTACGGACGCGAACACGCCGGGCCCTATCCCTTCTGGAACATGGCGAGCATGCGCCGGGTCACCAGGAAACCGCCGAAGATGTTGATCCCGGCCATGAACACCGACAGGGCGGCCAGCAGGATCACTAGGAACGAGCCCGAGCCGATCTGCATCAGCGCGCCTAAGATTATGATCGACGAGATTGCGTTGGTCACCGCCATCAAGGGCGTGTGCAGCGCGTGGGAGACATTCCAGATCACCTGGAACCCGACAAAGACCGCCAGCACGAAGACGATGAAATGCTGCATGAAACTGGCCGGTGCCACCAGCCCGACCAGCAGCATCGCCGCCGCGCCGCCCCCCAGGAGCGTCACCTGTTGACGGGTCTGTGCCTTGAAGGCGGCGATTTCGGCGGTGCGCTGTTCCTCGGGCGTCTTGGCGACTTCCTTCTTCTTCTCGACCTTGGCAATCGCCGTCACCTTGGGCGGCGGCGGCGGGAAAGTGATCGTCTTCTCGTGGGTCACAGTCGCCCCGCGGATCACGTCATCTTCCATGTTGACGTTCGGCGTGCCGTCCTTGTCGGGCGTCAGGTCGTCCATCATGTGACGGATATTGTTGCCGTAGAGCGTCGAGGCCTGGGTCGCCATCCTTGAGGGGAAATCGGTGTAGCCGATGATGGTCACGCCGTTGTCGGAGACGACTTTCTCGTCCGGTTTCGTCAGGTCGCAGTTCCCGCCCCGCTCGGCGGCCAGATCGACGATCACCGAGCCCAGCTTCATCATCCCGACCATGTCCTCGGTCCAGAGTTTCGGGGCCGGACGCCCCGGGATCAGTGCCGTGGTGATGACGATATCGATCTCGGGCGCCAGTTCGCGGAATTTCTCCAGCTGCTTCTCGCGGAATTCAGGGGAGGAGGGCGCGGCATAGCCGCCGGTCGCGGCACTGTCCTGGCCGCTTTCCTCGAAGTCGAGATAGACGAACTCCGCCCCCATGCTTTCGATCTGCTCGGCCACCTCGGGCCGCACGTCGAACGCATAGGTGATCGCCCCCAGCGAAGTCGAAGTGCCGATGGCCGCCAGCCCGGCCACCCCGGCCCCGACCACCAGCACCTTCGCGGGCGGCACCTTGCCCGCAGCGGTGATCTGCCCGGTGAAGAAGCGCCCGAAATTGTTCCCCGCCTCGATGACGGCGCGATACCCGCCGATATTGGCCATCGAGGACAGCGCATCCATCTTCTGCGCCCGGCTGATCCGCGGCACCATATCCATCGCAATCGCCGTCACCCCCTTGTCGCGGAGGATGTTCAGCAAGGCTTCATTCTGCGCCGGCCAGATGAAGGAAATCAGCAACTGCCCGTCGCGGAACCGTTTGATCTCGGAATCCTCGGGCGCGCGCACCTTGACGATGACATCGGCGTCCTTCCACAGGGCGGCGGCGGTCTTGACCACTTCGACCCCGGCGGCCTCGTAATCGGCGTCCGAGAACCGCGCCGCCTCGCCGGCGCCGCTCTGGATCACGCAGTCATAGCCGAGCTTCTGCAGCTGAGCCGCACTGGCGGGCGTCATCGCCACCCGGTTCTCGCCCTTGAAGATTTCCTTCGGCGCCCCGATCTTCATGCCCCGGCCTCCCACTTCACATTTTATTGTCCGCCCGCTGATACAGGCCCCCTGCCGCGTTCGTCAAACGCTATCATGGGCGAAAGTCGGGCGATTTCAGCACACATTCGCGCACAAACTGCTACACTGATGTCCAAACAGGAGGGCAGAATGGACTACTTTGCAATGGCTTTCTACGGGGTCGTCTGCGGCCTCCTCGGCTTCGCCGCCCCCGCCTTCCCCTCCCGCCTCACCCGCGTCGGGATTTCGGCGCTGGTCGGGATCGTGTCGCCGATTATCGGGCCGACGCTGAGGGGGTTGGTGGGGATGTGAAGGGAGCGGTGGACCACTACCAAAGGCAGGACCAAGCGCTAACGTGACCGCCCCCGGCGCTCGCAAGGTTTATTTGACGCACGTGAGTTACACAACCACCGATGTAAAAACAGGTATTTAGGCGTTCAATGTCAGCTATGTTTAGCTCGCAAGCGATGCCAGAATTTCTTAGCGCTGGCTTTGAGATAGGACGAAGCCCAAATCTGTGATAACTGAACAGTTGCTACAATCACAAATGAATCAATCTGGAACAACGTGCCTTCGCGCAGCCACTAAGTTCAAAATAGAAAGGCCCACCGCAACGGTGAGCCTTTTTTCAATAGGCGGGGGGTCCGTCACTACCGAGATAGCGCTGCCGACCTAATCCCCGGCCTTTCAAGGCTAGATATAGCACATGTACTGTGTGATTGCAAGTTCATTTAGGATGGAGAAATTGCGTGGACATAGTTGAATTCATCTCGGCGGAGCGGCTTAAAACATACGAAAATCATACTGATAGACAAAAAAAGGCGATTGCTCTCCACAATCACACCCTGCAACTAGGATCATCACTTATGTCGATGATCGCCCTAATAGAACTCGCGCTTAGAAACGCCACAAATCAACGGTTGATAGACGATTTCGGCGATCCTGAATGGCTCCTGCCCGGCAGAACCACTGTACCTTTAAAAACATATGAACGAAATGCAGTAAGCAAAGCCCTGAACTTGGCTCGAAAAGCAGCTTACTCAAAGCTTAGCTATAAAGAAAAATCATATCTGGACGCATTTGCATATCCAGGTGGCATTCCGAGAGGAACCAGCCACAACACTGTCGTAAAGAGGCGACAGGAGCTGTTTATTGTATCTCACGGCCAAGTTATTTCGCAGACCACATTTTCGTTTTGGAAAAGGTTGTACGCCAATGAGTACGAAAATGACTTGTGGAAGCCAGTAATAAAAAAAGTGTTTCCAAATAAGTCTTTAAAGCGAGGAGACGTGGCAAGGTCGCTTGAAACTATCTACCAAACGAGAAATAGGGTAGCTCACCATGAGCCCGTGTATGGCGATCGGTTAACTGACGCAATGCAAGCTGTTGACTTCATTCGAAATACGCTTGGTGCACGTAAATCCGATGATGATTCCAATTTCATGAGGTTCTCAAGGGTGCATTACCTAAGATTGAGAATGGATTATGAGAGCTTTGTAGAAGCGTGGCACACCCTTACGTAGGTAGCTGACCAAGTCGCCGTAAATGCTGGACAGTGCTCAAGCTCTTTAGCTATCCGCTTGACCTACCGTCCTCGACCCAATAGAAGACCCCATCTTTCCGCCCCGGATTCGTCCGGGGTGGTGTTCTTTGGGGCCTCGCCCCACACACATAGCAGGGGTCAACCCCCGCAAAGCAAACGGAAGACAGCAAGATGGCACTCAAGTCGTACAAGCCGACGACGCCGGGCCAGCGCGGGCTGGTTCTGATCGACCGTTCGGAGCTTTGGAAAGGACGTCCCGTCAAGGCGCTCACGCAGGGCCTGACGAAAAAGGGCGGCCGGAACAATACCGGACGGATTACCATGCGCCGCGAGGGCGGCGGGGCCAAGCGGCTCTACCGCATCGTGGACTTCAAGCGTCGCAAGTTCGACGTCGAGGCCGCCGTGGTCCGCATCGAATACGATCCGAACCGGACCGCCTTCATCGCCCTCATCAAGTATACCGACGGCGAACAGGCCTATATCCTCGCCCCCCAGCGTCTGGGCGTCGGCGACATGGTCGTGGCCTCGCAGAAGGCCGATATCAAGCCCGGCAACGCCATGCCGCTTTCGGGCATGCCCATCGGCACCATCATCCACAATATCGAGATGAAGCCCGGCAAGGGCGGCCAGATCGCGCGTTCGGCTGGGACCTATGCCCAGTTCGTCGGCCGTGACGGTGGCTACGCCCAGATCCGCCTGTCCTCGGGCGAATTGCGTATGGTGCGCCAGGAATGCATGGCCACAGTCGGTGCCGTGTCGAACCCCGATCATTCGAACCAGAATCTCGGCAAGGCCGGGCGCAACCGCCACAAGGGCATCCGCCCGTCGGTGCGCGGTGTCGTCATGAACCCGATCGATCACCCCCATGGCGGCGGTGAAGGCCGGACCTCGGGCGGGCGCCACCCGGTGACCCCGTGGGGCAAGCCGACCAAGGGGGCCAAGACGCGCTCGAACAAGGCGACGGACAAATACATCATCCGCTCGCGCCACGCCAAACGGAAGGGCCGCTGATATGCCGCGCTCAGTATGGAAAGGCCCGTTCGTAGACAGCTACGTTCTGAAAAAGGCCGAAAAGACCCGCGAGTCGGGCCGCAACGAAGTCATCAAGATCTGGTCCCGCCGCTCGACGATCCTGCCCCAGTTCGTGGGCCTGACCTTCGGTGTCTATAACGGCCAGAAGCATATTCCGGTCAGCGTCTCCGAAGAGATGATCGGCCAGAAATTCGGGGAATATTCGCCGACGCGGACCTATTACGGCCACGCCGCCGACAAGAAAGCGAAGCGGAAGTAAGCCATGGCAAAGGAAAAGAACCCCCGCCGCGTGGCAGATAACGAAGCGATGGCCGTCAGCCGGATGCTTCGCACCTCCCCGCAGAAGCTGAACCTCGTCGCCCAGCTGATCCGCAACAAGCCGGTCGACAAGGCGCTGACGGACCTCACCTTCTCGAAGAAACGCATCGCCGCCGACGTCAAGAAGACGCTGCAGTCGGCGATTGCCAATGCCGAGAACAATCATGGGCTGGACGTTGACGAACTGGTCGTCGCCGAAGCCTGGGTCGGCAAGAACCTGACCATGAAGCGGGGCCGCCCCCGTGCCCGTGGCCGGTTCGGCAAGATCCTGAAACCCTTCGCCCAGGTGACCATCAAGGTTCGCCAGGTCGCCCAAGAGGAGCAAGCCTGATGGGTCAGAAAATCAATCCGATCGGCATGCGCCTGCAGGTCAACCGCACCTGGGACAGCCGCTGGTATGCCGACAAGGACGAATATGGCCAGCTTCTCCACGAAGACCTCGCCATTCGCGCCTATATCAAGAAGAACGCCGCTCAGGCCGGGATTTCGCGGGTCATTATCGAGCGTCCGCACAAGAAGTGCCGGGTCACGATCCACGCTGCCCGTCCCGGTGTCATCATCGGCAAGAAGGGCGCGGATATCGAGACGCTGCGCAAGCAGCTGGCGACGCTGACCAAGTCGGAACTGCACCTCAACATCGTCGAGGTCCGCAAGCCCGAGATCGACGCCCAGCTGGTTGCCGAGAATATCGGTCAGCAGCTGGAACGCCGCGTGTCCTTCCGCCGTGCGATGAAACGCGCCGTGCAGAACGCCATGCGCATGGGTGCTCTCGGTGTTCGCGTGAACTGCGGCGGCCGTCTCGGCGGTGCCGAGATCGCCCGGACCGAATGGTACCGCGAGGGTCGGGTGCCGCTGCACACGCTCCGCGCCGATATCGACTATGCCCATTACGAGGCCCTGACCGCCTACGGGATCATCGGCATCAAGGTGTGGATCTACAAGGGCGACATCATGGAGCACGATCCGCAAGCCCGTGACCGCCGTCAGTCCGAACTGCAAGAGGGAGGTGGTGGCCGTCCTCAGCGTCGCTGAGTCGCCCGCCTCCTGAAGGAGAAACAACATGCTTTCGCCAAAGAGAACCAAGTTCCGCAAGCAGCACAAGGGCCGCATCCATGGTGAGGCCAAGGGCGGCTCGGACATCACCTTCGGCCAGTACGGCCTGAAGGCCATCGAGCCCGAGCGCATCACCGCCCGCCAGATCGAGGCGGCGCGGCGTGCGCTCACCCGCCACATGAAGCGCCAGGGCCGCGTCTGGATCCGCATCTTCCCCGATGTGCCGGTGTCGAAGAAACCGACCGAAGTGCGTATGGGTAAAGGTAAAGGCTCCGTCGAATACTGGGCGGCCCGCGTCAAGCCTGGCCGGATCATGTTCGAGATCGACGGCGTCCCGGAAGACATCGCCATGGAAGGCCTGCGCCTCGCCGCGATGAAACTCCCGGTCAAATGCCGCTATGTGACCCGCGAAGATTGGTAAGGGGCGGCAGGGTGAATCCCGCCCTACGCCTTGAAAAGGCCTTCGGTCTCCGGAGGCCTTTTTGATATTGGAACACGGAACTCCCTGACCAGCTGATGTTCAAACTGCGCAACCGAAACCAGATGAAGGCGATGCGGAAGAACGTTAGTATTTTGCATGTGAGAGGGCTATTCGTTTTGCGCCCTCGCTCCGGAACCGAAGCATGGATGCATCTTGATGGTGATCCGGTATTCTATCTGAATGGTCCGGTCGATCCGGATATTCTTGGTTCTGAAATAATCAAGTGTTCCAAATTCAGTTCAGATTTTTCTGAGCCTGGCTGGCCAAAGGGAGTCGATTTCCAGAAAGCGCACGACAAGTATGAGGTTATACTTGATGGTATAGAAGATAAAACCGGATTAAAAAAAGGTAAGATATATAAGGAAGTAGATGAGATATCGATTTGGCTCGACAGCAAGTTAATTAAATTTGAATTTATTGTTAGGGGAAAAAATATTTATGATACTGACCTTATAGTGGACGAAAGTTTTTTTCTGCCGAAATTGTCCATTGGCTGCTCTGATCGTGATGTCGGACAGGTTGTACTGGATTGGGTCGATCGATGCGCAAGTGTCAGATCGCAAACGTAGGGCGGGCGATTTCACCCGCCGTCCCTCACCAGTCTCCAAATTCCGGAAACAATCCCCGCCATTCCAACACATTCGCATGAATTCAGGTTACACCGCTTGATCGGCAACACCCTGCTCAGTACCGCTTGCCGAAATCGTACAAGAGGGGACCCCGCTCATGACTACCGACACCGCCCGCACCATCCCGCCGCTGAACTTCCAGACCCTCGGGCTGATGTTCATCTCCGGCTTCTTCGCCACCATCGCCTTCGACACCTGGGGCCAGCTGATCTCCCCCGGCCTCGGCTGGGCCAACCTCTCGCCCCATGGCCTCGCAAAGAGCCTCTTCGGCACGCTCGGCCTGCCCAACGGAGACTTCGCCGGCTTCTTCATGCATTTCTACCTCGTCGGCCTCGTCGGCTACCCCATCGGCTGGCTGTTCATCTTCAAGCCGATCTGGACCGCCATCCTCGGCCCCAACCTCGGCTGGTTCATCCCGTCCGCCATCTATGGGCTGGGCCTCTGGGTCTTCGCCATCGGCGGCATCACCGCCATCGCCGGTCTGCCCTTCTTCCTCGGCTTCACCGGCATCACCTGGGTGGCCCTGGTCGGCCACGTCCTCTACGGGATCGTCATGGTGGCGGTGATGGAGCTGGTGGCACGGAATTGACAAGGATTGGCAATCCGTGCCAATTTCCGCCCATGGCAACCATGAACGTCTCCCTCCCCGACCCGATGAAGAGCTGGGTCGAAGATCAGGCCGCGACCGGACGCTACGCCAATGCGAGCGACTATGTCCGCGACCTGATCCGCCGCGATCAGGACCGGCAACGGGCCGTGGCTGAGATTCAGGCTTTTATTGATGAGGGGTTGGCGAGTGGCGCGCCCGAGCCGCTGAGTGTCGAGGATTTCCTCGCCGACAAGCGTGCGAATGGCGCGTAAGAAGGCTCGTTTTACACCGGCGGCACGGCGCGATCTGGACCAGATTTGGGACTACACAGCAAAGACTTGGTCTATTGAGCAGGCGGAAGTCTATCTGCGCGGGTTGTTTGGTGCGGTAGAATTGATTAGTGACCAGCCCGAGATCGCCCGAGAACGAACAGAGTTTTCTCCTCCGATAAGGCTATACCGCTATCAATCACACTTGATCATTTTCAAATTGGATACTGCAGATGTCGATGTGATCCGTATCGTGCACGGACGTCAAGACTGGCAATCACTGCTAAGAGAATAGCGAATACGAGCTCGACTAAATGGCAGTTTCAAAGCCCTGAAGATCTGTTGCTTCATCCCGATCAAGATCACGCCAAAAGGCGTAAAGCAAATCCACATGCGCATTCGTGACGCCTTTGGCTGCCGCGTAGGCTAGTTCAATAACAAGGACAAATGCTAATCCTGCAGCAATCCCATCTCTGAAAATAATGAAGGCTGAGAGTGCGATACCGAGTACTCGAACTCTGGCAAAATATATTTGTTGCTGTTTTAGCTTCGGAATGCGCCAAGATATGTAGGCACGAATTTCCTCTTCCCCATGTGGTGCGAAACTCATATTTAGCCCTCCATTTTTAGCCTAAGCAACTTATCTGAAACTGTGGCGCGTTGACCCGGTTCTTACTAGAAATAATAGTAATGTTGAGACTAGCCAAATACCCCTTGCCAACCCCTCCAAACCCCCCTATACGGCCCACTTCACCACGGAACTCCACCGGAATCAGGGTGACCCCAGCGGGCCCTCCGGTGATGTTGAAAGGAAGTCGAGCCCATGAGTGCTCAGGAATTGCGTGACAAGACGCCAGACCAGCTCCGCGAGGAGCTGGAGACGCTGAAGAAGGAGAGCTTCAATCTCCGGTTTCAGCAGGCCACCGGCCAGATCGAGAATACCGCGCGGATGCGCGTCGTGCGCCGCCAGGCGGCCCGCGTGAAGACCATTCTGAACGAGAAAGCCGCTGCAGCGGCCGGACAGGAGGCGTAAGATGCCCAAGCGTATCCTTCAGGGCACCGTGACCTCGGACGCCAACACCCAGACCGTGACCGTGCTCGTCGAGCGCCGCTTCACGCACCCGCTGATGAAAAAGACCATCAAGAAGACCAAGAAATACCGCGCCCATGACGCGGACGAGAAATTCAAGGTCGGCGACATTGTCCGCATCCAGGAATGCGCGCCGATCTCGAAGACCAAACGCTGGGAGGTGATTGCGGAGTAACGCAGTCACCCCCGGTTTAATCGAAACCGTAGGGCCGCGTCCCTACAGGTCGGGAGAAACCAAATGATCCAGATGCAGACCAATCTGGATGTTGCTGACAATTCCGGTGCTCGCCGGGTTCAGTGCATCAAGGTCCTGGGCGGTTCCAAACGCAAATATGCCTCTGTTGGCGACATCATCGTGGTGTCGGTCAAGGAGGCCATTCCGCGTGGCCGCGTCAAGAAGGGCGATGTCCGCAAGGCCGTTGTCGTCCGCACCGCCAAGGAAGTCCGCCGCGAGGACGGCACCGCGATCCGCTTCGACCGGAACGCCGCCGTCATCCTCAACACCGCCAACGAGCCCATCGGCACCCGCATCTTCGGGCCGGTGGTGCGCGAGCTTCGGGCGAAGAACTTCATGAAAATCATCTCGCTGGCTCCGGAGGTGCTCTGATGGCTGCCAAGCTGAAAAAAGGCGACAAGGTGATCGTGCTCGCCGGCAAGGACAAGGGCCGCGAGGGTGAGATCACCCAGGTTCTGCCTGCAAAGGGCAAGGCTGTCGTGTCCGGCGTGAACACCGCCATCCGCCACACCAAGCAGTCGGCAAACTCGCAAGGTGGCCGCGTCCCGACCGACATGCCGATCGATCTGTCCAACCTCGCCCTCGTCGACCCCAAGGAAGGCGGCCCGACCCGTGTCGGGTTCCGCATGGAAGGCGACAAGAAGGTGCGTTACGCCAAGAAATCCGGGGAGGTCATCAATGCTTGATGCGTCCAACTACACCCCGCGTCTGAAGGCCCTCTACCGCGAAAGCATCGCCAAGGCGATGCAGGAAGAGTTCGGCTACAAGAACGCGATGCAGACCCCGCGTCTCGACAAGATCGTCCTCAACATGGGCGTCGGCGAGGCCGTGGCGGATTCGAAGAAGATCAAGGCCGCCCATGACGACCTGATGGCGATTGCCGGTCAGAAGCCGGTCATCACCAAGGCCAAACAGTCGATCGCCGGCTTCAAAGTCCGCGAAGAGATGCCGCTGGGCGTCAAGGTGACCCTGCGCGGCGACCGGATGTACGAATTCCTCGACCGTCTGATCATGATCGCCCTGCCGCGGGTCCGCGACTTCCGGGGCCTCAACCCGAGAAGCTTCGACAGCCGCGGCAACTACGCCATGGGCCTGAAAGAGCACATCGTTTTCCCCGAGATCGAATATGACAAGGTCGATCAGATCTGGGGGATGGACATCGTTATCTGCACGACCGCGAAAACCGACGCGGAAGCGAAGAGCCTGCTGACCAAGTTCAACATGCCCTTCCCGGCGGCCAAAGCGGAGGAGACAGCCAATGGCTAAGACAAGCATGATCGAGCGCCAGAAGAAGCGCGAGAAACTGGTGGCCCGCTACGCCGCCAAGCGCGCCGCGATCAAGGAACGGCTGGCCGACAAGGACCTGCCGCTGGGCGAGCGGGTGCAGCTGAACATGAAACTGGCGAAGCTGCCGCGGAATTCCTCGGCGACCCGCCTGAACAACCGTTGCCAGGTCTCAGGCCGCCCGAAGGCCTATTACCGCAAGCTGAAAATGTCGCGTATCGCGCTCAGGGATCTGGCCTCAAGGGGCGAGATCCCCGGCATGGTCAAGTCGAGCTGGTAAGGGAGGAACAGGAACATGATGAACGATCCTCTCGGCGATATGCTGACCCGCATCCGCAACGCGCAGATGCGCGGCAAGTCCACCGTCCGCACCCCGGCCTCCAAGGTTCGCGCCTGGGTTCTGGATGTGCTGAAGGACGAGGGCTATATCCGCGGCTATGAAAAGGCTAAGGACGGCAAGGGCCATCCCGAACTGGAAATCAGCCTCAAATATTACGACGGCGCCCCGGTGATCCGCGAACTCAAGCGCGTCTCCACCCCCGGCCGCCGGGTCTATTCCGGTGTGAAGGACATCCCGTCCGTCCGCCAGGGCCTCGGCATCGCCATCGTTTCCACGCCCAAGGGCATCATGACCGATGCAAAGGCCCGCACCGAAAACGTCGGTGGCGAAGTCCTTTGCCGCGTGTTCTAAGGAGTTTGGCTCATGTCTCGAATTGGTAAAAGACCGGTCGAGCTGCCCAGCGGCGTCACCGCCACTGTGTCCGGCCAGACCGTTGAAGTGAAGGGCCCCAAGGGGACCCGGAGCTTCACCGCAACCGACGACGTGTCGATCACCATGGCCGACAACGCCATCAAGATCGACCCGCGCGGCAGCTCGAAACGCGCCCGTCAGCAGTGGGGAATGTCCCGCAGCCAGGTGCAGAACTGCGTCACCGGCGTGACCGAGGGCTTCAGGAAAGAGCTCGAAATCAACGGCGTCGGCTACCGCGCCCAGGTCCAGGGCAAGACCCTGAAACTGGCGCTCGGCTATTCCCACGACGTCGATTTCGCGATCCCCGATGGCGTGACCATCACCTCGTCGAAACCGACCGAAGTCATCGTCGAAGGCATCGATCAGCAGATCGTCGGCCAGGTCGCGGCCAATATTCGCGAATGGCGTGCGCCTGAGCCCTACAAGGGCAAGGGCATCAAGTATGCCGACGAATATATCTTCCGCAAGGAAGGCAAGAAGAAGTAAGGAGCGCAAGCCATGGCGAACAGCAAAAGACAACTGTTCCAGAAGCGCCGCATGCGCGTCCGGAGCAAACTGAAGAAAACCGCGAACGGGTTGCCGCGTCTGTCGGTGCACCGTTCGAACAAGAACATCTCGGTCCAGCTGATCGATGATACGCAAGGCCGCACCCTGGCCTCCGCCTCGTCGCTGGAAAAAGACCTCGGCATCGTCGGCAAGAACAATGTCGAAGCCGCTGCCAAGGTCGGCGCCGAGATCGCCGCACGAGCCAAAAAGGCCGGTGTGGAACAAGTCTATTTCGACCGCGGCGGCTTTCTTTTCCACGGGAAAGTCAAAGCCCTCGCAGATGCTGCCCGTGAGGGCGGCCTGAAGTTCTAGGAGAGACGGTATGGCAAGAGACGATAACCGCCGGGGACGTCGCGACCGCGACGAAACACCGGAATTCGCCGACCGTCTGGTGGCGATCAACCGCGTGGCCAAGACCACCAAGGGCGGCAAGAACTTCGGTTTTGCAGCGCTCGTGGTCGTCGGCGACCAGAAGGGCCGCGTCGGCTTCGGCAAGGGCAAGGCCCGCGAGGTTCCCGAAGCGATCCGCAAGGCCACCGAACAGGCCAAGCGCCAGATGATCCGCGTGCCCCTGCGCGAGGGCCGGACCCTGCATCACAACATGAACGGCCGCCACGGCGCCGGCAAGGTTGTCATGCGCACCGCCCCTGCGGGTACCGGCATCATCGCCGGCGGTCCGATGCGTGCGGTGTTCGAGATGCTGGGCGTTCAGGACGTGGTGGCGAAATCCATCGGGTCGCAGAACCCCTACAACATGATCCGGGCGACCATCGACGGTCTCATGAAGGAATCGAGCCCCCGCCAGGTCGCGCAGCGCCGCGGCAAGAAGGTGGCCGACATCCTGCCGAAACAGGCCGAAACGGCCGAACCGGCGGAGGCGTAACCCATGGCCAAGACCATCGTCGTCAAGCAGATCGGCTCCCCGATCCGCCGCCCCGCCAAGCAGCGCCAGACGCTGATCGGGCTGGGCCTGAACAAGATGCACAAGACCCGCGAACTCGAAGACACCCCCGCCGTGCGCGGCATGATCGCCAAGATCCCGCACATGGTGGAGATCGTCGAAGAGAAAGGTTGAGGTAAGGCGGGGTGAACCCTGCTCTACGGGACTAACGAGCCGCTCCGGAGGAAACTTCGGGGCGGCTTTTCTGTGTGGGAGGCGACTAAAGGCGATTGACTCCTAGTAGACCAAATATCTACCGCCGTAAAGAAATTGCCTGTATAATCGAAACAGACTTGACGCCCATCTAGGAGCAAACATTGGATAATGCGACAGACATATCTACCTTTAGCGATTTCACTTAGTGTCGCCGTTAGTACGCCATTCTTTTTGTACAACACCAGCTCTCTGTGGATTGCCGCTTTTGGTGCCATAGTTATTTTCATAAATGTGGTGCTGCTCCCACTGGTAATTGGTCTCTATGTTTCTAAGCCTAACGTTGACATGGCCTACTATTTTCTAGGCCTAATTGGCGTAGTGCTCTTCTTCGAAGCGGAGCGATACGAAAGAGAACTATCCGAGTTACGACAAAATAACTTTGAGTTGTCGCAGGAGGTCCAGGAAATAACGCAACAAATAATATCCGAAAAAACGCGCATAGAACTCGAAATAGACTCAAAGAATATAAATACCGACAGAATGAGAGAGGTAAGTAAATCGGAAGATGAAATATTTAAAGAACTAACGAGAGGTGAAAGTAACCTCGGTGAAAGTATTGTTGAGGACGTGAGGTCTAGGGCGCAACTGCGTAGGGATCTTGTCGAGGCTGATGGAGACCAGTTTGAGTTGCAGTTGCTTGATGAAATTTTGGAGAAGACGACCCTTTTGGACCTCGCTGAGTATCATAACTTTGGGCCAAGGCAAGCAAACTTGATAAGAATTTTAATGGATCCTGATGAAGAGCTAATTTCATCTCGTGTTCGTGAGTGTGTTTTAAAGCAAGCGTTAGAATGTGTGATTAGTCCGGATGCATTTACCAGAGAAGAGCAGTCCATACAGCAGCTCATGGCCGAACTAGAGGACTATGAAAATGGAACCGCATCAATATACTCGCGCTTGAAAGGCGCTGAAGAAATGAAGGAAAATTCGGACGAGAAACTTAGTGAAGCGTTAGAACAGAGAATCAACGGAACATCTATACAAGATGGAATATTTGTCTATGCAGACAACTTTAGGAGGACGTTTTGGCCATATGCGATTATTATTGCATTCTCTCTTAAGCTAGCAAGCGCAAACAGCGCAAGATCCAATGAGGCTAGGGAGAGTAAAAAAAGAGCTCTGGATACTTACAGGCGTGTCGCAATCGAAGCGCCGGAAAGCTCGAAGGAAGGAGCCCAAGCAATAAAAAGGGCCTTTCGGACTGCACATAGGCGGTACAGGAAAGCGGAAACCCTAGGTGAAGTAAAGGAGTATTTAGAAATACTATTGAGATTGGTTGCTTCTGCGGAGATAGGGGGGCATGCAAAAATCGCAATTAATGAGCTTAGGAAAATTTGGAATATTGCAAAGAAAACCAACATACTGTCACTGACATCATCGGGCATAAATGTGAAAGCGAAGGTTCTTCAGGAGGTTGGTGATCACTTTGTGCTTTTAGGTCTCGACGATCAGGCACTGCCATGTTTCTTGGAGAGTTTTGATGAATATCGAGAAGTTCAAGGTAGAACGTTTTCTGAAGACAGTGTATTTTTTATTGCGACTGCTATTATAAGGATAGCAATAGTAAAAACACGCCTTCGAAAGAGTGCTTCTGCAAAGGATTGGTTTGAGCGCTTATTACCACTCCGCGACAAAATGAGCACAGAACATAATCTTGAGTTAGATGAAATGATCGATCGAGCACGTAGCGCGTTGGCTGAATTGCCTAGCTAGTTACCCAAAAAGTATTTGTCTTCTTGAACCAAAGTCAATGAGTGCGGAAGTTGGTGTTTGAACTAGTGTTGATTAATCTACATTGGCATAGATTTCCAAGTTCCTCAAGGCCAGTCGCTTTTTCCAATAGAATCTACCAAATCACAGTTCTTGAACTGTTGCGAACTGCCCCGCCAAGCAGCGCCAGACGCTGATCAGGCTGGGCCTGAACAAGATGCACAAGACCCGCGAACTCGAAGACACCCCCGCCGTGCGCGGCATGATCGCCAAGATCCCGCACATGGTGGAGATCGTCGAAGAGAAGGGTTGAGGCAAGGCGGGGTGAACCCCGCCCTACGGGACTTTGAAGCCGCTCCGGAGGGAACTTCGGGGCGGTTTTTAATTTTGAAGCAGGATTGGCGGGCATTCCCCCCTCCCTCTGGGAGTGGGGCCAGGGGGGAGGTTTTGCCCCGTCCCGCCACCCTCTGCTCCGCCCTGAACCCTTATTGCCGTTCGGCCACCCCACTACTACCAAAAACATTTCCACGGTAGCAATTGACTGCTACCAGAAAAATAATTACGGTAGCAGCCAACAGCAACGGGCCCCCCACATGGCAAATCTCAGCTCCATCGCCCGCTCGGCCTATAGCGACCTCGTCCGGCTCGCCAAGGACGACATGGTCGCCAATATCCGCGGCTCGATCCAGACCCGGGTGATCGACGGCAAGACCTACTGGTATTCCAAGGAGAATATCGGCACCCAGTCCAAATGGTGGTATATCGGCCCCGACACGCCTGAGACCTGCACCCGCATCGACCGTATGCGCGCCCTCAAGGACGAGGCCGACCAGCGCCGCCGCGAACGCAGCCGCCTGACCCGCCTCTTGCGGGCCGAGGGCATGACCCCCACCGACCGTGCCACCGGCAGCCTGTTGCTGGCGCTGTCCAAGGTCGGCACCTTCCGCCTCGGCGGCACCCTGATCGGCACCAACGCCTTCCGCCTGATGGAGGGCGAGCTCGGCGTCACCCTGCCGCTTGGTGGTGTGGCCAATACCGGCGACATCGATATCGCCCAGTTCGAACGCCTGTCGCTCGCTATCGACGACCAGGTTGAACCCTCGCTCGCCGACACCTTCTCGGCGCTGAAATTCGCCCCCATCGACGGCCTCGACCCCAACAGCGTCTGGCGCTGGAAACAGGGCACCACCGGCACCCTGGTCGAGTTCCTCACCCCCTCCTTCGAGGACGACGAAGGCATCCGCCCCCTGCCGTCCCTCGGTGTCCAGGCCCGCGCCCTCCACCACCTCAACTACCTCATCTCCGACCCGATCCACGCCGTCGCCCTCTACCGCGACGGCATCCTCGTCCAGATCCCCCGGCCTGAGAAATTCGCCATCCACAAGCTGATCGTCGCCGACCGTCGCCGCGACGGCCCCGAAGCCGACAAGGCCCAAAAGGACCGCCAGCAGGCCGCCTTCCTCATCGAGACCATGTCCGAAGACCGCCCCCACGACCTCTGGGACGCGTATCAGGACGCTCTGGTCCGTAGTCCCAAATGGCGTGAAAGGATCGACCGCAGCCTTGAGCGCATGCCGGATGTGAGAAGGGTGCTTGAAGCGTGCAAGGGCGCGTAGAAGGCTACTAGATTACTGCGTTTCGCAGCCTCTAATACAGTTCCAAGCGACGTAAGAAACAGTGAAAATTAACCCTCGCTAAACCCTTTTTCCCAATAAAATCAATCCAATTCCCCTTTTTTTGCACGCGTGCAAACAGCCCCCGCCGCCTCCCCCCTATGAGACGAATTGCCGGGTCGCTTTCGCCCCCCGAATCCCCCTCAAATACCCAGACGTGCCTCCAAGTGCACGGTTTCAACCGGAGGATACCCATGACCAGCCCATATAAGGGAGGCTGCGCCCACCACCCGGTGACCGCCTCCGCCGAGCCCATCGACAACCACGAATGCCACTGCAATGTCTGCAAGAACGTCACCAAGCAGCACACCACCCATGTGGCCTTCTTCAACTACGCCGACCTCTCGACCACCAACGAGGGTGCTATGAAGCGGGTGCCGTTCAATGCCGACAACCCCGACGGCCCGCTCGAGATCTGCCTTTGCGAAGACTGCGGCGCCGTGCTGATGCTCGACGACAAGCAGAAACGCATCCGCGTCGCCGTCCCGAACGTCATGGGCTACGACGATGCCGCCTTCCCGAAGGCCAGTTATCATGCGTTCTGGGACACCTCGAAGGGCTATGACAAACCCTCCGATGGCCGCCCGGTCTACGAAGGCTTGCGCCCGGAATTCACCTGGCCTGCCGGCGCCTGAGACAAGCCTGGTTCCGAAAGCGCCCCGGCCCTCCCTCCGGGGCGCTACACATTTCCGAGAGGCGCGGCTCGCGGTCGTTGAGCCGTCGCGGGCGTTCCCTAAACTACGGCCATCGCAATGGAGGGGAACCATGACACAGACACGACGCACCTTTCTCGCCACCGCCGCCGCTTCGGGCAGCGTGACGATCCTGCCCTATGCCGCGCTCGCTCAGTCCGGCGGGGCCAATGTCTTCGAGACCGCCGAGGGGCCGATCACTGTCCACCCGGTCGCCCATGCCTCTTTCGTGATGGAGACCCCGTCTGGTGTGATCTATGCCGACCCGGTCGGCGACGTCTCGGCCTATGCGGATTTCCCCAGCCCCGACCTGATCCTCGTCACCCACGAGCATGGCGACCACTATAATGCCGACACGCTGTCGGGCATCATCGACGCCAGCAAGCCGACCCCGATCGTCACCAACCCGGCGGTCTACGGGATGCTACCAGACGACCTGAAATCCCGGGCCACCGCGCTGGCCAATGCCGAAAGCATGAGCTGGAACGGCATCGTCATCGACGCGATCCCGGCCTACAACACCACCGAGGGCCGCACGAATTTTCACCCGCAGGGCCGCGACAACGGCTACGTGCTGAGCATGGGCGATTTCCGCACCTATATTTCGGGCGACACCGAGGATATCCCCGAGATGCGGGCGCTGCAAAACATCGACCTCGCCTTCGTCTGCATGAACCTGCCCTTCACCATGGATGCCGCCGCCGCAGCCTCCGCCGTCGCCGAGTTCGGGCCGACCTATGTCTATCCCTACCACTACCGAGGCCGCGACGACGGGACCCAGGACCCGGCTGGGTTCGCGGCACTCGTGGGCGACGCGGTGGAGGTGAAGCTGGGGGATTGGTATGGAGCGGCATGAAAACATGTCCTACCGCTTGTATAAAGCATTACTCTACATTCAAACCATGTGGAACGGACCCTGAGGAATCGCGCGGAAAAAACTGAACGGCCGCATCAACCGAATTGGTGTTCCGTTGATGTCTTTCAGTTGCCCACTCCAAACTAATTGGTAAAGCGTCTTCAAGTCGTCCCTATCGTTTTTTGTCATACGGCTTTTTGGTCCATAGTTCATAATGGAGACATCGTTATGCGCTCCAAAAATTTCCACGGGCCAATCTTCTTCCGATATATTTGCGAAAAAGTGACGCAGTCCAAAGATGTGTCCAATTTCGTGCGCCAGCGTCTCGACCATCTCTTTCCGAGACTGTTTGAACATTGTTGGATATATTAATAGATCGTGACGCCCCGAATCTGGAAAGAATGCTCGGGCTAGCGTGCATCCGTTTATTGTGCAGTTTTCTTGCGGAGCTACGGCAATTTCGAAATCCCAGGCGTCATGACGTTCGCTGAACTTGACAGGCGGTGAATCTTTCCACTCCTGAATGCCCTCCGCAAAGAGATTGCGAATGCCTGATTTGGCTTCTTCAGGATCAGCAAATATCGCCATTGAGAGTTCGTTGAACCGCCACCGAAGCGTCGTATTTTCTTCCCAGAGTGGGATAAATCCCTCAGAAGCGTCGACAACAATTTCTAGCGGTGACCTGCCTTCCGGTGTAGCATAGCCTATGGAGTCAGTTTCACAAACTGCACCGTTGTGATAAATATGTATTTCATCAGCAATCGCTTTAGCAGCGTCGTCTTTGTCGAGAATTTCAAAGACGTCCAAGTCCTTCCTAGATTTCTTGGCCATTTCTTCCCCCGACATATCTCAAGTAACTGTGATTCTATTGTTGGAGCGTACCTTATAAAGCGAGCATGCGCAACTTGAGATAGAATAACCTCAGGTTTCAAGCCTTTGGTTCCCCGATTCCTTCAAACAGGAACAGCCTTGGTCATCCCACGCAAGGAGGACTTACAAGCTCGTTTGATAAACAGGTTGATTGTCCAAATTTGACAATATATACGCCCCCGGTGGTCCCCACAGGGTCCACACCTCATCAATCATGCCGTGGTCGCCCAATTCGCTTCGGGGGCGTATCCGGCGAAGGAGAAGCGATATGAAACTGAATGAACTCCGGGACAATCCCGGTGCGACGAAATCCAAGAAACGTGTTGGCCGTGGCCCGGGCTCGGGCAAGGGCAAGATGGGTGGACGCGGGATCAAGGGGCAGAAGTCCCGGTCGGGCGTGGCGATCAACGGCTATGAGGGCGGGCAGATGCCGCTCTACCAGCGGCTGCCGAAGCGCGGCTTCAACAATATCAATGCCAAGCGCCATGCCGTCATCAATCTCGGCATCCTGCAGAAATTCATCGACGCCAAGAAGATCGACGCCAAGAAGGCGATCACCGAGGAGACCCTCGTCGAAAGCGGTCTGGTGCGGCGGGTGCGTGACGGGGTGCGGCTGCTGGCCAAGGGCGAGCTGAGTGCGAAGATCGACCTGACCGTTACCGGCGCTTCAAAGGCGGCCATCGAGGCGGTCGAGAAGGCTGGGGGCTCGGTCACGCTCACCAAACCGGCCGCTCCGGCGGAATAAGCCTTGTGAGGGGCTGCCATGCCCCTTACATCTCTGGCTGCGCCGCCCCTCCCGACCCTTGAGGGCGGCGCACGGCATCGGGAGGCCGATCTAAATGGTATCAGCAGCGGAACAGATGGCCGCCAACCTCAACTGGGCGTCCTTCGGCAAGGCCAAGGAGCTGCAGGCGAGGATCCTTTTCGCTTTGGGGCTACTGTGCGTCTACCGCCTCGGCACCTATGTGCCGGTCCCGGGTGTGGACACGGTCGAACTGGCGCGGTTCTTCGAACAGGCAGGCCAGGGCATCGGGGGCATGCTGAACATGTTCACCGGTGGCGCCGTGTCGCGGATGGCGATCTTCGCGCTGGGGATCATGCCCTATATCTCGGCCTCGATCATCGTGCAGCTGATGTCGGCCATGGTGCCATCCCTTGAGGCGCTGAAGAAAGAGGGCGAGATCGGGCGGAAGAAGCTGAACCAGTATACCCGCTATCTGACCGTCATCCTCGCCACCGTGCAGGCCTATATGATGGCGCTCGGCCTTGAGGGGCAGGAACTGGCGGTCGATCCGGGCTGGTTCTTCCGGGCGTCCTGCGTGATTACCCTCGTGGGCGGGACGATGTTCCTGTTGTGGCTAGGCGAGCAGATCACCGCGCGCGGGATCGGCAACGGCGTGTCGCTGATCATCTTCACCGGTATCGTCGCCGAGTTGCCCGCCGCGCTCTATCAGTTCTTCGAACAGGGCCGCTCGGGGGCCATCAGCCCGCCGATGGTCATCATAGTGCTGATCATGGCCGTGGCGGTGATCATGTTCATCGTGTTCATGGAGCGGGCGCTCAGAAAAATCCATATTCAGTATCCGCGCCGTCAGGTCGGCCAGAAGATGTATGGCGGCGAAAGCTCCAGCCTGCCGATTAAAGTGAACCCGGCAGGTGTCATTCCGGCGATCTTTGCCTCTGCCCTGCTGGTCATGCCGACGACAATCACGACGTTCTCGGGCAATTCCAGTTCGGGGATCCTGAACACCATCTCGGCCTATCTGGGCCGGGGGCAGATCCTGTATCTGCTGTTCTTCGCCGCGCTGATCGTCTTTTTCACCTATTTCTATACCGCCAATGTCTCGTTCAAATCCGAGGACGTGGCCGATAACCTCAAGAAGCAGGGCGGTTTCGTGCCCGGCATCCGGCCCGGGGCAAAGACCATCGAGTATCTCGACTATGTCGTTGCCAGGGTCCTGGTGATCGGTTCGGCCTATCTTGCGGCGGTTTGTCTCCTGCCGGAATTTCTGATCGCAAACACCGCCATTCCGTTCTATTTTGGCGGCACCTCGCTTCTGATCGTGGTCTCGGTGACGATGGACACGATCAATCAGGTCCAGTCGCACATGCTGGCGCACCAGTATGAAGGCTTGATCGAAAGATCAAAACTGCGGGGCAAGGGACGGAAGAAGAAGCGCAGATGAATATCATACTTTTGGGGCCCCCGGGTGCCGGCAAGGGAACGCAGGCGCACCGGCTGGTGGCCGCGCGCGGCATGGTGCAGCTGTCCACCGGCGACATGCTGAGGGCGGCGCGGTCCTCGGGGACCGAGATGGGCAACAAGGTTGCCGCCGTCATGGACCGGGGCGATCTGGTCACCGATGAGATCGTCATCGGCCTGATCGCCGAGCAGCTCGACAAGCCCGCCGACCATGGCGGTTTCATCTTTGACGGTTTCCCCCGGACGCTGGCCCAGGCCGATGCGTTGGGGGAGTTGCTGGCCTCGAAGGGCCAGCGCCTCGATGCCGTGGTCGAGATGCGGATTGCCGAGGACGAGGAACTGGTGGCCCGCGTGTCGGGGCGGTATACCTGTGCGAATTGCGGCGAAGTCTATCACGACGAGACCAAAAAGCCGGCGCAGGACGGGGTCTGCGACAAGTGCGGCTCGACCGAGTTCAAGCGCCGCGAGGACGACAATGCCGAGACCATGCGGACGCGGCTGTTGGCCTACTACAAGGAAACCTCGCCGCTGATCGGGTACTACCATGCCAAGGGTCAGCTGAAGAGCATCGACGGGCTGGGCGAGATCGATGAGGTTGCCTCAAGCTTGAACGAGGCGCTGGGGTAGCGACGCGACGTTCCGCCTTGTGGCATGATTACACGGGAGTGCGCAGCGCCTACTTGATCCAGTCGGCGATTTCCTTCCCGACCTTTTCGTGTGCGAGATAGCCGTAGAGTTTGTGGGGATTCGACACGCCATCGTGGAAGAAGCAGTTATAGATCTCCTCGTCGCGGATGGAATTCACAAGCTTTGGATCTGACCTTGTCATGTAGGAATAGTCATCCTTTATCGAACGGTCATGGGCAACGAAATCATCTTTGGCTGCAATATTTACCCAGTCGAGCACGATTTCACGCGGATACTTATCTTCGCGGCGCTCGTCCCCGTCATAAAGGTTGCGCTTCACCCCGGCTTCACCGAGCGGGCATCCAAGAGTGACCCATTTTGAAATCTTGTTCCCAGACTCCTGTAGCTCGGAATACTCACTCATTCGAGAGAACTTCCAAAGCACGTCATAGGCTACCATGCAGCCCATGCTGTGGGAAACCAGGCAAATATCATCGCCAGCCCTGATCGCGGGTCTGAGGACCTTCTGCAGTCGCTCCCGAATTTCGGAACCGACCTTCCGGGTCAGAAGGTATGCCCCCATATCCGGCGTAGTTTTGTTGATCGCGACCTTGTTGAGAAAGGTAGCGGTTGTTATTGCCGCAAAGGTGCTGACGGCATTTGCCGCATTGTCGAGCCAGCGCCGATCCTCGTTCTGTTCCAGTACTTTCTTGTAGGTACGGGCCGAGAAATTCGGCATGGCGGCAAGGATATCGATTGCTTTGTCGAGGCCCTGATGTGGTTCACATGGTAGGTTTCCGCAGTGCGGGTCTTTGGCAGTCAGGCGCTTTGCCATCTTCTTGCTCTTTTCCGCGAGCAGCGCGTTGTTCACGTCGCCGTAGTAGACGAAATCGATCGCCACCTTTTCGTCTTCGATCTTTTTCCCTTTACCGCTTCCTTCGCGGGTCAGCCCATGCAACAGCGCCTTTTTCTGGAGCGCCTCGAATGCCGCTTTCCCCGGTTTGGTGCTGCGCCCGTGGATTAGAATGATCCGTTGCTTGGCCATTTTGCATTCCCTTCCGTCAATCACTGTTTAAAAAAGGCTTCAACTGTAGCCACGTGAGGAAAATTGCAGCGGTGATAAATGTCACTTTCGGAATGTTTGAAAATCTGGCAGAGCCATTGTCTCTTTATCCAATTAACACTTGACGCGCCCCGGCGTGATTCTATAAGTCCGCATCTCTCCCGTGAGACCGGGCCCCCGATGGTCCCTCCCACCCGAGATCGTAAGGTCCCGAGGCACGCAAGCCTTTGGGACCGCAATTGTGAAAAAAGGTTCTGGAACTACGGAACCGCAATGACAGATCGGAGACCGACTTGGCACGAATTTCTGGCGTGAACATCCCGACGGGCAAGCGGGTTGTCATCGCATTGACCTATATCCATGGCATCGGCCGCGCCGGTGCGAAAGCCATCTGCGAAGCCACGGGCATCGACGCCGCCCGCCGCGTTAACGAGCTCTCGGACGCCGAGGTGCTGCAGATCCGCGAACATATCGACGCCAATTACATGGTCGAAGGCGACCTGCGTCGTGAAAAGAGCATGAACATCAAGCGACTGATGGACCTCGGCTGCTACCGCGGCCTGCGCCATCGCCGCGGCCTGCCCGTGCGCGGCCAGCGCACCCACACCAACGCCCGCACCCGCAAGGGCCCGGCAAAAGCCATTGCCGGCAAGAAGAAGTAAGGGAGGGCGACAGACATGGCACGCGAAAAGACGCGCATGAAGCGCAAGGAACGCAAGAACATCTCCGCCGGTGTGGCGCATGTGAACGCGTCGTTCAACAACACCAAGATCCTGATCGCCGACGCCCAGGGCAACGCCATCGCCTGGTCCTCTGCCGGGACCATGGGCTTCAAGGGGTCGCGGAAATCGACGCCCTATGCCGCCCAGATGGCTGCCGAGGACGCCGGCAAGAAGGCCCAGGAACACGGCATGCGCACCCTCGAGGTCGAGGTGCAGGGACCGGGGTCGGGCCGCGAGAGCGCGCTTCGCGCCCTGTCGGCCGTGGGTTTCACGATCACCTCGATCCGTGACGTCACCCCGATCCCGCATAACGGCTGCCGCCCGCCGAAGCGCCGCCGCGTCTGACGGGACTTTCGAATTCCGGGGGACGGGCCATTCGGGCGCGTCTCCCTTTGCTGATTTTGCATCAAACCTCGGGAGCCATCGCTCACACATCCGGATCAGAGCGCATGGCAAGAATGGAGGGCATTACATGATCCACAAGAACTGGCAGGAACTCATCCGTCCGCAAGGGCTGGACATCAAGCCGGGCGCCGATGCCCAGCGCATGGCGACCGCCATCGCCGAACCGCTGGAACGCGGCTTCGGCCTGACCCTCGGCAACGCGCTGCGGCGCGTGCTGTTGTCCTCGCTGCAGGGGGCTGCGATCACGTCCGCGCAGATCGACAACGTGCTGCATGAATTCAGCTCGGTGGCCGGTGTGCGCGAAGACGTCACCGATATCGTCCTCAACCTCAAGGGCGTCGCCGTCCGGATGGAGGTCGAAGGGCCGAAGCGGCTGTCGATCAACAAGACCGGGCCGGGTGTGGTGACCGCGGGCGACATCTCGGAAAGTGCCGGGATCGAGATCCTGAACAAGGAGCACGTGATCTGCCATCTCGATGAGGGCGCGTCCTTCTACATGGAGCTGACCGTCGAGACCGGAAAGGGCTATGTCGCCGCCGACAAGAACCGGCCAGAGGATGCGCCCATTGGCCTGATCTCGGTCGACGCGCTGTTCTCGCCGGTCAAGAAGGTCAGCTACAAGGTTGAACCGACCCGCGAGGGCCAGGTTCTCGACTACGACAAGCTGACCCTCAATATCGAGACCGACGGCTCGATCACGCCCGACGACGCCATCGCCTATGCCGCACGGATCCTTCAGGACCAGTTGCAGGTCTTCGTCAATTTCGACGAGCCCGAAGCCGCGACGCGTCCCGAGGAGGACGACGATCTGGAGTTCAATCCGCTGCTGCTGAAGAAAGTGGACGAGCTGGAACTGTCGGTGCGCTCGGCCAACTGCCTGAAGAACGACAATATCGTCTATATCGGCGACCTGATCCAGAAGACCGAAGCCGAGATGCTGCGCACCCCGAATTTCGGTCGCAAGTCCCTGAACGAGATCAAGGAGGTCCTGACCACGATGGGCCTGCATCTGGGCATGGATATCGTCGACTGGCCGCCGGAGAACATCGAGGATCTGGCGAAGAAATTCGAGGATCAGTTCTAATGAGATAGCCGCCACCCGCCCCTCCTCCCCGCCCAACCACCAAGTCTCTTCAGTTCGGTAAACTTGGTGGTTGGGCGGGGAGGA
>JBNKVT010000020.1:0-13788 GCA_050299335.1 Paracoccaceae bacterium | reverse complement strand
GGGGGGGGGTTGGTTGGGGGGGGGGGGGTTGGCGCGCCCCCCCCGTCGGGGGCTCTGCCCCCTTTGCCGGTATTCGCCGGCAAATTCACCCGGGATATTTGAAACAAGAAGAAAAGGCTTGGTCCCGGGAGGCGCGCCTGGAAACAGATGAAGCTTTTGCCAAATGATCCAAGGCGGTTTGCAGGCGGGTCGGGCATTGTCGCCGCCGACCGGGTGTCGGCAATTGCATCGGCGCGAATAATGCCTATGGTCCGCTTGGGTTCGGGCTTCGGGGAGTGAAGATGCGGCAGACATGGCGGTGGTTCGGGCCTGGCGATACGGTGTCGCTGGCGTCGATGCGGCAGGCCGGGGTCGAGGGGGTGGTCTCGGCCCTTCACCATGTGCCCAATGGCGCAGTCTGGAGCGGGGCGCAGATCGCCAGGCGGCAGGTCGAGATCGACACCCATGAAGACGGGTCTGCAACCGGGCTGAAATGGGAGGTGGTCGAAAGCCTCCCGGTCTCTGAAGACATCAAGCAGCAGCGCGGGGATTTCCGCGAACATATTTCCAACTACAAGATTTCGCTGAACAATCTGGCGAGTGCCGGGATCGGGGTGGTCTGTTACAATTTCATGCCGGTTCTCGACTGGACCCGCACGGATCTGGCCTGGAAAGTCGCCCATGGCGGCACGGCGATGCGCTTCGACCTGATCGATTTCGCCGCTTATGACATTCATATCCTGCAACGTCCCGGCGGGGCCGAAAGCTTCCCCGAAGACGTGGCCGAAGCCGCGAATGACCGGTTTTCGGCCATGTCCGACGACCGCAAGGCCGAACTGACCGGCAATGTCACCTTCGGGCTGCCGGGGTCGAATGAAAAGCTGAGCCTGGACGATGTGCGTGCCCATCTGGCGCAGTATGGCGAGATCGGACCGGACAGGCTGCGAGGCCACCTCATAGATTTCCTCTCCGAAGTCGTGCCCCATGCCGAACGCCTCGGCCTGCGCCTCTGCTGCCATCCCGACGATCCGCCCTTTCCGCTGCTGGGCCTGCCGCGGATCCTGTCGACGGAGGCGGATTATGCGGCCATCATGCAGGCCGTCGACAGTCCGGCGAACGGGATCACGCTGTGTTCGGGCTCGCTGGGCGTGCGAGCCGACAATGACCTACCGGGGATGATGGCCCGGCTGGGGGACCGGGTGCATTTCATCCATCTCAGGAACGTGGCGCGGGACAGCGATACGGTGCCAAACTCGTTCCATGAGGCCGAGCATCTGGAGGGGGCGACCGATATGGTGGCGCTGATCGCGGCGATCACCCGTGAGGAGAACCGCCGCCACGCCGCGGGGCGGGCCGATTGGAACATCCCCATGCGGCCCGATCACGGACAGAATATTCTTGACGATATCGGCAGGGCCGGGCAACCGGGCTACCCGGCAATTGGGCGGCTGAAAGGCTTGGCCGAGTTGCGCGGGATCATGCGCGCCCTGACCCACAAGACATATGGAGTGACCTGATGGAGAGGCTGACCTCGCTGACACAACTGCCCGATGGGGTGGCGCGCCCCGCCTATGACCCGGCGGCACAGGGATGCGGCATCGTGCATCTGGGGCTGGGGGCATTCCAGCGGGCGCATATTGCGACCTATTCGGATGCGGCGATGAGCGCCTCGGGCGGCGATTGGCGGACCATCGGTGTCAGCCTGCGGTCGGGCAAGGTGGCCGACCAGCTGAACCCGCAGAACGGGCTTTATGCGATCCGGATCGAACAGGAACATCCCGAGACGCGGGTGATCGGGTCGCTGGCGAAGGTGCTGGTGGCACCTGAGAACCCCGGGGCGGTGCTGGACGCGCTGGCCGCGCCCGAGACGAAGATCGTGACAATTACCGTGACCGAAAAGGCCTATGGGCTGGACAAGGTGACCGGCGGGCTCGACCGGGGGCATCCGGCGGTGGCGGCCGATCTGGCGGGTGACCCGGGGCGACCCTCGGGGGTGGTCGGGGTTCTGGTCGAGGCGCTCAGGCGGCGGCGCGCCGGGGCTGGACCGTTGACGGTGCTGTGTTGCGACAACCTGACCGAGAACGGCCATGTGCTGAAGCGGCTGGTGACGGAATTTGCCGCCCTGCGCGACAAGGGGCTGGCCGACTGGATCGCGGCGGAAATTCCCTTTCCCTGCACCATGGTCGACCGGATCACCCCGGCGACGACCCAGGCGACCATCGACGCGGTGGCGGAGGACCTCGGGGCGCTCGATCTCGGCTGCATCTCGACCGAGCCGTTCACGCAGTGGGTGATCGAGGACGATTTCTGCGCCGGGCGGCCCTACTGGGAGGCCGGAGGGGCGATCTTTGCTTCGGATGTAAAGCCCTACGAGAAGATGAAGCTCAGGCTCCTGAACGGGGCGCATTCGATGGTCGCCTATCTGGGGCAGGTGGCGGGGCTGGAATTCGTGCGTGACGTGATGGCGGTGCCCGAGCTGGCCGCCCTGGTGCGGCGGCATATGGAAACGGCGGCGGCCTCGCTCGATCCGGTGCCGGGGATTTCGATCCCGGACTATATCGACGAGCTCTGTGCCCGGTTCGAGAACCCGGCGATTGCCCACAAGACCTTGCAGATCGCCATGGACGGCACCGAAAAACTGCCGCCGCGCCTGTTGGAGGCGGCGACGGAACTGGTCGCTTCGGGCGGGCAGTGGCAAAGCTATGCCTTCGCGGTGGCCTCGTGGATGGCGTTTGTGCGGGCGTCCGAGACGCTGGACGATCCGCGGGAGGCGGAGTGTCTGGCGGCGAAGGAGGATCTGTTTGCGTTGCCGGGGCTGTGGCCGGATGCGCTGGCCGGGAATGCCGACTGGGTGGCGGCGGTGCGAGAGGCACTGGCGCGGATCGAGGGCGACGGGCCTGTGGCGGCGGCGAAGGCGTTGGCATGACGGAGAAGACCGTCGACATCACCTGTCTGGGCGAGCCGATGCTGGAGTTTGTCCGCCAGGACGGCGGGCTCTGGAAGCAAGGGTTTGGCGGTGATACCGCGAACACGGCGATCATGGCGGCGCGGTCGGGGGCGAAGGTGGCCTATCTGACGGCTCTTGGCGCGGATCGGTTCGGGGACGAACTGGTCGCAGTGCTGGGGCGTGAAGGGGTCGAGACCGGATGGATCCGGCGCAGCGAAACGGCACCGACCGGCATTTATTTTGTCGAACCTCATGAAAGTCAAAGGTTTTTCACATATTACCGGGATGGTTCCGCCGCCTCAAGGATCACGCCGGGCGATCTGCCAGAGGACCTCCTGGACAGCACCCGCATTCTGCATGTCTCGGCCATCTCAGAGGCCATCAGCGACACGGCGTCATACAGCGTCAAGGCGGCGATGGCCCGGGTCCGGGCGGCGGGTGGCATGGTTTCCTATGACACCAATCTCCGGCTGAAGCTCTGGGGCGGGATCGAAACGGCCCGCGCAGCGGTGCATGGCTCTATGGCGGAATGCGATATCGCATTGCCCAGCGAGGATGATGCCGAGGCGCTGACCGGGCTCGAGGACGAGAACGCCATCATAGATTTTTATCTCGATCTCGGCGCAAGGATCGTGGCGCTGAAACTGGGCGAGCGGGGCGCGATCGTTGCCACGCGCGAAGAACGCCGCCCCATCGCCCCGAAAAAAAGTACCCCGGTCGATTCGACCGGGGCAGGGGATGCTTTCGCTGGAGGGTTCTTGGCGAGCTTACTGCGGCAAGGCGACCCGTTCGTCGCTGGAGAGGATGCCGCAGCTCTCGCTGCTCGTGTGGTCTCCGCCCTTGGGGCGGTGCCTGATTTCTGAGACGATCCCGCGGGCCATCAGCCGCCGGAGCGTCGGGGTGTCTTCCCACATGTCGGTCTCGTCCTTGGGACCGAAGGCCCAGCCGACGCGGAGTTTCATGACCGGATCGACCGCATCAGCGTGAAGGCGCGCGCGGTGAAGCTTTCGCATCCATCGACCACGTCTCCGGCCCGTTCATTGGCGATGGCCCCAAAGAGGATGGCGCCGAAAAGCGCGATCCCCATCAGCACGGCGGCCTGGGCGAGATAGCCGAGATTGACCAGTTCAACGACGTAATTCAGCAATTCATACGTACCGATGATCATCGCGACCATCGCAGTGGCGACACCGGCACAGAAGAGGCAGAGAGAGAAGATGCGGCTGTGAAGCGCGGACCGGTGGGACACCGGATCGGTAAGGGTAGACATAGCGGATTTCTCCGAACTCGTTACAAAAACTCAACGAAGCCAGAGAACCGCAACCTGGTAAAGATTGGGTAAATTAACCCTCGAATTTTTCGCTTATTTTCGAAAATTGCTCGCATAGAAGTCGATCCCGGCCATCGTCAGGGTGAAGGCACAGACGATGCCCAGGTCCCAGCGCGGAACCCAGATGACGAGGATCGCCAGGAAGGCGGCGAAGAAGACGAAGGCGAGAAGGGCGAGGGCTTTGTCCATGGGTTACTCCATTGACGCGAGGTGGTTGACCAGCCAGCGGGCGGTGCGCAGGAGGCGGCCGTCCTGACCGCGCGGGCCGATCAGCTGGACGCCGATGGGCAGGCCGTTTTCGGCCTCCAGCAGCGGGACGGTGACGGCGGGCGTGCCGCAGAAGGTCCAGAGGCCGTTGAAGATGGCTGACCCGGTGGATTCCAGGCCTTCGGGAGCCGGGGTCGGGGTGGCGGGGCAGAGTATGACGTCGCAGCGCTCGAAAATCTCGTCGAGGGCGGCGTTCAGGACCTTGGGCCAGTCGAGGGCGGCGAGGTAGTCGCGGGCCGGGGTGGCTTTGCCCTTGGTCATGGCGTCGGTGACATGGGGGCCGAGATGGTCGGGGCCATGTTTCTCGAACGGGTAGTAGTATTTGGCCATCTCGACGAAATTGATCAGCTCGCGCTGGTCGGCGGCCTCGTCGAAGGCGTTCGAGAGCGGGGTCTCGAAGCATTGCTCGCCGAGGGCGGTGCAGAGCTCGGTGAAGGCGGCGCGGGTCTGGTCGTCGCACTCCTCCCAGCCTGGCGGCTGGATGGCGGCGAAGGTTGGGGTGACCGGTACGTCGCTGAGGGCGGTGTCGGTGAGGCGCGGGAAGGGGGCGAGACTGGTGGCCGGATCCTTCGGGTCGTGGCCGAACAGCGCGTCGGCGATCAGTGCCACATCCTCCGGCCCCTTGGCGAAAACGCCGACAGTGTCGAGACTGTGGCTCTGCATGGTGATGCCGGTGCGGGGGATGCTGCCAAAGGTGGGTTTCAGCCCGGTGACCCCGCAATAGGCGGCAGGGCGGATCAGCGAGCCGCCGGTCTGGGTGCCGACGGCGAGCGGCACCATGGCGGCGGCAACAGCGGCGGCGGACCCGGAGGATGAACCGCCCGGCGTATGGGCTGGGTTGACCGGGTTGCGGGTCTTGCCCGGCGTCAAAAAGGCCAGCCGCGTGGTGACGGTCTTGCCCATGATGATCGCCCCGGCGCGTTTCAGGGCGGCGACGATCCAGGCGTCGTCGCGCGGGGTTCGGCCCTTGTGCGGCTCAAAGCCGTTCTCGGTCGGCACCTTGGCGGTGTCGATGATGTCCTTGATCCCCACCGGAAGCCCGTGGAGCGGGCCAAGGGGTCGCCCGGTGCGGCGGTAGCGGTCGCGCTCGGCGGCCTGTTCCAGCGCATATTCGGCATCGAGCCAGGCCCAGGCCTGCACCTCCGGCTCGCGCGCGGCGATCTGGGCGAGGCAGGCGCGGGTCAGGGCCTCGGCGGTCAACGCGCCTTTGGCGATCCGGTCCCGAAGCTCCAGCGCCCCGAGCCCGAGGATCGGGTCGGGGGTCTGGGTGGGGACCGGTCTCGGCTCAGTTGCCATAGAAAAGCTCCGGCAGGTAGAAGACGATCTGCGGGAAGGTGTACATCAGGATCATCGAGATGAAGACGCAGAAGAGGAACGGCATGCAGCCGGCGAAGATCTGCATCAGCTGCACCTGCGGCGGTGCGATGCCCTTGAGGTAATAGGCCGACATCGCCATGGGCGGGGTCAGGAAGCTGGTCTGCAGGTTCAGCGCCACCAGGATGCCGAAGAACAGCGGATCGATGCCGAAATGCGGCAGCAGCGGCAGGAAGATCGGCACGAAGATGATGATGATCTCGGACCATTCCAGTGGCCAACCCAGAAGGAAGATGATGATCTGGGCCAGAAGCAGGAACATGATCGGCGACATGTCGAGGCCGGTGACGAATTCCGAAATCAGGTGTTCTCCGCCAAGGTACGAAAAGACCGACGAGAACGTGTAGGAGCCGACGAAGAGCCAGCAGACCATGGCCGTTGTCCGCACCGTGAGGTAGACGCTCTCGCGCAGCCGGTTCCAGGTCATGGCACGGTAGGCGACGGCCAGCAGCATGCCCCCCAGTGCGCCGATGGAGGCGGCCTCGGACGGTGTGGCGAGGCCGAAGAGGATCGAGCCGAGGACCGACAGGATCAGGAAGGCCAGCGGGAAGAAGGACGTCATGATCATGACGAAGAGCTTGCCGTAAGAGACGTCCGGGACCTCTTCATCGGTCGGACGTGGGGCGACGCTGGGTTGCAGGATCGAGCGGCCGACGACATAGACAAGGTAGAGGCCGACAAGGGTGAAGCCGGGCAGAAGCGCGGCCGCGTAGAGGCGGACGATGGAGACGTTCGAAGCCGCCGCATAAACGATCAGCATGATCGATGGCGGGATCAGAATGCCAAGGGTGCCGCCGGCGCAGATGATTCCGCTAGCGAAGCTCTGGTCGTAGCGGGCCTTCAGCATCGCGGGCAGGGCCAACAGCCCCATCAACGTGACCACGGCCCCGACGATGCCGGTGGCGGTGGCGAAAAGCGCGCAGGTGATGAGCGCCGCGACCCCCATCGATCCGGGGATGCGCTTGGAGGCGATGTTCAGGGTGGAGAACAGCCGGTCGACGATGTTGGCCCGCTCGACGATATAGCCCATGAACAGGAACAGCGGCACCGCCGTGAGCACCTCGTTCGACATGACCGAGAAGGTCTGGTTCACAAAGAGGTCGAATATCGAGTTGTTCAGGAGCCCCTCCCACCAGAGCGAGGTGCTCTCCCACCAGCCCGCCGTTTCGGGATCGAGCCGGTTGTAGGACCGCCACATCCGGCCCTCGTCGTAATAGGCGTAATAGCCAAAGCCGATACCCATGGCCATCAGGGTGAAGGCGATGGGGAAGCCGAGGAACACCAGCATGATGAACAGCCCCAGCATCATCAGGGCGATCTGGGGATCGGTCATGGGTTATGTCCCTCTTCAGCCTTGTTGGCCTGGGCGATCAGGGCGTCTTCGGTCTCGATCACGTCTTCCTCGGGCTTTCGCCAATAGCCCTCGCGGATGCACAGGATGCAGCGAAAGACCTGGGCGACGCCCTGGAACAGCAGCAGCAGGCCGGCAAGCACGATGATCAGCTTGAACTGGAAGATCGGGATGCCGGCGGGGGAGTTCACCGAGACCTCCCAGTATTGCATCGGCCGGTCGAAGGAGAACGAGCGGGAGGCGTATTTCCAGCCCGAGAACACCAGGGCCAGGACGCCGGGGAAGAAGAAGAATATATAAAGGACAAGGTCCACCTTGGCCTGCGTCCGGGGCTGCCAGAGCCGGTAGAGGAAGTCGCCGCGCACATGGCCGCCGCGCGACAGGGTGTAGGCGCCGCCCATCATGAACAGCGAGCCATACATGATGAAAGACACATCCAGCGCCCAGGGGGTCGGGGCGTTCAGGACGTAGCGGACGAAGACTTCATAGCCGACGCCGAAGGCCATCAGGATGATCAGCCAGGCGAAGGCCTTGCCGAACCATGCCGACAGATTGTCGGCGAAGTTGATATATGCAAGCATGGGTGGAACACGCCCCTCAGGTTGTCGAAACCCGGCAAGGTGGCCTTGCCGGGTCCGGTCTTAACACCAATTCACGTGTTTGGTCAGAGCTTCAGTTTGCCCGGGAAATAATGCTCATAGGCGAGCGCATAGTCCGGTGCGTTCATCAGCTCGTAGAAGGTGACCTCTTCGACCCAGGCGCGCTGGCTGTCCATGACGCGCTTCATGTACTCGTCGGCCTCCAGATCGACGATCAGCGCATCCCAGGCCCTGAGCTGGGCATCGAGGATGTCCGCCGAGGTCCGGTGCACGGTGACACCCGCCTCTTCCTGAAGCCAGGTCAGGTCGGCCGAATAGCGACGCATCGCCTTGGCGGTGTTCGCGGTCGAGGCGGCCTCGACGCCGTATTTCAGGATCGCCTGAAGGTCCGGATCGAGATCGTCCATGAAGTCCTTGTTGAACAGGAACTCGAAGCTTTCCGAAGCCTGGTGGTAGGACGACAGGTAGTAGTTCTTTGCCACGTCCTGGGCGCCGAAATCCTTGTCCGAGGACGGGTTGTTGAACTCGAATGCGTCGATAACGCCGCGCTCCATCGCCGGGACGATCTCGCCGCCGGGAAGCTGGGCGACGGACATGCCCATCGACTGCAGAAGGTCGGCGGCCAGACCCACGGTCCGGTACTTGAAGCCTTCCAGATCGGCAGCGGTATTCACCTCGCCCTTGAACCAGCCGAAGGGCTGGGCGAACATCGGGAAGCCGAGATAGCCGTAGACGTTGAGCCCGAGGATATCCTGGGTCAGCTCGCGGTAGAACTCCGCCCCGCCGCCTTCGTAGAACCAGCTGAGCATGGTCGTGGCGGAACCGCCGAAGACAGGGCCGGTGCCGAACAGCGATGCGGCCTTGGACTTGCCGTACCAGTAGACGGGCACGGTATGGGCGGCATCGAGAACACCGTCGTTACAGGCGTCCATCACCTGGAAGGCGGCGACGACGGCGCCTGCGGGCAGCACGTCGAATTTCAGCCGTCCGCCGGACATTTCCTCGCAGCGGGTGGCGTAGTCCTTGGCGAACTCGTCCCAGATATTGGATGCGCCCCAGGAGGTCTGCATCTTGATCACGATCGGTGCCTGCGCCAGCACGGCAGGGGCTGCGAGCCCCGAAGCGGCCACACCGCCCGCCAGTGCGCCCTTGCGCAGGAACGAACGGCGGCTGACCGCCGGTTTTTCTGTCTTTGACATAAGATTCCTCCCAGAGCCCTGTTTTCAAGGTTTCGTAAAATGAAACGTGACACTTACTATTCCCTCCTGTCAGCTTTGAGACAAGGGATGCGTTAGTCTAGGATTTTTTGCCTGACCTTGGGAAAATAGCCCGGAATCCTCGGGTTTCAGGCCTTTTTTTGAGAAGGACTCAATCGAAACGTGTCTGTTTTTCGGGGTGAACAAGGCGTCGGCGGCGCGCCGCAATGGGCGTCCACTAGGCCGTGCTCGGTAATGCGAAAGTCCGTGAACCGGGACCCGAACTGAGCTAACCATGCCGGCCAGGGCCGGCCCCCGCCGGCGCGAAGAGGGGAGAAATGCGGATTTCGCTCAAGGCAAGGATCGGGTTCGGCGCGGGGGCCATCACGCTTCTGGCCCTGATCGCCTCGGGGCTGATGATCTGGTCGGCGCGGGAAACCGCCCGGCGGATCGAGGTCTCTCTGGCGGCCCAAAACCGGATGCAGGAGTTATCTGCTCTGGCCTCGGCCCTGTCGACCTTTGGCGTGCTAGCCTATGAAAGCACCGTTTCGGGTACCGGGCTCGCGCAGCGCCAGGCCTGGCTCGAAGGACAGGTTCAAGCAATCCAGAGCGCCTTTGACCGCATCGCCCGCGCCCTTGAGGCTGATGTTCACGCCGCCAGTACAGCCGGGCTCGACGAACAATCGATGCGCGCGACCCGCAGCCTAGGCCTGGCGCGGATGCGGGCGCAGTTCGAGAACCTGCTGGCCCGGCTCGCCGATCCGCGCATCTCCGCCGACCCTTCCTCGGTCCGCACGGCGCTCGACGCGTTTTCGACCCAGTTCGCCCCGCTTCTCAATGACGCCATCGAGGAGGAGCGACGCATCCATCAGGACGCGCTCGACGGGATCGCGCGCCTCCGCCAGTTGCTGACCCGTCTCGGCATCTCCCTGGCCATCACGGCCCCCCTTCTGCTTTTCTGGTTCGTCACCTTCCAGATCCGCCCATTGATCCGCCGTTTGTTGCATCTCGGCCGGACCACCGGCAAGATCGGGCGCGAGGATTTCTCCCAGCACCTGCCGACGGCGCGCCATGACGAGATTGGCCTGCTCTTTGCGCGCACCAACCAGATGTCTGCCCGCCTCCGCCGCCGCAAACGGGCGGTGGAGGCGGACCGGGCTGATCTCAACCGCATCGTCGCCGAGCGCACCGAGGCCCTGAGCGCGGCCAATGCAAGTCTCGCCGAGGCCGATGAGAATCGCCGCCGGTTCTTTGCCGATGTCAGCCACGAGTTGCGCACGCCCCTGACCGTGATCCTGGCCGAGACCGAACTGGCCGAAGGCGGTGGCGAAGGGGCAGGAGAGGCGCTGGCAGTCATCCGCAAACGCGCCGCTGCCCTCAACCGGCGTATCGACGACCTTCTCAGGATCGCCCGGTCCGAAAGCGGCGAGATCGCGCTGGAGACGGGACGGGTCGATCTCGCCGATCTGGCCATGCTGGCCCTCGACGACACGGAACGGCTGCGCAAGCGGGCGGGGATGGAGACCGTTACCGATCTCGAGCCACTGGAGGTCGAGGCCGATGCCAGTTGGAGCCGGCAGATCATCGCCAGCCTGATCGAGAATGCCATCAAACATGCGGGAACGGGCAAGGTCCTGTCGGTCTCGCTGCGCCGCGAGGGGGAATGGGGCTGCGTCCGGATCGCCGATAACGGCCCCGGGATCGGTGCCGAGGCCCCCGACCGGCTCTTCACCCGTTTCGAACGGGGCGCGGGGCCACGCCGGCAGGCGGGGTTCGGGATCGGGTTGGCGCTGGCGAGATGGGTGATGGAAAAACAGGGCGGTCATATCGCGCTAGCCAGCCCTGCCAGCACCGGGTGTCAGCCCCCCGGGACAAAGGTCACGCTTTGGTTTCCGGCATTCGGGAACTAGAACGGCTCCATGACCGCTCCCCGGATCCTCATCATCGAAGACGACAGCGACATCGCCTCTGCCCTGGCCCGCGGTCTGAGCCGCGACGGGTTTGAAACCAGGATCGAGGCGACCGTCGCCGGTGGCCTGAAGGCCCTCCTTTCCGTCGGTCGGGAGGCGGCCATTGTCGATGTCATGCTGGGCGACGACAGCGGCCTCAATCTCGTCCGCGCCGCTCGCAAATCAGGCGTCACCGCACCGATCCTGATGCTGAGCGCGCTGGCCTCGGTCGAGGACCGCAGCGCAGGACTGGCGGCTGGGGCCGACGACTATGTCGTCAAGCCCTTCGCCATCGACGAACTTGTCGCCCGCCTGCGGGTCCAGCTCAACCGGGCGGCGTCCAAATCGGTGACTTTCGACCCGGAATTGCGCCAGGTGACGGGCCGAACCCACAGCGTGTCTCTGACAGACCGTGAGGCGGCCATCCTTGCCATGCTCTGTGAGGGCGCGGGCCGCCCGGTTTCCCGCTGGGACATCTACGACCGTTTCTGGCCCGCCGACGGTTCAGCCTCCGAGAACCTCGTTGACGTCTATATCGGCTATCTCCGCCGCAAACTTGCGGACTTTCCTGGTGTCGAGCTGAAAACCATCCGAACGCGCGGGTTCGTCCTCACCGGTCTCACCCGAACCTGACCGCACCTTCCGGGCAACCGAAATTTTTCAAAAATTTCGGCCGCATTTTTTGAAAAAATGCGGTTCGCTCCGGATTGCGTCAAAGCGCAGTTGCACGCATGCAAAATTTTTTTCGCGATCATTTGAGTCCCTGAGAGATGCACGGGCGGAACGGTCCTCGTAGGAGTCCTGAACCGCCACCACGGTTGCAAGCGAGCCAATTAGGGGTTGCGTCACCGCGCAAATACGCCTAAACGCGCCCGATCAATCCACAGGCGGGGTCGCGGCCCCCGGGGGGAGACATCCCCCGGACGGTCCACCGGTTGGAGCAAACGCTTCTTCTCCCCGCTGAGGCGAAACCGGAAAAGGAAAGTACGAATGGCTCTTCCCGAGTTCACTCTGCGCCAGCTGTTGGAAGCCGGCGTTCACTTCGGTCACCAGACTCATCGCTGGAATCCCCGCATGGGCCAGTATATCTATGGCGACCGCAATGGCATCCACATTCTCGACCTGACCCAGACCGTGCCGCTGCTCGATGCCGCTTTGCAGGCTGTGCAGCAGACCGTGTCCAAGGGTGGCCGTATCCTCTTCGTCGGCACCAAGCGCCAGGCGCAGAAGGCGATTGCCGAGGCCGCCGAGCGCTCGGCGCAGTATTACATGAACCACCGCTGGCTGGGCGGCACGTTGACCAACTGGAAGACGGTCTCGGCCTCGATCGCGCGGCTGAAATCCATCGACGAGCAGATGGAGCAGGGCGCCGAAGGCCTGACCAAGAAAGAGCGCCTCAACATGGAGCGCGAGCAGGCCAAGCTGCAGGCATCCCTGGGCGGTATCCGCGAGATGGGCGGGACCCCGGACCTGATCTTCGTGGTCGACACCAACAAGGAAGCGCTGGCCGTCGCCGAGGCCAAGAAGCTGGGCATCCCGGTGATCGCCGTGCTCGACACCAACTGCAAGCCCGACGGCATCGACTTCCCGATCCCAGGCAACGATGACGCGGCACGGGCCATTGCGCTCTATTGCGACCTGATTGCGCGGGCGGCCCTGGACGGCATGGCTTCGCAGATGGGCGCTGCCGGGATCGATATCGGGGCGATGGAAGAAGCGCCCGAGGAAGAGGCCGTGGCCGAGGAAGCTTCGGCGGAGGCGGCAGCGGAGGCTCCGGCTGAGGAAGCTGCTGCCGGGGAAGCTCCGGCTGAAGAGGCCCCTGCGGAAGAGGCCAAGTCCGAGGAAGCGGCGAGCTAAGCCGGTCTCGTTACAATTCTGTCGCAGCGGCGGGTTAGATCGCTGCTGCGGCGCTGATGGCCCCCGGCAAGGGGCGTTTCGAGGTATTTGAAGGAGAAGACGTATGTCGATCACCGCAAGCATGGTGAAGGAACTGCGCGACGTATCGGGCGCGGGCATGATGGACGCCAAGAAGGCGCTGACCGAAACCGACGGCGACATGGAAGCCGCCATTGACTGGCTCAGGACCAAGGGTCTGGCGACCGCTGCGAAGAAGTCGGGCCGGACGGCGGCTGAAGGTCTCGTCGGCGTGGCTGTCGAGGGTGGTGTCGGTGTGGCCGTCGAGGTCAACTCGGAGACCGATTTCGTCGCCAAGAACGCCGAGTTCCAGGAAATGGTGGCTGCGATCACCAAGGCGGCTCTGGGCTGCAAGACGGTTGAGGAGCTGCTGGAGGCCACGATCGACGGCAAGAAGGTGTCGGAGATCGTCACCGACAAGATTGCCACTATCGGCGAGAACATGTCGGTGCGTCGGATGGCGCGGATCGAGGCCGAAAGCGTTGCCTCTTACGTGCACAACGCCGCCGCGCCCGACATGGGCAAGATCGGTGTGCTGGTGGGCATGAAGGGGTCTGACAACGGCATCGGCAAGCAGATCGCCATGCACATCGCCGCGTCGAACCCGATCGCGCTGAACGAAGACGGCGTGCCGGCCGAGGTGGTCGAGCGCGAGCGCAAGGTCGCCCGCGAGAAGGCCATCGAGTCGGGCAAGCCCGAGGCAGTCGCCGAGAAGATCGTCGCCTCGGCCATCAAGAGCTACTTCGCCGAAGTCACTCTTCTGGAACAGAAATTCGTCATGGACCCGTCGAAGACCGTGGCCCAGGCGGCCAAGGAAGCCGGCGTCGAGATCCTCGACTTCGCGCGTCTGGCCGTGGGCGAGGGGATCGAGAAGGAAGAAGA
>JBNKVT010000019.1:0-70513 GCA_050299335.1 Paracoccaceae bacterium | reverse complement strand
TATGGCAGCCGGCACGGCAAGTGCCGGCACCCTGGTCTTCGAGGCCGAGGAAGAACAGGAAATCGTCGTCGTCGAGGACGAGCCGATGGGCAGCTCCAACGCCGCCTGGGTCGTGCCGCTTCTCGCCATCGCCGTGATCGGGCTGGCCATCGCCTCCAGCGGTGACGACGATGACGACGAGGACGAAGAAGAAGCGGCAGCGGAAGAGGCTGCGCCTGAGTAATTCGTCCGCCAAGGGATTTTGCGCCCGAGGCACCGGACTGGGAACTTTTCCCATGCCGGCACGTCAGACACATAGGCGGCATGACGGCCGCTCCAACCCTGAAGACAATCAGGATCGGGCAGGATCGGGGCATCCAAAGTAAGAGGAAAGATCATGAAGTTCTTGACCACAACCATATCGGCCTTCGCTTTCGTGGCAGCCAGCGCCGCTTCGGCCGGTACCCTGGTTTTCGAAGCCGAGGAAGAACAGGAAATCGTCATCGTCGAGGACGAGCCGATGGGCAGCTCCAACGCCGCCTGGGTTGTGCCGCTTCTCGCCATCGCCGTGATCGGTCTGGCCATCGCCTCCAGTGGCGACGATGATGACGACGAGGACGAAATCGAGGAAAGGCAGGTCATCGCCCGCGAAATCCCTTAAGGGAATTCGCGCCATCCGGATCACTGGTGTGGGGTACCATTTCCCATTCCGGCATGTTAGATTTGGGGCGGCGAGACAGTCGAAGATAGCCCGCCCCGGAATTCAGTCCGAGGCGGGCGTATCGTGGGAAAGGGGACAGACCATGAAATTTCTGACAGCATCCATATCGGCTTTTGCTTTCGCAGCTGCCGGGACGGCTTCGGCCGGGAACCTGGTCTTCGAAGCGGAAGAGGAGCAGGAGGTCATCATCGTCGAGGACGAGCCGATGGGCAGCTCCAACGCCGCCTGGATCGTGCCGCTTCTGGCCATCGGGGTTATCGGCCTGGCGATCGCGTCCAGCGGCGACGATGACGATGATGACAGCAACGGCATGTCCAATGGCGCGGCGCCGAACGGGCCTGTCGCGGAAGTGCGCTGAACCTGGCCGCAGGCCCGCGTTCCGAAAGCCCGGATGCCGCTATTCGGCGGCCTCCGGCACGGTCAGGACGATATCGTCAATGGCGATCTGCCAGTAATGCGCCGCAGCGATCCGGACCCTCGTGATCCCGCCGATCCGCGGCGCATAGCGCACCGGTCCCATCACCGACAGGCCGACGCGATCGGTCAGAAGCTTTTCCTCGCCACGCCAGTATTCCACGATCGCCGTCTCGCCCTCCGCTGCCCCCCAGGACGCCGTCATCTGCATCGATACCAGCCCGAAAGGCGTCTCGGACGTGATTTCCGCCGGATGGCCTGAACTGGTATAGACCACGTAGCTGCCCGAGGTGTTGCCGTTCACATAGCCGATATTGCCGCCGCCGAAGATCCGGCTCATGGCGTTGAGGTTGAACCACTTCACCCCCCGATAGCCGTTCGGCACCTTCATCAGCCCGATATCGGTCAGATCGTCGAAACTCGCCACCACCTCTGTCCCCTCCGGAGCCTCGCGCGGGGTCAGGCGGCCGATATCGACCGGATTTTCGGCCACCTCGATTTGCCGGGAGGTGGTGCCGTCGCTGAGTTCGTAAACTCCGGGAGCGACTTTCAGGGTAAAGGTGTCGCCGGGTGAGATCTCGCCGCCCAGCACCTTCTCGCCGTCGCGGCTGAGCGTGATCTCGCCTTTCTTGCCCCCGCCATAGGCGCCCTGGATATAGCTGTCGCGCACCAGCCCGACCGGGCGCGGCATGTCCTTCAGCCCGATCCCCACCGGTGAGCCGGGGACCAGCACCGCTTCGGTATCCTGCGCCTCGTTGCCGGTGCTCACATGCCAGCCGGGAGGAGGAACGACCTGGAAGCGATAGATCGCCGGATCGCGGATCACCGCCTTCTCGCTATCCACCGAGGCCGGGAAATTCGCGAAGCCGTTGGCATTGGTCCGGGTGATCTTCACCCCGACCCCGTCGCGCGCCAGCGCCACGGCCACTGCCGGCATCACCCGGTCGCCGGCATCCCAGGTCCCGTTCCGGTTCAGGTCGTTGAACACGAAGCCCGAGAGATTGAGCGTCCCCTCCCCGTGCCCGGTCCAGTCGGTCCTGGTCTCATAGAGCACTTCGGCGGGATCGACTGCGGGCGCATCCTCTTCGCCGGTCACTTTCGGATCGGGTGACGAGGTGCCGGTGCCCTGTGCCATCGCCCCTCCGGCCAGCATCAAAGCCGCAATCGTCGCAATTCCCCGCATCCCGCGCCCCTGTCGCATTGCACGTCCCCCGTTTTCCGGACTAGTCATAGCGGCATGAGCAAAACACTGTCCAGCGACCGCACCGCCCTCGCCGCCCGCATCACCGCTTTGGTCGAGGGCGAGGGGGACGTCATCTCCAAGATGGCTACTATCGCGTGTGAGCTGTTTCATTCCGATGACCGTTTCGACTGGGTCGGCTTCTACCGGGTCACCGGGCCGGAGATGCTCAAGATCGGGCCCTATCAGGGCGGCCATGGCTGCCTGACGATCCCGTTCTCGCGCGGTGTCTGCGGAGCCTGTGCCACCGCCCGCGAAACCCTCATCGTGCCGGATGTCGAGGCGTTTTCCGACCATATCGCCTGTTCGACCAGCACGCGGTCCGAGATCGTGCTGCCGGTGATTGATCCGGCGGGCGAGCTGATCGGTGTCCTTGATATCGACAGCGACCAGCGCGATGCGTTTTCCGGGGATGACGCCGAATTTCTTGCCGATATCCTTCGTTCCGCCTTTACGTCACCTGAATGAAAATCCCCTTGCCGCCTGCCGATCCTCCGTGACACTCTGGGCCATGTCAGGAAAAAATCTGAAAACCTGGGGGGAATCTGCCCCCCGCCTGATCGATGTCGCAGCAGGGCGCGCGCCTGCCGACATGGTCGTTCGCAATTGCCGCTGGGTGAATGTCCATTCCCGTGAGGTGATCGAGGGCGCCGATATCGCCATTGCCGAGGGCCGTTTCGCCTGTTGCGGGCCGGAGGCCTCGGACGTCATCGGCCCCGAGACCCGGGTGATCGAGGCTGAGGGCCGCTACCTGATCCCGGGGCTTTGCGACGGCCATATGCATATCGAAAGCGGCATGCTGACCGTCACGCAATTCGCCCGCGCCGTCATGCCCCATGGCACCACCACCATGTTCGTCGACCCCCACGAGATTGCCAATGTGATGGGGCTGGAGGGCGTGCGTCTGATGCATGACGAGGCGCTGGTGCAGCCGGTCAATGTCTATGTCCAGATGCCCTCCTGCGCGCCGTCTGCGCCGGGGCTGGAGACCACGGGCTACGAGATCACGCCTGAAGATGTTGCCGAGGCGATGCAGTGGCCAGGCATCATCGGACTGGGCGAGATGATGAATTTCCCGGGCGTGATGAACGGCGACCCCAAGATGCTGGCCGAGATCGCCGCGACCCAGGCGGCGGGGAAGACTGTGGGCGGGCACTATGCCTCGCCTGATCATGCCGGTTTCCATGCCTATGCCGCCGGTGGCCCCGCCGACGACCATGAGGGTACCCGCGAAGAGGACGCCATCCTCCGGGTCCGGCAGGGAATGCGGGCGATGCTGCGGCTCGGCTCGGCCTGGTATGATGTGGAGGCGCAGATCACGGCAGTCACCGAGAAGGGGCTCGACCCGCGCAGCTTCATCCTCTGCACCGACGACTGCTATGCCGGGACGCTGGTCGAGGACGGCCATATGAACCGCGTGGTTCGGCACGCCATCGACTGCGGGCTGGATCCGCTGATCGCCCTGCAGATGGCCACTATCAACACCGCCACTCATTTCGGCCTTGAACGAGAGCTGGGCTCGATCACGCCGGGCCGTCGTGCAGATGCCATCCTGACATCGGACCTGAAGACCCTGCCGATTGAGACGGTCATCGCCCGCGGGCAGATCGTTGCCGAGAACGGCAGCCTCACGGTATCTGAGCCGGATTTCGACTGGCCACAAAAGGCTTGCGAAACCGTCCGCATGGGCCGCGCCGTTGCCGCCGCCGATTTCGACATTCCCGTCCCGCAAGGGGCCAATCAGGTCCGTGCCCGGGTCATCGGCGTGGTAGAAAACCAGGCGCCGACCAAGGCGCTGGAGGCGGACCTTCCGGTCATCGACGAGCTTGTGCAGATGGACCGCGACAACGACATCTGCCAGATCGCGCTGGTCGAGCGCCACCGCGCCACCGGCGAGGTGCAGAACGCCTTTGTCTCGGGCTTCGGCTATGACACCGATATGGCCATCGCCTCGACTGTTGCCCATGACAGCCACCACATGATCGTCGTCGGGACCTCGAAAGAGGACATGGCGCTGGCCGCCAACCGCCTGAACGAGGTCGGGGGCGGGGTCACCATCTTCCGCGAGGGCAAGGAAATCGCGCTGGTGAAACTCCCCATCGCCGGGCTGATGTCCGACGCCCCCGCCGAAGAGGTCGCCCGCGATGCCGCCGCCATGGTCGCCGCGATGCAGGACTGCGGCTGCTCCCTCAACAACGCCTACATGCAGCACTCGCTGCTGGCGCTGGTTGTCATCCCCGAGTTGCGCATTTCCGATATGGGGCTTATCGACGTGACGAAATTTGAAAAGACCGACCTCATCGTCGGCTGAGACACACATGCTGAACCGATTTACCGACGAACTGCCCGAGATTACTCCCGACACCCGCGAACCGCGGGCCTTCACTGATGCGGTCGAGGCGATTGCCGAATTGCAGCGCCTCTATGCCGAGGCCACCAGCTTTCTGCGCGACCGCTTCGCCGAGGTGATGCAGGGTGGTCCCGTCGAAGGCCGCTACCGGGCCTACTACCCGCAGCTGTCCTTCACCACCACCAGCTATGCCAAGGTCGACAGCCGCCTGTCCTTCGGCCATGTCGCTGAGCCGGGCAATTATGTCGCCACGATCACCCAGCCTGGCCTGTTCAAGAATTACCTCACCGAACAGATCAAACTGCTGCTCCACAATCACGGCGTGCCGATCACCGTCGGCCCTTCGACCACGCCTTTGCCGCTGCATTTCGCCATGGAAGAGGGCGCCCATGTCGAGGGGTCGATCGAGGAAAAGCTCGAACGGCCGATGCGCGATGTCTTCGATGTGCCGGACCTGACCACCACGGACGACCACATCGTCAACGGCACCTACACGTTCGAGACCACCGGCCCCCGTCCGCTGGCGCCGTTCACCGCCCAGCGGGTCGACTATTCACTGGCGCGGCTGGCACATTACACGGCGACCAGCCCGCAGCATTTCCAGAACCACGTCCTCTTTACCAACTACCAGTTCTACATGGACGAGTTCGTCAAATATGCCCATGAGGCCATCGCAGATCCAGATTCCGGCTACGAGGCGCTGATCGAGCCCGGCAATATCATCACCTCGGCCAAGGCCCGGATCGGCGGGCCGGAGCGGAAGACGCCGCAGATGCCGACCTACCATCTGACGCGGGCGAACAATTCCGGAATCACCATGGTCAATATCGGCGTCGGGCCTTCGAATGCGAAGACCATCACCGACCATATCGCGGTGCTGCGCCCCCATGTCTGGCTGATGCTCGGCCATTGTGCCGGCTTGCGGAATTCCCAGAGCCTCGGCGACTATGTCCTCGCCCATGCTTATGTCCGCGAGGACCATGTGCTGGACGACGACCTGCCGGTCTGGGTGCCGATCCCGGCCCTGGCCGAAGTGCAGGTGGCGCTGGAACAGGCGGTGGCCGAGGTCACCACCTTCTCGGGCTTTGAGCTGAAGAAGATCATGCGTACCGGTACGGTGGCCACCATCGACAACCGCAACTGGGAGCTTCGCGACCAGTCCGGCCCGGTCCAGCGCCTGTCGCAATCCCGCGCTGTGGCGCTCGACATGGAAAGCGCCACCATCGCCGCCAACGGGTTCCGGTTCCGGGTGCCTTATGGCACGCTTCTGTGTGTCTCCGACAAACCCTTGCACGGCGAGTTGAAGCTGCCGGGGATGGCCACCGATTTCTACAAGCGGCAGGTTTCGCAGCACCTGCTGATCGGCATCCGGGCCATGGAAGCCCTGCGCGAGATGCCGCTGGAGCGGCTGCATTCGCGCAAGCTGCGCAGCTTCGAGGAGACGGCGTTTCTGTGAGGGGCGGGGGTCGCTCCGAAGCCTCCCCCCTAACCCCCCTCCCAGGGGGAGGGGGGAACTGCCTCACCGCTTTGTCCAGTCTGTGACCTCCGGTATTGCCCTGCGCCTGGCTACGGCGGCGCTGATCACCTTCATGTCGGCCTGCGTCCATGCGGTTTCCAACCAGGCGACGCTCGGCCAGATCATCTTCTGGCGGAGCGCCGTCGCCCTCGTCCCGATCACCGGCTACATGATCCTGCGCGGCGAATTCCTCAGCGGCCTCCGCACAAGGAATCCCCGCGCCCATGTCTCGCGCAGCCTCCTTGGCAGTCTCGCCATGGCCTGCTCCTTCCTGTCGCTGGCCTATCTGCCGGTCGCTAATGCCACGGCGCTGGCCTATCTCGTGCCGATCCTGTCGCTGCCCGCCGCCGCGCTGCTGCTCGGCGAACGCCTGACCCCGCCGGTCATCCTCGGCACCGCGCTTGGCTTTGCCGGCGTCATCATGATGCTCGCCGAGACCCTGACCGCACCCGACTTCGCCACCACGGCGCTGATCGGTTTCGGCGCCGGGATCGGCTACGCGCTGACCATGACCTTCCTGCGCATCCATATCAAACGCATGACCGAGACCGAGACCCCGGCCGCCATCGCCTTCTGGTTCGCGCTCGTCTCCGGCCTGATCGGGCTGGCCACCCTGCCGCTGGGCTGGGGCGCGGTCGACATGCCCGGCCATTTCGCCCTGATCGGAGCCGGTCTTTTCGGTGGTCTCGCCCATATCGCGGCCACTGAATCCATCGCCCGCGCACCCGTCGCCGCCCTCGCCCCCTATGACTATACCGGCATGATCTGGGCCCTTGCTCTCGACGCTCTCATCCTCGCGCAACTGCCCGGGCCCTGGGCGTTGTCCGGGATTCTCGCCATCACCGCGGGGGCGTTGATCGCGGTTCTGGACCCGCGGCGCGCGGCCTGAGCGGCGAAATTTCGCCGATGGATCATGCTGCAATGCAGCGCCATCTGCCTGGCTCCGGCCCCCCATTTCAACTCAAAGGCGTAGGCGTCACCCTCAAGCCACAGTTTTTGCCCCCTACATCCGGTTTCCCTTACGTCACCCGAGTTATCCCCAATAAAAAAAGGCCGTCGCGACTTTTAAGGCATTGAGTTTCCGGCTGCGGTTCTATTAAGTCTCCCCTGCCGGTCGCCTGCTTGACCGAAGAAAACAAACATATTGGAACAGGGAGTCTCAGAATGGCCCAGAAACCCATGACAAAGACACAGCTTGTCGCAGCTCTTGCCGAAAAGACCGGCAGCGACAAGGCAACCGCCAACCGCGCGCTCGAAGCCATCACCGACATCGTCACCGCCGAAGTTGCTGGCGGTGGCGCCGTGACCCTGCCCGGCCTCGGCAAGTTCTCCTGCCGCGAGCGCCCGGCCCGCATGGTGCGCAATCCGGCCACCGGCGAGCAGATGCACAAGGACGCCGACCGCGTCGCCAAGGTGACCATCGCCAAGGCGCTGAAGGACGTGATCAACGCCTGATCGGATTTTCCGTATCGGTTCCCAGGCCACCGGTTTCGGTGGCCTGATTTTTTTTGGCAGTCCCGCACGGTCCTCGCAGGCTGGTGGTATCAGATATCCAGATGCTCCACGCTCAGCGCGTTGTCCTGGATGAAGGCGCGGCGGGGTTCGACCACGTCGCCCATCAGCTTGGTGAAGATCTCGTCGGCCTCGTCCTGCTGGTCGACACGCACCTGCAACAGCGTCCGCGCCTCGGGGTCGAGCGTTGTTTCCCAGAGCTGGTCCGGGTTCATCTCGCCCAGCCCCTTGTAGCGCTGCAGCGACAGGCCGCGTTCGCCCTCGGTCAGAACCGCGTTCAAGAGGTCGGATGGGGCGTAGATATCCACTGACCGCTCCTTGCGGGTGAATTTCGCCGGTTGCGCGTAGACCTCCTGCAACGCCCCGGTCAGCGAGCCGAGCTTGCGCGCCTCACCCGAGCGCAGCACCGGCCCGTCCAGCACCCGTACCTCCTCGACCCCGCGCAATTCCCGCGACAGGCGCAGCCCGTGATCCTGGGTCGGGCGGCCCTGCCAGCCGCGTTCGTATTCGGTGGCGATCAGGTCCAGCCGCGTGGCGACCGCATCGGCCACGCCCTGCAGGTTGGCCTGCAACGCCCCTTCGACCAGCGCCCCGGCGATGGTGGCCTGTTCGAGGATGAAGCGCGGATAATGGGTCGGGAAGGCGTTCAGGATCGCGCGGACCTGCCGCGCCTCGTTGACAACCCGGGCCAGATCGGCCCCGGCGATGACCGAGCCGTTGCCGAGCTTCAGGGTGGCATCGTCCAGCCCCTGTTCGATCAGGTATTCCTCCAGCGCACCCTGATCCTTGAGGTAGACCTCCGACCGCCCCCGCGCGACCTTGTAGAGCGGCGGCTGGGCGATATAGAGATAGCCGCCCTCGATCAGTTCCGGCATCTGGCGGAAGAAGAAGGTCAAGAGGAGCGTGCGGATATGCGCGCCGTCCACATCGGCATCGGTCATGATGACCACCTTGTGGTAACGCAGTTTCGAGATATCGAACTCGTCGCGGCCGATCCCGGTGCCCAGCGCCATGACGAGGTTGCCGATTTCCTGGCTCCCTAGCATCCGGTCGAACCGCGCCCGTTCCACGTTCAGGATCTTGCCGCGCAAGGGCAGCACCGCCTGATTGTGCCGCGAACGGCCCTGTGTCGCGGAACCGCCTGCCGAGTCACCCTCGACGAGGAAAAGCTCGGTCTTCGACGCGTCCTTCTCGGAACAATCCTTCAGCTTGCCGGCGAGAAAATTCACGTCCAGCGCCGATTTCCGCCGCGTCAGTTCGCGGGCCTTGCGCGCCGCCTCGCGGGCCTGGGCGGCCTCGACGATCTTGGTGACAACCTGGCGGGCCTCGTTGGGGTTCTCCTCGAACCACTCGGCGAGTTTCTCGTTCATCAGACCCTCGACGGCGGGGCGGACCTCGGACGAGACCAGCTTGTCCTTGGTCTGGCTGCTGAATTTCGGATCGGGAACCTTCACCGACAAGACACAGGTCAGCCCCTCGCGGGCATCGTCGCCGGAAAGCGTCACCTTCTCCTTCTTGGCGATCCCCGAGGAGGCCACATAGTTGTTGATCGTCCGGGTCAACGCGCCGCGGAATCCGGCCATATGGGTGCCGCCGTCGCGCTGCGGGATGTTGTTGGTGAAGGGCATGACATTCTCGTGGTAGCTGTCATTCCACCACATCGCCACTTCGACCCCGATACCGTCCTTTTCGCCGTTCACATAGATCGGATCAGGGATCAGCGCGGTTTTCGACCGATCCAGATAGCGCACGAATTCCCGCACCCCGCCTTCGTATTCGAGCGTGGTTTCCAGAGGCTCGGCGGGGCGTTCGTCGCGCAGGGTGATCCGGACCCCGGAATTGAGGAAAGCCAGTTCGCGCAGCCGGTGTTCGAGCGTCTTGTAGACATAATCGAGGTTCGAGAAGGTCTTGGTCGAGGCCAGGAACCGCACCTCGGTGCCCTTGCGCCCATCTGCCTCGCCGGTGACCTTCAGATGCTCGGTGGTGAAGCCGCCCTCGAACCGGGCGACATGTTCCTTGCCGTTCCGCCATATCCTCAGTTCCAGCCAGTCCGACAGCGCGTTGACCACCGAGACCCCGACCCCGTGCAACCCGCCCGAGACCTTGTAGGAGTTCTGGTCGAACTTGCCGCCCGCATGCAGCTGGGTCATGATGACTTCGGCGGCAGAGACCCCTTCCTCCTCGTGAATATCCACCGGAATCCCGCGGCCATTGTCGGAAACCGAGACCGAATTGTCGGCATGAATGGTCACGCTCACCGTGTCGGCATGACCCGCCAGCGCTTCGTCGATGCCGTTGTCCACAACCTCGTAAACCATGTGATGCAGCCCCGACCCGTCATCGGTGTCGCCGATATACATCCCGGGCCGCTTGCGCACGGCTTCCAGCCCTTTGAGAACCTTGATCGACTTGGCGCCGTACTCGTCCGGCTGCTGCTCGTTATCCGCCATGGGGGCATCCTTTTTCTTCTGTGCATAATATAAGCAGGCAGACCTGGGATGTCACGTGAATCGCGGCGGTTTGAGGGGGTTAGTTTCTTTTAAAAACAATGCCTTGCAAAGGGAGCGTACGGGGCTGTTTTTCGAAGGTGTCGGATGGGTGAAATTTGACTGTCTACAAGCGCTAGGACTGCTGCGGAAATCTTCGGCAGGAATGGTAGAATACGTCGCTGCGACCAGAGATTTCGCCCCGCTGGCGCGGGCCGACACGCGGGGGGCTGCGCCCCGTCGCCATTGTCGCTCGGACCAATGGCGCAAACAATGGCGACCCCCCTGGGGCTCGGCCCCCGTTTGCCATTCGGCAAACTACCCCGGAGGTATTTGGAAGAAGGAGAAACGGATCCAGTGCATGGCGGCGTGTTCCGCTTAAGAATTGTAACCCCGTAGTTTCCGCTCTAGGTATCACGGGGACGCAGAGCATGAGGCGAGGGCGCATGTCCGGAAAGACCACTCATTTCGGGTTTCAGACGGTTTCCGAGGATGAAAAGGCCGGGCGGGTGCATGGGGTTTTCTCGTCAGTGGCCTCGAAATACGACGTCATGAACGACGCGATGAGCCTCGGGATCCACCGGCTGTGGAAGGATGCGATGCTGGACTGGCTGGCGCCCCGGAAGGGGAGCCATCTGCTGGACGTGGCAGGCGGGACCGGGGATGTGGCCTTCCGGTTTCTCGACAGGGTTAAGGGCGCGGGGCAGGTGACGGTGCTGGACCTGACCGAGGACATGCTGGTCGCCGGACGCCAGCGGGCGGAGGCGGCGCGGTTGGGCGACCGGCTCGACTGGGTGGTCGGCGATGCGATGGCGCTGCCTTTCGGGGCGGGGAGCTTTGACGCCTACACGATCTCGTTCGGGATCCGGAATGTGACGCGGATCGGGGATGCCTTGGCCGAGGCCTACCGGGTGCTGAAGCCCGGCGGGCGGCTGATGGTGCTGGAGTTCTCGCAGGTGCCGAATGCGCTGCTGCGGCGGCTCTATGATCTTTATTCGTTCAACGTGATCCCGCCGATGGGCAAGGCGATCACCGGGGATCGGGACAGTTATCAGTATCTGGTGGAGTCGATCCGCCAGTTCCCGGATCAGGAAGCCTTTGCTTCGATGATCCGGGAGGCGGGGTTCGAGCGGGTTGACTACCGGAACCTGTCGATGGGCATCGCCGCCCTGCATTCGGGCTGGAAGATCTGAATGAGGGGTCCGCACAATATCTGGCGGCTGATCCGGACCGGTGCCACCTTCGAGCGCACGGGTGCCATGCAGCTGGCGCTGGAGGCCATGGAGGCACCGCGGGCGTTTCGGATTGCGGCGACCGTTCTGTCCCGGCCGTTCCGGTTTCTCGGGCTGAAGGGCGATCCGGCGCTGCCGCCTGTTCCGCGGGCGCTGACGGCACTGGGTCCGGCTTATATCAAGTTCGGGCAGATCATGTCGACGCGGCCGGATGTGGTCGGGGCCGATCTGGCCTCGGAACTGATGATGCTGCAGGACGCGCTGCCGCCCTTTGATAGTGGGCTGGCGAAGGCTGAGGTGGCCCGCGAACTGGGGGCACCGGCGGAGACGCTGTTCTCGGCGTTCTCGGAACCGGTCGCGGCGGCCTCGCTGGCGCAGGTGCATCGGGCGACGGTCCGCGAGACGGGCCGCGAGGTGGCGGTCAAGGTGCTGCGGCCGGGGATCGAGCGGGCGTTTCTGCGCGACGTCGACGCCTTCTACCTGATCGCCTGGTTCGTCGAGACGCTCGCCCCGCCGGCGCGGCGGCTGAAACCGCGGGCGGTGATCGAGCATTTCGAGAGTGTCGTCCGGGGCGAGCTGGACCTCCGGATGGAGGCGGCGGCGGCGGATGAGTTCCGGGCGAACTCGGAGGGCGATGCGGGGTTCTCGGTGCCGGAGGTGATCTGGGCGCTGTCGTCGCGGCGGGTGATGACGCTGGACTGGGCCGAGGGGGTGAAGTTCGGCGATGTGGAGGGGCTGAGGGCCGCAGGGGCTGACCTGCAGGACCTGTCGCGGCGGACGATCCAGGCGTTCCTGAACTTCGCGCTGAGGGACGGGTATTTTCATGCCGACATGCATCAGGGGAACCTGAAATATGCGCCCAACGGCGATATCGTGGCGCTGGATTTCGGGATCATGGGGCGGATCGATGCCTATACGCGGCGGGTCTATGCGGAGATTTTGATCGGGTTCCTGAGGCGGGATTATACGCGGGTTGCAGAGGTGCATTTCGAGGCCGGGTACGTGCCCGCCGACCGGGATGTGGATGCCTTCGCGCAGGCGCTCAGGTCGGTGGGGGAGCCGATCTTCGGGCAGGATGCGCGGCATATCTCGATGGGGCATCTGTTGCAGCATCTCTTCGAGGTGACCGAGAGGTTCGGGATGGAGACGCGGACGGAGCTGATCCTGTTGCAGCGGACCATGGTGGTGGTCGAGGGGGTGGCGCGGTCGCTCGATCCGGAGCTGAACATGTGGGAGACGGCGCGGCCGGTGGTGGAGCGGTATATCCGAGACAATATCGGGCCAGCGGCGGTGGTGCGGGACCTGGCGCGGACGGTGCGGATCCTGTCGCGGCTGGGGCCCCGGCTGCCGGGGATGGCGGAGGAGCTGCTGATCCGGAGCAATGGGTCGCCTCAGGAGGTCCGGAAGGGGCGGGTGGCCTGGTGGGGGTGGCTGCTGATCGGGCTCGGGATCGGGGGCGGGCTGGTGACGCTGCTGGGGGGGTGAGACGGGGCTTTGCACGCGTGCAAAAACTGGCTTCTCGTTGATTTTGTTGGAAAAAATGGTTGATGATGGGTTAATTTTCGGGGTTTGCGCGGTGGTTGCGCAGGTCTCGCAGGGTGCGCAACTTGCACACCGGCGGAGGGGACAATGAGCGCGAAGGGTTGATCTGTGTATGTGATTCTAAGAACCGACACTTCTGTCGATCTAACAAAGGAAATTAGGGTGCGTGGCGAGCAAGACAGGAATTGGCAGGAGTGGTAGGAAAACACTTAAAATGGGAAACATCTAGTTGAAAAAATCTAGGAAATCGACTATGTTTTATTCGTCCCTGGGATCCGAAACCACAGGTTATGCCTGTAGCGCCGTATAGGCTAGGACCTAGGGACCGCGACCTTTCTTCATCGTCGGCTTGACGTTCCAAACATTGAATTTGCGAGAGGTTCTCACGTGGGACTTGTCTAGATCATGACGCCCCCACAACGCATGAATATGATCAGCAAGTTCTATTTTAGGTGACGCCAATTTGCCACTCAAGTGGCGTTGGTTTTTTAGGCATGTCAATGCCCCAAGTGTCACGTCTAGAAGCTGCAGCATGTCGGAGTTTTTAGAGTTGGTAGGGTGAATGGACTTCACCGATTGGCATTTGTGAATTCGTTTGCATTCTGAATTCAGATGTCCTTGGTATTTTGGCAGTAGTTCTGTGCATTCTCCTGAGTCTGGACGAATATGAAGGTCCGATGAATCACCATAGAAGGTAACCGGTCTATGGGTCAGGAGTTGGTAGTAAGCCTTGGAAACAGTATCTATTTTCCTCCTCGATCCGGACAGCTTGTGATCGTATTCGTCAGTCCTTTGGAACCTGATGTGAAAATGAATTTTTTTGGCTTCGACAAGTTCTCGCAATAGGTCAGCGTATGCTTTTTGCCCACTGTCACGCCTGTTTTTCGTGTTGCTCCATTTTATTTCGCCCATCAAACTAAGTGATGACTTCAGAGCAATAATTTGTCGCTCAATTTCACCAAGGGAGTTTAGATTCACTGCGATACCACCTACGGCCATAAATTCGTCACCAGCGTGGTGACTGGATTCATCGCAGAAGTAGAATACCTTTTGACGAGAGGGTAGATACATATAGGAGCGGAGCCAAAACCATAGGTGAGCGAAAATACAATTGGGACAAGCAACTTATTGGCGGATGAGTACCGTAGTCAATCGGACAAGTTGAAAGGTTCCACACGAGGTCTCGTAGTTTAAGCCGATGAGAGCGAGACAATGAACGGCTATTTAAATTAGCGATGCAAAAGGCTAGGCCTGCCCCCAAAGAGCGTGAATGACACGACAAGCCGCTTCCATGTCGCTCATTCGCCGTGCGCTTGCATTTGGAGCCGCGAAAATTTGACCATGGCGAATATCAATCGCCATACACAGTCGGTTCGTAGGCTCTCGGTTGGAAGGATTGTTTTGATCAAGATGCATCCGCATTAAAGTTGCAACGTAGCGCCCCATGTCTTCCCTTCGCGCCCCATCATCTTGCGTCATTCTAAGCAGTGCGCCACCAATTTGCTCAGTATCACGCCTGCTGCCATAGACCCACAAATCAGCTCGCACAGATACCTCGACACCCGATAGATTCAGCTTTGGCTGTGAGTGTGGCGCTTGGACAAATTCGAGTGGGGCAAGTTGGTTCGCCATGCCCCTGACAGACCGAATAACCTCAATCGACTGCCTCGCATCATCCTGTCGTAGATCGCTTTCATCGGGATCTTCGGCTCGATGCTCAAACATAGCTTCTGCTTCATTTAAGGGATTCCCCCGGCGAGCCATGTCGGCTAGGAATGTCTTTATTGGGGCGCGGACATCTTTGTATCGCGTAGTTACATAGGTCTGCGGCTCGGCTGCTCGTCTGATGATACCCATGCGGGCAGTGTCAGACGAAACCATATAAAGGGCCAGCTCGTTTGCGGAGATGCGCGGGCGATTAGGAGGACGGGCCATGGAAGACGGATACCTCGGCACTGCGAGAATAGACAACTCTAGGTCGATTCATATCTCGGAACTATCGCAAAAGTCCATAATAGAAAGTGGTGCCGCGCATTTGGGCTTCGACGGTTACTTCCTCTTTGAGACCAATGATGATTGTGAAAGGCGCGGTATCAATGTGCTTGCTCGCGTAGCCTCACTGGACGCCGCCTTTTCAATGCTTGAAATCTGGCGTACGGCACACCCATAAACTACTATCTCTTCAAGTACACAATCACCATAGCAGCGAACTCCCCTTCCACTCACACTTCCTAGAACGGCGGCCACATCCGCTTCACACGCCGTTCTTTTCCACCACCGCCAACCCACCGTTCCCGCTCAGAAATCAGGGCCAAGACTGTCCCAGGATGGGCGCGTCCCAGGCCTCTGTGCTGGGAAGCTTTATGGTGCAGACAATCCCTAGCGGCCCGCTCAACCTTGCGTCAGCAAAGCGCCCGTCCCCGGGGCGGGACGGGCTTGGACCGGTGCTGGTCGCACCGGACCAGCTCGGAGCGGGGAAGAATTTTGGGGAGCGCAGGTTTGGGTGGCGGGACGAATGATCCGCTTGCCTAATCAATAAGGCGGCCACATCCGCTGCATCTCCCCGTCCTTCTTGATCACCGTGTGCATCAGCGCGACCCCAACATGGGCGGCGATCAGGAGCATCAGGGCCCACACGGCGTATTCGTGGATGAAGAGGGCCTTCTTGGCGAGGTCGGGGTTCTTGGCGAGCAGGGTGGGGATGCCGAGGCTGTCCATCCACTCGATGGGGAAACCGTCGGCGACGGTGCGGAGGCCCGGGATGGCCCGGTTCGGGTTCTCATCCCCCCGGCTCCTTTCCCAGAAACCCGCCGGATTGCCTGTTCCAGAACCCGGCATAGAGACCGCCCGCCGCAAGCAGCTCGGCATGGGTGCCCTCTTCGGCGATGCGACCGGCGTCGAGCACGATGATCCGGTCCAGGCGGGCGATGGTCGAGAGGCGGTGGGCGATGGCGATCACGGTCTTGCCTTCCATCACCTCGTAGAGCGTTTCCTGGATTGCCGTCTCGATCTCGGAATCCAGTGCCGATGTGGCTTCGTCGAGGATCAGGATCGGGGCGTCCTTCAGGATCACCCGGGCAAGGGCGATCCGTTGGCGCTGGCCGCCGGACAGTTTCACCCCGCGCTCGCCGACCCGCGCCGCATAGCCCGTCCGCCCGTCCTCGTCCCGAAGGTCCTGAATGAAGTCGTGGGCATGTGCCTTCCTGGCCGCCGCCTCGATCTCGGCCTGCCTGACCTGGCCTTGCCCGAAGGCGATGTTCGCGCGGACCGAGCGATGGAGGAGCGCGGCCTCCTGCGCCACCATGCCGATCCCGGCGCGCAGGCTGTCCTGGGTTACCTCCGCGATGTCCTGCCCGTCGATGCGTATCCGTCCCGCCTCTGCCTCGAAGAAGCGCAGGATCAGGTTGACGAGAGTCGATTTGCCCGCGCCTGAGCGGCCGACCAGCCCGACCTTCTCGCCCGGTGCCACCTCCAGCGTCACGCCGTCGAGCCCGCCGGTCCCCTTGCTGTAGTGGTGGCAGACCGCCTCGATCCCGATCCGGCCTTCGGTGATCGCCAGCGCCGGTGCGCCGGGCGCGTCCTCGATGGCGAGCGGCTGGGCGACGGTGCGCAACGCCTCGCGGAGGGCGCCGACATGGGAAAATATCGCGGCCACCGCCTCCATCGCCCATTCGATCATGCCGGTGATGCGGAAGGCCAGCGCCAGCGCCACGCCGACAATCCCGAGCGTCGCCGCGCCGGCGTTCCAGAGGGCCGCGGCAAATCCGACCAGCCCGACGAGGATGATCCCGTCGAGCGCCGTGATGGTCATGTTCAGCGCCACCTCTACTCTTTGCAGATGCAGGAAGGCCTGCCGCACGTCCTCGACCTTTTCCCTTGTGTCCGCCTCCTGCGCGTCGGCATCGGCGAAGAGGCGCACGGTGTCGATATTGGCGTAGGCATCGACCAGTTCGCCGGTCAGGGCGGAGCGCGAAGCGTGGAAGGCCTCGTTCACGCGGTCGAAGGCCGGGATCAGGGCGCGCATGGTGGCGGCATAGAGGCCGAGCCAGGCCGCTACGATCGCAAGGAGCCTGGCATCGGCGGCGGCCATCAGGATCAGGATGCCGATGAGGTAGACCGAAACATAGGCGATGGCGTTGAGCGAGGAATAGATGGCCCCGGCCGCGTCCGAGCCAATCTCGACCACCCGCGCGGCGGTGCGGCCCGAGAGGTCGGACTGAAACCAGCCGACCGACTGGCGCCCCACATGCCGCGCCGCCCGCCAGCGGAACAGGGTCGCGGCGTTGGGCCGGAGGCCGAGGTCGTTGGTGCCCTCGCGCAGGTAATGGGTGATGGGCCTGAGGATCAGGATGGCGAGGGCGGCGAGGCCGAGTTTCGTTCCGTGCAGGTCCCAGAGGTCCTCGCCGAGGCCGACCGTCGACAGCGTGTCGATCAGGGTGCCGGCATAGGTGACCAGCCAGACCTCGACTGTCGCTGCGAGCACGGTGAAGATCAGGCTGGCCGCGATCACCTTGCGGAGCGGTTTCAGGTTGCCTTTCAGGTAGAACCAGACCCCCGGCTGCGGCGGGGCGTGTGCCGGGGCGTAGGGGTCTGCGAGATTTTCGAGCGGGGCGGCGAGGCGGCGGGCGAGCGTGGCGAGGCTCATTCCGCCGCCTCGGTCACGTTCTCGCCAGTATCGAGCCCGAGGAAGCCGCCGGACTGGCGGTTCCAGAACCCGGCATAGAGCCCGTTCAGGGCCAGCAACTCGGCATGGGTCCCGTCCTCGACGATCCGGCCCGCGTCCAGGACGATGATCCGGTCCATGCGGGCAATGGTCGAGAGGCGGTGCGCAATCGCGATCACCGTCTTGCCCTCCATCACCCCGTAAAGCGACTTCTGGATCGCCGCCTCGACCTCGCTGTCCAGCGCCGAAGTCGCCTCGTCCAGCACCAGGATCGGCGCGTCCTTCAGGATCACCCGCGCAAGGGCGATCCGCTGCCGCTGGCCACCCGACAGTTTCACGCCCCGCTCGCCGACCTGGGCGTTGTAGCCGCGCCGCCCCTTGGGATCGACAAGATCGGCGATGAAGCCGGTCGCCTCGGCCCGTTCGGCAGCCGCGATCATCTCGGCCTCGGTGGCATCGGGCCGCCCGTAGAGGATGTTGTCGCGCACCGAACGGTGCAGGAGCGAGCTGTCCTGGGTCACCATGCCGATCTGGGCCCTGAGACTGTCCTGGGTGACCTCGGAAACGTCCTGCCCGTCGATCAGCACCCGGCCGCCTTCGGCATCGCGGAAGCGCAGCAGAAGGTTGACCAGCGAGGACTTGCCCGCCCCCGATCGCCCGATCAGCCCGACGCGCTGGCCCGGCGGGATCACCAGATCGACCCCGTTGAGCCCGCCTTCGCCCTTGCCGTAATGATGGGTCAGCCCTTCGTAGCGGATTTCGGCCTCGGTAACCTTCAGGGCCGGGGCGCCGGGCCTGTCGGTCACGCTATGGGGCACGGAGATGCTGTCGAGGCCCTCGCGGATCACGCCCATATGCTCGAAGACCCGCGTGGTCAGGAACATGATCCAGCCGGTCATCGAGTTCAGCCGCACCACAAGGGCCACCGCCGCCGCGACTTCGCCGATGCTGAGGATGCCCCGGTTCCAGAGCAGAATCGAAGGCACAACCAGCATGATGATGGCCAGCGCGTTGCAGGTCTGCACGCCGGTGATCATGGTCGTGAACAGCCGCGCCAGCCGCGAGAACCTGAGGCGGTGCCGCTGCATGGCGGTGCGGGCGAAAGTCTCCTCCCGCTCGGCATGGGCGAAGAGCTTGACCGATTCCATGTTGGTATAGGCATCGACCACCCGCGCCGTGACGGCCGAGTTCGCATTGCTCAGCTTCTCCGACGCCACCCCGATCCGGGGGGCGATGTAGATGGTGAAGCTGATATAGATCGTCACCCAGACCAGCAGCGAGGCGATCAGCCACGGGCTCATCCCCGCCAGCACGATGGCGGTGGCGGTGATGAAGATGGCGAAATACCAGAAGCCTTCGAGGACGAGGAAGATGCTGTCCTCGACCGCGTAGCCCATGTTCATCACCCGGTTCGACAGGCGCCCGGCGAAGTCGTTCTGGAAGAACCCAATCGACTGGCCCAGCATGTGCCGGTGCGCCCGCCAGCGGACGAGGCCGACCATGTTGGTCGAAAAGCCGTTGAACATCATCAGCCATTGCAGGCTGGCCGAGACGGGTCGGATCATCAGGATCACCACCGCGGCCGCGGCCAGTTCGAGCCCGTGGCGGGCGGCGATGCCGTCGGACCCGGCGGCGGTCATCAGGTCGATGAGGCGGCCTGAGTAGAAGATCAGGAAGGTCTCGGCCAAGGCCGCGACCAGTCCGAAGAACAGGGTAATGACGATCACGCGGCGGAACGGGCCGATCAGCGAGCGGACATAGGCGAAGATCTCCCTGGGCGGCGTCGCGGCCTCGTAGGGCGCGAACGGATCGACCATGGCTTCAGTGCGAGCGAACAGCGACATTGTCCCCTCCATGGTAAAGAGTGGAAAGGCGGCGGAAGGCCGAACGGACGACGAATGTCGGGATAAGGAGAATCATGGCTGCCCTCCGGTGGGCAAAAGGATGGTGTCTGAAGGGGGCGGACTGCGATGCGCAGTCCTGTACGGCCTACGCAGCGATCAGCTGTGTCGTGGGATTCCGTACATTTCCATCAAACGACCTCCGGTCCATGAGTTCGCGATTTCTATAGCGCGCGATTTTGCCGCAGTCACCCCTAAAAATCCCTCCGGGCGGATTTTGCGCGAGGTCCTGCTGCCGTCTTCCGTCAGCAGCCCGGATTATCCCTTGTTTTCAAAGCCAAGGAGCAGACCCATGTATATCGTCTTCCTGAGATTTTCCGCCAATCGCGGCGCCGCTGCCGAGCATATGGAGGGTCACAGGGCCTGGATCGGCAGGGGGTTCGATGACGGGGTTTTCCTGATGTCCGGCTCGCTTGCGCCCGGGCTCGGCGGCGTGGTGATCGCGCAGAACGAGGACCGTGAGGCGCTGGAGCGGCGCGTGCAGGACGACCCGTTCGTTACCGAGGACGTGGTGACACCCGAAATCCATGCGGTGGAACCGGGCCGGGTGAACTGGCCCTGAGTCGCGCCGCGCCTTGCGCAATTCCCTTGCATGTCCCGGTGCCATTGGAGACAAGACCGGCATGACACGATCCACGATTTCCACCCGACAGGCGCAGCAAGACGACGTGCCGGCGCTTTGCACGCTCCTGAACGAAATCATCGGCATCGGCGGCACCACCGCCTTCGAGGACCCGATGGACGAGGCCGCATTCGCCGGCTGGTTCTTGAGCGGGCCGGATCGGCTCAGCTGCCTGGTCGCGCTGGACGAAGACCAGCGACCTGTCGGGTTTCAGACGTTGGCGCGCAAGGCCGCGCTTGGGGACGATTGGGTCGATATCGCCACTTTCGCGCAGGTCGGCGGGACGCAGCGCGGCATCGGCACGGCGCTTTTCACCGAGACGCTGGCTTTCGCCCGTGGGCACGGTGCGGCGTGGATCAACGCCACGATCCGGGCCGACAATACCGGCGGGCTTGCCTATTACGACCGGATGGGGTTTGAGACCTACAAGACCGACCCGGGCGTGCCGTTGAAAAGCGGACAGCCGGTCGACCGGATATCGAAACGGCGCCGGGTCGGCTGACCGCCGCGCCCCGGCCCAGCCAGGAAAGCGACCACGCCCTTGAGCCCGCCTGACCTGACCGCAGAGAAAGCCCGCGCCGCCGCGTGGTTCGTGGAGCTGCGCGATCGGATTTGCGCGGCTTTCGAGGCACTCGAAGACGCTCAGGACACCGGCCCCTTTGCCAGCCTCCCTCCGGGCCGCTTTGAACGCAAGGAGACCCGGCGGGCAGGCGAGGGCGAAGAGGATGCCGGTGGCGGGGTGATGTCGGTGCTGCGCGGGGGCCGGGTATTCGAGAAGGTCGGGGTCAATGTCTCGGAGGTTTACGGGACCCTCTCGGAACCGGCGCGTCGGGCGATGATGGCCCGCAAGGACCTGCCGGGGCTGGCGGAAGACCCGCGATTCTGGGCCTCGGGGATTTCGCTGGTCGCCCATATGCAGAGCCCCAGGACCCCGGCGGTCCATATGAACACGCGGATGTTCTGGACCCCGGCGGGCTGGTGGTTCGGGGGCGGGGCGGATCTTAATCCGATGGTGGAGGACAAAGAGGATACGGCCTTTTTCCACGAGCGGCTGCGGGAGGCCTGCGATGCCCATGATCCGGGGTATTATCCGCGCTTCAAGGACTGGGCCGACGAATATTTCATGATCCGCCACTGGAACGAGGCGCGGGGTGTCGGGGGCATCTTCTATGACGACCACACGACCGGCGACTGGGAGGCGGATTTCGCCTTCACCCGCGACGTGGGCGAGGCTTTCCTGAAGGCCTTCCTGCCGATCACCGAGCGCCACATGGCCGAGCCCTGGACCGAGGCCGAGCGCGAGCATCAGCTGGTCCGCCGCGGCCGCTATGCCGAGTTCAACCTCGTCTATGACCGCGGCACCCAGTTCGGCCTGCAGACCGGCCACAATCCCGAGGCGGTGCTGATGTCGCTGCCGCCGGTGGCCAAATGGCCTTGACCCGGATCAAGGCGTAGGGCTGCGCCCGTGCCAGACTGTCCTCGATTTCAGGGGGACGGACATGACCAACATCACCATCATCCAGGGCCATCCCGACGGCTCGGAGCCGCATTTCTGCCACGCGCTGGCCGAGGCTTACCGCGAAGGGGCCGAGGCGGCCGGGCATGAGGTGCGGCTGATCGATATCGGCAAGCTGGATTATCCGGCGCTGCGCTCGCGCACCGAATACCGCAGCAAGCCGGGGCTGCCTTTTGTCGGGGAGGCGCAGCAGTCGATCTACTGGGCGGGGCATGTGGTGGTGATCTACCCGCTCTGGATGGGCACGATGCCGGCGCATCTGAAGGCGTTCATCGAGCATGTCTTCACCGAGGATTTCGGCTTCACCGTCACCGAGCACGGCTGGACCCGCAAGCTCAAGGGCCGCTCGGCGCGGGTGGTCGTGACCATGGGCATGCCGGCGGCGGCCTACCGGTATTTCTTCTTCGCCCATTCGCTGAAGAACCTGCGGCGCAACATCCTGGGGTTCTCGGGGCTGTCGCCGGTCCGCGACAGTCTCGTCGGCAATGTCGAGGCGAAGAGCCCCAAGGGGCGCCAGCGGTGGCTGGAACGGATGAAGGCGCTCGGCGCCGAGGCAAAGTGAAGTTGTCGTCTACGGTCGTGAAACCGCCCCGAATGTTCCCGGCATTGCGGCGGCAGGGCGCAGGTGGGAGGTCCGCCTTTCCGTCACCCAGTCCCGTGCCTCTTGCTGACCGGTCGTCTTGCGTTTGACGGGGCCAGTTCCACGCAACCCGGCGCGAGGATGCGGGACACTAGACCAAAATCGTTTCAGACTGTCGCAGTCTGAAAAAGAATTTTGGTCCAGAGACGTAGGCTTGAGCAAAATCCTAGGATCAGATTGGTTCAATCTGATCCGGTTTTGCTCTATGCTGGGCGCGGGGACGTCCCGCCGGACCGGGTCTACAGCCCGTGCCGGGTCTTGTGCCAGAGGAACGGTGCGGACAGCAGCTCCCAGAGGGCCTTGTAGGCGGCCACGGTCCCGAGCGGGAAATAGAACCCGATCAGCGGAATGTATTTCAGCAGATGCTGCCGCTCACGGGCCGCCAGGGCCGCGACGGCCACCGCCCAGAACACCATTTTCGATGCGGCCATCGAGCCGAAGAGCAGCCACCAGACAGGCATCGGCATCAGGGCGTCCAGCGGCAGGGACAGGCCGAAGGCCACCGCCCAGAACCCCCAGAGCAAGGGCGCGGTCAAAAAGCCGGTCAGGGCGCCGAGAAAGATCACCTGAAAGCCGAAGAACCCGCCGGGCCCGAGATCGCGCCACAGGGTGATCGGATCGCGCATATGGGTAGCCCAGGTTATGGCAAAGCCCTTCAGCCAGCGCGAGCGCTGGGTGATCCAGGGGCGGGTGAAGCAGTTGGCTTCTTCCATGGTCACGGTCTCGGCGACCTCGGTCCGGTAGCCGAACCGCGCCAGCCGCATGCCAAGATCGGCATCCTCGGTGACGTTATGGGCGTCCCAGGCCCCGACCTTTTCCAGCGGCCCGCGCCGGAAGAAAACCGTCGTCCCGCCAAGCGGGATCGGAAGGCCAAGCCGCGCCATGCCGCGCAGCAGGACCCGAAACCAGATGGCGTAGTCGATGGTGAAGCAGCGCGACAGGAAGTTGCGGCGCGGGTTGTAGAAATCGAGATAGCCCTGCAGGCAGGCGACCTCGGGCGGGGCGGACAGGAAATGCCGGGCGATCTTCATGATCTGGTCGGGCTCGGGCCGGTCTTCGGCGTCATAGATGCCGACGATCTCGCCGGAGCAGAATTCCAGCGCGTAATTCATCGCCCGTGGCTTGGTCCGCAGCTCGTCATGGGGGACGCGCAGGACGGTGATCCAGGATGGCAGGGCAAGGGCCGAGATCGCTTGCGCCGTCAGGGTGTCATCGCACTCGATCACCAGTTTCACATCGAGAAGATGCGTCGGATAGGTGGTGCGTTTCAGCGCGTCGATCAGGGTCTCCAGCACCTCGTCCTCGCGCAGGAGCGGGATCAGGATCGAGACTTTCGGCAGCGCGCTTCGCGGCGGGGCCAGGGTGAGGTCCGGGGCGGCGGGCAGGCTGCCGAGCCGGGCCTGGGCCTTGTCGAGAAACGTCTCGGACAGAACGAGCGGACCCCCGGTCAGGGGGCGTTCGGTGCGCTGTTTCTTGTCGAGTGCCAGGAGGTTATGGGGCGATCCCTCCCGGATCAGATCGACCTTGCGCAGTTTCAGGGGGCCCCGAGGCCGGGGGCGTTTGGTTCCGAAGACGAAGAGCGCCGCCAGCCGGACGGTTGTGGTCGCCATGTCGAAGGCCCAGATCCAGGCCAGGATGCCGATTGCGGCGGCAGCCGGGTGGCTGAGGGCGAGCGCGGCGATGATCGCCGTGGCCGCGACCAGCCGGAACTGCGAACCGCCGCGCTGCCATTCCCGGCAGGACAGATGCGTCGGGCAGCGGTCGCGGGTGCGGTCGCGCAGCTGGCGGGCGAAGACCGTGGCGATGACGGCCTCGATCCCGGCGCGGTCGGCCAGCGCGAAATGCAGATTACCGCGGCTGAGCGGATTGGCCTTTTCGATGGCCCCGCAGGCGTCGGGATCGGAGACGGCGATGATCGTCCTCCCGCCCGATTGCCGCCAGGGCACGTAGCCGAGTTTCAGGCAGAGCGAGGGGTCCTGGCTGCGGACAAGGTCGATATCGGGTGGCGTCGCCTCGAGATCGATCCGCTCGGGCAGCCGTCCGGTCCGGATGCGGTCGAGCCGCCCGGCCACTGAGGCAGGAAGGTGGCGGAGACGTGGCGCCGGCACAGCCTCGTAGAGAGCGACGGGCGCGGGAATTGAGCCGGTTTCGGGGGCGGTGCGGCGGAAGGCCGAACTGGCGTCAGGGTCGGCCACCGCGTTGGGCGGCGCGGACAGGGAGGATGTGGACACAGGTGACACGCGATACTGGTTACGAAACGGATACCGGCGCAGGGTGCGGGGCTTTGCTTAAAGTTGGATGAAGATACTCGATAAATTTTTCCGGATTTGTGGGGGATTCCAGGACCGGAAGGGGAACGTGCCGAAGTTTTTTCGTCAGCCGGCAATTATCCGGCCGTCCTGCAGATGCACCACCCGGTCCATCCTTGCGGCAAGTTCGGGATTATGGGTGGCGATCAGGGCGGCGAGGCCGGTCTCGCGGGCGAGCGCCATCAGCGCGTCGAACACCGTGTCCGAGGTCGCCGGGTCGAGATTGCCGGTCGGCTCGTCGGCGAGCAGCAGTCTCGGCGCGTTGGCCATCGCCCGGCAGAAGGCGACCCGTTGTTGTTCGCCTCCGGACAACTCTGCGGGCCGGTGGGAAACGCGGTGGGACAGGCCGACGCTGTCGAGCAGCTGTGCGGCCCGGGCGGCTGCCTCTTTCTGCGGTTTCCCGGCAGCGAGTTGCGGCAGGGTGACGTTCTCGGCGGCGGTGAACTCTGGCAGCAGGTGGTGGAACTGGTAGATGAACCCGATTTCATCCCGCCGGATCTGGGTGCGGCGGCTGTCGCCGAGGCGGCCCGCCGTCTCGCCCGCAATCTCGACCTCGCCCGCATCCGGGGTTTCCAGGAGCCCCGCGATATGCAGCAGCGTCGATTTCCCCGCACCGGACGGGGCGACGAGGGCGACGATCTCGCCACCCGACAGGGTCAGCGAGGCGTCGGTGAGGACGCGGACCTCGTTCGGCTGGCCCGGATTGTAGGATTTCGAGATGTCGCGAAGGGCGAGGGCGTCACTCATAGCGCAGGGCCTCGACCGGGTTCATCCGCGCGGCGCGGCGGGCGGGGAAGATGGTGATGACGAAGGAGAGGCCGAGCGACAGGGACATCGCCTTCAGCACATCGGCGAGGGTCAGCTGCGCGGGCAGGTCGGGGAGGCCGAATTTCTCCGGGCTCCAGGCACCGCCGCCGAGCAGGGAATTGATCGCCCCGAAGATCGGGTCGATATAGATGGCGAAGAGGCAGCCGAGGATCACGCCGATCAGGGTGCCGGCAACCCCGATCGAGGCCCCGCAGATGAAGAAGACCCTCAGGATCGAGCCCTGGGTCAGGCCGATGGTCCTGAGGATGCCGATATCGCGGCCCTTGTTCTTGACCAGCATGATCAGCCCCGAGACGATGTTCATGGTGGCGATCAGCACCAGGATGGAGAGGATGACGAACATGATGTTGTCCTCCATCTGCAGCGCGTTGAGGAAGCTGCGCGAGCTTTGCTGCCAGGTCCAGACATCGGCGCGGGGGTCGCCGATGGCCTCGAACAGGCCGGGGACGATAGTTTCGACCGCCTCGGGATCGGCGACCATGACCTCGATCTCGTGGGCCGCGCCTTCGGCGTTGAAATAGCTCTGCGCCTCGGCGAAGGGCATGTAGATGCGGGTGCCGTCGATATCGTAGCGGCCGACCTCGAACATGTAGACGACCGGATAATCGACGATCCGCGGCGAGGTGCCGAAGGGGGTCTTCAGCCCGTCGGGCGAGATCAGGGTGATATGGTCGCCGATGGACAGGCCGAGGCTGGCGGCCAGGCGGACACCGATGGCGACGCCGTTCCCATATTCTCCGATATCGCCGAGGCTCGAGAGCGGCGCGGCGACCAGGGGCAGGGTCCGAAGATCGGCGAGGCGCTCGCCATAGACCTCGACCCCGGCATTGCGGCCATTGGCCGTCGCCATGATCTGGCCCTTGATGATGGGGGCGGCGCGGGTGACGCCCGGGACCTCCTTGATCCGGTCGGCCCAGGCGTCATGGTCGCGGATCAGCCGGGTACGGACGCCGAATTCGTCGTCGTAATAGTGGGAATAGACCGAGGCATGGGCGTTGGCGCCGAGGATGGTGCCGACGAATTCGATCCGGAACCCGGTGCGGACGGCGAGCGTGGCAATGAGGGCGAAGACGGCAAGCGCGATGCCGATCAGCGAAATCACCGACATGACCGAGATGCCGCCTTCGGAGCGCCGCGCCCGCAGATAGCGCCAGGCGATGGCCCATTCGAAGGCGGCGAAGGGGGCGGTGCGGGACGCCATGGGACTGCTCTCCGGTTTTCGGGGAAAGTGGGGGAGCGGCGGGGCAGGGTCAAGACGCGAATGTTTCCGGCTTTTCTTTGGGCCGGTGGTCACGTATTTGTGCCTGCATTGACAGAAATCGGCAGGGCCATGGCAGAGACAGAGACAATCGCGGAGATTTCGGGGTTCTGCCTGTTGGCGACCATGAAGGATGAGGGTCCGTGGCTGCTGGAATGGATCGCCCATCACAAGGCCGTGGGCTTCGACCGGATCGTTGTGGCGACCAACGATTGCTCGGACGGGACCGACAGGATGCTGGAGCGGCTGCAGGAGATGGGCCTCGTGCGCACTCTCGACAACCCGCCGCCGCATAGTATCTCGCTGCAGACCGAGGCTTACGAGCGCGCCCGGCGCACGCCCGAGGCGGCGATGAGCGAATGGGTGATGACGCTCGATGCCGACGAATTCCTGAATATCCACATGGGCGACGGCACCCTGGCCGACCTGATGGCGGCGCATCCCGACAAGCCCGAGGCGATCATCTTCAACTGGCGGGTCTTCGGCGATTCGAACCATCCGGGTTTCGAGGACAAGCCGGTCTGCGAGAATTTCACCCTCGCGGCGTCCTACAAGACCAGGCTGGCGCAGGTGAAGACGCTGGTGCGCAACCACTGGCACTATTCCGCCTTCGGCCCGCATGGACCCTGGCTGTACAGCCACAATCCCAAGACCCCGGTTCATGCGGTGACGGCAGCGGGGATGCGCCTGCCGGATGATGTGTTCCAGGGGGACATGCATATCCACTCCATCGAGCGGAAATTCGTTTCGTGGAAGGCTGCGCAGATCAACCACTACATTGTCCGCACCCGCGACGTGTTCGACCTGAAGCTCAAGCGGGGCAGGGCTCATGCCAGCCGCAAGATCCCGGTGCGGCATACGCCTGAGTTTTTCAACAAGATGAACGTCAATCACGAGGAAGACACCACCATCTCGCGCTCGGGCAAGGCGCGGGCGGAGTGGCTGGCACGGCTGATGGCCGACCCGGTCCTGGGCCGTCTCCATGCCGAGGCCGTGGCCTCGCTGAAGGCCCGGATTACCGCGAACAAGGCGGAAACGGCGGCGGTTGCAACCACCTGGGCACGCACCGGTCAAAGCCTGCGCGATGCGCCGGAATTCGACGCGCTGGCCGAGACGCTGCGCGAGGCTGCCGGAGGCGGCAATCTGATCTACATCCCTGCCAAGGGCGATCTGGGGGAGTCCTTCAAGCGAACCGGCGCACGGGCGCTTTTCGACGACCGAAAGCTGCCCCATGTCATCCGCAAGGCGGACGCACTGGCTGGATCGGGCATGAAGGACTACGCCAAACTGGCCGGAACCGATAACCCGGTCGTCGTCCTTGGCAGCGGCAGCGGACTGAGCGCGGAACTCGTCGCCAAGCTGGGCCTGACGGGCAAGCCGGGGCAGGCCCCCAGAGTCGTGGTCCTGCCCGACATGACGGGTGCGACTGCGGAAAGCCTGGGGCTGGAGAGTGGCAATTGTACCGTTTTCAGCGCATGCGGAGCAGGCGCCAGCGATGACCGGCCCTTCTGCCACGACATGGCCTTCTGCACCGAACCGACCATCCGGCCGCCCAAGCAGAACCTGGCCTGTTTTTTCAGCGGCAAGACCATCATGCAGTTCAAACCGCAACTGCCTGTGCTCAATCAGGATATCCAGGCCGAGGGCCACGCCTTTGCGCCGCTGAACGATTTCTTTGCCCGCATAGCACTCAGCCGCATCGTCCACACAGACCGTATCCATGTCGCCATTGTCGGCGCTCTGGTCGGGGTCGACCTGACGCTTTATGCCCAGCCGGGATCAGCGGCAGCGCAGGTCTTCCAGGCGTCCGTTGCGCCCTATTACGACAATGTCGTGCTGAAAGATTTCGACGCATTAAGCGAACTTGCAGCCGTGGATGCAGCCGGATGACAGCCGAGATGGGTGTGCAAGACGCCGCAGGAGCAACAAGGCCTCTTTCGATCCGATGATTATTGTCAGCGACCAGACCAGAACGGTGTTCTACCTGCCTGATTTTGCAAAGGCTAAACGGCTGGGTACGCTTCTGGGTATGCTCGATCTGAAACGCAAGAACCTCAGTCTTGCCATGCGCAACAAGCGCGCCGTGAGAAGGGCGGCGCCGCCAAAAAAAGCCCCCGACCTGACCGGCAAGGAGGACTACGCAAAAGTCGCCATCGTCGCCGATCCGGTTCTGGCACTTGTCGACAACTGGCGCAGCGGCTTCAAAAAGCGCAGAACAAGATTACCATGCGACACGGATGAACTGGAAAAGCTTGGATTGTCTTCGCAGCCGGAGCTTTCCTCTTTCCTGGTTGATTTTGACACCTATTCCCGCGTCGCCCCCGATGCAGCACAGTTCGTCGATATTCAGCGCAAGACCCTTGGCGATGACCTGGGTGCCTATGACCATGTCCTAAGGCTCGACCGCGAGGGGGAATTAGAGGCATATCTCAAGTCGGTAACGGCCAAGACCCTGCCTGTCGGCTTGTTGACCATGGACACGCAACTGCCGGAGCTTCTGTCCGAGAAGGCTCTGGAAGCCCTGCGTATGCTGACCGCCGGAGACTACGACCTGTTGAAGGGGCGCTATGATTTTGACGCATCCGAAATTCATCAGATCGTTTGGAGCTCCTCAGACGAGCCGAAGGATATCCGGACAATTGTCCGCCATGACAGCCCGCCGCTCGACTGGTTTCACGTTGTCATAATCATCCAGGAAACCCCCGAAGTCGTCCGCCGCTTCGTGAACTATTACGCCGCCATTGGCGCGCGCATGATCCATATGTATTTCGACGACCCCGAAGACCCGTCGATCGAGATGGTCCGCGACCACCCCCAGGTCAATGCCATCCGCTGCGATGCCGAATTCTGGCAGGGCAAACGGCGCGGCACGTTCGAGGGGCGTCAGTCGATGGTCTATACCCGCACCTATAGCCAGCTTGAAAAGGGGTGCTGGCTGCTGGCCGTGGATGCCGACGAGTTCGTTGCGAGCGGCAAACCGCTTCACGATCTGTTCCTGAATGCGCCCGAGGATCTTCGCATCATCCGGTTCACCTCGCATGAGGCGATCTGGACCGAGGATCAGGATGTCACCGAGGCCTTCTCGGCCAATCATGTACGCCGCAGGATGATGATCCCCGGCTGGAGCGAAATCCGTCCCTTCAAGAAACCGGAGCTCAGGGACATGTTCCGCAAGGGCATCTTGTCGCACCGGTCGGGCAAATATGCGGTGAGGTCGGGGCTGGAAGTGGATCGACTGGCGACCCATCAGGTGTTGTTTCCGGACGGTTATTCCGGCATGCGCCCGCCGGGCAATTACAAGGCCGGCATTCTGGTGCATTTCGATGCGATTTCCTATCAGCACTGGGAGACCAAGTTCCTGCGCCGTCTGAACCACAAGCACGGTTTCGCAGGATTCGGACCAGGCCGGAAAGAGCAGCATGATTATCTGCGTCAACTCGATCCCAAGGACTATCCCGCTTTTCATGCTGATCTCTACAAGGTCCCCGCGGACGAGATGAAGATGATGGCCCATATCGGCCTGGTTTCCCGGCTGGAGATTTTCGAGGGCCTGCCCGATAGCGTCGGCGCAATAGCCAATTCGGAAGAATCGTAGCGGAAAGAGGGGCAGGCGGTGCGTGCCAATTTGGCGAAGTTGTTAAAAATGATTTTGTTTCAGTAGATTGTGAGGCGATTACAGCCTTCAGCATCTTTGGGCGAACGTGCAGCAGGATTGTGGTTGCCCAAGCGTTTCGACCCCATGCCTGAAGGATATTTTTACTTGTTGACATGTGACCGGGGGAATCATAGGTTCCGCGCGCTCAGGGCCGGGTGAATCCCCGGCGCTGTCATAGCCGAAACTGGCGGTCACGACTCGAGGGATTTCCCTCCAGTCCTCTGGAATTTCGCTGCACCGGCCCCTCAACAGGGCGTCGCTTGCGGCATTTTTGGCATTCTGTTCGCCCAACGGACAGGCTGTCGCGACGAGATGAAGACGAAATGAAACGGTGTTGAACGGGGTACGATCCGAATGCCAACGATCCAACAGCTGATCCGCAAGCCGCGGCAGCCGAAAGTCAAGCGGTCGAAGTCGCAGCATATGGAAGGCTGCCCGCAGAAGCGCGGCGTCTGCACGCGCGTCTACACGACCACGCCGAAGAAGCCGAACTCGGCCATGCGGAAGGTCGCCAAGGTGCGTCTGACCAATGGTTACGAGGTCATCAGCTACATTCCCGGTGAAAGCCACAACCTGCAGGAACACTCGGTGGTCCTGATCCGTGGCGGCCGTGTGAAGGACCTTCCGGGCGTTCGTTACCACATCCTGCGCGGTGTTCTCGACACGCAAGGGGTCAAGGACCGCAAGCAGCGCCGTTCGAAATACGGCGCCAAGCGTCCGAAGTAAGGAGAGAGCAAGATGTCCCGACGTCACCGCGCAGAGAAACGTGAAGTTCTCCCCGACGCCAAATATGGCGACAAGATCCTGACCAAGTTCATGAACAACCTGATGCTGGACGGCAAGAAATCCGTCGCCGAAAGCATCGTCTACGGCGCCCTGACCCGCGTCGAGGACAAGATGAAGAAAGAGCCGATCGAGGTGTTCCACGAGGCGCTCGACAACATCAAGCCCTCGGTCGAGGTCCGCTCGCGCCGCGTTGGCGGTGCCACCTACCAGGTGCCCGTCGAGGTCCGCCCCGAGCGCCGCGAGGCCCTGGCGATCCGCTGGCTGATCACCGCCAGCCGTGCCCGCAACGAACACACGATGGAAGAGCGCCTCGCCGGCGAGCTGATGGATGCCGTCAACTCCCGCGGCACCGCCGTCAAGAAACGCGAAGACACCCACAAGATGGCCGATGCCAACAAGGCATTCAGCCACTACCGCTGGTAATTCGGATTTAGGACCAGACCCATGGCACGCGACTACCCTCTCGATCGCTACCGGAATTTCGGCATCATGGCGCATATCGACGCCGGCAAGACCACTTGTACCGAGCGCATCCTTTTCTACACCGGCAAGTCGCACAAGATCGGCGAAGTGCATGACGGTGCCGCGACCATGGACTGGATGGAGCAGGAACAGGAACGCGGGATCACCATCACCTCGGCGGCGACGACCACCTTCTGGGAACGCACCGAGACAGGTTCCGAGCCGCAGACCCCGAAGCACCGCTTCAACATCATCGACACCCCGGGCCACGTTGACTTCACCATCGAAGTCGAACGTTCGCTGGCCGTGCTCGACGGTGCCGTTGCTGTGCTCGACGCCAATGCCGGTGTCGAGCCCCAGACCGAGACCGTCTGGCGTCAGGCCGACCGCTACAAGGTGCCGCGCATCGTCTTCGTCAACAAGATGGACAAGATCGGCGCCGATTTCTTCAACTGCGTGAAGCAGATCAAGGAACGTGTCGGCGGCGTGCCCGCCCCTGTCCAGATCCCCATCGGCTCGGAAGACAATCTCGAAGGCATCGTCGATCTGATCACCATGGAAGAATGGACCTGGAAGGGCGAGGATCTGGGCGCGACCTGGACCCGTCAGCCGATCCGCGACGAGCTGAAAGACAAGGCCGAGGAAATGCGTGCCGAGTTGATCGAGATCGCGGTCGAGATGGATGACGATGTCATGGAAGCCTATCTCGAAGGCACCGAACCCGATATCGACACCCTGCGCAAGCTGATCCGCAAGGGCACGATCGGGCTGAAATTCGTCCCGATCCTCTGTGGTTCCGCCTTCAAGAACAAGGGCGTGCAGCCGTTGCTGAACGCGGTGATCGACTTTTTGCCGTGCCCGCTGGATGTGGTCGACTACATGGGCTTCAAGCCGGGCGACGAGACGGAAACCCGCAACATCCCGCGCCGTGCGGATGACAGCATGCCGTTCTCGGGCCTTGCCTTCAAGATCATGAACGACCCGTTCATGGGCACCCTGACCTTCACCCGCGTCTATTCGGGCAAGATCGAAAAGGGCGACAGCCTGTTGAACTCGACCAAGGGCAAGAAGGAACGCGTCGGCCGCATGGTGATGATGCATTCCAACAAGCAGGACGAGATCACCGAGGCCTTTGCCGGCGACATCATCGCCTTGGCCGGTCTGAAGGACACGACGACCGGTGACACGCTGTGCGACGCCAACGATCCGGTGGTCCTCGAAACCATGACCTTCCCCGATCCGGTGATCGAGATCGCCGTCGAGCCGAAGACCAAGGCCGACCAGGAGAAGATGTCCCAGGGCCTCGCGCGCCTCGCCGCCGAGGACCCGTCCTTCCGCGTCGAAACCGATCAGGAATCGGGGCAGACGATCATGAAGGGCATGGGCGAGCTTCATCTCGACATCCTGATCGACCGGCTGAAGCGCGAATTCAAGGTCGAGGCGAATATCGGCGCTCCGCAGGTGGCTTACCGCGAGACAATCGGCCACGAGGTCGAGCACGCCTATACCCACAAGAAACAGTCGGGTGGCTCGGGCCAGTTCGCCGAGGTGAAGATGGTGATCACCCCGACCGAGCCGGGCGAAGGCTATTCCTTCGAGTCCCGCATCGTCGGTGGTGCGGTGCCGAAGGAATACATCCCCGGCGTCGAGAAGGGCATCCAGTCGGTGATGGACAGCGGTCCTCTGGCCGGTTTCCCGGTGATCGATTTCAAGGTGGCGCTGATCGACGGCAAGTTCCACGATGTGGACAGCTCGGTTCTCGCCTTCGAGATCGCCGCGCGCATGTGCATGCGCGAAGGCCTGAAAAAGGCCGGCGCGAAACTGCTTGAACCGATCATGAGCGTCGAGGTGGTGACCCCGGAAGAATATACCGGCGGCATCATCGGCGACCTGACCTCCCGGCGCGGGCAGGTTCAGGGGCAGGACACGCGCGGCAACGCGATTGCCATCGACGCGAACGTGCCGCTGGCCAACATGTTCGGCTATATCAACACCCTGCGCTCGATGTCCTCGGGCCGGGCGAACTTCACCATGCAGTTCTCGCACTATGAGGCGGTTCCGCAGAACATCTCGGACGAAATCCAGGCAAAATACGCCTGATCTGTCAAACCAGCAGGTCAGGTGGCTGACCGATGACTAATGGAGGCCAATAATGGCAAAAGAAAAGTTTGAGCGTAACAAGCCGCACTGCAACATCGGCACCATCGGCCATGTTGACCACGGCAAGACCACGCTGACCGCCGCGATCACCAAGCAGTTCGGCGAGTTCAAGGCCTATGATCAGATCGACGCCGCCCCGGAAGAAAAAGCCCGCGGCATCACCATCTCGACCGCCCATGTCGAGTATGAAACCGATGCGCGCCACTATGCGCATGTCGACTGCCCCGGCCACGCCGACTACGTCAAGAACATGATCACCGGTGCTGCCCAGATGGACGGCGCGATCCTGGTCGTGAACGCCGCTGACGGCCCGATGCCGCAGACCCGCGAGCACATCCTTCTGGCCCGTCAGGTCGGCGTGCCGGCTCTGGTCGTGTTCCTCAACAAGGTCGACCAGGTTGACGACGAAGAGCTTCTCGAACTCGTCGAGATGGAAGTCCGCGAGTTGCTGTCCGAATACGAATTCCCGGGCGACGACATTCCGATCATCGCCGGCTCTGCCCTGGCCGCTCTGGAAGACCGCGATCCCGAAATCGGCGCCAACAAGATCGCCGAGCTGATGGCTGCCGTCGATGAATACATCCCGCAGCCGGAGCGCCCGGTCGACCAGCCGTTCCTGATGCCCATCGAAGACGTGTTCTCGATCTCGGGCCGCGGTACCGTTGTGACCGGTCGTATCGAGCGTGGCGTTCTGAATGTCGGTGAGGAAATCGAGATCGTCGGCATCAAGGACACCCAGAAAACCACCTGCACGGGCGTGGAAATGTTCCGCAAGCTGCTGGATCGCGGTGAGGCCGGTGACAACGTCGGTGCGCTGCTGCGCGGTATCGACCGCGACCAGGTCGAGCGTGGTCAGGTACTCTGCAAGCCGGGTTCAGTGACCCCGCACACCAAGTTCGAGGCCCAGGTCTACATCCTGACCAAGGACGAGGGCGGCCGCCACACCCCGTTCTTCGCCAACTACCGCCCGCAGTTCTACTTCCGGACCACCGACGTGACCGGCACCGTGGAACTGCCGAGCGGTACCGAGATGGTGATGCCGGGCGACAACCTGAAGTTCAACGTCGAACTGATCGCCCCGATCGCCATGGAAGACGGTCTCCGCTTCGCCATCCGCGAAGGCGGCCGTACCGTCGGTTCGGGTGTCGTGTCGAAAATCATCGAGTAACGGTGAACTAGCAACATAGCGGCCGGGGATCGCCCCGGTCGCTTCCTTTTTTAACCCTGCGGCCCCGAGGCAACAAAATGCAGAGTCAAAACATACGGATCCGGCTGAAGGCCTTCGATTACCGCGTGCTCGACACCAGCACGGCGGAAATCGTCAACACGGCCAAGCGGACCGGCGCGCGCGTGCGCGGCCCGATCCCGCTGCCGAACAAGATCGAGAAATTCACCGTTCTGCGTGGCCCTCACATCGACAAGAAGAGCCGCGAACAGTTCGAAATCCGGACGCACAAGCGTCTGCTGGATATCGTCGACCCGACACCCCAGACCGTGGACGCGCTGATGAAGCTCGACCTCGCCGCCGGTGTCGATGTCGAGATCAAGCTCTGAGGTATCGAAGATGCGTTCAGGAGTTATCGCCAAGAAGCTGGGCATGACCCGGCTGTTCATGGAGGACGGCAGGCAGATCCCTGTCACCGTCCTGCATATGGAAAATTGCCAGGTCGTCGCCCAGCGCACCGGCGAGAAGGACGGCTACTCCGCCGTTCAGCTCGGTGTCGGTGCCGCCCGCGCCAAGACCGTCTCGCAGCCGATGCGCGGCCACTTCGCCGCGGCCAAGGTCGAACCCAAGCGCAAGCTGGCCGAGTTCCGGGTTACCCCCGAGAACCTCATCGCCGTCGGCGAAGAGATCACGGCTGACCACTATTTCGAGGGTCAGTTCGTCGACATCGCCGGCACTTCGATCGGTAAAGGCTTCGCCGGTGGCATGAAGCGGCACAATTTCGGCGGGCTTCGCGCCTCGCACGGCGTGTCGATCTCCCACCGCTCGCACGGCTCCACCGGCCAGTGCCAGGACCCGGGCCGCGTGTTCAAGGGCAAGAAGATGGCCGGTCACATGGGCTCGGTCCGGGTGACCACCCAGAACCTGCAGGTCGTCAAGACCGATGCCGAGCGCGGCATCATCATGGTCAAGGGCGCCGTGCCGGGCTCGAAGGGTGGCTGGGTGACGATCAAGGACGCGGTCAAGAAACCGACCCCTGACAATATCATCCTGCCTGCCGCCCTGCGCTCCGCCGCCGCCGAAGCCGCGAAGGCCGCCGAGGAAGCCGCCGCCGCTGCCGCCGCCGAAGAGGAAGCCGCCGCCAAGGCCGCTGCCGCTGCGGAACAGGCCGCGATGGAAGCCGCCGAGGCTGAAGCCGCAACCGAGGCTGCCGCCGACGAAGGCGAAGCCAATGCCGCCGACGAAGGGGGCGAGGACAAATGAAGACCGACGTGATCAAATTCGACGGCGGAAAGAAAGACGGTTCGATCGATCTCGACGATGCGATCTTCGGGCTGGAACCGCGCGCCGACATCCTGCATCGGGTGGTGCGTTACCAGCTGGCCAAGCGCCAGGCGGGGACGCATTCGGTCAAGACGCGCTCCGAGGTCAGCTATTCGACCAAGAAGATCTACCGCCAGAAGGGCACCGGCGGCGCGCGCCACGGCTCCCGCAAGGCACCGATCTTCCGCAAGGGTGGTGTGTACAAGGGCCCGACCCCGCGCAGCCACGCCCATGACCTGAACAAGAAGTTCCGCAAGCTCGGCCTGCGCCACGCGCTTTCCGCCAAGGCCTCGGCCGGTGAGCTGATCATCATCGACGCGGCAACGCTTAAGGACGGCAAGACCAAGGAACTGGCCGCCGCCGCCAAGGCGCACGGCTGGAAGAAGGCCCTGGTCATCGACGGTGCCGAAGTCAACGAAGGCTTCGCCCGCGCAGCGCGCAACATCGACGGCGTCGATGTGCTGCCGAGCGTCGGAGCCAATGTCTACGACATCCTGAAATCGCGGACCCTGGTCCTGACCAAGGCCGGTGTCGAAGCCCTGGAGGCCCGACTGAAATGACCAGCAAAGCAGAGCTCTACGACGTGATCCGCAAGCCGGTGATCACCGAAAAGGCCACGATGGCGTCTGAGCACGGCGCCGTTGTCTTCGAGGTCGCTCCCGAGGCCAACAAGCCGCTGATCAAGGAAGCGGTGGAGACGCTGTTCAACGTTAAGGTCAAGGCCGTGAACACGGTCGTCACCAAAGGCAAGACCAAGCGCTTCCGCGGCCGCCCCGGCACCCGCAAGGACGTCAAGAAGGCCTATGTGACGCTCGAGGATGGCAACACCATCGACGTGACCACCGGCCTCTGACCGTCGTCCCGTAGGGTGCGTGATTTCACGCACCTTGGCTATAGAAACAGGGCCCCGGAAGCTTCCGGGGCCCTGACTGTTGGAAAGTCCTGCGCCGCGGATGGGTCTCGTGCCCTATCCTTCCATCTGTTCGCGCATCTCGTTCATCTGCCGCCGGGCGTCCCGCAATCCGTCCATCGTCGCTTCGAGTTCGGCCTGGGTCTGGACCAGTTTCTTGGTAAGATCGTCCTCCACCGAGGCCAGCTTTGCCTCTGCCGTGGTCTTGGCTTCCAGCGCCGCGCGTAATTGCGCCTCGAGCTCGGTTTCGGGGACCGGTTCCGCCGGGGCGGGGCGGTTCAGGAGACTGAAGACCCAGCGCAGGGTCCAGCCCGCGATCAGCGCCAGCACCAGCCCGCCGGTTATCAGCATCGTCAATTCGCTGCGGTTCATCCCTCGGCCCTCATTCCATCCCTGCCTCTATTCCAGATCGCGCAGCCGGGGCCGGATCGCATCGTCTCCGGTCTCGCCTTCGGTCTCGCCTTCCGCATCCGCTTCCGGCGCGTCGTCGCCGTAGTCCATTTCGTCGCCCGAGCCCGTGTCAGCCGTTTCACTGTCCTCGGCCCCACCTTCCTCGGCCCCGCCTTCCTCGGCCCCACCTTCCTCGGCCCCGCCTTCTCCCAGATCGCCGTCCTCGGCTTCCGGGGCACGCTCCGCGACTTCCTCCACTTCGGGCTGCACCAGCCGGAATTCGATCCGGCGGTTCCGGGCGCGGCCCTCCTCGGTCTCGTTATCGGCGATCGGGACGCTCTCGCCATAGCCCTGGGCCGAGAGGAAGACCAGGGTCAGGCCCTTTTCAAGGAGGGCGGCCATCACCGCATCGGCCCGCGCCTGGCTGAGGGCGAGATTGGTGTTCTCGCCGCCCTGGGCATCCGTGTGACCCCCGATCTCGAACCGCGAGGCCGGGCAGCCTTCGAGCACTTTCGCGATATCCGCGATCACCGGCAGGCTTTCCCCGGCGATGTCGCTTTCGCCGGGGGGAAAAGTGATCTGGGTCCGCCGGAGGATCTCGTCGATCTCCACGGCGCAGATTTCGGCCCTCACCTGCAATTCCGGTTTCTCGGGCTCCGGGTCGAAATCGAGATCGGTATCAGCCTCCACCCCCTCGGGCAGGCCTGCATCGAGGATGAGCCGGATATCGTCGAGAAACTCCTCCCGGTAGGCCGTACCCCTCAGGATAACCTGCCGCCCGGTCACTTCCAGCCGTCCGGTCCGGAGCCGCCCCATCGCCTTCAGTCCCGAGAACACCCGCGCCGGCCAGCCCTCGGGCAGGTCCTCGCGCAGCACCGTGTCATTGGCCACCGTGCCGAAGCCGAACTGCGCCTCGGCGAAATTCTTCACCGCGATCTGTGCCGGTTCGTCCAGCAGCGCCCCGGTCAGCCGTACCGTCCCTTCTGCGCCGCGTACCGCGATGAAGCGGGGCGCCGCGGAGGGGTCGTTGGCCGTGCCTTCGAGCGGTTTCGGCAGGAAGGCATGCAGCGAGAAGATCGGCGGCAAACCGTCCTGCAGCCGCGTGGTCACCTCCTCGAACAATGCCTCGTCCGTCCCCAGCCTCGCCCGGAGCGAGATGTCCGCATCCTCGATCTCCAGCGTCCCCGCGCCCAGCGAGTTAAGCGCCTGGATCGACAGATCGGCGGCCCGGGCCCATTGCGACGACGGCGCGCCCAGCCCGATCACGCAATCGGCATCCCCGAGCCCCAGCTCTGCTGCCGCCGCCAGGATCCGCGCCCTGGCTTCCTCCGTCTCGGCCGAACAGGCGCCCATCCGCGCGCCCCGGTCGGACAGGGTCAGCCGCAGCTGGAATGGCGTGATCACTGGTCGCGGCGCCGACAGATCGAGGCTGAGATCGATCCCCTCGGGCACTGTCTCGCGCAGCTGCCGCTCTAGGCGCTCCAGCACCGCGGCGTTTTCCAGCATCGCGGTGAAGGCCACCGCGCCGGGTCGGACCGAGACTTTGCCGTGATTGACCGAGGTGATGATCCCGGTCCCGAAGGCGACGCTTTCCGCCCAACCCTCGGGTTCCGTCCAGTCGGTCTGGTCGATCATGTCGGTGACCTCGGTCACGCCCGAGACATTGTCCACCGCCGCCAGCACCTGCCCCTTTGTCTCGCCGGAGGGCATCAGCCCCACCACCGAGAAGCGGTCGGCACTGCGCAGGATATCGACGAAGAATTCCGGCGGCTGCGGCGGCGCCGGGGGCCGCACGCGCAGCGCGTTCTCGATCCGTGCCTCGCTGATCAGGGTCGTCACCGCGCCGATGACCCGCTGATGCGCCGCTGGGTCCGGGGCGGTGCCGCTCAGCCGCACGATCAGCCCGTCGGTCTCGACCGTGGCCCAGCCGTCATTGCTTGCCGCGAGCGCGAGGTTCAGGGCCCGCTCGGTCCGGGTCTCGACATAGGCCACCGTGTAGCAGGCTCCGAGATACGCCCCATAGGCCATCCCGCCGAGGGCGATGAGGGCAAAGAGAAGGGCGATCGGTCGCATGGGCGTGTTCCGGGGCGGTTCTGGGCTGATTCTGCGTCTGTGGTTGAAACGGCGGGAGACTAGGCGTCCCGCCCCAAGGGATCAAGCGACGAAGCCCGCCGCAATTGCCGCGGCAAGGCACAAGGCCGGCAAGAGCCCTGCGTCCCGGTTCGAGCGGAACAGCATCAGGCAGCGGGCGGGGTCGTCGATGTCGAGCCGCCGCATCTGCCAGTTCAGGTGCCATCCCAGCGCCCAGGGGCCAAGGAGGCCGATCAGCAGCACCACCGGGCCGGTGTCGATCAGAGCCTGAATGACAGCAACGGTCATGCCCAACAAAGCGACAAGAAGCGAGATCAGCAGCAGCCGGTCGGTCTCGTCGGCAAACAGCCGCGCGGTGGATTTCACCCCGATCAGCGCGTCGTCCTCCTTGTCCTGATGGGCATAGATCGTGTCGTAGAACAGCGTCCAGCCGATGCCCGCCACGTATAACGCCACAGGCGGCCAGCCGATCTCGCCGGTTCGTGCCGTCCAGGCCAGCAGTGCGCCCCAGTTGAAGGCGAGGCCAAGGAAGACCTGCGGCCACCAGGTGAAGCGCTTGGCGAAAGGATAGATCGCCACCAGCCCCAGCGAGGCGATGCCGAGCGCGACCGTGGGCAGGTTGAAGGTGATCAGGATGCAGAAGGCGACGAGCGCCTGCGCCACCATCCAGACCAGCGCCTGTTGCCGCGTTACCTGTCCCGATGGCAGGGGTCGGGACTTGGTCCGCGCCACTTTCGCGTCGAACTCCTGATCGGCGAGGTCGTTCCACGTACACCCCGCCCCGCGCATCAGGAAGGCCCCGATGGCGCAGGCGATCGCGATCCAGAGGTCTCCGAGGTTCGCCGTTCCGGGCGCGCTTGCCACCGCCAGCGCCAGACCCCACCAGCAGGGCAGGAGCAGCAGCCAGGTTCCGGCGGGCCGGTCGGCGCGGGAGAGGCGGAGATAGGGGCGGGTGGCGGCGGGGGCGAAGCGGTCGACCCAGTTCCGGTCCACCGCGTCGGCGACCCTTCCATCTGGCCTTCCATCCGGTTCGGTTTGCTGCATATGTTCGGTCGGGTTCATGAGGGACGGTATGACAGGTTCGAAACCAAAAATCAGGCTCTTTGTCGAGGCCCCTCTCGGGGAAGGGGCCGGGGTGATGCTGAGCCGCGAGCAGGCCCATTATCTTTTCGGCGTCATGCGACAGCCCCTGGGCGGCGAGGTTGCGCTCTTCAATGGCACGGACGGGGAATGGGCCGCCGAAATCACCGCGACCGGCAAGCGCGGCGGCGGCCTTGTCTGTCGGCGCCGGACCGCCGAGCAGCGCGATCCCCCGGATGTCTGGCTCCTGTTCGCCCCGATCAAGAAGGCCCGCACCGATTTCATCGTCGAGAAGGCGACCGAGCTGGGTGCGGCCCGCATCCACCCCGTCTTCACCCGCTTCACCAATGCCGAGCGCGTCCGCCCGGATCGTTTGCGCGCCCATGCCATCGAGGCAGCGGAGCAATGCGGCGGCACTTTCGTCCCCGAGGTGGCCGTGCCAGAGAAATTGGACACACTACTTGCGGGCTGGCCCACGTCGCGCCGTCTGCTCTTCTGCGACGAGAGCCAGACAGGGGCTGCCATCCTCCCGGAGCTGACGGCGCTGGCGTCGACGCCGCGCGCGCCATGGGCCATCCTGATTGGTCCCGAAGGCGGGTTCTCACCGGAAGAGGCCGAGCGGCTGCGAAACATGGAAACCGCGCTGCCGGTGACCTTAGGGCCGCGCATCCTGAGAGCCGATACGGCGGCGGTGACGGCGCTGAGCCTCTGGCAGGCGGTGCTGGGGGATTGGGGATGAACACGCCCCCGACCATATCGCTGGAGCTGGTCCACGCGCGGCAGAGCCCTCGAACGGTGATATTGCGAAGAGGGCCGTCGAAGCTGGTGCGCTGCATCTTGTGGCACCGCGATACCGACCGGTTTGAGGACGGGCAGTGGCTGAAGGGGCGCGTCTGGGTTGGAGAAGGCGGGTTGTCGCCCGATGGCGAACACCTGATCTATCTGGCGCACAAGGAAAACTGGCAGGGGAGCGAAGTCGGGTACTGGTACACCGTCATATCGCGCCCTCCGTGGTTCACGGCTTTGGCGCTTTATCCTGACGGGATGTTCTATGGGGAGGGCGGCTATTTCCTCGATGAGAAGCGCTACGTCATCAATGGCAACCAGAAGGGCCGGGATCATATCGGCAAGGCGCGGGAGCTGGAGCAGGTGCTGAAGGTCGAGCCGAGTGGATCCAATACGCTGGGCTATGCGCATCTCGACGGGCGGCGGGTGAACCTCCGTGCCGGGGATATCGCCTACCTGTCGGGCGAAGCCCCTGTGATGCCGCCGGAGGATATCCGTACCGAGGCAGGCAGGCTTTATCGCGGCGACACGCTTATCCGCGACTTTACCGACATGAGTTTCGAGCCGCTGCGCGCGCCCTATGACGACCGCCCTGATCCCGAGAATGAGGACCCGATTCCGTGGCATCCGCTTGACCGGGACGACGCTCCATGAGCTTCCTTCGGCCCGAAATCGCCTCCTCGGCAACCCGCCTCTTCCACCGTTTCTTCACCCATTGGGTCGAGGCCGTCTCGGTGCTGGTAATGGGCGGGCTGGGGCTGGTCTCGCTGATCGCGGGGCTCAGGCAGGGCGGGATCGTGGCGGTGATTGTCGGGACCGGCTGTATCGTGGTTGCGGCACTGGCAGCGGTCGCTTTTCGCCGTACTGCCCAGGCGCGGCGCGATCCGACGGCGGCAGGGGTGGTGGAGGTGCATGAAGGGAGGGTGATGTTCCTCGCGCCCGGCGATGAAGGCGGCGCGGCGGATATCCGCGAGCTTTCCCGGGTCGAAATCGTCACCACCGACACCGGCCCCGTAGCGCCGGATGTGTTCTGGGTGCTGAGCCAGCCCGGCCAACCGCCCCTGACCATCCCTGCCGAGGCTGCCGGAACGGGTGATCTGTTCGATGCGCTTTCGGCGCTGCCCGGGGTTTCCTGGGAAACGGTGACGCGGGCGATGGGCGAGACCGGAAACGCCCGGTTTCTGATCTGGCAAAAGTCTGTGCCAGACCCCCGGACGATCCGGTCCTGAGGTCGGACTTGCCAGAGGCGCGATCCATGGCTAGGCCTGTTCCCCGAAGTTGAGGAGGCCCGCACGTTCATGTCCATTCCCCAGTCCGGCGGCGGGCTCATCGAGGATTTCTCCCAGCTTGCCGAATATCTTGAAAGCGGCTGCAAGCCGAAGGCCGACTGGCGGATCGGGACCGAGCACGAGAAATTCGGTTATTGCCGCGATACGCTGAAGCCGCTGCCCTATGACGGGCCGCGCTCGATCCGGGCGATGCTGGAGGGGTTGCGCGACAAATACGGCTGGGCGCCGGTCGAGGAGGGCGGCCATATCATCGGGCTGGTGCGGGACGGGGCCAATGTCTCGCTGGAGCCGGGGGGGCAGCTGGAACTGTCCGGAGCACCCTTGGAGACCATCCACCAGACCTGCGACGAGGTGAACGAGCATCTGCGCGAGGTGAAGGATATCGCCGACACCATTGGTGCGGGCTTCATCGGGCTGGGGGCGGCGCCTGAGTGGACCCATGAGCAGATGCCGATGATGCCCAAGGGGCGCTACAAGCTGATGACGCGCTATATGGGGCAGGTGGGGACCCATGGGACGCAGATGATGTACCGGACCTGCACGGTGCAGGTGAACCTCGATTTCGCCTCCGAGGCGGACATGGTGCAGAAGTTCCGGGTGTCGCTGGCGCTGCAGCCGGTGGCGACGGCGCTGTTCGCCAATTCGCCCTTCTTCGAGGGCCAGAAGAACGGCCATCTGAGCTGGCGGAGCCGCATCTGGCGCGGGCTGGACAATGCAAGGACCGGCATGCTGCCCTTTGTCTTCGAGGACGGGATGGGGTTTCAGCGCTATGTGGATTATGCGCTCGATGTGCCGATGTATTTCGTCTACCGCGATGGGGAATATATCGACGCGCTCGGCCAGTCCTTCCGGGACTTCCTGAAGGGTGAGTTACCGGCTTTGCCCGGCGAGAAACCGACGCTGAGCGACTGGGCCGACCATCTGACGACCATCTTCCCCGAGGTCCGGATCAAGAAGTTCATGGAAATGCGCGGGGCAGATGGCGGCCCGTGGCGGCGGCTCTGTGCGTTGCCTGCCCTTTGGGTGGGGCTGCTTTACGACCAGACCGCGCTCGACGCCGCCTGGGACCTCTGCCGGGACTGGACGGCGGAGGAGCGCGAGGCGCTGAGGGTCGATGCCTCCGTCAAGGGGCTGAAGGCGGAGATCCGGGGGCGGTCGATGCTGGATATCGCTCGCGATGTGCTGGCGATTGCCGATGCCGGATTGAAGGCGCGCGCCCGGGCCGGGGCCGGAGGGCTGTTGCCGGACGAGACGCATTTCCTCAATACGCTGCAGGACACGGTCGCGCGCGGCGAAACCCCGGCGGACGAGCTGCTGGCGCTTTATGACGGCGAGTGGGGTGGCGACCTGACGCGGATTTACGGGGCTTTCAGCTACTGAAACTCAGTCGAAGACCGTTGGATCGAACGGCTGTAGCGGATCAGGACCGAAGCGGTTTTCGCCTTCGCTGCCCTTTCTGGACCAAATAATGATAAGTACGAGAGTCCCGGCCAACGTGACCAGTGCTCCGGCTGTCGCGGAAACGAAATCCAGCGGAAATCCCGATAACGGCAGCAACTGCCACCAGCCACGGCGGTCTGTGTCGTGAAGACGACGACATCCGGCCGCGAGCACCGGAATGGCGAGCACCGCCAACAGAATTGTCTCGGCTGAGTCAGCAACCGACGGGTCGATCCGCGACGCCGCAAAACTCAACAGGAACGTAAACAGATAAAACCACCAGAACTCCGAACGCTGAGCACGACCAGAGAAGTCAAAATACTTACTCAGGCAGGTCGAAACTGAGGTAATGAAATTCATAGGTGTTGTGGCTGTTAATCGAAGACCGTTGGATCGAATGGCTGCAACGGATCGGGACCGAAGCGGTTGTCGCCTGGGTTTCCCTTCGTTGCCAGCATCACGATCAGGAGGATGACGAGCGCCAGAATGACAACGATCCCCAGAATTGACGAAAAGAACAGGAAAACGATGCCGATCAGGGGCAGCAGTTGCAGCCAGCCGGACTTGTCCGTGTCGTGCAACCTGCGGCTGCCGGCGGCGAGCGTCGGCACCAGAAAGGCCAGTGACACGCCGTTGGAGATGAACTCGTTGCCGAGGACATAGTCGAAAGGCAGGGCCGCCAGTCCGATCAGGAAGGTGAAAAGGTAGAACCACCAGTATTCCGACCTTGGCGCCCGACCCGAGAAGGTGGCGTATTTGTTCAGGCAGGTGGAAATCGCCTCGGTGAAGCCCATTGTCTCGCCTCTCAGTCGAAGACGGTCGTGTCGATCCCGTCATAGGGATGGGGGCCGAAGCGGTTCTCGCCGGGGCTGCTTTTCGGCAGCATCATTCCCAGAAGGATCAACCCGCCGACATAGGGGATGAAGGAGATCAGATAGAGCCAGCCCGATTTGTCCCAGTCATGCAGCCGCCGCACGGTGACGGCGATCGAGGGCAGGATCACCGCCAGAAACCCGATGACCACGACGATGATGGCAATCCGGTCGACCAGCGTCGCCCCGCCTTCGGCACTGCCGGTCTGGGCCAGGAGCATCCCCAGAAGGAAGACGCCGCCGACCAGGAGGATCAGGAACAACTGGAACCACCAGTATTCGGCCCTGGGTGCCCGGCCCGAGAAGGTGGCGTATTTGCGAAAGCAGGTGCGGATGGCTTCGGTGAAACTCATGGGGTGCTCCGGTCAGTCAAAGATATTGGTGTTGATACGATCGAATGGATGCGGGCCATACTGGTTTTCGCCCGGGGTGCTGCCCGGGATCATCATCCCCAGAAGGATCAGGCCGCCGATGGAAGGGATGAAGACCACCAGATAGACCCATCCGCTCATGTCCCAGTCATGCAGCCTTCGCACCGCTACCGCGATGGAAGGGATCAGCAGGAGGAGGTAGCCGATTATGGAAGCGATGATCAGGACCCTGAACAGGTCCTCGTTGCGGTTGACCGACCAGATGGCCAGGGCGAAGGCGGCGACGGTCAGGATCAGCTTGAACAGGAAGAACCACCAGTATTCCGACCTTGGGGCGCGGCCGGAAAATACAAAATATTTCCGCAGGCAGGTCGCGGTCGCCTCAGTGAACCCCATGGCGTCACCGGAAGACGGTGGCGTCGACCGGCTGCAGCGGGTCCTCGCCGAAGCGGTTGGGGCCGGTGGTGCCGGGCAGGCACAGGAAGACCAGCAGCACAATCGGTCCAACCAGCGGGATCATGACTATCAGGAACCACCAGGCAGACCGGTCGGTGTCGTGCAGTCGGCGCATCATCGTGCAGGCCATAGCGATGATCATCCAGTAGAGCAGAAATATCCACGCAAAGAGCAGCGGGAAGAGGATGATGCCTGCGCCGGCAAAGAACATCTCCATCCCTTCCAGGTTGGCATCGCCAGGTGCTGCGGATCTGACCCCGACCGCTAGTCCGATAACAATGAAGTAGGGAACCAGGAACAGAAGAAAGTACCACAGGACGAACCACCAGTATTCCGAGCGCGAGGCGCGGCCTTCGAACGGTTTGATGAGATTGTGCTTGAAAGCTTCGCCGAACCCCATGTTCCGAAATCCCTTTTCAAATGCAATGCGGCCAGGGTGTTGTCACACCCCGGCCGTTAGTCGTCGCGGTCGCTGTTATTCGAAGACCTGGGCCGCACCTTCGCCGCCCAGCGGGTCCTCGCCGAACTGGTTCGGGCCGACGGTACCGCGCTGGCAGAACCAGACGATCAGGATGATCGGGCCGATCAGTGGGATCAGCACCAGCCAGTAGAACCAGCCGCTCTTGTCCTTGTCATGCAGGCGGCGCACCGCTGCCGAAATCCCGGCAATGGCGAAATAGATCAGCACGACCAGCGCCGCCAGGCTGAGGATTAGTACGACGATCCCGCCGCCGCCACCATTACCCATCCCGGCTGCCAGGCCCCCGAGAATGACCTGAATGACGATACTGACCAGCACGTTGAACAGCACGAACCACCAGTATTCCGACCGCGGCGCGCGGCCCGAGAACGTGATCCAGTCGCGCAGGCATTTCTTTACGGCATCACCAAAACCCATGACTATCCCCTCGTTTGTTTGTGTTTGGCCCGGATAGTCACCCGGACCGGGCGTTTTGCCAAAAGGAAACTGTGCGCTTCTGTCGCAGGCGTCCGAATTTGGTGTCAGGTGTTGGGAAATAGCCACAATATCTTGTGTGCGAAACGGCAATTATCACATTGCCTTCGGAATTCCTCCGCTCAGGACTTGCCGATCTTCGGCTCGGTCCCGCTCAGCATCCGGCGGATATTGGCGGCGTGCTTGACCCAGATCAGCGCCACCATGACCAGCACGATCCCCGCGGTTTGGCCCTGTCCGAACAGCGCCAGCCAGAGCGGGCTGAGGGTGGCCGAGACCAGGGCGGAGGCAGAAGATATCCTTGTGGCGAATGCAGTTGCCAGCCAACTCGCGCATACCGCGAGCCCAGCCGGGAAGCTCAGGGCCAGCATGACCCCGATGAATGTCGCCATGCCCTTGCCGCCCCGGAACTTCAGCCAGACCGGGAACAGGTGGCCGAGAAACGCCCCCAGCCCGGCCAGCGTGCCGTGGTCAAAGAGCATGGCGCCGAGGATCACCGCCACCGCCCCCTTGCCGCTGTCGAGGATCAGTGTCGCCAATGCCGCACCCTTGCGGCCTGTGCGCAACACGTTGGTGGCGCCGATATTGCCCGAACCGATTTGCCTCAGGTCTCCGGCCCCCAGGATACGGGTGATTACAAGGCCGAAGGGGATTGCGCCGAGGAGGTAGCCGAGGATCAGGGGCAGGATCGTGCTCATGCGGCGTCCTCCGGGCCGAAAACCTGTTTGCCGCCGACGAATGTGCGCAGGACGCGGCCTTGCATCTGGCGCAGGTCATAGGGGGTGTTCTTGGATTTTGAGCGCAGGTTGGCCCGGTCGAGGGTGAAGGGCGCGTCCGGGTCGAAGAGGATCAGGTCGGCGGGGGCGCCGATGGCGATGCGGCCTGCCTCGAGGCCTAGCAGCCTTGCGGGGTTGAGGCTGAGGGCGCGGAAAAGGGCGGGGAGGCCGAGATGGCCGGCATGGACCAGTTGCAGCGCGGCGGGGAGCAGGGTTTCGAGGGCGACGGCGCCACTGGCGGCCTCTTCGAAGGGGAGGCGTTTGGATTCCTCGTCCTGGGGGGTGTGCATCGACGAGATGATGTCGATTTCGCCATCCGCCAGCGCCTGCACGGTGGCGAGGCGGTCGTCCTCGGAGCGCAAGGGCGGCTTGACCTTGAAGAAGGTCCGGTAGTCGTCGACATCGAACTCGTTCAGCGTCAGGTGGTGGATCGAGGTGCCTGCGGTGACCTTCAGCCCGGCGGCCTTGGCGCGGCGGAGTGGGTCCAGGGCAGCGGCACAGGTGATCTGGTCGGCGTGGTAGCGGCAGCCGGTCATCTCGACCAGCGCCAGGTCGCGCTCCAGCTGGATGCGTTCGGCCATCGGTGACACGCCGGGCAGGCCGAGTTTGGAGGCGAAGGCGCCCGAGGTCATGGAGGCCCCTTCGGACAGCACCGGCTCCTGCGGGTGGGCTACGATCAAGGCATTGAGGCCGGCGGCATAGGTCATCGCCCGGGCCAGCACCTTGGCATCGCGGACCGGGCGGTCGGCGTCGGAGAAGGCGACTGCCCCGGCATCGCTCAGAAACCCGATTTCCGTCATCTCGCGGCCTTCGCGCCCCTTGGTGAGGGCGGCCATCGGCAGGACGTTTACGGGGGCGGCCTCGGCGGCGCGGCGGCGGTGAAATTCCAGTATCTCCGGGCTGTCCATCGCCGGGGTGGTGTCGGGCCGCGTGACCATGGTGGTGATCCCGCCTGCCGCCGCCGCCAGCCCCGCGGTGCGGAAGCTTTCCTTATGCCGCTCCCCGGGCTCGCAGACCTTGACGCCGATATCGATGATGCCGGGGGCGAGGATTTTGCCACCGCAGTCGATGCCGCCGGAGAAGTCGCCGATTTCCACTACCTTTCCCGCTTCGAGCGCAATTCCTCCGGGTGAAAGTGTCCCGCTCTCTGGATCAACAATCAGGGCGTTCGACAGAATAGCCGGTCTCATAAACGGGCCTTTCCGCTGACAAGGTTACCGAAGGTATTGTTTCGCGCACGCATCATATCTCTCCGCGCTGAACCTTGCGAAGCAGCTGGTAAATCCGGTCGCCATCGGCGACATTTTCAAATCCGATCTTCCGTATCTTCTTGTCGCCGTCGGGGTCGCGATAGTCTTCAGTTTGAAAATAGACATTGTCCACGCCACGGCCCTTTTCCAGTTCGAGGGGCGAATCCGGCGAAATGGGATAGGATTTAAGGCGGCGTTTCAGAAAGGACCTGGCAATATAGGCTCTGCGGTTGGTCAGGGCATATCGCACATATCGTGTCGCTATCGGTCCTGCTAGCCACGGACCCAAAACCAACCAAATCCCCGCAGCCAGGAACGGCAGGGAGAATAACGCCATTTTCAAGCCGTTCGCGCCGTCAGCCGGGGGAGCAACTAGCCCGACAGATTGTCCGGTCCCAATGATAAAGAAGAATATTCCCCCCAAAAGGATCGGCAATCCCAAAAGGTTATGGACGATACCTTCCAATCCGAAATGAAAGCCTTTCTGCGGTTTCCCCTCCCAGATCAACCGTTCTCCACGTTCGAAATAGGTGTCCCAGTGGCCAGTTTCCGTAGATGTCCGGGCGGTAAGGATGGCACGGCTCATATCATCCTCCGATTCCGCGCCAGCAGATCCATCGCTGCCATCCTGACCGCCACGCCCATTTCGACCTGCTCCTGGATGACCGAGCGGTTGATGTCGTCGGCGAGCTCTCCGTCGATCTCGACGCCGCGGTTCATCGGGCCGGGGTGCATGACGATAGCGTCGGGGTTGGCGAAGCCGAGTTTCTCGGCGTCGAGGCCGAAGCGGTGGTAGTATTCGCGCTCGGAGGGGATGAAGCCGCCGTCCATGCGTTCGCGCTGGAGGCGGAGCATCATCACCACGTCGACGCCCTTGAGGCCTTCGCGCATGTCGTCCGTCACCTCGACCCCCAGCCTGTCGACGCCCGCAGGCATCAGGGTGCGGGGGCCGATGAGGCGGACGCGGTTTTCCATGCGGCCGAGGAGGAGGAGGTTGGACCGCGCGACGCGGGAATGGGCGATGTCGCCGCAGATGGCGACGGTGAGGCGGTGCAGGCGGCCCTTGTGTTTGCGGATGGTGAGGGCGTCGAGGAGGGCCTGGGTGGGGTGCTCGTGGCGGCCGTCCCCGGCGTTGAGGACGGCGCAGTTGACCTTGGAGGCGAGGAGGTTGACCGCCCCGGAATGCGGGTGGCGGACGACGATGAGGTCGGGATGCATGGCGTTGAGGGTGAGGGCGGTGTCGATCAGCGTCTCGCCCTTCTTGATCGAGCTTGCCTGCATGGCCATCGACATGACATCGGCGCCGAGGCGTTTTCCCGCCAATTCGAAGGAGGCCAGCGTGCGGGTCGAATTCTCGAAGAACATGTTGATCTGGGTGAGGCCCTTCAGGGCGTCCCCGTGCTTGTCGGGCTGGCGGTTCAGCGCCGCATATTCCTCGGCGAGATCGAGAATGGCGGTGATATCGCCCGCCGAGAGGGGTTCGATGCCCAGAAGATGCCGGTGGCTGAACAAGACGCCCGTCCCTCTTGCGATTTGGGCGGTTTATAGCAAAAGCCGGGGCGCGGACAATCCCTGACGGGTGGAAAGCGGATAGCGGCAGTTCCCGGTGAAGGACGGACCCCGCCGCCATAGCCGCCGGTCGGAGCCCCATCCGGCCACCGCCCTGGCCGCGGTCGATGCCCCTTGCCCAGGTCGTTCCAGGGACCTGTCAGGCGGCCAATGCCTCATATCCCTTCGCGTCGGTTTTTCGCGTCAGCCGGGAGATTTGCGACGTTTGCCGACAGCGCCACTATTGACCACAGGCGCAAAACTTCAGGTCTTTGCCAGGATCCCGCCGGAAATGCAGGATTTTTGGGTACGCGACCTGTTGCGATCAAGGTCGGAGACGGGTCCGCGTCTGGGCAGTTGCGTCATGTGCTGTTAGGACATAGTGCAGGAAGTCTGTTCACCCGACAGGGGCGGCAATCGGCAATCGAAGGTCTGGGCATGGACATTCAGGAAGACGGCAGCCAGCCGGCGCGGCGTATCCATCCCGGTTCGGGACGGCGCAAGAAACACGCGTTCAACAAGGGCCGCACGCTCGATCCGGCTGCCCGCGCGGAGCTCGACGCGCTGTTCGACGGCGCGTTGCGGCGGGACCACTTGATCGAGTATCTGCACCGCATTCAGGACCGGTTCGGCTGTCTGCACATGCGGCATCTCAGGGCGCTGGCGGTGCGGATGAAACTGTCGATGGCCGAGGTGTTCGAGACGGCGACGTTTTACGCGCATTTCTCGATTGTCGACGATGGCGAGGAGCCGCTGCCGCCGGTGACGGTGCGGGTCTGCGACTCGCTGAGTTGCGCGCTGGCCGGGGCGGAGGATGTGCTGGCGCGGCTGAAAGGCATGGGGCTGGAGGCGCGGGTGTTGCGCGCGCCCTGCATGGGGCGCTGCGACGTGGCACCGGTGGCGGAGGTCGGGCACAGGCATCTGGTGGGGACGGATGCGGAGGCGATCGCGGCGGCGGTGAAGGCCCGCGACACCCATGCCGAGAAGCCGGGGATCAAGACCTATGCAGATTACGTCGCCGATGGCGGCTACCGGCTGCTGAAGGATTTCCGGGACGGGACGGTGAGTTACGAGACGCTGAGCGGGGTGATTGGCGATGCGGGTCTCCGGGGGCTCGGGGGCGCGGGGTTTCCGGCGGCGAAGAAGTGGCAGTTCGTCCGCGCCGAAGAAGGCCCCCGGATGATGTGCATCAATGGCGACGAGGGCGAGCCGGGGACGTTCAAGGACAAGTATTACCTCGAACGCGACCCGCACCGGTTTCTCGAAGGCATGCTGATTGCGGCCCATGCGGTCGAGGCGGCGCGGATCTTTATCTATATGCGCGACGAATATCCGGCGATTGTCGAGATGCTGCGCGAGGAAGTGGCCTTGCTGGAACGCGAGGGGCTGGTGCCGGCGGGTCAGGTGGAGGTACGGCGGGGGGCCGGGGCCTATATCTGCGGCGAGGAAAGCGCGCTGATCGAGTCGGTCGAGGGCAAGCGGGGGCTGCCGCGGCACCGGCCGCCTTATGTGGCCCAGAATGGCGTCTTCGGGCGGCCGACGCTCGTGCACAATGTCGAGACGGTTTACTGGATCCGGGAGATTTTCGAGAAGGGGGCCAATTGGTTCACGTCGCATGGGCGGCATGGGCGGAAGGGCTTGCGGAGTTTCTCGGTCTCGGGGCGGGTGCGGGAGCCGGGGGTGAAGCTGGCCCCGGCGGGGATCACCCTGCGTGAGCTGGTGGACGAGTATTGCGGCGGCATGGCCGAAGGGCATGTGCTGAAGGCTTATCTGCCGGGCGGGGCCTCGGGGGGGATCCTGCCGGCATCGAAGGCGGATATTCCCCTGGACTTTGACACTCTGCAACCCGAGGGCTGTTTCATCGGCTCTGCGGCGGTGATCGTGTTGTCGGACAAGGACGACATTCGCGGGGCGGCGCTGAACCTGATGAAGTTCTTCGAGGATGAGAGTTGCGGCCAGTGCACGCCGTGCCGGAACGGGACGACGATGGCGGTCAGGTTGATGCAGGGGGAAACCTGGGACGCCGAGACGCTGCGCGACCTGTCGGAGGTGATGATGCAGGCGTCGATTTGCGGGCTTGGGCAGGCGGCACCCAATCCGCTATTGTCGGTGCTGAAGCATTTTCCCGATGAAGTGCTGAAACCGTGAGTTTTGGCGCAGGTCGGGTGTAGGATGAGGTATTTCGGCCCTTCGGGCCGACACGCGGGGGGCTCCGCCCCCGTAGCCATTGTCGCTCGGACCAATGGCGCTTACAATGGCTACCCCCCGGAGGTATTTGGAAGAAGGAGAAGACAAGCAGCTTCTCCGAAAGGCCACAACGGGAGCCAATCGCCCGAAGGGCTCGGAGGAATGCGCCGCAGGCGCACCGCTTGTTGGATGAAGATGGAGGCGAGGATGAAGAACGCCAAACATGTCAAATTCACGCTCGACGGGCGGGAGGTTTCCGCCATCGAGGGCGAGAGCATCTGGCAGGCCGCCTCGCGCCACGGGACGGATATTCCGCATCTGTGTCATTGCACCCAGGAGGGCTATCGCTCGGACGGGAATTGCCGGGCCTGTATGGTCGAGATCGAGGGGGAGCGGGTGTTGGCCGCGTCGTGCATCCGGCAGCCTGCCGAGGGGATGGTGGTCAGGACCGACAGCGACAAGGCCGAAAAGTCTCGCAAGCTGGTGTTCGAGCTTCTGGCTGCCGATCAGCCGCCGCGCGATGCGCATCCCGATCCCGACAGCAGTTTCTGGCAATGGGCCGACAGGGTCGGGGCTGACCCTCTGCGTCTGCCCGGTATGGAGCGGACGCAGCACGATGTCAGCCATCCGGCGATGCATGTGAACCTCAATGCCTGTATCAACTGCAATCTCTGCGTGCGGGCCTGCCGCGAGGTGCAGGTCAATGACGTGATCGGGATGTCGTTCCGGGGGCATAACGCGGAAGTCACCTTCGATTTCAATGACCCGATGGGGGACAGCACCTGTGTGGCCTGCGGTGAGTGTGTTCAGGTCTGTCCCACCGGCGCGTTGATCGAGAAGTCGCTGGTTGACGAGGCGGGTGTGCAGGTCGCGAAGGCCGACCGCCATGTCGACACGCTCTGCCCCTATTGCGGGGTCGGATGTCAGGTGCGGTTGCATATCAAGGACGACCGCATCTTGCATGTGGACGGCCGCAACGGGCCGGCCAACGAGAACCGGCTTTGCGTCAAAGGCCGCTTCGGCATGGGCTATGTCCACAATCCCGACCGCCTGACCGTGCCCCTGATCCGCCGCGAGGATGCGCCCAAGCACCGGGATATCGAGATCGGGCCGGACGAGGTGTCGAATTACTTCCGCGAGGCCACCTGGGAAGAGGCGATGGATGTCGCCGCCAGGGGCTTTCTGAGGGTCCGCGAGGAACATGGGCCCGCCGCGATGTGCGGTTTCGGCTCGGCCAAGGGATCGAACGAGGAGGCCTACCTGTTCCAGAAGCTGATCCGCACCGGCTTTCACACCAACAATGTCGATCATTGCACGCGGCTCTGCCACGCCTCCTCGGTCGCAGCACTTATGGAGGGGGTCGGCTCGGGCGCGGTTTCCGCACCGTTCAAGGCCGCCGAGGATGCCGACTGCATCATCATCATCGGCGCCCGCCCGGTGGTCAACCATCCGGTCGCCGCCACCTTCTTCAAGCAGGAGGCCAAGCGCGGCAAGAAACTCGTCATCATGGACCCGCGCCGCAACCAGATGAGCCGCCATGCCTGGAAAAATCTGGAATTCCAGCCCGGCACCGATGTGGCGATGCTGAACGCAATCCTGCACACCATCGTCGAGGAGGGGCTATACGACCGGCAATATGTGCAGTCGATGACCGAGGGGTTCGAGGCGCTGCGGGAGAAGCTCAAGGATTATTCGCCGGAGAAGATGGCTGCGATTTGCGGTATCGAGGCCGGGACGCTGCGCGAGGTGGCGCGCACCTACGCCACCTCGACCCGCTCGATCATCTTCTGGGGCATGGGCATCTCGCAGCATGTCCACGGCACAGACAATGCCCGCTGCCTGATCGCCATGGCGCTGATCACCGGGCAGGTGGGGCGTCCGGGGACCGGCCTGCATCCGCTCCGGGGTCAGAACAACGTCCAGGGCGCCTCGGATGCCGGGCTGATCCCGATGGTCTACCCGGACTACCGTTCGGTCGAGGATCCAGCGATCCATGCCGAGATGGAGGCGTTCTGGAACACCAGGCTCGATCCCAAGAAGGGCTTGACCGTGGTCGAGATCGTTCATGCCGCGGCCGCCGGTGACATGAAGGCGATGTATGTGATGGGCGAGAACCCGGCGATGTCGGACCCCGACCAGACCCATGCCCGCCAGGGGCTGGCCAATCTCGACCACTTCGTGGTGCAGGACATCTTCCTCACCGAAACGGCGTGGCATGCCGATGTCGTGCTGCCCGCCTCGGTCCATGCCGAGAAAACCGGGACCTTCACCAATACCAACCGCCAGGTGCAGATGGGCCGCAAGGCCTTCGATCCGCCGGGGCAGGCGCGGCAGGATTGGGAGATCATCGTCGATCTGGCCAACCGGATCGGGCTGGACTGGAATTATGGCGATATTTCAGAAGTTTATGCTGAGATGGCCCAGGTCATGCCCTCGCTCGACAATATCAGCTGGGAGCGGCTGGAGCGCGAGGATTGCGTCACCTATCCCTGCGAGGCCCCCGACCAGCCCGGCAGCGAGATCGTCTTTGCCCAGAGCTTCCCCACCGAGACCGGCCGGGCGAAGATCGTCCCCGTCGATATCCTGCCCCCGGACGAACAGCCCTCGGAGGACTTCCCGCTGATCCTGACCACCGGGCGCCTGCTGGAGCATTGGCATACCGGCTCGATGACCCGCCGCGCCTCGGTCCTTGACGATATCGAGCCCGAGGCCGCCGTGTCGATGAACGCCCACGATATCGACAAGATGGGGCTGAGGCCCGGGCAGATGGTCAGCGTTTCGACGGCGCGGGGCCAGATCAGGCTGGCGGTCAAGCAGGATTGGGAACTGCCCCGGGGGCTGATCTTCATTCCCTTCTGCTACGCCGAAGCGCCGGCGAATTTCCTCACCAACCCGCAGCTCGATCCCTACGGGAAGATCCCCGAATTCAAGTATTGCGCCGCGAGGGTCGACCCTGCCGAGGGGCAACAGGCTGCGGAATAGGTCCGACGGGCCGGGGCGGCAGGAGTTCGGGGCACGGGCAGAGGGCCGCCTCCGAGACTTGCGGTAGCCCCGGTGACATTCGGTGTCCCGCCTCTCATGCGTGCTGTTGCCGCCTCAATCGCCGGCGACAAAGGTGCAAAGCTGCCAGTGCCCGGCTGCGTTCTTGCGGAACCCCGCCCGGTAGTCGACCGCGCTTCTGAGATAGTCCCGGTGGATATACCCGGCAAGGCCAGCGGCCAGTTCGGCCGCCTGGTAATCGGCTTCGGGATCGTAGCTTTCGACGGTGACGGCGGTATGCGACAACGCGGCGACGGCCTGAGAGGCCGGGTCGGGCTGGCGGCGGAACATCACATTGGTGCCGGTGACGAAATAGGTGGCGAAGGCGTCCCAGTCCTCGGGCAGGTCGATATTGAACGTATAGGGTGCCCAGAATTCCCCCTCGACGGTGAAACTGCCGCCCATGTCCAGCACCTGTTCCAGCGCGGTCCAATGGGCGTCGCGCATGGCGGCGGCCTGGGGCTTGTATTCGTCGGAGAGCGTCTCTTCGGGCACGGTCAGGAAGGCGCGGAGCTCGTCACGCCCGCCCTCGCCGCCGAAGCTGACGAGGATGTCGGGGCAGCTCTGCGACACGACGTAATTGACATTGCGTTCATCGACAGCGGCCCGCAGCACCGTTCGGAACATTTCGAAGGACCGGTCATTCGCGGCCTCGTCGATGGGCTCTGCGAGCAGAGGTTCCTTTGCCTGTGCCGTCGTGGCCAGGACCAGTCCGCACACACACGCCCAAAATTTCGATGTCATCCTACATCTCCCGATCGTTACACACACTGTTCCGGCGACCCTGGCGCAAGAATTTGTCGGAAGTTGGATTTTGGCCGCGTCACGCGCCAGATGGAAAAGACAGCCGAAATGCGCAAGACTTGCCGGTGCGAAGCCATTTTCAGTCAGGAACGCCCATGTCCCGAACTCCGATCCTAACCCATACCCTGGCCGCTTGTCTGCTGTCGGGTTCTGCCGTCATGGCGCAGAATGCCTGCCCGTTGGACCCCTGGTGGAGCTTTCTCGACCCCGGACCGCAGACGCCCGAACTGAAGGAGGAAATCGAACGGGGCGACACGGTGATCCTCGGCTATGCCTTCGACGATCTGCAAGGCCGCTTCGCCAAGGTCTATCTCTTTGCCGAGGACGACGGCGCGTGCTTTACCCGTGTCGTCTCCTTCGGGTCCTATGCCGGGACCAACATGATTGCCGGTGAACTCGACGGTGACGATGATCGGGGGCGGGTCTATCACGGCGATCTTTACGAGCCTGACAGCCACACGACGCTCGGCTTTTACGAGGATGCACCGAGCTATGTCGAGGCCCGCGAGATTGCGCTGGGCGTTCTGGCGCCGGAGCTTCAATAGCACACCGGGGACCGGGCGGCCGTTTTCCCGTTTGACAGCCGCCCCCCCGATACGTCACAACCTCTGTCACCCCACCAGTCTGGCCGCCGGTGGGGTCATTCGTTTTAGCGGCCATGGAGATAGAGACGTGATCACGCCCGTTCTGCCGACATACGCGCGGGCTCCTCTTTCATTCGTTGAAGGTGAGGGCCCCTGGCTTACAACCGACACCGGTGAGCGCTTCCTCGATCTGGGTTCCGGCATTGCCGTGACGCTTCTGGGTCATGCGAACCCCGTTCTGGTGCAGGCGTTGGAAGCCCAGGCGCGACGTCTGTGGCACACGTCCAATCTCTACCAGGTCCCCAATCAGGAGGCGCTGGCCGAGCGGCTGGTCGAACACACCTTCGCCGACACCGTTTTCGTCTGCAACTCGGGCACCGAGGCGATCGAGTTGGCCGTAAAGATGGCGCGGAAGCATTTCAGCTTCGAAGGCCATCCGGAGAAGGTTGAAATCATCACCTTCACCGGTGCCTTTCATGGCCGGTCGAGTGCGGGCATCGCCGCCTCGGGCGGCGAGAAGATGGTGGGCGGCTTCGGCCCGATCCTGCCCGGTTTCGTGCATGTGCCCTTCGGCGATCACGAGGCGACCAAAGCCGCGATCACCGAGCGCACGGCGGCGATCATGGTCGAACCGATCCAGGGCGAGGGTGGGATCAACGTGCTGCCCGCGCAATGCCTGAAGGGCCTGCGCGCGCTCTGCGATGAACATGGTCTGCTGCTGATCCTCGACGAGATCCAGTGCGGCATGGGCCGGACCGGACGCCTCTTCGCCCATGAATGGGCCGGGGTGACGCCCGATATCATGACCGTCGCCAAGGGCATCGGCGGTGGCTTCCCGCTGGGCGCCTGTCTGGCAACGGAAAAGGCGGCCTCGGGCATGGTCGTCGGCACCCATGGCTCTACCTATGGTGGCAATCCCCTGGCCTGTGCCGTGGGTGTCGCGGTCATGGACGAGGTGACCAGGGACGGGTTCCTTGACGAGGTCCTGCGCGTCTCGGGCCGGTTGCGTCAAGGGCTGGAGGGACTGGTCGCCTCGCACCCGGACGTGTTCGAGGCCGTGCGCGGCGAGGGGCTGATGCTGGGGCTGAAATGCAAGATGCCGGTGGGCGACGTGGTCAAGGCGGGCTATGGCGCAAAGGTCATCGTCATCCCAGCGGCGGACAATGTCATCCGGGTGATGCCGCCTCTGAACATCACCCTCGATGAGATCGAGGAGGGGCTGCGACGGCTCGACGCCGCCGCGACCGCGCTTGAGGGCGACGCCGGGTGAGGCGCGGCCCGCCATGTTGATCCGATGCTGCGCCGCTGGCCGGCGGCGCAGCCGATCGGCGGTTGTCAGGGCGATTGCGATACCGGCGTCTTCAGACGGAGGCGCGGCGGGGTGCGTCCGATCGCCAGTCCTTCAACGCCTGGAGCGGCATCGGGTAACCGTGGAAATAGCCCTGCTGCAGCGTACAGCCCAGCGCCTTGAGCCTCTCTGCCTGCTGCTCGGTTTCCACGCCTTCCGCGACAATCTCGAAAGCCGAGGAACCGCGCAGGGCTTGAAGCGAGGATACGAGCGCGGCGTCGCAATCGCGCTGGGCGGCAATCTGCATCATTTCCCTGCTGATCTTCACGCGGTCCGGGTTCACGCGCATCAGGGACATGAGCGAACTGTGGCCGGTGCCGAAATCGTCGAGGTGGATCTCGATTCCGAAATCGCGGATGAGATCGAGATTCCACATCAGCTCGGAAGGCGCGTCGTCCAGAAAGACCGTTTCAAGAATTTCGACACCCAGCCGCGGAATTTTGCCCCGGGATATGCGTTTCACGATCTCCACGAAATTGCCGCCGAGGATCATCTGCTCCGTGGCGTTGAATGACAGCATGACATCGGAACCGAAGACCTGCTCGATCGCCGGCTGATCCTGCAGGGCCTTTTCCAGGATCATCTGGTCGATCCTGTGAAAGACGCCGAGTTCCTGGGCCTTGGGAAAGAACGCCGCTGGTGCCGAGACCTGTCCGTCCGGCTTGACCTTGCGGGCCAGAACCTCGAAACCGACCAGCCGGGCATTGTCGGCCATATCGACGATGGGCTGGTAGAAGGGCACGAAGCCGTCATTGTCGAGCGCGAACTGGATGTCGCGGTACTCCTCCTCGCGCCTGCGCAGGAGCTTCAGCAGTTTTTTCGACGCATAGACATAGCGGTTCCGGCCATCGCGCTTGGCCTGATAGAGCGCTTCGTCGGCGCTGGCGATGATCGTGTCGAGCGAGGCGGCGCCGGTCAGCCGGTCCTGAGATACCCCCAGCGAGACGGTGACATGGTCTGAGGCGCGGGACTGGGTATGCGGGATGCGCAGATCGCTGACGGATCGAACGATCCGATCGGCGACATCCTCGGCCTGCGGTATGGTGAGGTCGGGAGCGAGGAAGATGAATTCCTCGCCGCCGAACCGGGCGAGGATCAGGCCCAGGTCTTCGGTGCAGCGCCGCAGCGCCTGGGCGACGTCGCGCAGACAGGCATCGCCCTTCTGATGACCGTAATGGTCGTTATAGGCCTTGAATGAGTCGATATCGGCAAGGAACACCGTGAAGTTCAGTTCGCGATCGCCCGCTTCCTCGAGGACGGCCGTGACCGCGCGGTCGAGATACATCCGGTTGCGCAGGCCGGTCAGAGGGTCGGTACTCGCAAGTTCCTCGAGATTCACCTGGGCGCGGATCAGTTCGCGCGTTCGGTTCTCGATCGTTTCCGACAGGCTCTTGGCCTTCGCCGCCAGCTCGCGATTGTCCGACATCATCGCGCGTTTCGAGGCTTCGGCAGCCTCGAAGTCGCGAACGACCGCCTCCATCATGTCCTGAACCCGGTCGGCCAGCTGCTGGATTTCGGTTCCTTGCAGGAATTTCGGCGGATCGGGGACGTCAGCGGCACCGATATCGGGACGCCAACGGCCCACGAACTCGGCAAGTTCGATCTCGTAGGCGGTAAGCGCGCGGAAAACCAGCCAGACCAGGATCACGCCAAGCAGGAAGTTCTTCACGATCGACAACGCGAAATAGACCAGCATACGGTCCACGATCTCCGGCGCCACGATCGACCGGTCCACCTGGACCTCGATGCGTCCGATCGGTTCGGCCATAGGTCCGGCACCAGGGTCCACGATAGGCCGCGAAAGTGTGACGATTTCCGACCGGGTCAAGACGCCGATCTGGGGCAGGGTCGGGGCGACATCGCGCACGATGTCGACGAGCGTCCCGGCGTCATCCTCGATCTTGACGGCGGCAACGGCGCGCTGGGTGAACAGCCCATTGGCGACCTGCCGGGCACCCGCCGTGTCGAAATCGTACACGGCCTGCTGCGCAGACGGCATGACGCTGTCCATGAACTTGCTGAGGTTCAGCTCGACGGCCTGCTTTTCGCGGTTGAGATCGATGCCGAGTTGCGCGATGCCGACGACAAGCCCCAGAAGCACCGTCAAAAGGATCGTGAGTCGCGCCAGAACGCGACTGAGGCTCCGGGTGACCTCGCGCACGGGGCGCTCCGGAATCGGTGCCTCTGACGCGCCCTGCGCCACCACCTGGGGATCGATCTTGTCGCGCACGTGTCAGTTCGTCAGGCCATCCTGGCCGATGGCACAGGGCTCGGCCAGTCCGGTACGGCAGATGATGAGGGGCGTGAGGGTTACCTCATCGACCTCTTCGCCCGCAAGGATGCGGCGCAGGACGAGAGCCGCCTGCCGCCCCTGCTGGAACGGATCCTGGCCGACATTGGCATGGGCCAGCCCCTGGCGGAGATAGTCGATCTGGACGGCATCGGTGTCGATGAATCCGAGCAATGCGTGCCGGTTCGCGAGCGCCTGGCGAAAGGGTTCCACGGCCGCGCCGTAGCCGGGATGGAATTGCGGCCAGCCGCCGACGGCGACGAAGACAACCTCGTCCTCCTCCGATTTCGACAAGACGTATTCCAACTGGCGGATGCTGCGGTCGAGCTCTTCCTCGAATTCCATCGGGCAGCGCGCGTGCAGCGGCCATCCCGCGGCCTCGAACACGGCTGTCGCGCCCGCCACCCGTTCGGCCAGGTTCGGCGACGAAAGCCGGCTGCTTTGCAGGCAATAGGCATGGGGCCGGTCGCTGAGCCGGACCATTTCCTCGGCGGTCAGCCGCCCGAGTTCACGGTTGTCGCTGCCGACATAGGCGCGGCGCAGGGCGGTGTGTTCGGGAGAGAGATCGGCGTCGAAGGTGATCACCGGCACGCCCATTTCGGCGGCGCGCTTGAGCGAACTGCGCGCCAGCAGGTCGGAATTGATGACCGCGACCGCGATCGCCTCGTATCCCTCGTCGAGCAGCCGGGCGATCAGCTGGTCCTGCTCGCGCGGGTCGTCGTTGACCGGGGCGAAATAGGCGCAGCGCGGACCTTCGGTCGTCTCGTTGGCGGCGAGACAGCCGTCGCGGTGCACGTCGAAATAGGGATGATCCATCTGCTTGGAAACAACGGCGATTTCGCCGTTGCCAGCCAGGACAGAGGGCGCGAACAGGAACATGGCAAGGCCCGCGACGAGACCCGGAACTCGGTACATTCTACTTCTCCGAAAGCTGATACAGGCCCAAGTCATAACGGCTCGACATTTAACAATCGTAAATGTGCTGCCCGAGATTGCGCTGACCTGTCCGTCATCTGAGATATCAGGGCGGATATCCGGCATGCGACAATGCCGGAAAGGACCCATTCGACGACATCGCGCCCTTCGGCGACCAGGCGCGGAAACACCGGGATAACGGCATGCGGTCGCCGGTCGGCTCCGAGATCTGGCTGCGGTGGCGCAACCATGTGATTGCCCGGGAATCCCGGCCGCAATCCGCAGTGTTCGTTTCCGGGGGTTATATCGGGTTCAGCTTCAGGACGAGAGGGATTGCCCCTCACTGGTTGGCCATCCGTTCAGATTCAGCTGCGGTTCGATCATGTCAACCGTGTCCGGCTGCCCATCGACAAAGCCCTGAACGAGGTCGACGCCGCATTCCGCGACCACTGCGAGCTGCTCTCGGGATTCGATCCCCTCGGCGATGACAGTCATGCCAAGGACATGCCCCAGATCGGTGATGGTCCGGATGATGGCGCGGGTTTCGGCATTCCGATGAATCTGACAGATGAAGCTGCGGTCGATCTTGAGCTTGTCGAGAGGATATTTTTGCAGATAGCTCAGTGACGAATAACCGATCCCGAAATCGTCGAGGGCTATCGAAATGCCCATGCGACGCAGTTGCTCGATCTCGGCTCGGGCGCTGGCGCCCTTTGCCAGCACCACGGATTCCGTGATTTCCGCCTCGATCAGTTCCGCCCCGCACCCGGTCTCGAACAGGCAATCCTGAACGAGTTCAGGCACGCCGTTGCCAAAGAGCTTCGGTGACAGGTTGACCGAGATCCGGCCCGTAAAGCCCAGTTTGCTCCAGCGCATGGCTGTCCGGCAGGCTTCCAGCAGCAGCACCCGCGTCACCGCCTCGATCAGTCCGACCTCTTCGGCCACACCGATGAATTCGCTGGGTGAAATCTGACCGAGCGTTTTGTGTTGCCACCGGGCCAGCGATTCGACCCCGACTGCCTGGCGGGTCCGCATATCGGTCTGGAGCTGGTAGACGAGATAGAGATCGCCCGCGTCGACGGCCTTGCGCAGCTCGCGGTTTATCAGGCTTCTGCGCTGCACGCGTTCTTCGAGATCCTGTTCAAACAGCGCCAGCCGGCCACGTCCCAATCCCTTCGCCTGATAGAGCGCCAGATCCGCCATCCGCAGCCCCTCGGTCGGATCGAGATCGCTGTTCTCGACGACGGCAAGCCCCATGCTGGCGCCGGTGTGCAGCACAAGTTGATCGATGACCGCGGGATGTTCGAAACGGGCCAGAAGGAAATCGGAGAACCGGATCAGTTCCCTGTCTCCATTCGGCCGCCGCGAGAGGATCGCGAATTCGTCTCCGCCGAGGCGCGTGGCGATATCTTCGGGATGGGTCAGCTCGCCGATGATCCGGGCAACATGCTGCAACAACGCATCGCCCATCGGATGGCCGAGCGTATCGTTGATGGTCTTGAACTCGTCGAGGTCGATCAGCAGGATTGCGATACGGTCGCCGTCTTCGTGCCATGCCCGGAGCGTGCTCTCCAGTTTCCAGCGGTTGCCAAGGCCGGTCAGCGGATCGTGTTCGGCCAGATAGTGGGCCCGCTGCGCTTCCTGAGCCGCCGCGGTCCGGTCGGTGGCGACGACCATGACCCCGAGCGCCTCGCCGTTTTCGCCCTCGATTGGCCCGACCCGGATCAGGAGATGGTGTTCGGCCCCGCTTTCACCCTGCGTCACGGCCCGGAGCGACAGCGAAGTCCGTCGGGAAATTCCGGACAGAATGCTTCGGGCCTCGTCAGGAGGCAGCCAGGTCTCAAAGGTCAGTTGATCGGAGTTTTCTCCGATGGCCATGAGTTGCCGGGCCTTGAGATTGGAAAAGACCAGCTTCCCCTCTTCGTTCAGGATCGCGACCGCATCCCGGGTCGATTCCAGCGCACGCTGAATCCGCCACCGTTCCTGCCCCTCGAGCTCTTGCTTGAGGGCGCGGAGCCGTTCGATTTCTGCCGTCCGGACGCGCAGATCCTCAAGGGCGCGGGCGACAAGGCCAAGCTCGTCGACACGGGCGAGCCCGGGGATGGTTCCGGAAAAATCCGCCTGCCCGATCCGGGGAATGATCCTGGCGATTGCCGAAAGCGGACCTGAGACCCGAACGAGGACCAGAAAGACGGTCGCGGCGATCAGGGCCAGGATCGTCAGGCCGGAAATGGCGGCCCGGGACATGGCATCGGCCATTGCCACCTCGACCCGGTCGATCGAATAGCGAACCTGCAGGATCCCCAGAGTTTCGTCGCCCCCGGCAAGAGTGTAGACCAGCGGCACGTTGTAGAAGAGATCGGTCTGCCTGGGCTGAAAACCCTCGGCTTGCGAATGCGTGATCGGCGCGCCTTCGGGATCGTCGATCCAGGCCTCGCCGATCGTGCCGCGCACCAGCATGCCGTCGAGAAGCGACCGGACCTGCGAGAGGTCGAAATTCCACAGCGGAAGCGGTAACGAGGCGGCGACGAGATCGGCGGTATTCTCGACCTCGCTGGACAGGCTTTGCAGGTAGCGCACGCGCAAGTCACCGATCTCGACCCAGAGACCGGCGGCCTTGATCAGGATCACAGGCAACATGAGTCCGATCAGCAACCGGACCCGGAAGGATGTGCGCCAGGGCTGGATCACGATACGGTCAGTCCGTTAACTCTTCCAATCCGTAACTCGCCAGAATTTCGGCCACCCGCCCCGAGGCCTGCAATTGCCTGTAACCGTCGGATAATTGTTCGGCATAGCGTTGCGAGCTCTGCAGGGCCGGAGAAAACGCCACATAGACCGGGTAGATATCGGGATCGAGCGTCACCTCGAAACGGTCCTCCAGGCCGAGCTGGTCGATGGTGTAGCTGAGGACCGAGCGTTCTTCGGGAACGAAATCGACCCGGGAGGCCGCGAGTTTCATGAGGTTCTGCGGCAAGGCGGATTCGCCGGACAGCATCTGCACATGGGAAGTGTCGCCATCGAACCGCTCCATGAAATCAGAGACTTCCTCGGAATAGTCATAGGCGGCACTCGCCCCGAGCCGCAGATCGTCCCGGGAAGCAAGATCGGCATACTCCACCGCCTCCCCGGTCCGGAAGGCCGCCGCCTCCTGATAGATTGCAATCGGATCGCCGAAGACGAAGTCCGGTGCCTCGTATTCATCGGTCCCGACGACGCCGTCGATACGCCCGCTTTCGCCATAGTCGAGCGCCCGCTGCCAGGTCAGAAGCTCGAAATTCACCTCATGGCCATGCAGGGCCAGGGCTTCGCGGGCAATCTCGACCATGTATCCCGGATGGCCGCCTGCGGGATCGCAGACGAAGGGGCACCATTCGTTGGACCGCAACTCGATGCGATCGGCGGCGGCGGCGACGGGAAAGAACAGGCAGGCAACCGCCGCCAATCTGGAAAGTCGGCTGGACATTATTCTTCCTTCTGCGAATGCGTTATGGGGCAATCTGGCAGCTATCCGTAAAGTCTGAATTAACAACAGCGGTTGCGCTTGCGCGGCACGTGATCCTGTTTCCGAGTGCGGCGGCGGTTAACCGCATGGCGCTGGACGTGCGTTTCTGGTTTCATGAGCAGGATCACGGTCCGACGCAGGCTGCCGCAGGACGCGGCACGCACCTGCCGGGGACGGCGAGACCGGGATAAGGGGCCTGTTCGCATGAAGTCAGGCAGTCTCAATACGGATGGTGGTGAACCGCATGCTTTCGAGGTGCGCGGTCTGACCCGGACTTATGGCGAGGGCAGGGCGGCGGTGCAGGCGCTCAGGGGGGTCGATCTCGATTTTCCTTCGGGCGAAATCGTGGTCATGCTCGGGGCCTCGGGCAGTGGCAAGTCGACGCTGCTGAACATCCTTGGCGGGCTCGACCGGCCGACGGAAGGCACGGTGCGGTTCCGGGATATCGAGTTGACGGCGCTGTCGGATGCCGCCCTGACCCGGTTCCGGCGCGATCATGTCGGTTTCGTCTTTCAGTTCTACAACCTGATGCCGAGCCTGACCGCCCGCGAGAATGTCGAGCTGGTCACCGAGATTGCCGACAATCCGATGGCGCCAGAAGAAGCGCTCGATCTGGTCGGGCTGAGGGCGCGGATGGATCACTTCCCCTCGCAACTCTCGGGTGGCGAGCAGCAGCGGGTGGCCATTGCGCGAGCTGTCGCCAAGCAGCCGGACGTGCTTTTCTGCGACGAACCGACAGGGGCGCTCGACAGCAGCACGGGGCGGGCGGTGCTGGAGGTGCTGAACGAGGTCAATGCGCGGCTGGGCGCGACGGTGTTGATGGTAACCCATGCCGCCAGCATAGCGGACATGGCGCATCGGGTGGTCCGGCTGGCTGACGGACGGATCCGTGAGGTCGAGGTCAACGAGACCCGTCTGGCCCCGGCGGAGATCCACTGGTGAGCCCGCTCGACCGCAAGCTTCTCCGCGACCTCAGGCGGATCAGGGGACAGGCGATTGCCATTGCGCTGGTCATCGCGGTCGGCGTGATGCTGCAGGTGATGATGTCGGGTCTCGTCGCCTCGCTGACCGAAACCCGCCGGGCCTATTACGAGCGCAACCGGCTGGCCGATGTCTTCGCTCCGGCGACGCGGGTGCCGAACACGGTGCTGGATAGGCTGGCCGCCATCGACGGCGTGGCGCTTGTGGCGGGGCAGGTTACGGGTGGGGCGCTGATCGACATTGAGGGCGAGGCGGAGCCGATCCAGGCTCGGGTGACCTCGCTGCCGGATCAGGGCGCGCAGAGCTTCAACCTCGTCTACATGATGGACGGCCGCCTGCCCGAGCCGGGCCAGCGCGACGAGGCGGTGCTGCTGAGCGGGTTTGCCGCTGCGCATGGCTATGCGCCCGGTTCCCGGATGGCGGTGACGATGAACGGGCAGCGAAGGACGCTGACGATCGTCGGCCTCGCACAGGCGCCGGACCTGCTGTTCGCCGCCGCCCCGGGCGAGATGGTGCCGGACCCGGCGCGTTATGGCGCGATCTGGATGCGCCGTGCCGCCCTGGCGTCGGCCTATGACATGGAGGGCGCGTTCAACGAGGCGCTGATCGCGCTTGACCGGCATGCCTCGGAACCGGCGGTGATCGACGCGGTCGATGCCATAATGGACCGCTGGGGCGGCACCGGCGCCTATGGCCGCAGCGACCTCGTGTCCGAGCGTTACGTGGACGAGGAAATCAGCGGCCTCGCCTCGATGGCGCATGCGGTGCCGCCGCTGTTCCTCGCGGTGGCGGCGTTCCTGCTTTATATCGTCGTCAACCGCATGGTGCAGGCCGAACGCGAGGAAATCGGGCTGTTGAAGGCCTTCGGCTACACGGGCCGCGAGGTTGGTGGCCATTATTTCAAGATGGTGATCGTGATCGCGGTCGCGGGAGCGGCGCTTGGCTGCGTCCTCGGCGTGTTGGCGGGAAGGGCGATGGCGCCGCTATACACGGTGTTCTACAACTTCCCTTTCCTGGTTTTCAGGCCAGACCCGGCGGCCTTTGTCATCGGCGTCGCGGCCAGCGTGGCGGCGTCCTCTGCAGGCAGCCTCTTCGTGCTGCGCCGCATCTTCGCGCTGACCCCCGCCGAAGCGATGCGCCCGCCGGCTCCGGCGGATTACTCGCGAACGGTGTCGCTGAAAGGCGCCATCGGGCGGATGCTGGATCAGCCGACGCGGATGGTGCTGCGCAGTGTGGCGCGGTCGCCCTGGCGGGTGGCGGCCTTGGTCGCAGGGGTCGCCGGGGGCATGGCGCTGGCCTCGGGGATGACCACGATCTACGGGGCCTTCGACAAGATGATGGACACCAGCTTCACCGTGATCGACCGCTCGGACGCCACGGTCTATTTCAACCGGCCCCTCGGCACCAAGGCCGCGCTGGAACTGGGCCGGATGGAAGGCGTCATCGCTGTCGAGCCGGTGCGCGAGGTCTCTGCCGTTCTGCGCAACGGGCTCAGGTCCTATCGCGGCGGCGTCTCCGGCATGATCGCAGAGCCCGAGATGACCCGCGCCATCGACGCCCGTCTCGCGCCGATCCCCCTGCCCGCCGAAGGGCTGGTGCTGGGCGCGGCGCTGGCCGAGATCCTTGAGGTCTCCCCCGGCCAGACGGTGACGGTCGAGGTCCGCGAGGGCCGGCGCCCGGTGCTGGAAATCCCGGTGACCCGGGTGGCGCAAACCCTGATCGGCGCGCCGGCCTATATGCGGCTGGAGGCGCTCAATCGCGAGATGGACGAGCCGGGGCGCATCTCGGGCGCGCATCTGCGGGTCGATGCGGCACGGGCGGACGAGATCTATGCCGCCCTCAAGGACATGCCGGTGGTCGCCGCAGTCAGCGTATCGGAGAACGCGCGGGACTCGCTGCAGAAGCTGATGGATCAGGGAGCAGGGTCGGCGCGATACATCATGGGCGTCGTGGCTTTCATCATCACTTTCGGCATCGTCTACAACGCCGCCCGCATCGCCTATGCCGAGAAGGCCCGCGACCTCGCCTCGCTCCGGGTGATCGGGTTCTCCAAGGGCGAGGCGGCCTTCGTGCTGCTGGGCGAACTGGCGGTAATCACGCTGGTCGCGCTGCCCGTGGGCTCGCTCGCCGGGCAGGGCTTTGCCATCGCCATCGCCAAGGGGTTTTCGTCGGAGCTCTACCAGATCCCCTCGGTCTTCGACCCGTTCAGCCACGGGTTCGCCGCCGCTTTCGTGCTGGGAGCCGCAATGGTGTCGGGACTTATGGTGAAACGCGATCTGGACCGGACCGACCTGATAGAAGTATTGAAGTCGAGGGATTAGACCATGGCACGAAAGAAACTTTCCCGTCCGGTGCTGATCGTCGCCGCCCTGGGGCTTGTCGGCGCGGGCCTCGGCCTCGCCTTCTGGCCGCGGGCGGTCCTGGTGGATATCGGCACGGTCGAGCGCGGCGAACTGACCCTGACCATCGACGAAGAGGGGCGGACGCGGGTGCGGGAGGCCTTTCTGGTCTCGACCCCGGTCAACGGCCGGCTGCTCAGGGTCGAGGTCCATCCCGGCGACCCGGTGGACCGTCGCACTGTCGTCGCCCGCATGCGTCCGGCGAACCCCACTGCGCTAGACGCGCGCACCCGCGAACAGGCCACGGCGGCGGCAGAGGCCGCGAAGGCGGCGCTGCGGGCGTCGCAGGCACAGCTGGACGAGGCCCGCGCCGATGCCGAACTGGCGAGGTCGGACCTGGAACGCACCTTGCGTCTCGCCGAAAGTGGCACCGTGAGCCAGGCGGCGCTGGACCGGGCACGAGGGGCGACGCGGGCGTCGGAGGCGCGGATCGGGACGGCGGAGGCGGCAGTGCAGCAGCGCGAGGCGGAACTCCACAGCGCGCAGGCGCAGCTGATCGGGTTTGACGACAGGGGGTTGCTCGACGCGCTGGAGGCGCAGCTCGGCGACGAGATCCCGATCTACGCGCCTGCGAGCGGCGTCATCCTGCGGGTGCTGCGCGAGGACGAGACGACGCTGCCCGCCGGGACGCCGATCCTCGAAATCGGCGATATCGGCGAGGACCTCGAAGTTGTCGTCGAGCTGATCTCCTCGGACGCGGTCAAGGTCAGCCCCGGCGATCCGGTCATCATCGAGAACTGGGGCGGCGAGGGGGCGCTTTCCGGGACCGTCTCGCGCATTTCGCCCTTCGGCGAGACAAGGGTCTCGGCCCTTGGGGTGGAAGAGCAGCGGGTGACGGTCGTAGTCGCTCTCTCGACCCCGCCCGAGCGGCGGGGCGGGCTGGGGCATGGCTATTCGGTCGAGGCGCGGATCGTGATCTGGCAGGCCGAGGACGCGCTGCTGGTGCCGTCCCCGGCGCTTTTGCGCAGTGGCGGAGCCTGGGCGGTGTTCCGGGTCGAGGACCGCACGGCGCGGCTGCAAGCGGTGGGGATCGACGTCGATAACGGGCGGGTCGCGGGGGTTCTGTCGGGGCTTGCCGAGGGCGACCGGGTGGTGCTCTATCCGCCCGACACTTTAGAGGACGGCATGGCGGTTGAGCAGCGGGTGATCGAGGATTGATCTTGATGGCTATTGATTGCGCCTTGACCCCTTCGAAATCCGCAACCGCCCAGTCGGGGGGCAGCAAATGACCGGCGACCTGCCGCTGTTCTTCGTCTCGCTCGGTGTGCTGTTCCTTGCCGGTCAGGCCGCCGATCATTTCGGGCGGATTACCCGGCTGCCGCGCGTCACCATGCTTTTGCTCATCGGTCTCTTCGCCGGCCAGGCAGGGTTCGGCCTCATCCCCGAGGTGATCTATGGCTGGTTCGATGTCCTGTCGACCATCGCCCTCACCATGGTCGCCTTCCTGCTCGGCAGCGCGCTGTCGACACGGGTGATCGCCCGTATCGGCAATGCGGTCCTGAGCCTGTCCTTGGCCGTCACCATCGCCACCATGGTGGTGGTGCCGCTCGGACTGATCGCCTTCGGGGTCGATCCGGCGCAGGCGATGATCCTCGGCGCCATCGCCACCGCCACCGATCCCGCCGCCGTGACCGACGTCATCCGCCAGTCGGGGCTGAAAACGCGGTTCACCGACACGCTGAGCGGCATCGTCGCCATCGATGACGGCTGGGGACTGATCATCTTCAGCTTCGTTCTGCTCGCTGTCGGCCCTACGAGCGGGGCTTCGGAAATGGCGGCCAGCCTTACAGGCGAACTCGGTGGCGCGATCCTGCTTGGCGCTTCAGTCGGGCTTCCCGCCGCCTTCCTGACCGGGCGGATCAGCGCCGGAGAGCCCCTGCAGGCCGAGGCGATCGGGATCGTCTTCCTGACCGCCGGGCTGGCGCTGTGGTTCGAGGTCTCCTTCCTGATTGCGGGCATGACGGCCG
>JBNKVT010000018.1:0-72143 GCA_050299335.1 Paracoccaceae bacterium | reverse complement strand
GGCATCGAGCCCGTCGGAACGGCGCGCTGGCGCGGGCCATTTACCCATTGGCTGAGATTGGGCTGACATGGGCCGGTGTAGCGCGGGTTGAAGGTATTGGGGATTCTGCAGAGAAGCGGTTCAGGGAGCAGACTGCTCCCTAAACGCGCCCTGTCCATTATGGGGATACGATTCGCGTTCGTCGGGAAAACCGTTCCCCAAACGGTTTTCTTTTCCTCCTTACCCTCAAGGACAAGCCCGCTACGCGGGTCGGCTGCGCCGATCCTTGACCCGGACCCGAATCGCGGGGGTGGGTGTTGGGAGGTCAGTTTGGCTGAAAGGGTGGGAGAAGGACGATTGTGCTTTTGGCGCCCTTGCGGCGCAAGGCGTGCAGGTCGGCAAGCTCGGGATCGTTGATCCAGGCATGGGCAGCGTCGGCGTCCGGGAAGGCGACCACGACGACGGTTGTCGCACCGGCACCGGTATCTTCGAGAGTTTCGGCCGAAGAGCCGCCGGCGAAACCGTCGCCGCCATGCTTGCGGACGGCCTCGAGCGCCTTGGCGCGGTAAGCGGCGAGGGCGGTTTCGTCCTGGGGGACGATCTGGACGACGGCATAGTGGGTCATGTGCGGGCTTCCTTGTTTTGAGTTTCCGAAAGGATAGGGCGCCCGGAGCAGTGTGAAAATTCGCTATCTATACACATGGGCTGTGCGATAATGAAGGTGCCATGAACGATTGGGACACCTTGCGCTATGTGCTCGCCATTCGCCGTCAGGGCGGGTTGTCGGCAGCGGCGCGCGCGCTTGGGGTCAATCATGCCACGGTCTCGCGACAGCTCGACCGGGCCGAGGCGGAGCTGGGACAGAAGCTGTTCCAGCGCCTCGCCTCTGGGTTGGTGGCGACCGAGACCGGAGCGCAGGTTGCCGATCATGCCGAGCGGGTCGAAGCCGAAATGCTGGCGCTGGACCTGCATCTTGCCGCCGGGGATAGTGAGGCCGGAGAGATCGCGGTGACGGTACCGCCGCTTCTGGTCACCGACGAGCTGGCGGCGGATTTCCGGGACTTCAAGCGGCAAAACCCCGAGATCGCGCTGAAGGTGCTTGGCGATAACCGGGTCCTGAATCTGCATCGGCGCGAGGCGGATGTGGCTATCCGGGTGAGCGAAGCGCCGGCCGAGAGCCTTTGGGGGCGCAAAGTGGCAGAGCAGCACTCAGGTGTTTATTACGGCACCGGTTTTGCAGAGCCCGCAAAGGACGCGCCGCTGCCGGTTATTGCCTTCACGGCCTGGCAGGGGGAACTGCCCTCAGAGATTACCGCGCGCTACGGAAAGGTCGAAACCATTGCCACCTGCGACGATATGGTGGCGGCGCTGGCGCTGGTGCGTTCCGGTCTGGGCGTGACGCGGATGCCGTGTTTTCTGGGAGACGGGCTGGGGTTCAGGCGGCTGGAGGGGCAGGCGTTGCAGCCCTATCCGCCGATCTGGCTGCTGACCCATCCCGACCTGCGCAAGACCCCGCGCATCCGCCGTCTCATGGCGTTTCTGGCGGATCGGTTCGCGGCGCGGGCGGGGTTGTATTCAGGGCGTTCGACCTGACGATCAAGCGTTTGCAAGCACCATGCGCCTGATCTTGACCGCCTTTTCGAAGTGATTGAGCCGGTGGGTGCGGATCCACCATTCAGCGACCTGCTTCAGCGTCTCGGGATCGTCGTTAAGGTTGGCAAAAAACGCACAGAAGGAAAGACCGACACTTTCACCTTTTTGCACAATCCTAGCGTCACAGACCGCAACGACTTTCCGTTTCAGTTCCGGATTTATCCGACGATGATCCCGACGAGGAAAGCCACGACAGCACAGGTGCCGCCGACGAGGACAGATTCACCGACGCACCGGACCATGGTTTCGGAAGTGACCTTCCAGCGCAGGAGACCGAGGGCGACAAGGGCGGCGGCTGTGGCGAGGACCGACAGGCGGAAGGTGGTCTCGACCGGGTCGAGAAGGAAATAGGGGAGCAGGGGGACGGCGCCAAGGACCACGAAGGCGGTGAAGGTCACGAGCCCGTTCATCGCCGGGTTGTCGCCGGTGGGATCGGACATGCCGATCTCGTATTGCATCGTGAAATCAGCCATGAATTCGGGATTGCGCGACAGGATTTCGGTCAGGAGGCGCGCATCTTCTCCTTTGATTCCCCTGACTTCCAGTATCTTCATCATATCAGCCCGTTCCATGCCGGAACTCACGTGGATTTCGTGCAATTCCCTGGCCCGCGTGGCCCGATAGACGTCCTGCTCTGAACGGGCCGAGAGGAACTCTCCCAGCCCCATCGCGGTGGCATCGGCAAAGAGATTGGCGAGACCGAAGAGCAAGACCGCCAACCCGCCGACCTGCGCTGCCCCCTCGGCTCCGGCTCCGGCGAAACCGGCGACGATGGCGAAGGTGGTGACGATACCGTCATTGCCGCCATAGACGATTTGCTTGAGGAATTCCTGGAACTTGCCGAGCTGGTGATCGTGTTTCATTGGCTCGGCGAGGAGTTCGGTCATGCGCGCAGTCCTTCGGGCCATTCGGGGTTTTATCCGATTTGGTTAACGCTGCGACGGCGGCGGATCGTCGCGGCTCCCTTGGCATCGTGCAACGGGACGCAAACGGATGTCAGCAAATATCTTTTTGTTAAGAATCAATTGGAAGGCAGTCGCACGGCCGATAGCTTTCACCGGGGCAAGGTTGGCTGTGGATTGCGTGATTGACCGATCACATCGGGATGATTCTTTCCCAGGGTGATAATAAATATTAGCAAAGTGATGTATTAGTTTGGTAGTATAGGGAACTGCTGCGGGACCGAGGTCGGCCCCGTGACGCTTGAAATGTGTGTACTGATGTCCAGGAGGACCAAATGAGACAAAAGGGGTGGATGATCTTGGCGAGTACCTGTGCCGCATGTGTGATAAATGCGACTCAGGTATTGGCCGAAACTGTCGAATTGCAGTCAGAAGACAAGTCGATCACGATCATAGGCGATCTCACTGACTTCGACGGCAAGCGGTATCGGATTGTAACCAGTCTCGGTACCATGGAGATTCCGGCCGGAGCCGTCCGGTGTCTGGGCGAGGCCTGCCCGACGGTTGTCGCACCATTCACGGATTTCTCGGTGGCCGGATCCCGGGTTCTTGCGGATGAGCTTCTTCCAGGACTGCTCGAGGATTATGCATTCAACCGCGATGCCACGAATTCCGTGGTCCGCAACGGCAACGGCATTCAGACCGTCAGCCTGAGTTCGGATCTGCTGGGATCCGCCGTCGTGCGAGTCGCGGCCTCCAACACCGATCGCGGCATCAATGATGTCGGATCGGGGCAGGTGACCTTCGCCCTGGCGTCGCGCAGCGCCAACAATGACGAGATCGAGCAACTGCAATCGGCCAGTCTCGGCAATCTGAAATCCATCGAGCAAGAGCATATCGTCGCCCTTGATGCGCTTGTCGTGGTCGTGCATCCCGACAACCCGGTGACCGCGATTTCGGAAGAGGAAGTCGCGGCGGTCTTTGCCGGTGAAATCGACAACTGGAGCCAACTGGGCGGCCCGGATCTGCCGGTCACGCTCTACGGTACCGAAGAGGACACCGGAACCGGCGAGATGTTCGAGAACCTGGTCATGTCCCCCAATGGCAAGAGCCGCAGCAGGGCCATCAGGGCCCTCGACAGCGATGCTGCCGTCAGCCAGGCCGTGTGGCAGGAACGCGGTGCGATCGGCTTCGCCAGCCATACAGCACTGAACAACAGCCGTGCGCTCGACATCGAGGAGGCCTGCGGTCTCCGGACCCCCGCGACGCCGTTCACGATCAAGTCCGAGGAATACCCCTATGCCCAGGTTCTGTATCTGTATTCCACCAACGAGCAGCTTGATCCGGGACCGAAGGATTTTCTCGACTTTGTGATCTCCCAGGACGGTCAATACGCGGTGCGCAATATCGGGTTTGTCGATCAGGAAATCTCGTCGCAGCCGATCAATCAGCAGGGATTCCGCCTGGCGACCGCCGTTGCAACCAGCGAATCGGGGCAGGACCTCAACGCCTTGAAGGACATGATGGGCCTGCTTCAGTCGGCCGAGCGCCTGTCTGCGACCTTCCGCTTCAATACCGGCTCTTCCCAGCTCAACGCCCGCGCCCAGGCCGATACCATCCGCCTTGCGTCCTTCCTCGATGGGGCCAATCTCGACGGCAAGGAAGTGGTGTTTCTCGGGTTCACCGACTCTGTCGGAAAATCCGAGTTGAACGTATTTTTGTCACAGAACCGTGCTGATCTTGTCCTCGATAGTGTTCTGCAGGCCAGTCCTGGTCTTGCGGATCGAGTTAGTATGCGTGCAGTGGGCGTTGGTGAAATATCGCCCGTCGGATGCAACGATACCAACCGCGGACGTGCCATCAATCGGCGTGTCGAAGTGTGGTTGGTGGATGAGGTCGAATGATCGGCAGGGGAAGTGACATGAAGAAAGTACAGTTGATGCAACGCGGACAGGGGGCCAGGTGCCCCAATCTCTTCCGGAGGATAAGATCATGAAGATTAATGCTTTCCGGATACTGGCCGTGTCCCTTGCGGTCTGGGCGGGCTCTTCCGCTCATGCGGCAAAGATCGATATCGTGCTCCAGGCCTCGGCTCCGTCCGATTCTCCGAACTACACCGCGTGGAAGGCTTGGACGGACACGATTTCGACCCTGACAAATGGCGAAGTCTCCTTCGACCTGCGCCCCGTCGGCGACGTTGTTGACCGTCTGGATACACTGTTTGCGATCCGGGACGGGAAACTGGGTGGAGAGATGACATCGATCGCCTATTTCAACGATGAGGATCCCGCATTCGGGCTGATCGGTGATACGGTCGGTGCCTGGTCGGGACCCGAGGAGATGCAAAAGTTCATCAATGAAGGCGGCGGTCGGGAGCTGCTGGAAGAGATGATGGCGCCATACAACGTCCATTTTGTCGGCGCGATCACGCCGGGGCTCGAAGCCTTCGTGTCGCGGGTTCCCCTTGACGGGATTGACGATCTGCGCGGGCTGAATATGCGCGCGCCCGAGGGCATGGTGACGGCCGTGTTCCGCGAACTTGGCGCCAACCCAGCCAATATGGACCTGACCGTGGTCAAGGAACGTCTTCAGGACGAGACCCTGGAAATCGCCGATTACTCGGTGTTCTCGGTCAACTGGGACAGCGGGCTCTATGCGATCGCGAAGCATCCCGTCTATCCCGGCTTCCATTCGATGCCGCTGATCGACGTGTCGATCAACAAGGATATCTGGGACCAGATCTCGCCGCGGTCACAGGAGATCATCACCCAGGCGGTCATCGACTTCGCGCAGGTCTATGCCGATGGTGTACGGGAACGCGATGCCATCGCGATTGCCGAGGCCAGCAAGGATCCAACGGTGGTCATCCACGACTGGTCGCAGGAGGAACGCAACCGATTCCGGGTGGTTGCGCTGGAGAAATGGAATGCGGTCACCTACGAATCCGATCTTTCGATCAGGGTCTACGAAGCCGTGACAACCTTCCTCTGGAACGAAGGCCGCCTGAACTGACCCGGTTCAGCGCCCGACCCGACCGGTCGGGTCAAGACCGAAAGGGCAGGGGATCGCCATCCCTTGCCCTTTTCTCTTGCCGGTGGCCATGCGTCGAGCGCAACCGTGCTATCCGTCCTTCGATCTGGCGCGACAAGCCCGGATCGGTAGGGTAGAAGACCATGAACCGCCTCTAGCGAGACCCGCGATGACCCGAGACCTGTCCGACCGCGCCCAGCGCCATCCCGAAAAGGCTCACCGGCCCGACACGCCAACCTTGCGCAAACCCGCCTGGATCCGGGTGAAGGCGCCGGTCTCGGAAGGTTACCGCGAGACTGCGAAGATCATGCGCGACAACAAGCTGGTGACGGTGTGCGAAGAGGCGGGCTGTCCAAATGTCGGCGAATGCTGGGCGCAGGGCCATGCGACCATGATGATCATGGGTGATATCTGCACCCGCGGCTGCACCTTCTGCAACATCGCCACCGGACGGCCAGATGCGCTCGACGTGTTCGAGCCGGGGCGGGTCGCGGTGGCGGTCGAGAAACTGGGGCTGAAGCATGTCGTCATCACCTCGGTCGACCGCGACGATCTCGACGATGGCGGGGCGGAGCATTTTGCCCAGACGATCCGGGCGGTGCGGCGCAAATGCCCCGGGACGACCATCGAGGTGCTGACCCCGGATTTTCTGAAATGCGCGGAGGAGGCGCTGGAGACAGTGGTGGCGGCCCGCCCCGACGTCTTCAACCACAATCTCGAAACCGTTCCCGGTCTCTACCCGGAGGTCCGCCCCGGGGCACGGTACTTCCATTCGCTCAGGCTGCTGCAGCGGGTGAAGGAGCTCGATCCAGCGGCCTTCACGAAGTCCGGGATCATGGTCGGGCTCGGCGAGGACAAGCAGGCGGTGCATCAGGTGATGGACGATCTGCGCGCCGCCGATGTCGATTTCCTGACCATCGGCCAGTACCTGCAGCCGACCCCGAAACACCACGCTGTGGCCCGTTTCGTCGAACCGGCCGAGTTCGCAGACTATGAAAGGGCCGCCTATGGCAAGGGCTTCGGGATGGTTTCGGCCACACCGCTGACCCGGTCGAGCTATCACGCCGGCGACGATTTCGCGCGGTTGCGGGAGGCCAGGTCAAAATCGCTGGGTAGGTAAAAATAGTGAATATATCGAAACGTTTCCGCGCCAGGGCTTGGAGAGTTTCGGTTCAATGGCCTATGCTTTGTCTGACGGCAGTAGCATGCTTTGCAGGCAACGCCGTTGGCGGAGAATTTCTGAATGCAGCCGCTACTTCGGCAACATCAACCTTAATAATAGTTTGCATTCTGATGATATGGAATGTCGGTGGCGCCCATCTTCTATTTTTACTTACTACAATTAGCGCGCTCGATGCCGCCGAGATTATTTCTGGGCACAAGCTGTATATTTATGGAATTGAACTATTTTGGATTTTATTGGGAACCTACCTCATCCTCGATACTCTGTCCAGAAAGTTCAACTGGACAAGCCTGGCTTTGCCATTTCCCGTCGTTGTATCCGGGCGCGCCAAGATTTTCGGAAGCTCATGGACGGCCTTTGACGATGGCAATCTGGTGGATGCAGCATACAGAATTTTGAGGCCTATGCCGGATGCATTGCCGTTCGAACCATTTGTGGAGACAAGGATATTCGATCCGGATCATCCGGGCTGTTTTACGGACAACATGCGCGCCGAATTCTATGGCGGGATGCTGATATTCTCATCGTGGATTGAAGAGGAAAATCCTCCAAATTCTTTCACAATCCTCCAGTACCCGCTTGGAAACCCAAAGCTGGAAAAGCAGAAGATACGGCGCTCCTGGCAGATCACGGCGACAGAATCCGGTGCGATTGTGCGTCTGCGGGAAACCTTTTGGGGCATCCCGTTCGTTCAGGCGCTGAACCTTTACCTTACCGGACATGCTGAGCATTTGTGCGAATTAGCGGCGTCGGTTATCGACAATCGTCCGGACCGGTCAATCTTCACTGAACTGCAGGATAAGTTCGATCGTCGCGCAACCGGGAATCAAGCTGAATCCGAAGACAGCGACCATGAACACACCAACCGTCCCGGATAGGCAATCGTCGCTGTCAACAGGTCGACGGCTCAATTGGTCAGCGTGATCCCCTTGCCGATCACGTAGACCGACAGGATTTCCTCGACGATGACGCCGTCTTCGTCGTCGCTGATAACTACCGGTGTCGCGGTCGCGGAGATTCGGACCGTAAAGGCATCGGCATCGGCAATTTCGGCGGCGGAGAGCCCGGCGACCCGCAATTCGGCTTCGGGTTCAGCAGTAACTGACGTGCCCGCCAGGGCGGCCAACAGGGCCAGTGTGACAATCTTAGACATAACAGTTCCCACAAACTTTTTACGAGTGCACCCGAAACACTGTGCACGGGTCCCCCACTCATGATGAAAACTTAACGGTTCATTAAGGCTCCAATGGGGCGATCAGGATAAGTCACAGAGAATTTTCGTGGATTTGCACCCGTTTGGTTAACAATTCTTGAGCAATGACCGGGAAGGCTTCGTAAAACAGTCGGTTAGCAATCGCGTGAAAACCGGGCCTTCGTGGCGTCAAGTGCTGCGCATTTTCAGGCTGCGGGCCAGGCCGGACCGGCTTAAAGGGGAATGTGTTCCAAATGTGGTCCCGAACACCGTTCAATGCGCAAGGTCTCTACAGGTGCCCAGCCGGTGCTGGTGGTCTCTGAAAAAACCCGTACCGCTGAAATCGGTGGCTTGCTGACCAAGCCGTAAAAACGGCGCCGGGCGCGACAGCCTGCGCCCGGCGCCTCGTGGTCGAGCCAGGAGAACCCGGCCTGCTCAGTTGGCCGAAAGGATGCCTTTGCCGACCACGTAGCTGGATTTGATGACCTGCACCATGTCGGCGGTACCCGAAAGGTCCTGCCAATAGGTGCCGAGAACCGTTGTGGGATCGGTATCAGCCACGTAGCTTTTCCAGAGCGCCCGCCGAGCCTGGAAAACCTCCGTGTCGCTCAGATCGGCAGCCAGGTCCGTCGCAGGCTGGCGTGGGCCGTTGCTTTCGAATGCGAGGGCAGGGGTGTTGAGAAGGGCGGCGATCGCCGCGATGGCTAGCGTATGTTTCATGTGAAGTCCTCAAATACCGTTTACGTCAGAGCATCGTCCCCGATCGTCACTACGATAGGCCGGGTCTCCCGCTCCGGGCCGGATCATAGGTCTGTATTCAGGCCTATTTCTGGCGCTGTCAGGATTCTGTTAACTATCGCCAGCAATCGTAAGAGCGATGCGGCAGAACCTATACGATTTTGGTATTAGCCCCCTGGAGTCAGGTGCTTGTCCTGCATGAAGGGACCGGACCGTCCTGAGATGGAATAGGGAGCAATGCCATCCGCTTGTGGTGATTGGGGCTAAATATGGGCGGCGCTCGACTTATCCACAGGGCGCCAGGCGGGATTCTCAGTGCAGACCGCGAATCCGATCCACCCTCAGCATCTCGGGCCAACCGAAGAGCTGCTCATAGCCCCAGAGCACAAGGCAGAACCCGAGCACGATCAACACCAGAACGATCCGCCCGCGCGAGGGCGGCCTCTGGACGAGGCGCTTCATCCAGAGAAAACCGCGCATCACAGATACTCGGCGCGCACCAACCCGTATTTGGCCATTTTCTCGTTCAGGGTCCGGCGGGGCAGGGCCAGTTCCTCCATCACCTGCGATACAGCGCCCTTGTTGCGGCGCAGCGCGCTGTCGATCAGCATCTTCTCGAAGGCCTCGACATGCTCGCGCAGCGGCTTCTCGGCAATAGCGGCCGGGGTGGGCACCACCACCTCATCCTGGGCCAGCAGCTTCGCCAGCCCCTCCTCGCCACGCCGCTTGGCCAGAACGGCACGTTCGGCGACGTTGATCAGCTGGCGGATATTGCCCGGCCAGCGCGACTGGATCAGGCGGGCGGCATCGTCGGCCGAGACCTCAGGCGCCTCGCAGCCATAGTCTTCGGCGAACCGGGCGCAGAAGCGGTTGAACAGCAAAAGGATATCCTCGCCCCGGTCGCGGAGCGGCGGGGTCGCCAGATGCATGGCCGACAGCCGGTGAAACAGGTCCTCGCGCAGCTCGGGCGGGCACTCATGGGGGTTGGTGATCCGCGACGAGATCGAGATCACCCTGATGTCGCGCAGCGGCGCCTCGACATCGTCCTCGCTGGACAATTCCGCCAACAGCCGCGCCTGGAGGGCAGGGGGCATCGCCTCGATATCCTCCAGACACAGGGTCCCGCCATCGGCACGCTCGATCGCGGGGCGCTGCTCGGGCTTGTCCGACGGGCCGAACAGCGCCACCTCCAGCGCGGCCTCCTCGAGGGAGGCGCAATTGAGCGCGACGAAATTGTTGCCCTTCTGTGGTCCGCAGGCATGCAAAGCATGGGCGATCAGGCTTTTGCCGGTGCCGGTTTCGCCGCAGATCAGCACATTACCATCGGACTGAGCGATATCGAGGATGGTGGCGCGCAGTTGCTCGATCACCTGGGAGGAGCCGACAAGCTTGCGCAACAGCATGGTGCCGTCGGACAGCTCACGGCGCAGGTTGCGGTTGTCCAGCGTCAGCCGCCGCTGCGTATTGGCCCGCTTGGCCAGATCGGCGAGGCGTTCCGGATCGAAGGGCTTTTCGACGAAATCATAGGCCCCGACCCGCATCGCCTCGACGGCCAGCGCCACATCGCCGTGGCCGGTGATCAGGATGATCGGCAGGGCCGGGTCCACCGACTGCATCCGGCGCAAGAGGGCCATCCCGTCGATCCCCGGCATCCTGATGTCAGAGATCACCACACCGGGAAATTCCGGTCCCAGCGCCTTCATCGCCTTTTCGGCACTCTCGAAGGTTTCGGTCTTGAACCCCGAAAGCGTCAGCCACTGGGCGATCGACGTGCGCATGTCTGCTTCGTCGTCGATGATCGCAACCACCGGTTTTGAGGACATTTTCTACTCCGCTGCTTTGGCGCTACTGATATCTGCTCTTGGCAGGTGCAATTCAAACACCGCCCCTTTGGGATCGGCATTTCTGGCAATCAACCGCCCACCAAGCTCGGACGCGATCCCCGCCGAAATGGCGAGTCCCAGCCCGACCCCCTCGCCGGGTTTCTTGGTGGTGTAAAAAGGCTCGAACAATTGCTCGGGATCGGCAAGCCCGGTGCCGTTGTCGCGCACCGAAAGCGTCACCTCGCGGCCCTCGACCAGCAGGATGTCGATGACCGGTTTTTCCTCCAGCGCCACGGCATCCAGCGCATTGCGCAAGAGGTTGACGATGATCTGGTCCAGCCGCACCGGGTCGGCGAGCACCATGGTGGGCTTGGTCGGCAGGGTCTTGCGGATCTCGACCTTGGTCTGGCCCAGTTGCGGCGCCATCATCGCCAGCGACCCGTCGACGGCGTCGCGCAGATCCACCGGGCTCAGGTCGGCCTCGCTCTTGCGGGCATAGGATTTAAGCTGCTTGGTAATGGTGCCCATCCGCTCGATCAGGTCGTCGATACGGTTGAAGCTCGACAGAGCCTCTTCGGGCATCTTGCGCTGGATCAGCAGCTTGGCACCCGCGAGATAGGTGCGCATCGCCGCCAGTGGCTGGTTCAGTTCGTGGCTGACCGCAGCGGACATCTGGCCCAGGGCGGCGAGTTTCGAGGCCTGCTCCAGGCTCAACTCGGCGTTTTCGAGGTTCTTCTCTACCCGCTGCCGCTCGGCAATCTCTTCGAGAAGCCGCGCGTTCAGCGCCCGCAGCTGGCTCGATTCAAAGGCGATTTCCTTTGATTCCCGCCGGGCTCGCTTCAGCACCAGATAAAAGCCGATGGCCACGAACAGCGCCATGATCAGCATCTCGATCGCCAACGCCCCGACCACCTGCGAGCGCACCGAGGTCAGGGTGGAGAAATAATTCAGCCGCCAGCCGCGAAAACCGATGCGGTTTTCCGAGCGCAAAAAGGCATTTCCACTGATATAGACAAAAGGGTTCTCCTGCGCCGGGACCAGTTCAGCCCCATCGCCGCCGAGCCGCGGATCTTCGGCACCAAGTACTTCGGCCAAGGTTCTCTGCCGCCACATCGGGATCGAGGACAGGATGATCCGTCCTTGCGTGTCGGTGATTGCCACGAGGTCATTGCGCCGCCGCCAGCTGTCTTCGAGCTGGCGCATGTTCACCTGCACGACGATAATGCCGAGCGTGTTCTCGCCCGCAGTGATCTTGCGCGCATAGTTGAAACCAGACGCCCCCCCCGGTGTCTCGCTTTCGGTGACCGTGAAAACGGTGCCGTTCTCGCGCAGCGCATGGATGAAATAGAGTTGGTCCGTGTAGCTCGTCCCCAATTCGCGCCGGTCGGAAGTGGCCACGGTGCGCCCGTCGAGATCGAGCAGATAGATCGCCTCGGCGCCGATTTCCTCGGCGAACTGGATCAGGCGCTGCGAGGTGTTGGTGAAATCCTTCGACTGCAGTGCCGAGGTGAAGACCGGGTCGCGGGCCAGCAGGAGCGGCACCAGCGATTGCTGTTGCAACAAGCTGCTGACATTGCCGGAATAAAGCGCCGTCTTCAGCTGGCTTTCGTTGCGCTGGGTTTCGGTGAACCGGTCGATCAGCAGGCTGGAGGAGATATAGAGGATCAGCGCCGCGGCGCCCGCACATGCCAATAACGCCAGCCGCACCCAGAGCGGGGCCGGCTGATAGAGAAGGTCTCCGAGGCGTTTCAACATGGACCGAGGCTACGCCCTTCGCCCGATCCGCTCAAGACGGGACGTGATTTCAGGCGGTTTCCAGCGAGGTCAGCATCGAGGCGAAGAGCTTTGCGCCATCGGTGCCGCCCAGGGCCGGATCGTTCAGGCGTTCGGGATGCGGCATCAGGCCCAGCACTCGGCGATTGTCCGACACGATCCCGGCGATGTCGTCGGTCGATCCGTTGGGGTTTTCGGCATAGCGAAAGGCGATCCGGTCCTCACCGCGCAGACGCTCCAATAGGGCGGTATCGGCGAAGAAATTACCGTCGTGATGGGCGACCGGGACACGCAGGGTCTCGCCTTCGGCCAGGCCTTGGGTGAAGGGCGTGGCGGTGGTTTCTGTCTTAAGAACAACGTCCTTGCAGACAAATTTCAAGTCCGCATTGCGCATTAGTGCCCCGGGAAGCAGCCCGGCCTCGATCAGTACCTGAAAGCCGTTGCAGATGCCCAGCACCATGCCGCCCCTGTTGGCGAATTCGACAACCGCCCGCATGATCGGCGCCCGTGCCGCAATCGCGCCGCAGCGCAGGTAATCCCCGAACGAAAACCCGCCCGGGATCGCCACGAGGTCGAGGCCTTCAGGCAGCGCGGTGTCCTTGTGCCAGACCATCGCCGTTTTCTGCCCCGAGGCGCGTTCCAGCCCGACCGCGAGGTCCCGGTCGCAGTTCGATCCGGGGAATACAATGACCGCCGCCCTCATGCCGCGAAATCCGTGATCACCGCCACGCCGGGGGCGGCGGGGCCGTTGAAGGCGCGCAGCTCGTCCGAGGCCTTCGACAAGGGAATCTCGCGGGCGATCAGCGGCGACAGGTCGACGGCCCCCGAGGCGATCAGGCTCAACAGCGGCGGATAGGCGCGGGCAGGCATGCCGCGCGAGCCGTAGAGCGAAAGGTTGCCCATATAGACTGCGTTCATGTTGATCTCCATCACGGCGGTATGTCCGACCGGCATCCCCACCTGTACATGGCGACCGAGCGGGCGCAGGCATTCCAGCGAGGCATTGGTGGTGGCCGCTATCCCCAGCGCCTCGATCGAGACATGGGCCCCGCCGCCAGTTGCGTCCTTGATGCGCGCCGCGACCGCGCCTTCGCTGGCATTTATGGCAAGATCGGCGCCCAACTGTTTGGCATGGTTGAGTTTTTCCTCGACGATATCGACGACTGCCACGCGCGCGCCCAGGGCCTTGCCCAAGAGCATCGCCGACAGGCCAATGCCACCGGTCCCATGCACTGCCAGCCATTCGCCGGGTTTTAACGCCGCTCTTCCGGTCAGTGCGTTCCACGCCGTGGTCACCCGGCAGCCGAGCCCGGCGGCCATCACCGGTGACATGTTCTCGGGCAGGCGGATGAGGTTGTGGTCGCGCGGCACGGCGATCTGCTCGGCAAAGGCGCCCGGTTCGATGAAGCCCGGAAGCCGTTGATCGGAACAGGAATTCTGCTCGCCTGCGCGGCAATAATCGCAGGACCCGCAGGCGAGGATGAAGGGCGCGATCAGCACGTCGCCTTCGCGGTAGGTGGCATTCGGCCCTGCCGCGATCACCTCGCCGCAATATTCGTGTCCCGGCACCTGCGGCGGCTTGATCCTGGGATGCTCGCCAACCCAGCCATGCCAGTCCGACCGGCAGACCCCGCAGGCGAGCGTTTTCAGCACCACCCCGTCATCGGGGCAGGCGGGATCGGGCAGGTCCTGGATATCCAGATCGGCGTTGTATGCGACCAGCACTGCCGCCCGCATCAGACCAGTTCCACCGCGTAATTCTCGATCACCGTGTTGGCGAGCAGCTTCTCGCACATCGCCTTGACCTCGGCCTCGGCCTTGGCGCGGTCGGTTTCGGCCAGGTCCAGTTCGATCACCTTGCCCTGGCGTACCTCGCCGACCCCCTGAAACCCCAGCGATCCCAGCGCATGACGCACCGCCTCGCCCTGGGGGTCCAGAACCCCGGTCTTCAGTGTCACATGTACCCGTGCCTTCATCCCCGCCTCTTTCCTTCACGCGCCCGCCACGGCGCATTCCCAGCCGTCATACTGCCAGCCCTTGGCATCCAGTTCCGCTTCCAGAAGATCGGTGAAGGCGTCGAAATCCGCCGAGGCGACTTCGCGCGTGTGCTCCATCCGGATCGCGCCCTCCTCGTCGGCATCGACGACATCGAACCCGTGCTCGCCAAGCTCGTCGGCCATCGCCTGCTGCGAAGCCGAACCCTCGGTGGCATAGGCGAAATGGATCACATGGCGCGGCGCGCTGCCATCGTCGCCCATGGCCGCCAAAGTCGCGCGGACCTCATCATTCTTGTGCCCGGTGCTCAGGCCCATAAGACTGTCGACCGCCGTCGAGGACTGCGCCACGGTCTCCGGTTCCAGATCCGCCACATCCTCCAGCGCGAGCGGGGTGGAGGTGTCGGTTTCCGCTTCGGGCATGTCATCGCCCCCGGACGTCCCTGCCTCCTCCGCCACCTCTTCGGCGGCGTCCATTTCGGCCTTTCCCGCTTTCGCCTGATCCACCTCGGCCCCAACGGCCATCAGCGTGTCGAGAAGGCGGCTGTCCTCATCCTCTTCCAAAGGCGCCGCGTCCTCTGACCCGATCTCGTCCTTGAAGATGTTTTCCGGCGCGTCTTCGGGTGTGTCTTCGGGCGTATCCGCGATTTCAGAAAGCCCCGCCGCACGGGGTTCCTCAGAACCGTCGGTCTCGGATACCCCGACCGATACAGATCGCGGACCCTCGTCCGCCTCGCCGGTCCCGTCCGCTCCGTCAGGCGACGGGCTCCCGGGCGCCAGGTCCGCCGCGCCACCATCGGTCCCGATCCCGGACCCGTCCGCGCCGCCGCCAATTTCCCCGGCCTCCGCCTCGGGTTCCGTTTCCCCGCCTGCCGCGCGAACCGGCGGCACTCCGAGAAGAAACGTCCAGAACCCCATCACCCACTCCTCAATTGACCAGTTTCGGCCCCGTATGCGCCTGAGCCTTGCGCGGCATCACCCCCAGACGTGTCGCCACCTCGGTATAGGCATCGGTCAGCGAGCCCAGGTCGCGGCGGAACACGTCCTTGTCCAGTTTCTGACCGGTTTCTATGTCCCAAAGACGGCAGGAATCGGGACTGATTTCGTCAGCAACAATCAGCCGCTGGAAATCGCCCTCATAAATCCGCCCGATCTCGATCTTGAAATCGATCAGCCGGATGCCGACCCCATACATCAGCCCGGTCATGAAATCGTTGACCCGAAGCGCCAGCGCGATCATGTCGTCGATATCCTGATGAGTGGCCCAGCCGAAGGCGACGATATGCTCTTCGGTGACCATCGGATCGTGCAGCGCGTCGTCCTTGAGATAGAACTCGATGATCGGCCGGGGCAGGGGGGTGCCCTCGTCGATCCCGAGACGCTTGGCCAGCGAACCTGCAGCATGATTACGCACCACCACTTCCAGCGGGATCATCTCGACCGAGCGGATCAGCTGCTCGCGCATGTTGATGCGCTTGATGAAATGGGTCGGGACGCCGATATTGTTTAGCCCGGACATGAAATGTTCCGACAGGCGGTTGTTCAACACCCCCTTGCCCTCGATCACATCCTTCTTGGCGCCATCGCCCGCGGTGGCGTCGTCCTTGAAATACTGAATGAGCGTGCCGGGTTCGGAACCTTCGTAGAGGATCTTCGCCTTGCCCTCGTAAACCATCCTGCGACGGGCCATTCCACTCTCCATCCTGAGGGCTTTGCTTGTCGGTCATCCTATAGGCAAACCCCCGGGCGGCGACAAGAGGCGCTTGTGTCACGGCATCGGGCGGCTTATCTGGAGACCAACAGCGAAACGACAGCCGGAGAGATGCCGATGACCACGTTCGACGACCGCGAAAAGACCTTCGAGAAGAAGTATGCGCATGATGCCGAGATGCAGTTCAAGGCCGAGGCGCGGCGCAACAAGCTTTTGGGCCTCTGGGCGGCGGCGCTGATGGGCAAGTCGGACGACGAGGCAGCGGCCTATGCCCGTGAGGTCATCAAGGCGGATTTCCAGGAGGCCGGCGACGAGGATGTCTTCCGCAAGGTCTCGGGCGACCTCGGCGACAAAGCGGATGAAACGGTCATTCGCGCCAAGATGGCCGAGTTGCTGGCCGAGGCGAAGGCACAGATCATCGCCGAGGAGTAAGACCGGCGAAAATTCCGCCTTTTCAGCGCTCTGACTGCGGATGCGCTGAATTCGTCGCGAATTGCAGATATTTACCCTTCGCGGATTCACTTCGTGACAATGATCGGTCGCTATCCCGGGACCGGATCAGGTGAACGGGGTGAATGCCGTGACGAGTTCAGCAGAGTTTTCAGACACTCAGGATACCATAAAGGGATACGCCAGGAACACGACCGGGGGCGAGGGCGTCTCGCTGGGCCCGATCCTGCGGCAGCTTTTGCCCCGGCTCGTTGCCGTGACGCTGGTCATGGTAGGTGTGGCATTGGTCCTGCAGGAACATGAAATCACTATCGACCCCGGCCAGGTCTGGACTTCCATAAGGTACATTCCCCCGACCTCCATCGCGCTGGCGGCCTGTCTCTGTGTGATCAGCTTCGGCGCCGTGGCCTGCTACGATATCGTGTCACTTCGGCTCTTTCGCCACGCCGTGCCACCGTCACACGCGGCCCGCACCGGGTTTACCGCCGTCGCCATGGGGCAGATGCTCGGATTCGGCATCGTCGTCGCGACGCTTGTGCGCTGGCGGCACTATCGCGCCTACGGGATAGGCATTGGCCGCAACGCGGGTATTTCGTTCTTCATCGCCGTCGGCTTTCTCCTGTCGCTCTGCCTGCTTGTGGCATTGTCCGGTCTTATGTCCCCAACGGCTGTCGCGGCTGCGAGCGGCTTGCAGACGGGGACAGTTGTCGCTGGGTCGCTCGCGGGATTGGCGCTTGGGGCCAGCGTGCTAGCCCTGTGCTACCTGCAGCCGCGCATCGTGTTTCGGGACCGGCTGTTCACGCTGCCGCGTTTTCGCGCCGTGCGGAATATGCTGATTCTCGCGGTCGTCGACGTGATCCCGGCCGCCGGCATCCTCTGGCTGCTGCTGCCCGCCGATAGCGGCATTACCTTTGGCGAACTGCTGCCGGTCTTCATCGCGGCACTTGCTCTCGGTCTTGCTTCCAACGCCCCGGCCGGGATCGGCATTCTCGAGGTCGCCTGCCTTCTGGCCTGGCCGCACGTGGCGCAGAGCGACCTGCTTGGCTCACTGCTGCTGTTCCGGCTGATCTACTACATCCTGCCGTTCCTCGCCGCCGGCTACCTGATGGTGGAATTCGAGTGGAACCGTACGATGCGGGGCCAGGTCTTTCCCAAGAGCGAACGCCGCAGCGATCCGTTTCGCCGCAGGGACGTGATCGACTGTATCGCGCCCGGGGTGCTGCCGGTCGAGGTCGAAAGACTGCTGCGGGCCTCCAGTCGGGCAGAGGACGCCCTGGCACGGTTGGGCGACAAGTCCTTCCTGATGTCGCGCGACCGTGACTCCCTCCTGATGTTCGCCGATCGCGGCAACAACCTCGTCGCCCTTTCCGAACCAGCTGGCAGCCGTCTGAGCTGGTACGAATTGCTCCAGCGTTTCGAGGCCGAGGCAAGGACCCGCATGGCCGCGCCGGTCTTCTACAAGGCCGGGCCCGCCTTTGCAGCCTTTCTGGCGCGTTCGGGCTATGGCATCTCGCTGATCGGCCATGACGCGATCATCCGTCCCCAGAGTTTCGATATCGATGCCCGGGCCTGCCGCGAACTGCGCCGCAAGGTCCGCCAGGCCCAGAAATCCGGGCTCGAGATTACGCTTTACCGCGCCGGGACCGCGCCGCTGGCTGAATTGCGCCCGGTCTCGGATGCCTGGCTCGCGGCCAAACCCGGCGGCGAGCGCGGGTTCTCCATGGGGCGCTTCGATACGGATTACCTGTCCCATTTCGACATCCTTGTCGCCCGTTACCGGGGGCGGGCGGTCGGTTTTATCTCGATCCTGAAATCGGGGGATGCGCGCGAATGGTCGATCGATCTGATGCGCAGTCATCCCGACGCGCCGCAAGGCACGATGCATGCGCTGATCGCCGACGCGATCGACCGGGCAAAACAGGCGGAAACGCCGCGGTTCTCGCTCTGCTCGGTGGCCTTCGCGCTGATCGAGAATCCCGGCTCGCTGGTCGAGCGTCTTTTGGCCTATTTCTACCGTAAAAGAGGCGGGGAAACCGGGCTCACCGGGCTGCACCGGTTCAAGCGCAGCTTCGATCCGACCTGGGAGCCGGTTTACCTTTGTGCCCGCTCAAAGACGCTGCCGGTTTCGGCCCTGGTCAGCATCCGCCAGCTGGTCGTCGATCCCGACCCGTTGCAAAGGTGAGCGCGGGCAGGGGGCAAAAAGGGTGCCAGGGCTCGCCGAAACACCACTGTCGCAATGGTCGAAACCTTAGCCATTGACGATACACAGTCAAAGAGGGACAGGCCGCTATCCGAAGACACGGCGAAATATCGTGTCGACATGCTTGGTATGGTAGCCTAGATCGAATTTCTCCTCGATCTCGGCCGTGCCGAGCGCCGCAGTCACTTCGGGATCCGCCTTCAGCTCTTCGAGAAAATCCTTGCCCTCTTCCCAGACCTTCATCGCATTGCGCTGTACCAGCCTGTAGGCGTCCTCGCGGCTGATCCCTTTCTGAGTCAGCGCCAGCAGCACCCGCTGTGAATGCACCAGACCTCGGAACTTATTGAGATTGTTCATCATGTTCTCAGGATAAACCACCAGCTTGTCGATCACCTGTGTTAGCCGCGCCAAGGCGAAGTCCAGCGTCACGGTCGCATCGGGGCCGATATTCCGCTCCACCGAGGAATGGGAAATGTCGCGCTCATGCCAGAGAGCGACATTCTCCAGCGCCGGCACCACCGCCATGCGCACCAGCCGCGCCAGCCCGGTCAGGTTCTCGGTCAGTACCGGGTTCCGCTTATGCGGCATCGCGCTCGACCCTTTCTGCCCGGGCGAGAAATATTCCTCCGCCTCCAGCACCTCCGTCCGCTGCAGATGTCGGATTTCCGTTGAAATCCGCTCGATCGACGAGGCCACGACCCCCAGAACCGAGAAAAACATCGCGTGCCGGTCGCGCGGGATCACCTGGGTCGAGACCGGCTCCGCCTCCAGCCCCATCTTCGCGGCCACATGGGCCTCGACCGCCGGATCGATATTGGCAAAGGTCCCGACGGCGCCGGAAATCGCACAGGTCGCCACCTCGTGCCGCGCCGCCTGCAACCGGTCGAGATTGCGTGCCATCTCGGCATAGGCCTGTGCCATCTTCAGCCCGAAGGTCACCGGTTCGGCATGGATGCCGTGCGAGCGCCCGATGCAGATGGTGAACTTGTGCTCCTCCGCCCGCCGCTTCAGCGCCGCCATCAGATCCTCGACATCCCGGATCAAGAGATCCGCGGCCCGCACCAGCTGCACGTTGAAACAGGTATCCAGCACATCCGACGAGGTCATCCCCTGATGCACGAACCGCGCCTCATCGGGGCCGATAATCTCGGCCAGATGGGTCAGAAAGGCGATCACGTCATGTTTGGTCACCGCCTCGATCTCGTCGATCCGCGCGACGTCGAAATCGACCTTCGCGGCCTTCCAGACCGCCGCCGCACTTTCCTTCGGGATCACGCCGAGATCGGCCATTGCGTCGCAGGCATGGGCCTCGATCTCGTACCAGATGCGGAACTTGGTTTCGGGCGACCAGATGGCGACCATGTCGGGGCGGGAATAGCGGGGGATCATCGGCGGGCCTCCTGAAGCGTCGTCCGCCTGATAACGCCGGGGCAGGGGGGAGGCAAGGAGAGGGATTGTCCCCGCGCCGGTTTCATGGCACGAAACAGGAAAATCATCAGACAGGGGGCGAAAATGGCCACTGAGACCCAAACTTTCCTGCACGAGGCACTCTGGCGGACCGACAAAAGCCGCCTCTGGATCAAACGCGCGATCCTCGTTCTCGGCGGTATCGCGGCCCTTGCCATCGCCGCCAAGATCCGCATCCCGATGTGGCCGGTCAACGGCACAATGCAGACTTTTGTAGTTCTGTTGATCGGGGCGAGCTACGGGATGAGGCTCGGCGTGACGACGGTCCTCGGTTACCTTTTGATCGGCGCGCTCGGGGCCAACATCTTCACCTCGTCCACCGCCGAGAACTACGGCATTGCCTACATGATGGGCGGATCAGGCGGCTTCCTACTTGGCTTTCTGGTTGCAGCGGCCGTCATGGGAATGCTTGCAGGTCGCGGCTGGGACCGCAGTTTCGCGACCATGGCGCTGTCGATGCTGATTGGTACCGCGATCATCTACTTGTTCGGCGTCAGCTGGATGTACCATCTTTATACCGACCAGTTCGGCTTCAATTGGGTACTACAGAACGGGCTGTACAACTTCCTTGCCTTCGACGCCATCAAGCTCGGCCTGGCCGCAATGCTGACCCCGTGGCTGTGGAATTTCGCCAACGAGAAACGCTGAGCGCACAAAACCGGGGGAGAGGGTAACTTCTCTCCCTCCCATGTAAATGTCGCATAATCGATATTATGTTAAATATTGATACAAGAAAACCCAAGGATTACAGCGTTTTGCCCAAACCGGCATGACAGCACCCCTGACAATCCTGATTGCCGGTCCAACCGCATCCGGCAAATCCTCCCTCGCCTTGCGCCTGGCCGAGACTACCGGCGGCCTTATCGTCAACGCCGACGCGCTGCAGGTCTATGACAATTGGCGCATTCTCACCGCCCGTCCAAGCCCCGAGGACGAAAGCCGCGCCGATCACGTCCTCTACGGCCATATCACCCGCACCGAAAGCTATTCCGTCGGCCATTGGCTCCGCGATCTTGAGACGCTCTTCGCAGCTCACCCCGACCGTGCCCGTATCATCGTCGGCGGAACCGGTCTCTATTTCACATCTCTGACCCGCGGCCTGGCCGAGATCCCAGAGATCGACCCCGAAACACGCGCCGAGGGGGACAGGATCCGCGAAACAGACCCCGGTGTCTTCCTTGAGGAATTGCGCCACCTCGATCCGCAAATTCTTGAAACCATGGACAAAAGCAACCCTGTCCGCCTGCAGCGCGCCTGGGAGGTCGCCCGGGCCACCGACCGACCTTTGTCAGACTGGCAGCGTGACACGCCGGCGCCGCTTCTGGCCGAAACCGACTGCCTTTGCCTGACCGTTGCTTGCGACCGCGCCGCGCTCTGGCCGCGCATCGACCGCCGCTTCGACTGGATGATCGCCAACGGTGCCATCGAGGAATGCGAAGCGGAACTGGCCCAGGGCTGGCTCCCGGAGCTGCCATCGGCAAGAGCGCTTGGGGCCGCCGAAATCATCGCCAGTCTTGAAGGAAAAATGCCGCTCACGGAGGCAGTGGAACGCGCGAAAATCGCCACCAGGCAATATGCCAAGCGGCAGCGTACCTGGCTCAGGAGCAAAATGACGACCTGGACGGCTGTCCAGGCAGATACCAATGCTGAAACCATTTTAGAATCTGGTGATTACTGGCGTAACCTAACGTAAACAACGGATGCTTCCGACTACATGAGGTTTCCACTACAACTTATTGTATAAAAGAAATATTCTCTGCTTTAAAGGCCTGTCGAAACTGGTTCCTCTGTTTATCCGACCAGCGCACCGAAATCCGGCTTCCTGTCTCGAATTGCGTCTCGTCGGTGACCAGGTTCTTGGCAAACAGCCAGGCCCGTGCCCTGCCCTGATCGAACCCGACCGCGAGCTCTTCGTCTCGGGTCGGCTCGCCCAGGCCGACCTCGATCATCGCATCGAGCGCTTCCAGTCCCTCGCCGGTCAGCGCCGAGACCGCCACTTTCGACGCCTCCCGCCTGGACACGGTCCGCAGCGTTTCGGCCAGCCCGTCCCTAACCGCGTCGATCTTGTTCCAGACCTCGATTATGTTATCGAGCGCCTCTTCCGTCACGCCAATTTGTTCAAGGATTTCTGTAACATCCTCGGCCTGCTTTTCGCTTTCGGGATGCGAGATATCGCGCACATGCAGGATCAGGTCGGCGTCGAGAACCTCCTCCAAAGTCGCCCGGAAGGCCGCGACCAGCTGCGTCGGCAGATCCGAGATGAATCCCACCGTATCCGACAGGATCACCTTGCGGCCAGAAGCCAGCTCCACCTCGCGCATCGTTGGATCGAGCGTGGCGAAGAGCATGTCCCTGGCTAGAACGTTTGCACCGGTCAAGCGGTTGAAAAGCGTTGATTTTCCGGCATTGGTGTAGCCCACCAGCGCCACGATCGGATAAGGCACCTTGGCCCGCGCCGCCCGGTGCAGCGCCCGGGTCTTCACCACCTTGGCCAGTTGCCGCTTCAGCCGCACGATCTGCTCGTCAATGGCCCGCCGGTCGGCCTCGATCTGTGTTTCGCCGGGACCGCCGATAAAGCCCAGGGACCCGCGCTGGCGCTCAAGGTGGGTCCAGGATCGGACCAGCCGGGATTTCTGGTAGGTCAGATGCGCCAGATCGACCTGCAGCACACCCTCGCGGGTTCTCGCCCGGTCGCCGAAAATCTCCAGGATCAGACCTGTCCGGTCCAGAAGTTTGACATTCCACGCCTTTTCGAGGTTCCGCTGCTGGATCGGCGACACGGCACCATCAACCAGCACCAATCCGATCTCCTGTGCCTTGCACAGCGCTGCGATCTCATCGACCTTGCCGGTCCCGAACAGCGTCGCCGCCCGCGGCTTGCCCACTGGAACCACCAGCGCCTCGGCGACGTCAAGCTCCAGCGCTTCGGCCAGCGATACGGCCTCGGCCAGAGCATAGCCAGCTGACCCGCGCCGGGCCTCGGATTTCAGATCGGGATGAAGAACCAGGCTCCGCAAGTCTCAGCCGTTCTCCTCGCCCTCATAAAGGTTCACCGGCTGCGAGGGCATGATGGTGGAAATCGCATGCTTGTAGACAAGCTGCGATTGTCCATCCCGGCGCAGAAGCACGCAGAAATTGTCAAACCACGTGATGACGCCCTGCAGCTTGACCCCGTTGACGAGGAAAATCGTCACCGGGATCTTGGCCTTGCGGACATTGTTGAGAAATGCATCTTGCAGATTTTGTTTATCGGAAGCCATGCGACGAGCCTTCAGCAGTTATTGGGGCCCTCCTTGCCGAGCCCGGTGAGTGATTATTTCTCAGTTATGGGGGTTAACAGGACGGATTTCCAGAGGGAAAGCTTGAAACCGCGTCCTGGACGGCCGAATTCGCCGTCATTCCGTCCCGGGATCAGTCGATCTGCTGTCCTACGAAGTGCCGAGGCCGAAATTCCCGATGCGCACGCCTCACTGCCGCCAAAGCGCGACGTTCATCAACGCCACCACTACCAGCACTTCCAGCCGCCCGACGATCATCGTCACATCTAGGATCAGCAATTGCTGGCCGCTCAATGTCCGGTACGTGAATTCCGGATCCAGGACCGAGATCGCGGGGCCGGTGTTGCTCATCGCCGCGATCGCAACCGCAAGACTGTTCTCGAAACGCAATCCGGTCACCGCGAGGCCAAGGGTCACGAAAGCAATCGCGATCATGAACAACATCAGGAACACCCAGGCGATGAACGCCCCCTGTCGCCGGATTCGCCTTGCCGTCACCCCTGCCCCGCCGACGCTGTGTGGATGCACCAGCCGCTGCAATTCGCGGATCCCGTGCTTGTAGAGCGCGAACAGCCGGATCAGCTTCACTCCGCCCGCCGTCGTCGCCGCCCCGCCGCCCATCACCGCGAGCCCGAGAAGGATGATGCCGGAAGTCTCCAGCGCCGACCAACTGGCGGCACTGTCCCAAAACCGGCTCTCCTGGCCATGGGTTGTGAGGAAAGACAGCACGGTGAAGAAACTCCCCCAAAGTGCCTCCAGGGCGGCGGTGACGTTTTCCTGTTCCGCGATTTCCAGCGCGCCGACGAAATGGCGCAGGAAAATAAAGCCCGGCACCAGGGTCAGACAGATCAGCGCCAGGCGGATTTCGGGATCTGCCAGCCCCGGCAGGGCCCGCCTGCCGGGAAAGGTCACCGTCAGCCCCTTGCGCGACAGGGCCAGGACCAGAAACAGCGCCACAAATACCTCACCGACCAGCCCGGAGGGGACGGCCTCGCCATGCGCAAGCGGCGTGATGCCGCTCGTGGACAGGACCGACATCGCATGGCAGGCAGCGACGAAGGGCCGGTCGCCTGCGATGACCAGCAACAGGGCGAGCGCACCGGTCAGCGTCCCGTAAACCGGCGCGATCAGACTTGCGTGGTGAAACAGCCGTTCGCCGGTCGATCCCGACCCGCCGATCGTGCCCCGTTGGGTGCGGGAGGACGTGCTGACCGAGGCCTCGATCTCGAACCCGCCGAGATTGAGCGGCTCCATGATCGCGAAGGCCGCAAGCAGGATCAGAAATCCGCCCATCCAGCCGACAAGGGCCCGCCATAGATGCAAGGTCTCTGAAATTCGACCGGGATCGTCAAAAATCGTCGCCCCCGTGGTGGTGAGGCTAGAGAGCATCTCGAAATAGGCCTGGGCGTAGTTGATCGTCTTCACCAGGTAATCGAGCGGCATCGCCAGCATCAGCGGCAACAGCGCATAAGCGCCGACCAGGGTCAGAAGCTGCGTCCGCACCGTTCCGTGACTGGGCCAGGTGGCCAAAGCCAGGCCGATGATGATGCTGGTGATGGCAAAGAAGATCGCGGGATAGAAGAACGCCCGCATCGTGTCCCAGTCCTCCAGCCGCATGGCATGGAAGCCCGGGACCAGCATCAGCGCCGAAGCCGCCAGCATCAGCACCGAGAACAGCGGCAGTTTCGACAGCGTCCGCATCGCGTCAGAAGAAGTCGATCGAGACCTGGAACAGCCGCTCCACCTCGGCCACGTCGTCGCTGAGGGCAAAGACCGTCAGGATATCGCCTTCCTCGATGGTGGTGTCGCCCTTCGGCACCAGGATCTCATCGCCCTTTCGGATCATGCCAACCAGCGCGCCTTCGGGCCAGCCGGCGTCGCCGATACTGCGGCCGGCGATCGGCGAGGTTCCGAGAACCTGCGCCTCCAGAATCTCGGCCTCGGCATCGCCGATGGAATAGACCGCCTCGACCCGTCCGTGCCGGATATGGCGCAGGATCGACGACACCGTGGTGGCGCGCGGGTTGATATAGGCGTCGATCCCGAGGGGCCGCATCAGCGCGATCATCGAGGGATCGTTGATCAGCGCGATCACCAGCCCGCAGCCTGCCGCCTTGGCCCGCGCGCAGGACAGAAGGTTGGTCTTGTCGTCATCGGTGACAGCCAGAAACGCGTCTGCCTGTTCCAGATTGGCCTCTTCGAGGATTTCGCGGTCCAGCCCGTCGCCGTGCAGGACGATGGTGCGTTCCAGCGAATCGGCGGCAAATTCCGCGATCAAGCGGTTGCGTTCGATCATCTTCGCCTGGACCTTGCGCGTCCCCTCCTCCAGCGATTTTGCCACCGACAGCCCGACATTTCCGCCGCCGACGATGATGACGCGGTCGGTCTTGCGGTTGGTCTTGCCGAAGATCTCCATGGTCCGCGACATGTCCTCGGTGGCGCAGAAGACATAGATCTGGTCGCCCGCGAAGAGTTGATCCTCCGGCTCTGGGGCTACCAGACGCCCGTCGCGCCGGATACCGACGACAACGGCCTTGAGGGTCGAGAACAGTTCCGACAACTGCCTGAGCGGCGTGTGCAGCACCGGGCAGTCCTCGGCCAGGCTGAGACCGATCAGCTGGGCGCGGTTGTCGAGAAAACTCTCGGTGTCGAAGGCCGCCGGTGCGGCAAGCCGCTGCAGGGCGGCATTCGCCACCTCGCGTTCGGGCGAGATGACGATGTCGATGGGCAGGTGCTCGCGCCGGTAGAGATCGGAATAGATCGCGTCCAGATAGGATTTCGCCCTCAGCCGCGCCACCTTGCGGGGCACCGAAAAGATCGAATGCGCCACCTGGCAGGTCACCATGTTGACTTCGTCCGACTGGGTGGCGGCGATGATCATATCGGCGTCCCGCGCTCCGGCGCGATCCAGAATATCGGGATGAGAGGCAAAGCCCGTCACCCCGTTCACGTCCAGCTGATCGGTGATCCGCCGGACCAGATCCGGCTGCACATCGACCACCGTGACATTGTTGTCCTCGCCCGACAGATGCCGCGCAAGCTGCCAGCCGACCTGACCGGCGCCGCAGATGATGACCTTCATCGGGTTCCCCTCAGGCGTCCGTCGCCTCGGTTTCGGCCACCCGCGCGCCACTGCGCGAGCTGGTGATCACATTGAGCGCCTTCAGCTTGCGGTGCAAGGCCGAACGCTCCATGCCGACGAAACTTGCCGTGCGCGAGATATTGCCTCCGAAGCGGTTGATCTGCGCCACCAGATACTCCCGCTCGAACAGTTCCCGCGCCTCCCGAAGCGGCATCCCGGCGCAGGTCGAGGACACCAGCGAGGCCGCCTCCGCACCGTTCATCTCACCAGTATCCGAGGCGAATTCCCGCGCCTCGATCTTGCCGTCATCCGGCCCGAGGATCAGGCACCGCTCAATGGCATTCCGCAGTTGCCGCACATTCCCAGGCCAGTTCATCGTCTGCAACTGCGCCTCGGCCTCCTCCGACAAGTCCCTGACCGGCAACCCCTGGGTCGCGTTCAATTCGGCAATGAAATGTCGCGCCAGCAATGGGATATCATCGCGCCGCGCATCCAGAGACGGGACCGCAATCGGCACCACGTTCAGCCGGTGATACAACTCTTCACGGAATGTCCCGGCCGCAATCGCCGCCGTCAGATCCCGGTTGGTCGCCGACAGCACCCGCACATCGACCCGCACCAGTTCCGAGCCCCCGGCCCGCGTGAAGGCCTGATCCACCAGCACCCGCAGGATCTTGGACTGGGTCCCGAGCGGCATATCCGCCACCTCGTCAAAGAACAGCACCCCGCCATGGGCCTGTTCGAAGAGGCCCGGCTCGTGGCCGCGTTCCGGAGACATCTTGCCGAACAGCACCTCCTCCATCCGGTCGGGTTCCATCGTCGCCGAGTTCACGCAGATGAACGGTCCCTTCGCCCGGTCCGACCTTGAATGCAGATAGCGTGCCGCCACTTCCTTGCCCGCGCCGGCCGGACCGGACAGCATCACCCTTCCATTGCCGCGCGCCACCTTGTCGAGCTGCGATTTCATGGTTCTGAGCGCGGCGCTGTCTCCGACCATTTCGGCATTCTGCGCATCCATCACCCGCAGCGCGGCATTCTCGCGCCGCAGACGCGAGGCTTCCAGCGCCCTTGCGATCACCACCAGCAACTGATCGATATTGAAGGGCTTTTCGATGAAGTCATAGGCGCCCTGCTTCACCGCCGCGACCGCGATCTCGATATTGCCATGCCCCGAAATGATCACCACCGGGATCGAGGGATTGTCCCGCTTCACCTTCTTCAGGATATCGATCCCGTCCAGCTTGCTTTCCTTCAGCCAGATATCGAGGATCACCAGATCGGGCGGATCGGCATCGATCGCCTCGAACGTCATGTCACTGTCCCAGGCCAGCCGCGTCGTATGGCCCTCCTCTTCGAGAATGTCCGAGATCAGTTCCCGGATATCGCGCTCGTCATCCACGACCAGAATGTCACCCATTGTTACCCTCTTGCCTTGCTTCCTGCTCTTGTCATTGCGCCGCGATCGCCCCCGGCGTCGTCAGCGGTAATAGAATGCGGGCCTCGGCCCCTGCTGCGTCATTGCCGTCAAAAACCGGCGCATCCAGAAGGTCGAGCTGTCCCGAATGCTCCTCGACGATCTTCTTCACGATCGACAGGCCCAGCCCGGTCCCCTTGTCCCGGTTGGTCACATAGGGCTCGAAAAGCCGTGCGCGCGATTTCGGCAAGCCGATGCCGTTATCCTGGATCTGGACCAAAAGCGCGCCCTCGATGGCCTCGACCAGAACCCGGATTTCCGGCCTGTAGTCTTCCGAAACCCCATTTTCAATTTTACTGTCAATAGCTTCCGTGGCGTTCTTCAACAGGTTGATAAAGGCCTGGGAAATCATTGTCTCATCGACATTTCCCTCGGCCCTCTGTGTCAGGTCATTATGCACAAAGCGAATGTCCGCACGTCCCGCAGCCTGCAGATGCACCGCATCGCGCAGGATTTCGGCGACATCGGTCTGGGTCTTTTCCGGCGCCGGCATCCGGGCGAATTTCGAGAATTCGTCGACGATGCGCCTCAGGTCGCCGGTCTGGCGAATGATCACCTCGGCATATTGTTCGAGTGCCGCGCGCTCGTCACCGACCAGCGGCGCGAATTTCCGCTTCAGCCGCTCCGCCGAGAGCTGGATCGGCGTCAGCGGGTTCTTGATCTCATGGGCGATCCGCCGCGCCACATCGCCCCAGGCCGCCATCCGCTGCGCCGAGACCAGGTCCGAGACATCGTCAAAGGTCACCACATAGCCCTCAAGCTGCCCGGCCTCGCCCTGCCTTGCGGCCATGCGCAGATGCAGGGTCTGCTCGCGCTGGCTGCGGATCAGTTGCACCTCGCCCTGGGCCACCGAATTCACATCGTTCGAAATCGCCTCGAAGAGCGGGGTGAATTCCGGCACCGCATCGCCCAGCCGCACTGCCCCGGGCTGCACGTCATGCAGTTCCAGAAGCTCCCTGGCGGCCATGTTCACCACCTCGATCCGCCCCTCGGCATCGAGGCCGATCACCCCCGCCGTCACCCCCGACAGCACGGAGTCGAACAGCCGTCGCCGCATCTCGGTCTGCTCATTCGCCTCGATCAGCGCATCCCGCTGACCCTTCACCTGCCGCGTCATCCGGTTGAACACACGCCCCAGCATCGCGATCTCGTCGTCGCTGGCGGATTCCTTCACCTGAACGTCCAGATCCCCGGCCCCGACCCGCTGTGCCGCACCGGCCAGCTGGCCTACGGGGCGCGACAGCCGCTCGGCGAACCACAGGCCGAACCAGATCGCCGCCAGGATCACGATCATCGCAAAGCCAATATAGATCAGTCCGAACTCGAACAGCAGCCGTCCCCGATCCCGTTCCAGATCCTCGTAGAACGTTACTGTTTCCTGTGTCTCGTCAAGCAGTTGCAGGATTTCGCCGTCCACGTCCCGTGTCACATACAGGTAGCGGTCGGCGAAGGTTTCCAGCATCACCAGCGCCCGGTATTCGGAATTTTCCCAATCCTCGATAATCACCGTCTCGCCGGCCTCGGCCAGTTTCATCTCTTCGGCGGTCGGAGGTTCATAGTCAAAAAGATAGCTTCGCTCACCGCGCGCCTGCAGCCCCCCTGCCCCGTCGATAACATAGGCCTCGACCAGCTCGCGCTGCATCTGCACCTGCCCCCGGTTCAGCAGCTCGCGAAACTCACCTGGAGTAATCAGCGGGTAACGTGCCTTCTGCCTGTTCAGGAACGCGGCCAGCAATTCCGCATCCGAGCGCAGGTTGAACTTGTGCTCCGCCTCATAGGCCTGCGCCGCCGCCAGCGAGTTGCCGACAACCCGGCGCACCGTGTCGGAAAACCAGCCCTCCAGCCCGAAATTCACCGTCAGCGTCGCGAAGACCGCCACCAGGATCGTCGGCAAGAGCGCGATCAGCGCGAACACCGCCGACAGCCGCGAATGCAGTCGCGACCCTGCCGAATGCCGCCGCCTTGCCGCGATGATCGCCGCGACGCGCAGCGCGATCAGGCCGGCGACCACCAGAACATAGATGAAATCCGCCAATAGGAGCCCGCGCAGATAAGCGGCGGAAATCCGGTCAAACGAGCTGAGTGCGGAGAAGGTCACTAGCGCCAGCACCGGCCCCAGAGCCACCAGGGCCAGGGTCAGGATGTTGCGAATCCGTCGCTGCGCGATCAGATTGGCACCGAGATGCCACAGTCTTGTCAAAGGTTTAGACGACACGCTTTATCCACTGCCCCGGATCGCGACGATTACTGTTGCCAGTTTACATCATTTTCTTGCCGCGTGTCACCCGAATGTCGAGGTCCTGGATTTTCTTTCGCAACGTATTCCGGTTGATCCCCAGAAGCTCCGCCGTCTTCACCTGATTGCCCCGGGTCGCCGACAGCGACAGGGCGATCAACGGCAGTTCCACCTCCTTGATGATCCGCTCATAGAGGCCCGAGGGCGGCAGCGCGTCGCCATGCAGGTCGAAATACCGCTTCAGATGCGCCTCGATGGCGCTCGACAGTTTCTGGTTCTGGTCAGGAGCCGCCGTCGCCACCGAGCTTGGCCGCGCCTTGATCTCCTGCTGCACGATCGAGGCCGAGATCAGGTCGTCCGGGCACAGCACCGCCAGCCGCCGCATCAGGTTCTCCAACTCGCGGACATTACCGGCCCAGTCGAGCTTGCGCAGCACCTCCAGCGCCTCGGAGGAAATCGATTTCCGCGGCAGCCCCTCGGCCTCGGCATTCCTGAGAAATGCGCGGGCCAGATCTGGAATATCCTCCAGCCGCTCCCTGAGCGGCGGCAGCCGGATCGGCACCACGTTCAGCCGGTAGAACAGGTCCTCGCGGAACCGCCCCTCATTGACCAGGGCCCGCAAATCCTGATGCGTCGCCGCGATGATCCGCGCATTCGCCCTGATCTCGTCATGACCGCCAACCCGGGTGAACTCCCCCTCCTGCAGGACCCTGAGCAGCCGCGTCTGCGCCTCCACCGGCATGTCCCCGACCTCGTCGAGAAACAGCGTGCCGCCCGAGGCCTGTTCGAATTTCCCGGGCTGGGAGTCCTCGCCCCGCGCCGCGCGACCGAAGAGCTCCGTCTCAATGAATTCCGACGGGATCGAGGCCATGTTGATCGCGACGAAGGGCCCGTTCTTGCGCTGGCCGAAATTATGCAGGGCCCGCGCCACCAGTTCCTTGCCGGTGCCGCTCTCGCCGGTGATCATCACACCGAGATCGGTCGTCATCAGCCGCGCCATGATCCGATAGACTTCCTGCATCGCCGGCGAGCGCCCGATCAGCGGCAGATTGTCCTCGCGGCCCGTTTCCTCGCTCGCCCCTTCCCGCCGCTCGCTTCGCGACAAGGCTTTCGAGACCTGCCCCAGCACCTCGCGCAGATCGAAGGGCTTGGGCAGATATTCATAGGCCCCCATTTCCGTCGCCCTCAGCGCCGTCATCATCGTATTCTGTGCCGACATCACGATCACCGGCAGATCAGGCCGCTTGCGCCGGATCGCAGGCAGCAGATCCAGCGCATCGCCATCGGGCATCATCACGTCCGAGACGACCACATCCCCCTCGCCCTCCTCGATCCACCGCCACAGGGTCGAGATCGTCCCCGTCGACCGCACCCGGCACCCGGCCCTTGTCAGCGCCTGGCTCAACACGGTGCGGATCGTGCGATCGTCGTCGGCAACAATGACCGTGCCTTCCATCAGCCCACCTCTGCCATATCGGCGTCTTCAACCACGCCCTGCCACACCGGAAGCCGCAGCCGGAACTGCGTCCGTCCGGGCTCGCTTTTCACTTCCACGACCCCACCATGATCGGCCATCACCTTGGAAACCAGGGACAATCCCAGTCCCGACCCATTGGCCTTGGAACTCACGAACGGGTCGAAAATGTCCCGGATCAGCGTCTCGGGAATGCCGCGACCATTGTCGGCAATCGTGATCAGCAACGGCACGCTTTCGCTTTTCTGCCCCGGCACCGACAGCTTGAACCCGGGCCGGAAGCCGGTCCTGAGCGTGATCAGCCCGCCCACCTCCGGTACCGCCTCGGCGGCGTTCTTGATCAGGTTCTGAAACACCTGCATCAGCTGGTCGGCATCGCCGGCGGCGGGCGGGATCGAGGGGTCATATTCCTCGCGGAACCGCACGTGACGGGCGAACCCGGCCTCCGCCGCCCGCTTGGCGCGGTCCAGCGCGTCATGGATATTCACCGGCGCCCGCCCGGCAGGGCGCAGATCGCCGAAGGCCTCGACCTTCTCGACCAGCTTGCCGATGCGTTTGGCCTCTTCCTCGATCAGATCGGTCAGCTCCTGTTCCTGATCGCCCAGCGACATCGACAAGAGCTGCGCCGCCCCGGTGATCCCCGCCAGAGGATTCCTGATCTCATGGGCCAGCATCGCCGCCATGCCGGTCACCGACCGCGCCGCCGCCCGGTGACTGAGCGACCGGTTCATCTGCGCGGCCATCCCCGCCGGGTGCAGCATCAGCAGGATTTCCCCATCGGCATCCGACATCTGAGAGGCGTGCAGCGTGAAACTCTGCGGCACCCGGTCGCCCCAATGCACATCGGTTTCATATTGAACCACCGACATCGTGCCGCGTCGCACCTGCCGGATCGAATCCATCACCAGACTGTCCACCCCGACATATTGCGCCAGCGGCTTGCCGGCCATCTGCTTTTGGGAGGTCTGGGTAAACACCTCCGCCGCGTTGTTTCCCGCGATGATCTCGTCCCCTGCCCCGATAACGAACGCCGGGTAGGGGATCGCGCCCCAGACCGCCTCTGCATTGACCGTTCTCATGCCGCCAGTTCCACTTCGTGCCCCAGACCTTCCAGAAGCCGCACCACCGCGCGCGGGTCGCGCTCCGTCAGCACCCGCCGCCGCAGTGCCCCGGTCCCCGCGATCCGGTCGAGATACCAGCCAAGGTGTTTTCGCGCACAGCGCGCCCCCAGATCGGTTCCATGGAATGCCAGCATCGCCTCGTAATGCGCCACGATCAGCGAGATCAGCGCCCAGCCCTCGGGCGGGTTCGGCGCTGTCGCCCCGGTCAGCCCCGCCGCGATCTCCGCCAGTATCCAGGGCCGCCCCTGAACCCCGCGCCCGACCATCACCCCGTCGGCCCCCGAGGACGCGAGCGCCCTCCGCGCCGTGCACGTATCGACGATATCGCCATTCGCGATCACCGGCACCGACACCGCTTGTTTCACTGCCGCAATCGCGTCCCAATCTGCAATACCCTTGTAGAACTGGCACCGCGTCCGCCCATGCACCGTCACCATCCGCACCCCGGCGGCCTCGGCCCGCCGTGCGATCTCAGGCGCGTTCAGCGACGCCTCATCCCAGCCCAGCCGCATCTTGACGGTTACCGGCACCGACACGGTCCCTACCACCGCCTCGATCAGCGACAGCGCATGATCCGGATCGCGCATCAGCGCCGAGCCCGAATAGCCGTTCGTCACCTTCTTCGCCGGACAGCCCATATTGATGTCGATGATCCGCGCGCCTTCAGCTTCACAAAGCCGCGCGCATTCGGCTATCCAATGAGCCTCGCAACCCGCGATCTGCACCGCCTCCAGCACCCCCGAAGCCTCCGCCTTCGCCCGCACCGAGGCTCGCGCCGTCACCATCTCACGGCTTGCCACCATCTCCGAAACCACCAGCCCCGCCCCGAACCCCGCGACGATCCGGCGGAACGGTACATCGGTGATTCCGGCCATCGGTGCCAGAAAAACGAGCGGGTCGAGGGTCAAATCGTCGATCGTTACCGGCATCTGCCTAATCCTTGTGCACTCAAGTCGTACCGCACCGCAGAGCAAACGGCAATTGATGAAATGCGCGTCACTTGCCTCTGGTTAACGATTTTGTTTCAATGCGCCGACTGTCTTCAGGGCCACTTCACCCCATGACCATCGCAGCCCTTATCGTCGCCGCCGGACGCGGCACCCGCTTCGGTGGCGAAAGCCCCAAGCAATATGCGGATCTCTGCGGCAAACCTGTCCTCCGCCACGCCATCGAGGCGATGCTGGCGCTGCCCGAAATCACCGCCGTCACACCGGTCATCAATCCCACCGACCGCCCTCTCTACGAGCGATCCATCGCCACCCTTAGCGATCTCCGGCTCCAGCCGCCCGTTGCAGGAGGTTCCGACCGCCATATTTCCGTCCTGAACGGCCTCGAAGCCCTCGCCGACCTGGCCCCCAACCTCGTACTCATTCACGACGCTGCCCGGCCTCTGACCCCTGTCCCGGTCGTCCGCGCTGTCATCGAGGCTCTTGCCGCGTCACGGGCCGCTTTCCCGACCCTTCCGGTTGTCGACGCGCTTTGGCATACCGAAGCCGGCCGGGCAACAGAACCGCAGTCCCGCGATGCCCTGGTTCGCGCCCAGACCCCGCAAGGCTTCCGCTTCTCCGACATCCTCGCCGCCCACCGATCCCATCGCGGCCCCGCTCCGGATGACGTCACCATCGCCTGCCGCGCCGGGCTTGAGGTCGCCTGCGTCCCGGGCCATACAGACAATTTCAAGATCACCACCCGCGAGGACTTCGCCCGTGCCGAACGCCATCTGGCCCCGCCCATGACCCGCGTCGGTACCGGCTTCGACGTCCACGCTTTCACCGAGGGCGGCCACGTCACCCTCTGCGGAATCGACATCCCGCACGCCAAATCCCTCAAGGGCCATTCCGATGCCGATGTCGCCATGCACGCCATCACCGATGCCATCTACGGAGCGCTGGCAAGAGGCGATATCGGCCAGCATTTCCCACCGTCCGACCCACGGTGGAAAGGGGCCGCGTCGGAGATTTTTCTCAAACATGCCAAAGACCTGACCGGTGAACTTAACATGACGATTTCCCATATCGACTGCACCATCATCTGCGAGCATCCCAAGATCGGCCCCCATGCCGGCCCCATGCGCGAGAACATCGCCCGCCTCCTCGCGATCCCCGCCGAGTCGGTCTCCATCAAGGCCACCACCTCCGAAGGCCTCGGCTTCACCGGACGCGGCGAGGGCATCGCCGCCATGGCCACCGCCACCCTGAGCCGCCCATGATCCGCCTCATCACCAGCTTTTTCGGCATCGGCCTCATCCCCTTCGCTCCGGGCACCTGGGGATCGCTTGCCGCCATCCCCGCCGCCTACCTCCTCCACTGGTTCGGCGGCTTCCCCCTGCTCGCGGCCGCCACCCCACTCGTCTTCGCTCTCGGCCTCTGGGCAACGGGCATCGAGACCGCCGGCCTCGCCAACCATGACCCAGGCGCCATCGTCATCGACGAGGTCGTCGGCCAGTGGATCGCCCTCTTCCCCCTCAGCTACGGCATGTGGCACATCAAGGCCGAACCGCATCTCTTCCCCTGGCCTGGCTGGGTCGGCGCCTTCGTGATGTTCCGCCTCTTCGACATCTGGAAACCATGGCCGGTCTCCTGGGCCGACAACATGTCCACCCCGCTTGGCGTCATGCTCGACGACGTGCTGGCCGGTATCCTCGCCGGTCTCGTCGTCCTCGCCGCCGCCATCCTCTGGCACGGGGTCATGCGCCTATGAACAAAGCCGCAGAAGTTCTTGATATCCTGCGCAATAACGGCCTCATGATGACCGCCGCCGAAAGCTGCACCGGGGGGCTCCTGACCGCCGCGCTGACCGAAATCCCCGGCTCCTCAGAGGTGCTCGACCGCGGCTTCGTCACCTACTCGAACGAAGCCAAGATCGAGATGCTCGGCGTTTCCCCGGCCACGCTGGAGGCCCACGGTGCCGTCTCCCGCGAGACCGCCCGCGAGATGGCCGAGGGCGCCCTCGCCCATTCCCGCGCCGATATCGCAATCTCGATCACCGGCATCGCCGGCCCCGGCGGCTCCGAGAACAAGCCCGAAGGCCGCGTCTGTTTCGCCCGTGCCCGCAAGGGGTTCATCACCAAGACCGCTGAACATGATTTCGGCCCGATCGGCCGCTCCGAGGTCCGTTCGGTATCTGTCGAAACCGCGCTGGATCTGATTCTGGGTGCCTTCCCGCAGGATTGACCCTGATTTGCCCATTCCGCAGGCAGCAAGCCTGTTTTTTGTGCATTTGCATCTTGGCCCCGATAAATCGGGCGAAAACCCTTGCCCCTCCCCCCGCGCGCGCCGAAAAAAGCGGCACAAATGCCTGCGACAGACGGGAAACAAAGGGGATAAAAGACTATGAACGGTGCAGATACCGCCTGGATCATTGTGGCCACGGCCCTGGTCCTTTTCATGACACTGCCTGGACTGGCGCTTTTCTATGGCGGGCTTGTCCGTTCGCGAAACGTGCTGTCGGTGCTGATGCAATGCATCTCCATCGCCTGCCTGATGTCCATCCTGTGGCTGGTCGCGGGCTATTCCATCGCCTTCGGCCCCGGCGAGTCGGGCTATTGGGGCGGCTTGGGCAAGATGATGCTCTCCGGCGTCGATGCCGACACCGTTTCGGGCACCATCCCCGAAGTCCTGTTCTTCGCCTTCCAGATGACCTTTGCGATCATCACCCCGGCGCTGATCGTCGGCGCCTATGTCGAACGCATCTCCTACGGCTTCGTCCTCACCTTCTCCGGCCTCTGGATGCTGCTGTGCTACGCCCCGGTCGCCCATTGGGTCTGGGGCGGCGGCATGCTGGCTGATGGCGGCATCTTCGGCGAGACCGGCGTCAGGGACTTCGCCGGCGGCATCGTCGTCCATGAAACCGCCGGGCTCGCCGCCCTCGTCGTCGCCATCTTCCTCGGCGGGCGCCGCGACAAGTCGAAACCGCCGCACAACCCGGGCTATGTCATGATCGGCGCCTCGATGCTCTGGGTCGGCTGGTTCGGCTTCAACGCCGGCTCGCAGCTTGCCGCCGATGGCGGGGCCGCCATGGCCCTCGTCGTCACCCATATCTCGGCCGCCACCGCCTCGCTTTCCTGGGCGCTGTGGGAGAAGATCAAGCACGGCAAGGCGTCGATGGTCGGGCTGGTCACCGGCACCATCGCCGGGCTGGCCTCGATCACCCCGGCCTCGGGCTTTGTCGGTCCGACCGAGGCGCTGATCATCGGCGCCGTCGCCGGGGTGCTCTGTCAAGAGGCCTGCCGGATCATAAAGAACACATTCAAGATCGACGACACGCTCGATGTCTTCGCAGTCCACGGGGTCGGCGGTATCTTCGGCACCATCATGATCGCCGTCTTCGGGGCCGGGGCCTTCCAGGCTCAGCTGGGATCGCTGGTGATCGTCGCCATCTTCACCCTGGTGATGACCGCGATCCTCGTCAAACTGGTCGGCCTGATCTTCCCGATCCGGGTGTCGGAGGAAACCGAAACCGGCGGCCTCGACTACGCCGCCCATGGTGAGCGGGCTTACGACATCGTGTCCTGAGCCAAAACCTCCCCGATGCCTCGCACCGGACCTCCCCCCCCTGCCCCCCTCCCAGGGCAGGGCTATCGCATATGAAAGTACTGTCTCCTACGCGTTCACTTTACCCGCCCTGATCCTGCACCTTCCGGATATCTGCCCTGCCCTGCCGGGACTTCGAAATGAGGGCAAAGCCCGACCCAGGGTGGGCGCTGTCCGGGCTTCTCTGCGGACCACTTTATGGCGCAGTCACTTCCAAGCGGGCCACTCTCAGCATGTGTCAGCAACGCGCCCGCCCCTCGGGTGGGTCGGGCTTGGCCCGGTGCTGGTCGCACCGTGCGGGTGTGGAGCGGGGAGGGATGGGGACGGCGGGGCTATGGATTTGGGGCGGGATTGGCGGTTGGCTCGAATGGGAAACCGAACCTCAGGCGGGTTTCCCGTGACAGGCGGACCCAAATGCAATTTCCCCCTTCCCAGGGGGAGGGGGGAAGCCCCGCCGCTAGCCGTCCGCGCCGTAGAGCGCCTTTGCCCGCGCCTCGAAGGCGCCGACGATCCGCTGCATCGCCTCGTTGAAGACCAGCCCGATCACCGCCTGCAGCGCCCGCGACCGGAACTCGAAATCGACGAAGAAATCGATCTCGCAGCCTTCGGGATGCTCGGCGAAATACCAGTGGTTCTTCAGATACTTGAATGGCCCTTGCAGATATTCCACATCGATACGCCGCTCCGAGGGTCGCAACGTCACCCGCGACCCGAACTTCTCCCGAAACAGCTTGAAGGACACCACCAGATCGGCCTCCACGACGCGGCCCTCCGGCACCTCCCGCTCCGAATTGATCCGCGCCCCCGCAACCCAGGGCAGGAACTCCGGATAGGCCCCAATATCGGCCACCAGATCGTACATCTGCGCCGCCGAATACGGCATCACTCGTTTTTCCGCGTGTGTAGGCATCGTTCCGCCTGTAGGTTTAGCCCCGAATTCAAGGCCAGTGCCTACCCCAAAGCCAAGGTGAGGGAAAGTGACCGAAATCCCCGATTACGTCATCGACGAAATGATCTCCGCCAAGACCATCGCCGCCCGGATCGAAGACCTCGCCCGCGAGATCTCCGACACGTTCAAGAACACCGACAAGCTCGTCGTCGTCGGCCTCCTGCGCGGCTCCTTCATCTTCATCGCCGACCTCGTCCGCGAGCTGGATCTTCCGGTCGAGGTCGACTTCATGGAGGTTTCCTCTTACGGCATGGCCACCGAAAGCTCCCGCGAGGTCCGCATCCTGAAGGATCTCAGGGGCGAAATCGAGGGCCGCGACGTCCTCGTCGTCGAGGACATCATCGACACCGGCCACACCATGGCCGCCGTCCTCGACGTGCTGCGCACCCGCCACCCGAACCGCCTTGAGGTCTGTGCCCTCCTCGACAAGCCATCGCGCCGCGAGGTCGATATCAAGGCCCGTTGGACAGGTTTCGAGATCCCCGACAGGTTCGTCGTCGGTTACGGCATCGACTACGCGCAACGCAACCGCAACCTGCCCCATATCGGCGCTGTTCGTTTCAAGGACTGATCCCGCCGCCGCGAGTCGGCCGGACGTCAAGGATCGCCCGAAGGGCGACCCGCGAAGCGGGCCTGTCCTTTACGTCCGGGCGAATCGCATCCCACCATGGAAACGGCGTGTTGAGGACGCAGAATGCGCCCTCAACCGCTTCTCGGCAAAAGCTCAAAATCCACCAAATTGACCACTCGCTCACAGCAGAGGCACCACCCGTCACAGCGCGCAAGCGAGGCGAAACGGGGGGGGTCGAGCCCCCTGTTTCGGCTCCCCCTCCAGGTCACGGTGGTGGCATGGGGCGCTTACCCCGCTTCCGTGACCTCACCGGCCGATATCGCCAGGTCCGCAATCTCGCGGATGCGCCCGACCATCGACCGCAGCCCATTGGTTCGCTGCGCCGACAGGTGCTGGTTCAGCCCCAGCCGCCCCAGTTCCGCGATCGCGTCGATATCCCGCACATCGGCGGCCTTCTGCCCGCCATAGAGCGCATGCAGGACCGCGATCAGGCCACGCACGATCAGCGCGTCCGAGGTGCCGGTAAAATCGATCACCGCCTCCGGCCCTTGCCCGCGGACTTCCGGAACGATCCAGACCTGCGAGGCACAGCCGCCGACCTTGGTTGCGGGGATCTGTTGAGAAGCCTCCATTTCGGAAAAATTCTTTCCCAACTCAATCACATAGCGGTACCGGTCTTCCCAGTCTTCCAGAAACTCGAAACTCTCGACAATCTCTTCAAAAGCTTCAGAGGCCACGGCATCATCCTGTCTGTTAATATTGCGCTTGCGAAAAACTTAGACCCATGCCCCCGCCAAGTCCAGCCAGGGCAAATGGCCCCTTCCCTATTCGCTCCGCCCCTTGTAACCATGTCGGCCAAAAGCGGAACGGAACGCGTAGTGATGAAATCGGCGACAGTTTTTCTTTTGTGCCTTGGACTTCTCTCCGGATGCGACACGCTCCGCTCGCTCAATCCTTTCGGTGGCGGCAATACCCGTGCTGTCTATGAGCGCGGCTCGGACGGCGAGCTTGTCATCGCCGAGCCGCCGGTCCGCGACGGCTCGATCCCGGCCCCGGCCATTCGCAGCCATCGGATCGACCGCTCGCGTCAGGGCGTCATCCTGGTGGTCGAGACCGTCGCCCAGACCCAAGGCTACTACGGCGCGAAACTCTACCGGCGGAATTTCGGCGAACCCGATGCCAACGGCGTTCTGTCCTACGAATTCCGCGTCAAGCCGCCCGAGGGTCCGGCGACACCGGGCCCAGAACGCACCCGCATCCTGCAGGCGGCGGATTTCATCTCCGAAGGAGAGCTTCGTTCCATCACCCGGATCGTGATCCGGAGCGCCGGTCAGGACCTGATCCTGACCCCCTGAGGCCTGCCGCCCTTCAGAGGTCGACTATCCGGACCCCGTCGCCATCGGCCGACAGCGCGATCTCGCCGCGTTTCAGCCGAAGCGCATCCTTGCCGAATACCTCCGCCCGCCAGCCCTTCAGGGCCGGAACCTTCGGCGAAGCCTCGACCGCAATCGCATCCAGATCGGCGCTAGTGGCGATCAGCTTCTGGGCCACCCCGGCCTCGCCGGCCCTGGCCTTCAGAAGGACCCGTAACAGATCGGCCAGCCCCTCGGCGCCCTGCTTGTGCTGCCGCTCCTTCGGTGCCTTGGGCAGATCGGCCCCGGGGATCGCCTCGGCGATCCTGACGGCTTGCAGTATCCCCTCGGCGATCTCGCCCTTGCGCGCCTCGCGCAGCAGCAGCCGGCTTTTCGACAGGTCAGCCAGGTTTTTCGGTCGGGTCGCCGCCAGCTCCATCAGCACATCATCCTTGAACACCCGTGTCCGCGGCACGTCCTTGTCCTGGGCATAGGTCTCGCGGAATTTGGCCAACGCCTTTGCGACAGCCAGAAAGCGCGGCGAGCTCGACCGCGAGCGCAGCCGCTGCCAGGCCTCTTCGGGACGGACGATATAGGTCTCCGGATCGGTGAGGACGGCCAGCTCTTCCTCGACCCAGGTGCGCCGCCCGGTCCGATCGAGCATCTCGGCCAGATGCAGGTAGATGTCGCGCAGATGCGTCACATCGGCCAGCGCATAGGCCATCTGCTTTTCGGTCAGGGGCCGCCGCGACCAGTCGGTGAAGCGCGAAGATTTGTCGAGCGACTGTTTGGCCACCTTGCGCACCAGGGTCTCATACCCCACTTGCTCGCCGAAGCCGCAGACCATCGCCGCGATCTGGGTATCGAAAAGCGGCTCGGGGATCACTTCGCCGCCGACCCAGAATATCTCCAGATCCTGGCGGGCGGCATGAAAGACCTTCACCACGTCGCGATTGCGGAAGAGATCATAGAGCGGTGCCAGGTCCAGCCCTGCGGCCAGCGTGTCGACAAGCACCGCCCGCTCCTCGCCATGCCCGGCATAGGCCAGCTGCACCAGGCAGAGTTTGGCGTAGTAGGTCCGTTCGCGCAGGAATTCCGTATCGACGGTGACAAAGTCCTGTCTGGCGGCCTCATTGCAGAACTCGGCGAGTTCCCGCGTCGTGGTTATCGTACTCATTCTGACTTCACTGCTCTGCGCGGCCCTTCTGGCTCGGCGCATATACATAGGCAGGCAGGGCCGGAGTGTCCAAAGAAAAAGGGCCGGATCGGCGATCCGGCCCCCATATGCAGCAATCGGGTCTCAGCGTTTCGAGAACTGGAAGCTCCGGCGCGCCTTGCGCTTGCCATATTTCTTCCGCTCGACGACGCGGCTGTCGCGGGTCAGGAATCCGGCGGCCTTGAGTGCGGGACGCAAGGACGGCTCGTAGAGCGACAGCGCCTTCGAGATCCCGTGCTTGACGGCCCCCGCCTGCCCCGACAGCCCGCCGCCCTTGACGGTGGCTTGAACATCGAACTCGCCAGAGACACCGGCGACCGAGAAAGCCTGTCCAATCACCATCTGCAGCACCGGACGGGCGAAATAGTCGTTCATGTCCTTGCCGTTGACGGTCACCTTGCCCTTGCCGGGCTTGATCCAGACCCGGGCGACCGCGTCCTTGCGCTTGCCAGTGGCATAGGACCGGCCCAGCTCGTCACGGACCTGTTCGCGGATCGGGGCGGCAGCCTCGGCCACGACCGGCGCTTCGGCGACATCGACCGCGTCCTTCAGTTCGTCGAGCGATTTGATTTCTTCGGCCATGCTCATGCGCTCCGTGTGTTCTTGGGGTTCATCGACGCGACGTCGAGAATCTCGGGGTTCTGGGCCTCATGGGCATGCTCGGCCCCGGCATAGACGCGCAGATTGGTCATCTGCTGGCGCGACAGCGGCCCGCCCGGCAGCATCCGCTGCACGGCCTTCATCACCACCCGCTCGGGATGCGCGCCCTCGAGGATCTGCCCGGCGGTCCGGTGCTTGATCCCGCCGGGATGGCCGGTATGCCAGTAATATTTCTTGTCGGCGCGCTTGTTGCCGGTCATCTGCACCTTGTCGGCGTTGATGACGATGACATTGTCGCCCATGTCCATATGCGGGGTGAAACTCGCCTTGTGCTTGCCGCGCAGGCGCATGGCGATGATCGAGGCGAGGCGGCCCAGAACGACGCCCTCGGCGTCGATCAGCACCCATTTCTTGTCGATATCGGCCGGTTTGGCTGAATAGGTTTTCATCTTGTCGTCCATCTGGTTTCGGGCAGTCCGCGCCTCAATTGGCCGGGCCGCGGAACGGATGGGCGGGTTCTAAAGCATTTTCATTTGCAGTCAATGGCCAAACGCGCGTTAAAAGTGTTCTATTACAATGACTTGTAAAACAGGTATTTATCTACCCCAGGCTTGAAGCTGATTTCGGTGGGATCGAATAGGTCATCTGAGCGTGGGCCACCACTGCATCCGATCCTTCCGAAAATATCTCCACGTCTCCGGCACATAACCGCTTGCCGAGCTTCAGAATCCGCGCCTCGGCGATCAGGTCTGCCGGTTCCGGTTTTCTCAGAAAATTGATCGCACACCCGGTGGTCACCGCCAGGGCTTCGCGCCCGATCATTGCCAGCGTCACGATATAGAAGGCGCAATCCGCGCAGGTGAAAAGCGTCGGCCCCGACACGGTCCCGCCGGGCCTCAGATCCGCCTCCTCCGTCCGCATCCGCACCCGTGCACGTCCCGGCGCCAGACCCAGCACCTCGAACCGCCCGTGCATCTGTGGAAACACCTCGTCGAGGAACGCGTGCACTTCGCCGATGCTCAACCTCACTTCATCCCTCACCCTTCCCTCCCCCTTCCCTCAGGCGGTTTTTTCTGAGACTGTCGATTGAGGCGCCGCAAGGCAAGACCTGACGCAAGGAAGGCTCCATGTCCGACCCGATCCTCATCCGCGACACCGACGGCCCTATCGCCACCCTGATCCTCAACAATCCTGAGCGGCTGAACGCGCTGTCGGACGCCATGCTTGCCGCCCTGCAGGCCCAACTCGACACGATCCGCGACGATCGCGCCATTCGCGTGGTGGTTCTGAAAGGCGCCGGCAAGGCCTTCTCGGCCGGGCACGATCTCTGGGAAATGACCGAAGGCCGCCAGGCCGAGGATGGCGGGAAATCCTATTTCACCGACCTCTTCACCCGCTGCGCTCGCGTGATGACCTCGATCAGCCGCCTGCCCCAGCCCGTGATCGCCGAAGTTCACGGTCTCGCCACCGCCGCCGGCTGCCAGCTCGTCGCCACCTGCGATATGGCCATGGCCGCCGACACCGCCCGTTTCGGCGTCAACGGGGTGAATATCGGCCTGTTCTGCGCCACACCGATGGTGGCCCTGACCCGCAACATCCCGCGCAAACAGGCCTTCGAGATGCTGACCACCGGCCAGTTCATCGACGCCTCCCGCGCCGAAGCGCTCGGTCTCATCAACCGCGCCGTCCCCGAAGCCGCGCTTGCCGCCGAAACCCGGGCGTTGGCCGACCTTGTCGCGTCCAAACTCACCGCAGCCGTCGCCATCGGCAAGACGTCCTTCTATGACCAGCTCACGATGCCCCTCGAGGCGGCCTACGCCTTGGCCGGGGATGTCATGGTGAGGAACATGCTGCGTGATGACACCGAAGAAGGAATCCGGGCCTTCCTGGAAAAACGCGCCCCCTCCTGGGCATAGAGCCGCCGATTTTGGTCACGAAACGCGGCGCATTCCGGAACCGCATTTTTTCAAAAAATGCGGCCGAAATTTTTGAAAAATTTCGGTGCCCGGTGTTGAAGCAAGGTGCGCCGGGATCGCTCGGAAACAGTCGCCGATACCATTGTCAGGCCTCACCTCCACGATCGATCCGAGCATAGTGTTCGAGCCGCGACGATATGCCGTCACTGCGCTTGCGCCGATGCAGCTGCTTGGCCGCAGGCGTCGATCCAGGTCCGGACTTTGACCGTTCGATGGCCGCGTAACGCGCCGTCCGGTCGCCCTTTGCCTTGGATTTATCTCCAACTTTCGGTGCTTTCGACATGTCTTCCTCCCTTGCCGATGTCCAGTCGGGCCGGAAAAGACGGGCAATCTCGCGGCCCCTGTCTTGTAAATGAGGTCAGAAGCACAGAATTCAACCCTGAAACGGGTCGTTCCGTTTGAGTTCGCCGAACCTCACCCGCGCGCGCCCCGCGACGTGCAGCCATTATTGCTGGTCGCGCCATAGGACTGCCCGTCAGCGGAGAAAGTCAGAGTGACGATCTCGGTCACGCCCGAGGCCCATTTGATCGTGCCGTTCATCGCATCGCCCCGCCGCACAAAAAATCCCGAGCCCTGGTTCCCAAGCGAATCGGAGGCCGCGCCGCTATAGCGGTTCTCACCACTCTCTCGCAGCGACAGGGTTCCGGTGACGGTGATGAAAAGCGGGCATTTGGCCGTGTAGCGATAGCTGCCGGTAATGGACACCGCCTCTGGCATCACCACCTCCGGCGCTCCGCCACCGGACCCAGGTTCCTCACGGATCACTACCCGCGACCGCGGCGTGCAGACCTCTCCGGTCGCCGCCTTCAGCGCCTCCAGCGCCTTTGGCGTTCCGAGATCGCCCGGGGTCAGGTCGGCCCCGGTCTCGTTGATGAACCCGGCGAAAGCCCTTCGCGTCCGCGGCCCGACGATCCCGTCCGCCCCTCCGGCATCGCAGCCAAGCGCGTTCAGCCGCGCCTGGCTTTCGCGGATGATCTCGCGGCGGGGATCGGCGACCGGGATGGGGACGGGATCGCGGACAGGCTCAGGCTCTGGCCCCGCTTCCGGTACCACGTTGGTCACCGCCGCCGCCGCATCGTCGTTCGCCTCAAGCGAAGCCAGCATCTCGCGCGCCAGCGTCACCGTCAGATCGTCGCTGCCGTCGTATTTCTCCAGGAACACCCGGAAGGCCAGCGCCGTGCCGAGGGAGCGGGCCAGCTCGAAATCGTCGCGGATGGCGGATCCCGATCCGATCACCGCCACCGGCGCCCCCGCGCCCGGTGCCGCGCCGGGCGACACCTCGACCTTCACGGTGAAATAGAACTCGCCCAGCAACTCGTCATAATAGGCCGGGAACTGGGCATGGTTCTGGGTCCGCGCCAGATCGCGCACCTCGACCCTGAGGTCCGCCACCAGCTCGCGCAGCTCCAGATCCGGCTCGGACAGCTTCGGCAGCAACAGCCGCGTGAACACCGAGTTGGCATTCGCGTCGTCGCCGTTCAGCGCATCCAGCGCCTGCTGATGCGCCCCTGCCGAGAACACGATGAAGGTCCCCTCGGGCGCGGCAATCCGTCCCAGCCCGCGCGTCGAGCCAATCGACCGCCCTGCCACCTGCTCGAAGGGATTGTCCCGGCAGGCATCGAGGAAAACAAGCGTCGTCCGCGCCCCGGTCGCCTTGATCCGCTGCAGCGTGTCGGAAAGCGCAATACTCTCGTATTTGATGAAATCCTCGCCCGAGGCGGTCGGCACCTCGATATCGGTGGGCAGCAGATAATTCTCGCCATCGATCTCCACCCCGTGCCCGGCATAGAAGACCAGCGCCGTGTCCCCGGGCTGCAGCCGGTCGGTGAACTCGGCAATCTTCGCGTTCATCTCGCGCCGCGAAGCATCGAGCACCGTCATCACTTCGAACCCTTGCCCCAGAAGCTCCGCCGAGACTGCCGCAGCATCGCCTCGCGCTTTTTCCAGCGCCGGGACATTGGCATAGTCGTTATTGCCGATCACCAGCCCCAACCGGTTCGCGGCCTGGGCCATCGAGGCGGCGAGGCTCAGAAGGAGGACAAGAAACAGACGCATGGGGCTTCTCCCGGGGCTGATACTGGCTTTTTACCCCCCATGGCGCGGTTTGGACAGTCACGGGTCCGACTAATCGGCCCCAACACGGCAAAATCCCCTTCCAGCCGCTTGAATTTCCGCCCCGCAAAGGGTCATTAGCAGATCAGACGCATCAGACCCCGGACCCGTTCATGCTGAAGACCCGCATCATCCCCTGCCTCGACGTGAAGGACGGCCGCGTGGTCAAGGGCGTGAACTTCGTCGACCTGATCGATGCCGGCGATCCGGTGGAGGCTGCCAAGGCCTATGACGCCGCCGGGGCGGATGAGTTGTGCTTCCTCGATATCACCGCGACACTGGAGAACAGAGGCACCATCTACGACCTCGCCCGGCGCACCGCCGAGCAATGCTTCATGCCGCTCACAATCGGCGGCGGGGTCCGCACGCCCGAAGACGTTCGTCAGCTTCTTCTGGCAGGGGCCGACAAGGTCTCGTTCATGTCGGCCGCCGTGGCCGACCCCGAGGTCGTGGCGCAGTCGGCGCTGAAATTCGGCAATCAATGCATCGTCGTCGCCATCGACGCCAAGACCGTCTCCCCAGGCAAATGGGAGATCTTCACCCATGGCGGCACGCGGCCCACCGGCATCGACGCGGTGGAATTCGCCCGTCTGGTCGAAGCCAAGGGCGCGGGGGAAATCCTCCTCACCTCCATGGACCGCGACGGTACCCGCGCCGGTTTCAACCTCCCTCTCACCCGCGCCATCGCCGACGCCGTCTCGATCCCGGTGATCGCCTCGGGCGGCGTCGGCACCCTCGACCATCTCGTCGACGGCGTCCTCGAAGGCCACGCAAGTGCCGTCCTCGCCGCCTCCATCTTCCATTTCGGCGACTTCACCATCGGCGCGGCCAAGGCCCATATGGCCGCCGCCGGCATCCCCATGAGGCTGACATGACCGACACCCTGACCCGCCTCGCCAAGACCATCGCCGCCCGCGCCGGTACCGATCCCAAGGCGTCCTACACGGCGTCGCTGCTGGCAAGGGGCCCGGCCAAATGCGCCGAGAAATTCGGCGAGGAAGCCGTCGAAGCCATCATCGCCGCCGCACAATCCGACAAGCCCGGACTGACGGCAGAAGCCGCCGACGTCCTCTATCACCTTCTGGTCCTTCTCCAGTCCAGCGGCGTCCCCCTCGCTGACGTCCTCGCCGAACTCAATCGCCGCGAAGGCACCTCCGGCCATGCTGAAAAAGCCGCCCGCCCCCAATCCTGACCCCCGGGGGACGCTTTCCGTACCCCGTCCCCCCGAACCGCATTGCGCCCGCCTTTCGCATTCGCTATATGCGCCTCAAGGCACCCGTAGCTCAGCTGGATAGAGCGCTGCCCTCCGAAGGCAGAGGCCAGAGGTTCGAATCCTCTCGGGTGCGCCAAAGGCCATTCGGCAGAAAGGCCATGAAGCTTCCCGCTATAAGCGCCCTCGAAGTTTGCACTTGATCTTCCCGAGTGCTCCAGAAATCCTCAGGAAAATATGGTTCTGCGGTTCCATCCGTCCCGGAACCTCTCTGGATCGCTCGGACTCTCGCGGTCCAATCGCACCACGTTGCGGCGCGCGTCTGTCCATATCTGGCGCCGGTATTCTCCGCCTTCCGCCCCCTGGCGATCCGCCGAAATCTCAGACGATCCCGCAATTCCCCGGTCGTTCCGCGCCCGAGACCCAGGCCGTCACCGCCCGTCGTAACATGCCGAAAAAACTGCGGGCGGAGGTCAGCCAACCTCCGCCCGCAGAAGCGTGGACGCCGGACCCGCCAGTCCCTCGGCGTCCGCCCGTGACCTCTCAGCTGCCCGAATTGGGGAAGAACAGTTGTTGCCCGTCAACCTTGTAATCGGCAATCGCCGCCTGGCCCTCGCCGGACAGGACCCAGTCGACGAATTCCTGGCCGAGCCCGGCTTTCACTGCGGGATGCTTCTCGGGGCTGACCAGGATGATCCCATATTGGTTGAAGAGCCGCGGATCGCCTTCGACCACCACCCGGTAATCGCCCTTGTTGCCGAAGGAAATCCAGGTCGCGCGGTCGGTCATCACATAGGCACCCATGGCGATACCGGTATTCAGGGTCGCGCCCATGCCCGAGCCGGTCTCGCGGTACCAGTCCCCCGTCGCCTCGTTGATATCGACATCGGTCGCGGCCCAAAGCGCGCGTTCCGCCTTGTGGGTGCCGCTGTCGTCGCCGCGCGAGGCGAAGAGCGCCTTGCTGGACGCGATCGCCGTAAGCGCGCCGGTCACATCCGAGGATCCGGCGATCCCCGCCGGATCGGCCTCGGGCCCGACAATGACAAAATCGTTATACATGACATCGAATCGTTCCACCCCGTCACCCCCGGCGACGAACTCCTCCTCCGCCGACTTGGCATGGACAAACAGGACATCACCGTCGCCGTTCGAGGCATTGCGGATCGCCTGTCCGGTCCCCACGGCCACCACCCGCACCTCGATCCCGGTCTTTTCCTCGAAGATCGGCAGGATGTAATCGAAAAGCCCCGAATTCTGCGTCGACGTGGTCGATTGCACGACGATGAACTTGTCCTGGGCAAGACCAGGGGCCGCCACGCCAAGGGCGAGTCCGGCGGCAAGGGTCAGAAAGAGGCGTCTCAGCATGGCTACGGGCTCCCGTTGGTGGCGATTTCAGTCAGAGGGCCGGGTGATCGGAACGAGCACTCTTACGCGCAAACATGCAAAAACTGGCCTTGTTGGCGTATAAAACATATAAAAGCATATAAATCCATAGAAAAACCGGCCCATTGCCGGAAAGCACAATATCAATTGCCCCGCAAGGCCGGTTAGCGGCATACTGAACGCGCGGGCCTTGCAAGGCCTGCAGCGGGTGGGAAACAAACACGGGAAAACGACGGTAAATGCAGCGCCGGATATCGTCCTTCATTGCCGAGATCTCGGGTGCCCTCGGCGACCTGGGCACCCTGTTGCCCTATCTCATCGGCATCCTGTCGGCCGGCCTGCTTTTGCCCGGCCCGGTCTTTGCCGGTCTCGCCGCCGCCTATCTGACCGTTGCCTTCGTGTTTCGCCTGCCGATCCCCGTGCAGCCAATGAAGGCTATCGGGGCTGTCGCCCTGGCTGGCGGGCTCGGCACGCTCGGCATCGCTTGGGCCGGGGCCATCCTCGGCGCGCTGCTGATCCTCTTCGCGCTCCTGCCCGGAATCGAGCGCCACGCCCGCGCCGTACCGCAATCGATCATCGCCGGGCTGCAGGCCGGTCTCGGCCTCACGCTCGGGATGCTCGCCCTCGGTCTGATGCGCGAGAACTGGCTCCTCGCCCTGCCCGCCCTCGCCCTCCTGTCGCTGTCTTTCGTCTGGAACCGCGGCCCCTGGGCGCTGATCGTTGCCGCCGTGGCCTTCGGCTTTGCGATCTTCGGTGCGCCGCAGACCACACCGCTTGCCCTGCCGAGCGCCGAGGACAGTCTCGCCGCGACCCTGTTCCTCGGTGTGCTGCCGCAATTGCCGCTGACGCTCCTGAATGCTGTGATCCTGACCGCCGCTCTCAGCCGCAGCCTTTACGGGCCCGCCGCAGAGCGGGTCACGGAGCGAAAGCTGGCGCTGACAACCGGCGGCCTCAACCTCGTTCTCGCCCCGTTCGGAGCCCTGCCGATGTGCCACGGCGCGGGCGGTGTCGCCGCCCATCACCGTTTCGGCGCCCGCACCATGGCGGCCCCCCTTGTCATGGCCGGCCTCTGCGCCGCAGCAGCCCTCGCGGGACCGTCGGTTCTGTCGATCCTCACGGCCATCCCCCTGCCCCTGGTCGGTGCGTTACTGGCCTGGGCCGCCGTCGATCTCGCCTTCTCGCGCCGGCTGATCGACGCCCGTCCCGATTGCCGCCCGGTGATCGCCGTAACGGCGGCGGGCACGGTGTTCTTCGGAGCAGCCATCGGGTTCGCAGCCGGTCTCGGCGCGGAAGGCATCCGCAGCCATCTCGCCCGCCGCCGGGTGGGCCGGGTCTGAACTTCGCCCCCGTTCAGCCCCCGTTCAGTCCCCGTTCAGTCGAACATTTCCCAGCCCCGTGACGTCATAGCCTGTCAGCGCCTCTGCCTTCCGCGCGAAGGCGTCGCCGCGCGTGAAACCCAAGAGCTTCTGCATCGGCGGTTCAAACCAGTGGCGGCGGCTGACCAGAAGGTCGAAGCGCTCGCGGATCACCGGAACGAAATCCAGCCGGAACTGACGTGCCAGGCATTGCAGGCCGAAAGCCGCATCCGCCTCGCCCTCGACCACCGCCAGCGCCGCGTCATTCTCGGTCCGGGACGGCGGCAGCAGCGTCACGGCATCAAGCCCGGCCTCGGCCAGAAGCTCGCCCAGCAACACCTGAGAACCCGCCCCTTCCTGCCGACTGGCCAGCCGCTTTCCCGAAAGACCGTCGATCCCGGTAAGGCCGGAGGGATTGCCCTCGGCCACCACCAGCCCCCGCTGCCGCCAGGCCCATTCGACGAGCACCCAGTCACCCTGCCCCAACGCGGCACGCACCGCACCGCTATTCCAGTCTTCACCCTCGCCATGCAAATGCAGGCCCGCCACGACCCCCTCGCCGCCCCCAAAACGGTCCAGCCCGTCGCGGCTGCCATCGAGAAACATCGCCAGCCCGGAACCGGACTCGCGGACCGCCCATTCCAGCAGTGGATCATGCGAGCCGAGGAGCACAGTCGGGCGCATGGCGGCGCCGACTTCCATCCCATTGGCATGGGCGGACAGCCAGGCATCGATCGCCGCCCGCTCGAACAGCCACTTGCCCATGGCCCGCGTGCCCGGGATCTCGCCCGCCGAGGCCAGGTCGTAGATCTTGCGCTCCTTGACATGAAGAAGTGCTGCGACCTCCTTCGTTGTCAGATAGGTGTCCGAAAGCCGGTGGGCGGACGGACTGGATCGCGGATTGATCGTCATGGGCTCCGTGATAGCCGATGCGACAGTCCAAAGCCATATCTGCCTTGGCCGCTCGCCTATGCCTCGTCGCGGGCCTTGCCCGAAGCGCCCTTGGCCAGGGTCGCGGCCATCAGCCCGTCAAGATCGCCATCGAGCACACCTTGGGTGTCGGATGTCTCGTAATTCGTCCGCAAATCCTTCACCATCTGGTAGGGCTGCAACACGTAGGAGCGGATCTGATTGCCCCAGCCCGCGCTGCCTTTGGCCTCGTGCTGGGCGCTGATCTCGGCGTTTCGTTTGTCCAGCTCCATCTGATAAAGCCGCGATTTCAGCGCTTTCATGGCAATATCGCGGTTCTGGTGCTGGGACTTCTCCGACGAGGTGACGACGATGCCGGTGGGCAGATGGGTGATCCGGACGGCGGAATCGGTCTTGTTCACATGCTGTCCGCCGGCGCCGGACGAACGGAACGTATCGAGGCGGATATCGTTCGGGCTGACCTCGATCTCGATCGAATCGTCCACCACCGGATAGACCCACACACTGGCAAACGAGGTCTCGCGGGTGCCTTTGCCGAAGGGCGAGATGCGCACCAGCCGGTGCACGCCGCTTTCGGACTTCAACCAGCCATAGGCGTTGTGACCCGCGATCTTGTAGGAAACCGACTTGATCCCGGCCTCGCCCCCGGCCTCTTCGGACTGCACTTCCACCGAGTAGCCGTGCTGCTCGGCCCAGCGAACATACATCCGCGCCAGCATCTGCGCCCAGTCGCAGGCCTCGGTGCCCCCGGCCCCGGCATTGATCTCCAGGAAGGTGTCGTTGGCATCGGCCTCGCCGTCGAGCAGGGCCTCCAGTTCCCTCTTTGCCGCCTCCTCGCGCAGCGCGGCAATCGCGGCTTCGGCTTCGGTGACGACTTCGGCGTCCTCTTCCGCCTCGCCCAGCTCGATCAGGTCGATATTGTCCCGAAGCCCGGTCTCCAGCCCCTTGATCGTGTCGATCCCGTCCACCAGCAGCTGCCGGTCGCGCATCAGTTTCTGCGCCTTGTCCGGATCGTCCCACAGATTGGGGTCCTCGGACATGGCGTTGAATTCCTCAAGCCGGTGACCGGCGGTCTCCCAGTCGATGCGCTGCTTCAGGAGGGCCAGCGACTTTTCGATCTCCGCGACCTGGTTCTCGGTTTCGGCGCGCATGGGGACTGCTCCGGAAATGGCTTGATATTGCTGCGCAAAAGCACCGGCCTCATGGCGCGGCAGCGGTTCAGCCGGCAGACATAAGGCCTTGGTCCCGGTCAGTAAAGGCCGTTCGAGATCAGATCGCCCGAGGACGTCCCCGTCGGCACCTGGGTCGTGCGCCCGTCGATGGTCACCTCCTCGACCAGCCGGCCCGAGCGGTCGTAAAGCGGCAGGTCCGAGCCCATGGCGAAACCGCCATCGATGTAATTGCCGAATCCGCCCACGGCCGGTTCCTCGCCGGCCCGGAACAGCTCGGCCACCACCGAGCGGCCCGAAGCACCGTTGGGCAGGCGCTGGCCGGTATAGCGGTCGATCTTGACCATCACCGTGCCCGGCGGCTGCGGACGCTTGAACGAGCCGTGGTTTTCCAGGGCGACCTTCATGAATTCCGTGAAGACCGGCCCGCAGAGCGTGCCTCCATAGGCCCCCTGGCCCATCGGGCGCGGCGTGTCGAAACCGATATAGCAGCCGGCGACGATTTTCGGGGTGAAGCCGATGAACCACGCGTCCTTGCTGTCATTGGTGGTGCCGGTCTTGCCCGAGATCGGCACGTCGAAATGCGCCCCCACCGTCGAGGCCGCCGTGCCGCGATCGACAACGCCCTGCATCATCGAGGACAGTTGATAGGCGGTCACCGGGTCCATCACCTGGCTCGCAGTGTCCCAGATCCAGGGCAGCTTGCCGTCGAAGTCTTCCGTCTGACAGTCCCGGCAGCCGCGCTGATCGTGGCGGTAGATGGTATTGCCATGGCGGTCCTGCACCCGGTCGACCAGCGTCGGCTCGACCCGCTTGCCGCCATTGGCGAACATCCCGTAGGCCGCGACCATCTTGAACAGCGTCGTCTCCCCGGCCCCCAACGAATAGGACAACAGGGGCGGCATATTGTCATAGACCCCGAAGCGTTCAGCATAGGCGCCGACCCGCTCCATGGTGATATCCTGAGCGATGCGCACCGTCATCAGGTTGCGCGACTGTTCGATGCCCGTGCGCAGGGGGGCGGGGCCGTAGAACCGGTTCGACGAATTGGTCGGCCGCCAGATACGCCCCCCCGCCTCGACCTGCACCGGCGCGTCGACGACGATCGAGGCCGGGGTGTAGCCGCTGTCCAGCGCGGCGGCATAGACGAAGGGCTTGAAGGCCGATCCGGGCTGGCGCGTCGCCTGCGTTGCCCGGTTGAACACCGAATGCTGGTACGAGAACCCGCCCTGCATCGCCAGCACCCGGCCGGTCTGGGTGTCCATCGCCATGAACCCGCCCTGAATTTCCGGGATCTGGCGCAGCGACCAGCGGGTCTCTCCCTCTTCCTCGACCGGCATGACCAGCACCACGTCGCCGACCTGCCACAGATCGGCGGCGGTCCGGGGCTTGCCCGAGGGGCGCTCCTCGTAGCGGATGCGCGCGATCCAGGAAGCGTCCTTCAGCGTCAGGTAATGCCCATCTGCGTCCTCGGCCACGTCCTCGACCCCGATCCGGGCCGAATTGTCGCCGACCTCCAGCACCACGGCCAGATGCCAGCCCTCGATATCGCGGGGCAGCTGCATTTCCGCCAGCGGTTCGCGCCAGTCGTCGTTGCCCATCACTTCGAAGGGCAACACCGCCAGCGGACCCAGATAGACCCCGCGCGAGCGGTCGTATTTCTCCAGCCCGTTGCGCAGCGCCTGGGCGGCGACCTGCTGCAGCTCGGGATCGACGGTGGCGCGGATGGTCAGGCCGCCGGTAAACAGCTCCTCCTCGCCGCCATCCAGCTTGTCGGACAGCTGCCGACGGATCTCGTCGGTGAAATAATCGCGCGGCGGTAATTGCGACCGCGCCGAGAGGATATCGCCCGACTGCACCGTCAGCAGGTCGGCTGCCGCTTCGCGTTCATAAATCTCCCTGGTGATATAGCCGTTTTCCCACATCTCGCGCAGGGTGTTGTTGCGCCAGAAGATCGCCGCCTCTTTTTGACGGACCGGATGCCGGTTCGACGGCGCCTTCGGCAGGGCAGCTAGATAGGCGGCCTCGCCGACGGTCAGTTCCTCCAGAGACTTGGCGAAATAGGACTGCGCCGCCGCCGTCACCCCGTAGGAATTCTGTCCGAGGAATATCTCGTTGAGATAGAGCCCGAGGATCTCGTCCTTCGACAGGGTCGCCTCCAGCCGGGTGGCCAGGATGATCTCCTTGATCTTGCGGACCGCCGAACGGTCGGAGGTCAAAAGGAAGTTCTTCATCACCTGCTGGGTGATCGTCGACGCCCCGCGCAGCCCGTTGCCCTTCATCGCCTGATAGGCCGCCGCCGCCATGCCACGCGGATCGAACCCCCGGTGGTGGTAGAAATTCTTATCCTCGGCCGAGATGAAGGCGTATTTCACCACATCCGGAATCTCGTCGATGGGCGTGTACATGCGCCGTTCGGTCGCGAATTCGTCCATCAATTCACCGCGTCCCGAATAGATGCGCGACAAGGTGGGCGGCGCGTATTGCGCCAGCTGGGCGTGTTCGGGCAAGTCCTTGCCATAGAGGTAGAATATCGCCGCCAGCATGCCGATGCCCAGAAGCAGCCCCATCGAGCCCCAGGCAAAGAGGAAACCGAGGAAATTCAGGACTCCGCGAAACACCTTGCTCACTGCCGCTCACCTTCGTTCTGCTCTGACGCGGCAGTTTAGCAGCCTGCCGCCCGAGGGGAAAGAAACCAGAGATCACTTAATGTTTTGTAATTCGACGCCTCCCGAAGCCTGACAGGCATCACGACGCGGACAAACCATGCTGGCGATCTCTGTGGGCCCGCTCCAGCACCTCGCCCCGGCCACCGCTGCGCGGTGTCCTGATCTTTACCAAATCGTTACCACCTTGAAGGCAGACTAAAAAGCGATTGTGTTTCCACCCCGGGAACGCGTATTCTAGCCAAAGTGGCCCCGGCTGATTTTCCCCGGGACCTGCCCATTGAATAGTCGCCCGTCGGGCGGCTCGCGAAGGCGGAAAACCGCCTTTGGAGACACCGGCATATAGCGACAGGTGCCCTCGCACCACCCGAATTCCCGGCTCTGGCCGGGACATAATTTGGCACCGTCCTCACGGCCCGGTGCTGGAGACAGAACCGCGATGCAACGCGACGACAGTGCAGGAATATTGGTGACGCCGGCGGCAATCCGCCGACGAGCCATGGCCTGTCCGCGCCAAATTGCCCGAAATGTGACGCCCCGATACCCCGCCCGTCTGCAAGGATCGGCGCCGCCCGGCGCGTTCAGAAAGTATACATGCCCAAGAAAATGCTCATCGACGCGACCCATGCGGAGGAAACCCGGGTCGTGGTCGTCGACGGAAACAAGGTCGAGGAATTCGACTTTGAATCGCTCAACAAGCGCCAGCTAGCCGGGAATATCTATCTCGCCAAGGTCACGCGGGTCGAACCCTCGCTGCAGGCCGCCTTTGTCGAATACGGCGGCAACCGGCACGGTTTCCTGGCCTTCTCGGAAATCCATCCCGACTATTACCAGATCCCCACTGCCGACCGCGAAGCCCTGCTCGCCGAAGAGGCGGAGTACGAAAAGCGGATGCAGGAGGAGGCGGAAAAATCCAGATCCGGCCAGAAATCCAGTTCGAAATCCAGTTCGAAATCCCGTTCCCGGTCGCGCTCGCGTTCGAAAGCCGCCAGCGATGGCGCGCCTTCGGGCAGGGATGCGGTGAAAGGCCAGGAGTCAGGCAATCTCGACGACGTCACCGATATCGAGACCGAGGACGAGACCGGCCTTCTGGAAGATTTGCCAGAAAACGCCCTGAAGGATGTGCCACCGGCAAACGCCGCCTCTGGCGAGGTGGACATCCGGGTCGCCGAGGAACCGTCCGACGACGACGAGGCCCCTGTCGCCGATGATGATGGCCAGACCGAGGACCAGGCCGATTCCGAGGTCGAAGCCGGACCCGATGGCGAGGAAGACGATGTCGAAACCCTCGGCGCCGAGGCCGAGAAGGAAGAAATCGTCCGCCGCAAGCCGCGTCTTCGCAAATACAAGATCCAGGAGGTCATCAAGGTCCGCCAGATCCTGCTGGTGCAGGTCGTCAAGGAAGAGCGCGGCAACAAGGGGGCCGCCCTGACCACCTATCTCAGCCTCGCCGGCCGCTACTGTGTCCTGATGCCCAATACCGCCCGGGGCGGCGGCATCTCCCGCAAGATCACCAACGCCGCCGACCGCAAGAAGCTCAAGGAAATCGCCGGCGAGATCATGGTGCCCGAAGGCGCCGGGCTGATCGTGCGCACCGCTGGGGCGCAGCGGACCAAATCCGAGATCAAGCGCGACTACGAATTCCTGCTCCGCCAGTGGGAGCAGATCAAGGACCTCACCATGAAGTCCATCGCCCCCGCCCCGATCTACGAGGAAGGCAGCCTGATCAAGCGTACCATCCGCGACCTCTATTCGAAGGAAATCGACGAGATCTTCGTCGATGGCGAACGCGGCTACCGCGAGGCCAAGGACTACATGAAGATGCTCATGCCTTCGCATGCGAAGAACGTGAAGCTCTATGCCGACCCGCAGCCGCTGTTCTCGCGCTATCAGGTCGAAAATTATCTCTCGGCGATGTTCAACCCCACGGTGCAACTGAAATCCGGCGGCTATATCGTCATCGACGTCACCGAGGCGCTGGTCGCCGTGGACGTGAACTCGGGCCGGGCGACCAAGGAACAGTCGATCGAGGACACCGCGCTCAAGACCAATCTCGAGGCCGCCGAGGAGGTCGCCCGTCAGGCCCGCCTGCGCGACCTTGCGGGGCTGATCGTCATCGATTTCATCGACATGGACGAGCGCAAGAACAACATGGCCGTCGAACGCCGCCTCAAGGACCGGCTGAAAAACGACCGCGCCCGTATCCAGGTGGGCCGTATCTCGAATTTCGGCCTTCTTGAGATGTCGCGCCAGCGCCTGCGCCCCGGCATGCTGGAGGCGACCACCGCCCCCTGCCCCCATTGCCACGGCACCGGGCGGACCCGCTCGGCGGACAGTTTGGCGCTGGCGATTATGCGCGAGCTGGAAGAGGAAGGCGTGCGCAAGCGCTCGCGCGAGGTGCTGGTGACGGTGCCCTACCAGATCGCCAACTATCTTCTGAACCAGAAGCGCGAGCATATCGCCATGATCGAAGCCCGCTTCGGCCTGTCGGTCCGGATCGAGGGCGACCCGGCCCTCATCAGCCCCGACTATCGCCTGGAGCGCTTCAAGACCGCCAGCCGCATCGTGCCCGAAGCCGAGGCGCTCAACGCGGTGTCGGCCTCCTCCGTGACGCTGGAGGATGATGAGGACGAAGACGGCGAATCCCCTGCCACCGCCGAAACCTCCGATGGGAACGATGGCGAGGACCAGCCCCGCAAACGCCGCCGCCGCCGCCGCCGCCGCAGTGGCCGCCGCGGCGACGAGGATGGGGCGCCCCAGGAAAGTGGCGACGACCGGTCCGGCGGCAGCGACAAGGCCCAGGGTGCGTCGCAGAAACCTGCTGACGCGGACACCAACCGCGACGCAACACGGTCTGAAGCCGAATCTGGGGCTGAAACTGAGGCCGAAGACAGCAACGACAGGCCCGCCCAAAAACCCAGAACCCGCACGCGCTCTTCCGGCAAGGCCAAGGAAGCAGCGGCTTCGGAACGTGACGAAGGGAACGAAGCGAGCGACCAGGCTACCGATAAGGAGACAGCAGCTCAGGCCGAACCTGCAATGCAGGCTGCTCCGGCCGCGTCCGCAGTGTCGGATGCCGAACCGTCCTCCGACCCTGCCCCGGCAACCGCGCCTCAGCCCGAAGCCACCTCGCAACCGACCCGAAAACCCCGGGTCCGGGCCTCGGCACAGGAGACTATCGACAAGGCCAAGGCCGCACCCGCCGAAGTGGCCACCGATGCCTCGGCCGAGCCCCAGGACGACGCGGAGGCCCCGAAACGCCGCGGCTGGTGGTCGCGCGCCATCGGCAACTGAGCGGAAGACGACCCATCGGCGGGGTGACGGCATCGCCTCAAGCAATAAAAAAACGGGCCTCAAGGGGCCCGTTTCTTATTTCCGGCAGTGGGAGAAGATTCAGGCCGCCGCGCGGGCGTCCAGCACTTCGCCGATCTTCTGCTGGGCCAAGAATTCCTCGATCCCGTCGACAGCCGCAACCTCGCGCGACAGCCGTTCGAGCGCCGCCTCGTAGAGCTGGCGCTCGGAATAGGACTGTTCGCGCTGGTCGTCATTGCGGTGCAGGTCGCGGACCACCTCGGCAATCGAGATCAGGTCGCCGGAATTGATCTTCTGTTCATATTCCTGCGCCCGGCGCGACCACATGGCGCGCTTCACCCGTGCCCGGCCTTTCAGCGTCTCCATCGCCTTGCCAACGACATTGGGGGACGACAGCGAGCGCATGCCGACGGAGGAGGCCTTGTTGGTCGGCACCCGCAGCGTCATCTTGTCCTTTTCGAATGAGATCACAAACATCTCGAGTCTGATGCCCGCAACCTCATCCTCGTCGATCGAGATGATCTTGCCGACACCGTGGGCGGGGTAGACCACGAAATCGTTCGCCTTGAATTCCGCCTTGTTCTTGGTCTTGCTCATCTGAACTTTACTTCCTTGTCTGGCGACGGCACGACCCCTTACGCACCCTTGCCGCGACATCAAACCACTGCCCCAAGACGCCATTCGAGACGCCCTCAGGCCGTGGTCATGTCTTGCTGCGGCGGCACACTCACCCTTTCCGGGATTGGTCAGGGTGTCCCCAGTCCGTCCTTGTACGCGCTAACATATAGCAGAAATTCAGCCCGTTTTAAAGGGTCACCAGAGCTGACTGTTACAATTTTATGAAAACTTCGAAGGCGGGCGGGGTTTTGGCCGCCAAATCGGCGCCGAAGCCGCCCTCATCCGCCCTCGCCGGGTTTTTCGGAGAAATATTTCTCCAGTTTCCCGGTCTCGCCATCATGTTTCTCGGCATCAGGCAATTGATCCTTCTTGGTGACGATCACCGGCCAAAGCTCTGAATATTTTCGATTAAATTCGACCCATTCCTCGGTTCCGGGCTCGGTATCCGGGCGGATGGCATCGGCGGGGCATTCGGGTTCGCAGACGCCGCAATCGATGCATTCATCGGGATGGATGACGAGCATGTTTTCGCCCTCATAGAAGCAATCCACGGGGCAGACTTCGACGCAGTCGGTGTATTTGCAATTGATGCAGGCGTCGTTCACGATATAGGTCACGGGTGCTTATCCAACCAAATTTCTCAGGCATTCTGACTCAACGCTATGTCCGAGCCGGAAATCGGAACCGATTTCCTCGCCATCGCTTCAGGGCGCTTACCTGCACCATGAAACGGCGGGTTTCAAGAGCCTACACCGCGATTTGACTCCCAGGCGCGCCGGTCCTTTTTGGTCGGCCGCCCCTTGCCCTCGAAACCGGGGGCCTTGCCCGGCAATTTCCGGGGCGGCTCGGGCGGTGTCAGGTCCTCATAGAGCGCCTGCGCCTCCGGGGCAGGCCCGCGCCGCGTCCCCAATTCGACAATGCGCACCACCTTGATCCGGTCGCCCTGCGGGAAGGTCAGGGTATCCTCGGGTTTCACCGAGGCCGAAGCTTTCGCGATCCGGTTGCCGTTCACCCGGACCGCCCCCGAGGTGACAATCTTAGCCGCCAGCGTCCGGGTCTTGAAGAACCGCGCCTGCCACAGCCACTTGTCGACGCGCAGGCTGTCGCTCACCCTTTCTCCTTCAGCGCCATCAGCGCCGCGAAGGGATTGTCGGGATCGATGGGTTTGTCCTTGGCCGCCGGTCGCGCCTTGTAGACGCGCTCACCCTGCGGCTTCGGCTTGCCGCCCTTGCCCTTGGGCTTGCGGTCCCCGTCCTTGCGCCCCTTCGGCTTGCCCGCCCGCTCGGGTCGATTGCCGCCATTCTGACGGCGACGCGGGGCCCAGGTGAAGGTGTAAAAAACTTCCATTGGAGGGCCGTCTTCGCCTTCGGCTGCGGCAGAAGAGGTCGCCACAGGCGTAGCCTCTTCAGCGGGCTTCGGGGTCTCAACGGGCGCTTCCTTGGAAGCGGTCTCCGCAATCTCGTCAGTTGTTTCTTCGGCTTTCTCAGAAGCTTCTGGCGATTTGTTAACGTCTACGTCAACGCCTTCAGTGGCAACGGTCTCAGTCTCAGCCGCCTCGTTTGCCACATTCTCTGCGTCTTCCGTTTTCTCGGCCTCACCCGTCTCCGCCTCAGCCTTCGCAGCCCCCGGTTCTTTCCCGGCCTCCGGCACCGGCTTCACCTTCTCCCGCTCGCCCTTCTCGGCCTTGTAACCCATGCCTTCCAGGAGATTGGCGAACTGCTCCAGCGTCAGCCCGCTGATCGACAGCATATCCGCCGTCGCCTCGAACCCGCCGCGCGTATCCTCGTTCCGGATCATGTCGGCGAGACGTTCCAGCATGTCGATCCTGATCGCCCGTTCACCGGCCTTCCGGTACCCGGACCGCGCATAATAGCCCTTGGGCGCTTCGGTCAGAGCAGGCACCGTCACCAGTCCCGGCGGCGGTGCTTCGGGGAACTCCTGCAGTCCCTCGTTGAGCGACCACAGCACCAGCCTGAGCCGTGTCGGGGCCGGTTTCAGCATCTGGGTCTGGAAGATCGTGAACTGCCCGAACCTCACCCCGTGTTTCCTGAGCAGCCCCCGCTGATCCTGATCCAACGCCTTGATATCGTCGGCTATCTCGGCCCGCGGCACCACGCCCAGCGCCTCGACCAGCTGGAACGCCACCCCGCGCGCCAGTCCGGTCAGCGTCTCGTCGGTCTTCATCGCCAGAAGCGGCTCGAACAGCGCGGCGATCTTCCGATCAATCCAGTGCGACAGGCGGCGGCGCACCTTCTCGGCCACCTCCGTCCCGGCCTCGTCATCGACGAAGACCTCCACTCCCGGCGACAGGATATCAGCCCCCTTCACCAGCTTGCCGATGGCATACTCACCCCACATCAGCCCGCCCTGTTCGGTGACGTCGATCTCGGTATCGGGGGCGTTGTAGAACTTGTCGGACCGCAGATGAAAGGCCGGGGTCAGCGCCGCCAAAGCCGCCGCACGCAGCGTCTTTGCCTCGTCTCCGGTGGCCTTCGGGTCAAGTTGGAAGCGGAATCCTTCCAGTTTCCCCACAAATTCCCCCTCGACATGGACTTCGCCCTTCTCGTTCACTTCGGCCACAAGGCTCTCCTTCTGCTTCAACCGGCGCATCAGCACCGAGGTGCGCCGGTCGACAAATCTCTGGGTCAGCGCCGCGTGCAGCGCGTCCGACAAACGGTCTTCTACCGCACGGGTTTCCTCACGCCAATGATTTGTGTCATCGACCCAGTTTTTGCGCTGAGAAACGTAGGTCCAGGTGCGGATATAGGCCAATCGCTTCGACAGAGCGTCGATATTGCCCTCCGTCTTGTCGATCCGCGCGATCTGCCGGGCCAGCCAGTCGGACGGGATCTCGCCCTCATGCAGGAACTCATAGAGCCGCTGGCAGAGGGTCGCATGCTCGCTCATCGCCACTTTCCGGAAATCAGGGATCTGGCAGACCTCCCACAACAACCGCACATCGGGGCCCCCGCGCACCCGGTCGCGCATCTCCGCCAGCGACCAGAGCTGTTTCAGCGTCGCCAGATCGTCGGCCTCGCGCGCCCGCGTCAGGTCCTCATGGCCCGAGCCGACCTCCAGCGAGGCGATCAACGCGTCGGGTGTGCCGAACTCCAGATCCGACGACCGCCATTGCAGCTTGCGCAAGGGCCGGAACCGATGCTCCTCGATGGCCTCGACCACCTCCTCGTCGAAGGGTGCCGCCTCGCCCGTCACCCCGAAACTGCCATCGGTGGTAAACCGCCCCGCCCGCCCGGCGATCTGCGCCAACTCGTTGGGCGCAAGATGCCGGTGCCGCCGTCCGTCGAATTTCGCCGTCCCGGCAAAGGCCACATGATCGATATCGAGGTTCAGCCCCATGCCAATGGCATCGGTGGCCACCAGGTAATCGACATCGCCATTCTGATACAGGTCCACCTGCGCGTTGCGGGTGCGCGGGCTCAGCGCCCCCATCACCACCGCCGCCCCGCCCTTCTGGCGGCGGATCAGCTCGGCAATCGCGTAGACATTATCGACCGAAAACGCCACGGTGGCAGACCGGGGCGGCAGCCGCGAGACCTTCTTCACCCCGGAATAACTCAGCTTCGAAAACCGCTCGCGCCGCGAAAACTGCGCCCCGCCGACCAGCGAGGCGATCCGGCCGCGCATGGTGTCAGACCCCAGAAACAGCGTCTCCGACGTCCCCCGCGCATGCAGCAACCGGTCGGTGAACACATAGCCCCGGTCGGGATCGGCGCAGAGCTGGATCTCGTCCACCGCCAGAAAATCCGCCCCGATATCCACCGGCATCGCCTCGACCGTGCAGACCCAGTATTGCGCCCGGGCCGGCACGATCCGCTCCTCACCGGTCACCAATGCGACCACCGACGGCCCCCGCAACGCGACGATCCGGTCATAGACCTCGCGCGCCAGCAGCCGCAGCGGCAGGCCGATGACCCCGGTCTTGTGGCCCAGCATCCGCTCGATGGCGTAATGGGTCTTGCCGGTATTGGTGGGGCCGAGCACCGCGGTGACGCGGGCATTGGTATCAAAAGGCATGGAAGCTCGCCTGATTTAGAGCGTACGGCCCAGAGTGGCGTTTTGCAGGCGTTCCAGAGCCTGATCAAGATTTTCCATCCGCGGGTGGAGCAATTCCACCTCGCGCCAGACCTTCAGCGCGTTTTCCTCATCGCCCAGTTCCTCCAATATCAGCGCCAGTCCCGACATCGCCCCGAAATGGCGCGGGTTCAGCGACAATGCGATCTGAATGTCATGCAGCGCCAGCCCGTATTCATCGGCGAGATAAAACGCCGTCGCCCGGGCGTTCCAGCCTTCGGCAAAATCCGGCGCATGGTCGGTGAGCGCGGTCAGATGCTCGATGGCCAGCACGTAATCGTCCGCGTCCAGCGCCTCGCGGCCCCGCTCGAGCAAGAGATCGGCGCTGGCCGAGCCCGATTGCGACCAGAAGAACATGATCCGGTTGGCGACCCGGGCCGGGTTGACCGTTTCGGGATCGGCAAGCTGCACGAACAGCTCGTCGATCTTGGCCTCACGGTCCTCGATCAGGCTGACCGGCTGCGCGATGGCAACGATGGGGGCCAGCCCCGCCAGCAACCCTGACGCGACGGCAAGTCCGAGCAATGTCTTTTTCATTTCATTCATAGATCATAGAGTAGCATCGAACCGGCGCGAAAGCGACGACCGGTCCATCACATTATGGTCCCCCGAAGGCGGGGGCGCAAGAAAAGGAAACGAGACATGAGCGATATCATCGACGCCGCCGTCGCCGCGCTGAACGAAAAGCTGGGCGGGGGCGGACTGGACGGATCGGCCAAATTCGTGATCGAGGGCGAGGGATCGGTCCGGATCGACGAAAACGGCGCCGAGGCCAGCGATGCGGACGCGGATGTCACCCTGACCGCGGATGCCGAAACCTTTCAGGAGCTTCTGGCCGGACAGCTTGACGCCATGTCGGCCTTTGCCTCGCAGCGCCTGAAGGTCGAAGGCAACATGGGCATGGCAATGCAGCTGAATTCGGTCCTGAGCTGATCCATGGAAGCCCCGCTCCATTCCGACCTCGCCGGTGCCCCGGAGGGCGGTCGCGCCTTCTGGGTCCGGGCCTCGGACGGGGTGCGGCTCAGGATCGCTATCTGGGGCGGGCAGTCGCGCGGCACGGTGCTGATCCTGCCCGGACGGGCCGAATATATCGAAAAATACGGGCTGGTGGCGGGACGCCTGCGTGACCGGGGGCTCAATTGCGCGGTCATCGATTTTCGCGGTCAGGGCCTGTCGGACCGGCTTGCCCGCGATACCCAGGCCGGGTACGTGCGGCATTTCGCCGATTACCAGCGCGACCTCGACGCGCTGTTCGCGTTTCCGCCCTTCGCCGACCTCCCCGGCCCCCGTATCCTGCTCGGCCATTCCATGGGCGGCGCCATCGCCTACCGGGCTCTGTCCGAAGGGGTCGCGGTCGAGGCCGCGATCCTGACCGGGGCGATGTTCGAACTGGCGATGAAACCCTGGCAGAAACCCTTGCTGATCCTGCTCAGCCGCCTCGCCGTGCTGACCGGCCAGGGTCTCGCCTACCTGCCCAGCACAAGTGCGGAACCTTACGTGCTGCGCGGCGCTTTCGAGGGCAACACCCTGACCTCCAGCGAGGCCGATTTCGAGCGTCTGCGCAAGATCGCCGAGACCCGCCCCGAGATGGTCATCGGCGGGCCCAGCCTGACCTGGATTTCCGCCGCCATGCGCGAATCCGCCGCCCTTCGCCGGATGCCGGTGCCGCGCCTGCCGGTGCTCAGCCTTGTCGGCGGCGACGAGACCCTGGTGCGCACCGACCTGATCGCCCGCTTCGCCGACCGGATGCCAAACTGTGATCTGGTCGAATTTCCCGATGCCCGCCACGAAGTGCTGGTCGAGACGCCCGAGATCCAGGACCGGGTCTGGAAGGCCATCGACGAGTTTCTGGCGTTGGTTCTGGTGGAGGAAAGGGACGAAAAAAGCGGATAGCTTCGGGACAGGGACGCGGCCTCGATATCCCAAGCGGCGGGGAAGGCCCAAGCGGCAGGCATAATCGTCGCCGCCGATATTCGTGCTGACCCGCGACCCATGTCTTATCATCGTCACATTCATCCTGTCCTTTCGGAATTCATGGTTGCGTAACGAGGATTGGAAATGACGAGACTATTCACCTTCAGCCTGGCCGCCCTCACCCTGTCGGCCTGTTTCACCGACCCCCAGACCACGACCCGGGCAGCGCAACCCGACACCGCCCAGGATAGCGGATTGGTCGTTCTGGACGGAAATGCCTCTGAAGCTCAGCTCACGCGCGCCGCACAAAACATAAAGACGCAGCATGGCGAGTTTCTCGTGGTGCCCATGATTGTTACCAACCAAAGCGGTGACGCTGTCGCTCACCGCAACTATGTTGCGGCCTGCGACCGTCAGCAAGTCGACCGGGTCATCGGACAGATCGCCGCAGATGGTCAGCGTTACGGCAGGACCCTTCGGGGACCGGCGTCTACGGCCAAGAACGCGTATGATACCCTCGTCACCTCGCGGCGTGCCTATGAGGCCGCACAGAGAAGATGCGGGTTCGACTATCGCCGGGAAATCGCCCAGCTCAAATCCCGCGAGGCCTCGGCCTGGAATACCTACACCCGCGCCAGCGCGCCGCGGCAATCGAACTTTTCCATCGGCGATGCCACGGCGCTCATTACCGGTGCGACGGCGATCCTCGGCGCGCTCAATCCGGGCGGTGGCGGTGGCAGCGTATACGGCGACTGCCCCCCGACACACCAGGTCTGCAAGTAGACCGGCCTCCGGTCCGGGTCACCCGCGGGGCAAAACGGCGGCGTATCGGCCGTCGGCCCCGCCTTCCACTTGCCATTCCCTCTCCGAGGCGGCAGGCTGACCCCGACAGATTCCCCGGGGGATACCACCATGCGCCTGATCGCTGCCATTTTTCTGCTCGGCCTGACATCGGCCTGCGTCGCCTACGGCACCGGTGACGAAACCGGGCTCATCACGCCAATCGGGACCTTTTCCGATGCCGAGGAAGACGCCGAGACCTGACAGGAAGCGCCTCACGTTCTGCAGCGTTTTCAGACACTTGGCAGGGGTTTCACTGTGAAACCCTATTGTGCCAGCTTCTGGATCGCGGCTGAGGCCGGCACGACCTTGACGCTGCTCGACCCCGAGCCCAGCAGCCAGGCGAACAGCGTGGTGATCGTCTCGGAGCGGGTGGACCCGACCACCACGACCCCGCCGCGCGACTGCGCCTCGACCACGGCCCTGTCCAGCGCCAGCTTGATATTGTCGGCTCCCTGCGTCTCGTCGATCACCTGGAAGACATCCACCCCCGGCACGCCTTCGCCGGTCGCCAGATCCGCCACCGAATTCAGCCCGTTGGCCGGATAGGTCAGCAGCCCGTGTCCGGTAACCTGCAACCCGGAAACCAGCGCGTCGACCAGATCCACGCTCCCCGGCAGATCGCTGAACGGCCGGTCGAGCACCGCCGTCGCGTCAGGTACCGCCGTCAGGAACGCGCCGAGATTCTCGATCACCTGATCCTGCGGCATCCCCGCCTTCAGCACCTGCGGCCCGCTCCGGGGCAGCAAGGCGACCACCTCGAAACCGGCCTCCCGGTAGAGCCGCGAGATATCCGCCGCCTCGGGATCGTTCACCGGCACCCCGAAGGAGATCGCCGCCGTCAGCGCCAGAAGGCCCTCGCGCAGCACCCCTTCATCGCCGATATCCTGCAGGATGATGGCGAAATAGGGCCGGTCGTCATTGCCGCTGACCGGCACCGCATTGTCCACCAGCGCGTTGCCCGGCACCAGCGAAGCACTGGCCAGAGGCCGCTCATTGGCATCCTGAGGCGTACGATCGGCCTCCACCTCAGGCTCGGTGGCGTTGAGATCGTCGGTCACGTCCGGCGCCGAGGGCGCATTGGGACTGACCGCCGGCCGGTCCGAGCCGTCCGGGACGGCTACCGCCACCTGCGTGCCGGGACTGCCCAGGGACGGCGCGGAATCGCTCCCGATATTGAGCCCGCTGCCCTCTTCCACCGCCGGGGCGCCAAATTGCGGGCCCGCCGGAGCCGCCGGGTCCACCGCAGCCTGCTCCGGGGCCGCAGGCGCCGGCTCGGGATCGGGCTGTGGATCGGGCGTGTCCGCCATCTCCGGGGCAGCGACCTGAGCTGGCGCACCGGCATCGCCAGACGCGTCGATCATCCCCAGCGGATACATCAAAGACGCGCCGACAAAGCCGAGCACCGCCAGGAACAGCCCCAGCATAAACCCGCGCCCAAATCCGCCGCCCTGTTCTTCCGTCTCACTCATCGCGACCTCATTCCTTGCCGTCTCCGGCCCCCGCCTGGCCCCTGATATCTTGCCCTTGACCCCATGGGTGATCAAAGAGCATGTATACCCTTGAAAACGCTTGCCCCGTTTCTTAACCCAACCGGAGGCCGCTTGCGAAGGCCAAAATGCTGCTGCTGATCGATAATTACGATTCCTTTACCTACAATCTCGTCCATTATCTGGGCGAACTGGGGGCAGAGGCGGATGTCCGCCGAAACGATGCCCTGAACGTGCAGGAGGCGATGGCGCTGCGCCCGTCCGCGATTGTCCTGTCCCCCGGCCCCTGCGATCCCGACCGCGCCGGCATCTGCCTGGCGCTGACCGAAGCCGCCGCCGAAACCGGCACGCCGCTCCTGGGTGTCTGCCTCGGCCACCAGACCATCGGTCAGGTCTTCGGCGGCAAGGTCGTCCGCCATTCCGAGATCGTCCACGGCAAGCTCGGGTCGATCCGCCACAGTGGTAGGGGTCTGTTCGAGGGATTGCCGAGCCCACTTTCCGGCACCCGCTATCACTCCCTGGTCGTCGACCGCGCCTCCCTGCCCGAGACGCTCGAGGTCACCGCCGAGCTGGAAGACGGCACGATCATGGGCCTCCAGCACCGCGACTTGCCGATCCATGGCGTGCAGTTCCACCCCGAGAGCATCGCCTCAGAACATGGCCACAAGCTGTTGGAAAATTTCCTGAAAACCGTCCCGGTGCCCGCATGAGCGACATCCTCAAACCGCTGATCGCCAAGGCCATCGACGCGCCCCTGACCCGCGAGGAGGCCGAAACGGTCTTCGGCGAGATCATGGAAGGCAACGCCACCCCCGCCCAGCTTGGCGGGCTGCTGATGGTGCTCAGAACCCGCGGCGAGGCCCTGTCCGAGATCGCCGGGGCCGCCGCGGTGATGCGCGAGAAATGCGTACACGTGACCGCCCCCGAAGGTGCCATGGATATCGTCGGCACCGGCGGCGACGGCAAGGGCACGCTGAACATCTCGACCGCCACCGCCTTTGTCGTGGCCGGGACCGGGGTCGTGGTCGCCAAGCATGGCAACCGCAACCTGTCGTCGAAATCCGGGGCCGCCGATGCGCTGACCCAGATGGGGGTCAATGTCATGGTCGGCGCGGATGTGGTCGAACAGGCGCTCGATCAGGCCGGGATCGCCTTCATGATGGCCCCGATGCACCACCCGGCGATGAAACACGTCATGCCCGCCCGCACCGAACTGGCCACCCGCACGCTTTTCAACATTCTCGGGCCCCTGACCAACCCCGCCGGGGTCAAACGTCAGCTGACCGGGGCATTTTCCCGCGAGGTCATCCGCCCGATGGCCGAAACCCTGGGTGAGCTCGGCTCCGAACGCGCCTGGCTGGTCCATGGCTCAGACGGCACCGACGAGATCTCCATCGCCGGGTCCACCTGGGTTGCCGAGCTGATAGACGGCACCGTCACCGAGACCGAGATCTCGCCCGAGGATGCCGGTCTGCCGGTCCACCCGTTCGAGGATATCATCGGCGGCACGCCCGAAGAGAACGCCACCGCCTTCCGTGCCCTGCTGGCGGGCGAAAAATCCGCCTATCGCGACGCGGTCCTGCTGAACGCCGCCGCCGCCCTCGTCATCGCCGAACGCGCCATCGACCTGAAAGGCGGGGTCGAGATGGCCGCCGAAAGCCTCGATTCCGGGGCCGCCAGGGCGAAGATCGAGGCGCTGGCGAAGATCACGAGCGCCCTATGAGTGCCATCCTCGACAAGATCAAGGCCTACAAGCTGGAGGAGATCGCCGCCGCCAAGGCCGCCCGTCCGCTGGCCGAGATCGAAGCCGATGCCAAGGCTGCCCCCCCGGTGCGCGGCTTTGCTGAGGCGCTGCGCAAGGCCTCCAAAACCGGCTACGGCCTCATCGCCGAGATCAAGAAAGCCAGCCCCTCCAAGGGCCTGATCCGCGCCGATTTCGACCCCCCGGCCCTGGCCCGCGCCTACGAGGCCGGCGGCGCTACCTGCCTGTCGGTCCTAACCGACACCCCGTCCTTCCAGGGTGCCCCCGAATTCCTCACCGCCGCGCGCGCCGCCACCTCGCTGCCAGCCCTTCGCAAGGACTTCCTCTACGACCCCTACCAGGTCGCAGAAGCCCGCGCCTGGGGGGCCGACTGCATCCTCATCATCATGGCCAGCGTCTCCGACGCCCAGGCCGCCGAACTGGAAACCGCCGCCTTCGGCTGGGACATGGATGTTCTGGTCGAGGTTCATAACGACGCCGAACTGGACCGCGCCACCGCGCTGAAGTCCCCACTCCTCGGCATCAACAACCGCGACCTCAACAGTTTCGAGACCTCCCTCGACACCACCCGCCGCCTGTCGAAACGTGCGCCCAAGGACCGCCTGCTGATCGCCGAATCCGGCCTCAACACTCCGGAAGACCTCGCCGATCTTGCCCGCTTTGGTGCCCGCTCCTTCCTCATCGGCGAAAGCCTCATGCGCCAGCCGGATGTCGAAGCGGCCACCCGCACCCTCCTCGCCAACCCCGTCACCGCGCAACCGGCATGAGCAAGCTCACCCATTTCGACGACAAGGGTGCCGCCCATATGGTCGATGTCTCCGACAAGGCGACCACCGCCCGCATCGCGGTGGCCCGCGGCGAGATCACCATGAAGCCCGAGACGCTGGCGATGATCCGCGAAGGCTCCGCCAAGAAAGGCGACGTCCTCGGCGTCGCTCGCCTCGCCGGCATCATGGCGGCCAAGAAAACCCACGACCTCATCCCCCTCTGCCACCCGCTGGCGCTTTCCAAGGTCACGTTGGAACTGGAGGCGATGGACTCGCCCCCGCGCATCGAGATCGAGGCCACCGTCAAGACCACCGGCCAGACCGGGGTCGAGATGGAGGCCCTCACCGCCGTCTCCGTCGCCGCGCTGACCGTCTACGACATGGTCAAGGCCGTTGACCGGTCGATGACCATCGGTGCTACAAGACTGGTCCTGAAGGACGGCGGCAAGTCGGGACGCTTCGAGGAATGATCTCCGTCACAGAGGCGCTCGACCGCATCATTTCGCTGATGTCCCCCGTCGGCACCGAAAAAATCCCCCTCGCCGAAGCCGCCGGTCGCGTGCTGGCCGAAACCGTCCACGCAAGCCGCACCCAGCCGCCCTTCCCGGCCTCCGCCATGGACGGCTACGCGGTGCGCGAAGCCGAAGCCCGGCCCGGCATGTCCCTGAAAGTCATCGGCGAATCCGCCGCCGGTTCCCGGTTCGACGGGCAACTCGGACCCAACGAAGCCGTCCGCATCTTCACCGGCGCCCCCGTCCCCGAAGGGGCCGACTGGATCCTCATCCAGGAAGACGCCGCCCGCGACGGCGACACCATCACCGTCCGTGAGACCCGCGACCAGAAACCCTATATCCGCCCCGCTGGCAGCGATTTTTCACAAGGCGCCCCCCTCGACGCCCCCCGCCGCCTCTCCCCGCAGGACATCGCCCTCTTGGCGGCCATGAACATCCCCCAAATCCCCGTCCGCAAACGCCCCGAGATCGCCCTCATCCCCACCGGCAACGAACTGGTCATGCCCGGCGAGACCCCAGGCCCCGACCAGATCGTCTCGTCGAACAATTTCGGCCTCAAGGCCACCCTCGATGCCCACGGCGCCCTCTGCCGCCTGCTGCCGATCGCCCGCGACAGCCGCGAAAGCCTCGAAACCACCTTCGCCTTCGCCAAAGGCGCCGACCTCATCGTTACCCTCGGTGGCGCTTCGGTCGGCGATCACGACCTCGTGCAGGACGTGGCGGCGGCAAACGGCATGAGTCTCGACTTCTACAAGGTCGCCATGCGCCCCGGCAAACCGCTGATGGCCGGGATGATGGGCGACACCCCGATGATCGGTCTCCCCGGCAACCCGGTCTCGGCCATGGTCTGCGGCCACCTGTTCCTGCGCCCCGCGCTTGACGCCCTCCTCGGCCTCCCCGCCGGCCCGCTGCCCCGCCGCCGCGTCCGCCTCGCCCGTGATCTCGAAGCCAACGGCCCCCGCGAACACTACATGCGCGCCCATCTCGACGGCGACGAAGTCACCGTCTTCGACCGCCAGGACAGTTCCCTCCTCTCCGTCCTCGGTGCCTCAAACGCACTCGCAGTCCGGCAGCCAAACGCCCCTTTCGCTAAGAAAGGTGAAACCATTGACGTGGTAGTGGTGGGCTGAGAAGCCACACCCTACATCTTGTCTGTGGATAAAAATTGACACAAAACGAGAACAACTGTAGAACTGGCAGGAACGAAGCGGCGACAAACCGGAACGAGGCGTCCTGATGCTGACAAAGAAACAACTCGACCTGCTGACCTTCATCCATAAACGCGTGCAGAAAGACGGCGTCCCGCCTTCCTTCGACGAGATGAAAGAGGCGCTCGACCTCCGCTCCAAATCCGGCATCCACCGGCTGATCACGGCGCTGGAAGAACGCGGTTTCATCCGCCGCCTCGCCCACCGGGCCCGCGCCATCGAGATCGTCAAACTGCCTGACGCCATGGACGCAGGCGGCTTCCGCCCCCGGGTCATCGAAGGCGACGCGCGGCCAGCCCCGCGCGAGGCCATGCCGGTCGAGGCCGACGCGTTCGACCTGCCGCTGATGGGCCGGATCGCCGCCGGGACCCCGATCGAGGCCATCGCCCAGGTGTCGAACAACATCTCGGTGCCGGGCTCGATGATCTCCAGCTCGGCGCATCACTACGCCCTTGAAGTCAAAGGCGATTCGATGATCGAGGCTGGCATCAACGAAGGCGATATCGTTATCATCCAAGAAGGCAGCAATGCCGATAATGGTGAGATCGTTGTGGCCGTTGTCGAAGGCTACGAGGCGACGTTGAAACGGTTCCGCCGCAAGGGCAATTCCATTGCTTTGGAGGCGGCCAATCCCGCCTATGAAACCCGCGTATTCCGCGATGACCAGGTGACCGTGCAGGGCAAGCTGGTTGGATTGATCCGCAGTTACTGATCACTGAACTTACAAAAAAGGCGCGCCGTTCTTGCAGGAACGGCGCGCCTTTTTCGTTCTGTCTTTCGACCTTAGCGGCCCAGTGACCACCAACCGGTGCGCTTGGGCTTTTCGGGTTCTTCCTTGACTGCGACC